>SUYQ01000020.1:0-10296 GCA_015060325.1 Bacteroidales bacterium | reverse complement strand
ATGCTCGGTTGAAATGATAGTGGGGTTAATAGTATGAAAAGTATGGTCAGAATTATGAGTGGTTGGTCTGGTTGGTAGATTTCTCCACTCGCTTCGCTCGGTCGAAATGACAGTGGTAGATGCTCGGTCGAAATGACAATGATGAATGCTCGGTTGAAATGATAGTGGGGTTAATAGTGTGAAAAGTTTGGTCAGAATGATGAGTGCAAGGTCTGGTGGGTAGATTTCTCCACTCGCTTCGCTCGGTCGAAATGACAGGGGTAGATGCTCGGTTGAAATGATAGTGGGGTTAATAGTATGAAAAGTATGGTCAGAATTATGAGTGGTTGGTCTGGTTGGTAGATTTCTCCACTCGCTTCGCTCGGTCGAAATGACAGGGGGTATGCTCGGTTGAAATGATAGTGGGGTTAATAGTATGAAAAGTATGGTCAGAATTATGAGTGGTTGGTCTGGTTGGTAGATTTCTCCACTCGCTTCGCTCGGTCGAAATGACAGTGGTAGATGCTCGGTCGAAATGACAATGATGAATGCTCGGTTGAAATGATAGTGGGGTTAATAGTGTGAAAAGTTTGGTCAGAATGATGAGTGCAAGGTCTGGTGGGTAGATTTCTCCACTCGCTTCGCTCGGTCGAAATGACAGGGGTATACGCTTGGTTGAAATGAGAAATGTGCGGTTAAAATGGTAGCAGTATGGCCGTCTGAAATCGGATGATGAGCATCAGATTGAATGTGGCTGACTATTGCAGCGACAAGGTCATCTTCTGATTTTCAGGACCGGAAAGGACAGAAAAGAATGCAGACATGTCCTCCGTGGCGACCTTGCCTATCAGTGTTGAATTACGTGGATGATAGTCATTGATGAGAAACAGCACGCCTTCATCGTTCATATACAATCCACCGCATTCATTACTGCTCGTGTGATTGCGTGGGACAGTGTTTCTCATGATATCATTACTTGCCGAATTGCCAGTAGATATCAGGTCTCCATATACGTTTGCATCAAATTCCACCGGTCCGTTCAGGAGGAGTCGCTTAAGCGGCATGACTGAACCGTTGTCAGCAGGAACAATCGTGAGGGATACATCTCCGATTCTGACCTCAAACTGCTTATCCATCAGCTTAGGCTCAACCTGTTCAACCCCTTCTTCAAGGCAGCCCTGCCTTTCATGAAATATTCTTATCCACTCACCCCATTCTTCCGCATTAGCGTCATAACTGCCTGAATATGAAACCTCTACAGCTATGTCTCGCAGATGATAGGAATCGTTTGCCGGGACGACAACTTCAAGGTTGTCATATATCGGTTGTGTGCATATACCGTATGAAAATTGCACTTCATCTGCCAGAACCCTATATCTGAATGGTCTGTAGGCCATTCCCGGCTGGAACTTTGTGTCTACCTGACGATAGTCGATCGGAATCTCTATGACACTACCGGCCTGTGGAATATTTTCACCTAGTTCGACCTTTTCAAAATATGGATCGAAATAGTAGGACTTGCAAGCTGCAATCGAAAGTACACCCGCTAAAATAAATAAGATTCTTTTCATAAAATCTGACCTTTTCATATGGTAGACGACAATATATGACAAAAGTACTATTTTTATTCTAACTTTGCAGACTGATATTGAACTATAGCATGAGCTCGACAGAAACAATAACCAGCTTTGAGAACCTGTACAGATACAACTACAGGCCGCTCTGTCTGTATGCTCTCCACTATATGGGCAATATCGAAGCAGCTGAGGACATCGTGCAGGAGTGCTATATGAAGCTTTGGGAAAAGCTTGAAGAATCTTCCCACATTGACAACCGTCGCGCATACCTTTATATGACAGTACGCAACCGTTGTCTTGATGCTCTTAAGAAAAAAGGTATTCCGACGGAGTCATTGAAGCCATATGACACATATGGCATAATTGACGATGACGACGCTCAGGCACGCGCTCAGACTGAAGCAAAGCTCTGGACAGCGATAGATTCACTCCCTCCGAAATGTCGGGAAGTATTCATCCTCAGCAAGCGTGACGGGATGAAGTACGAGGAGATAGCCGAAGAGCTGGGACTGTCGGTAAACACTGTCAGAAACCAGATCAGCAAGGCTCTCAAGCTGCTCAAGGATGGAACCGTGAAGATATTTACATTCTTTTTATCACTTTTTTAAAATAACGATAGTACTATTTCATTGAACCTTCGTCTTAAAGGCGATAACAGATCTTATCAACATTATGTCACACTCTGAGGACAGACATATGGACTTTGTGCTCAAGCATTACAAGGAAGGCGCATTCGATACGCAGAAAGCCATCGGACGTTTCCGGAATGCCAAAGGCATAAAACCTAAGCCACGAAGACGCTGGATATATGCAGTGTCCGCTGTTTCGGTGGCGGCAGCTGTCATTCTCGGAATCTTCCTTTTCTCCGGTAGGGAAGCCTCACAATGGGTAAAGGTGACCTCCGGCACGGCAGTTCTTCCTGACGGTACAAGTGTAATGCTTGCTGACGGCTCTTCGCTGAGCTACAGGATGGAAGGCAAACGAGAAGTCAGAATGCAGGGAAAGGTCTATTTCGATGTCGCCCGTGACGAGAGCAGGCCGTTTGAAATCACTGCTGGAGATGCTTTTGTCAAGGTTCTCGGAACAGAGTTCATGGTGGATGACACGGAATCAGGGACAGTCAAGGTCTATGTAGAAGAGGGTAGAGTGCTCTTGGCCAAGGATGCGAGTTCAGAAGGAGCCATCCTGACCGACGGAATGGGCGCGACCATCCATGAGGCAAGCGGCATCCTGCAGGTGGATGAGGATCCGGACGTCAACTGCATCGCATGGCAGCGCGGATCGTTCATCTTTGACAGGACTCCTCTCAAGGATGTGCTGACTTGCCTTGGAGAGTATTACCACGTATCCTTTGCTGCAACCGACCTCTCAAAGGAATTGAGCGGTGAATTCTACACTGACGACCTGGACCTGATCATCTCTCTGATCGAATCCGCCCTGGATGTGACCATAATCCGCAGATAGGATCGCAATGAACCTACAATGAGACACGTACTATTATTATTGACATCAGCTATCCTTTTTGCAGCAGCGGCCTTTTCCCCACGGGCCGCTGCTGCACAGACAAGGCAGCCTGAGCCTGCCACTCTTAAATCCCAGATGGAGAAGATCCACAAGATCTACGGCGTGAACTTCGTCTATGACTCGTCGATCGATCTGGATATCCCATATAATGGAAAGCCCCTCCCTATATCTGCGAAGAATGATAAGGAATCTCTCGAGGAGTGCCTGACGACCCTTTTCTCCGGCACAGGCATCGAATATGAGATCATGAAGAAATACATAGTCCTTACTAAGGCCGAAACACGAAAGAAGCCCAAGAACTACACCATCTTCATAGAGGAACAGCATGACACCCTAGAGGAAGCCATAATCACTGCCATAATCGAATCACCAGTCAATTCGACTCAGACCGGACTCGAAAGAATCGATGGGTCAAAATTCAACCGAGGCTTTGCTCTTCTCAGCTCACCTGACGTCCTCAAGACATTGCAGACCCTGCCCGGAGTAGCCAGCGGCATGGAACTGACATCGGGCCTTTATGTGCATGGTGGAACAGGTAGTGATAACCTGTTTCTTATGGATGGCGTTCACCTGTATTCTGTAGGACATCTGGGCGGACTCTTCTCCAGCTTCAATTCCGATGTGATTGACAATGTGGACTTCTATAAGAGCGGTTTCCCGGCTCGTTACGGAGGAAGGATGTCATCCGTCGTGGATGTGAACACAAGGGACGGGGACTTCAATGACTATAAGGGAGTATTTTCTGTCGGACTCATAGAAGGCAGGTTCCAGATGGAGGGCCCTATAGTAAAAGGCAAGACTTCATTTAACGTGGGACTCAGGCGCAGCTGGCTGGATGTGCTTACCATTCCTGCATTCGCAATCTACAACCGTGTAAACGACAATGCATATGCTGGCAGCATGAACATGCGGTATGCCATGACGGACTTCAATGGTAAGATAACTCATCGTTTCTCTGATCATAACACTTTGTCACTCAGTCTTTTTGCAGGACAGGACGTGCTGCGTGTCATATCCTCAAACCATATCACGGACTGGACTGACAAAGGCTATTACGGATTTGACGAGATGGGCCTCAGATGGGGCAGCCTCATGGGCTCTTTACGATGGAAGAACAGGATTTCGGATGTGTTCAGTTCGGACCTGATCCTCTATCATGTCCAGTCCCGTTCAAAGGTCAGTATGTATGGCTATTTCAAGTCCCGCAACGATGACGGCTCGATAGATATTATGGAGGATCAGGACTATCATTCTTCAAAGATCTATGACTCCGGTCTGAAAGCAGATTTCATGTGGCGTCCTTCAGACATGCATAATATACGCTTCGGTGCTGAAGCCATATGGCATGTATTCTCTCCCGAAAGAACCACAGAGCGCAGATATACCAATTCTGGTTATGAGCCAGTAGAATCAATCACTTCCGAAGGATTTCTTCATCATGGAGCTGAACCGGCGTTATATATTGAGGATGAAATGCTCCTGACTGAATGGCTTTCGGCCAACCTGGGACTTCGCTATGTAATGTTCCTGACAGACGGCAAAAGCTATCACCGTCTGGAGCCGAGGGCAGCCCTTCGGTTCAAGCTGGGCAAACTTGCATCTTTGAAGATGTCCTACAGTGACATGAACCAGTTCAACCACAAGCTGAACGCTTCAATTCCGCTTGATCTGCCTACCAGTCTCTGGATGCCATCTACTGACGTCGTGTCTCCTATGCATTCCCGCCAATATTCATTGGGAGCATACTTCAATCTGCCTCATAACATAAGGCTTGATATTGAGGGATATTACAAGTCGATGGATAATATCCGTGAATACACAGGTGGGTATACATTATATCCTCCTATCGAACAGTGGGAAGAAGAATATACGTCAGGACAAGGAAGATCATATGGAATGGAAATCCAGACGGAATGGAGCGACGACAAGACCTGGATATCTGCAGGATATACGCTTTCCTGGTCGGAAAGACGCTTTGATGAAATTCATGACGACTGGTTTTATGACATGTTCGACAACCGACACAAGATCAATGTGTCTGCTACCAGAAAACTGAGCAAAAGGACTGAGATCTACGCCGGATGGACATTCCGTTCAGGCAACAGGATGACTCTGCCAAGTCAGATTCTTCCCATCCCTGACGGATACGGTGACGGTTATGACTATGTGGAGATATATACCTCTCCGAACAATGTGGTTCTGCCGGCCTACCATCGTCTTGACATCGGATTCAATTTCCATAAGACGACCAAGCGAGGAAACGAAAGCATATGGAACCTGAGCATTTACAATGCATATTGCCATCTGAATGCCTTGAACGGAATGATCAGTACAAGATATGACGAAAATGGCAATGAGATCCTAGGATTCATGTCCGAGATGTCAGGACTGGTCCCGATAGTGCCTACATTCAGTTATACCCTTAAATTCTGATGACATGAAGACAATCAAGATAATCGCTATAATATTGACACTTTCCTTGGTATCATGCTACAAGGAAGTGCCGTTCAAAGGCCTTGAGAACGAACCGAAGCTGTTTTTCCAATGCCTGCCGGGAGTACAGGACACTACGGTATTCTGGCTCCGTTCTACATTTCCTGTAAATCACGGGACTGATATGACTCCGGTGACAGACCCGAGAATATATCTCAAGGTGAACGGTGAAGAAGTGGAACTGCAGCAGAACAACGGGGCTTCAACAAGTTTCCCATCTGATGCTTTCTTCACCACAAAATCATTGGCTCCCGGCGACAGGCTTGATTTTAAAGCCGAAGCGACCGGTTTCGAGTCCATCTCATCAAGTACGGTCATTCCATCTGACTTCAAGGACCTGACTGTCGAGGCACGCTGGATTCCATCTCCCGACCCGGATTATTACACGGCGCACCTCGGACATGGCGCAAGTCAAGGCATCACATCCGAGATTGTTGAATTCAAACTGACTTTTCAGGATGAACCTGGAAAAAGGAACTGCTACATGGCGGAAATAATACAATATATCTATCACAAGGTCGCAGGACAGCTGACATACTACAGCAGCTCCGTATCATATATTCTGCCGAAAGAGGCTGTTGATTCGCCATTGACACCGGAGAGAAATACAGACATGCTGCTTGTCGAACACAATGCACCATGGAATACGATCAACGACTATCACGGAAATGGCAGATTGTCATGCGTCTTCAATGATGATGGATTTGATGGAGAAAAGCATGTCATGGACATATTGGTGAACAATGGCACGTTCTCGACAGATAATGAAACTAAATACAGACTCAGACTATACCATATCGGGGAAGAGTATTATAAATATGCAAAAGCCTGGAAAGCCGCCGAAGACGCAGAATACGAGTCGGAACTTCCTTCAAGCTCACCGTTCATGGCATATGACAACATAGATGGAGGAAGCGGAATCTTTGCCGGCGCAGTGGTATACGACACCGGTCTCATCACTCCGACTCCGATGAATTGATTTTTTAGCTCAGCAAATAGTATTTTTTGATATGGTTGTCGTCTTTATTGCGAAACCCGAAACTGACAATGAGACACGTACTATCATTTATATCAACTATCCTTATTGCAGCGTTGACCTTTTCCCCGAAGGCCAATGCTGCACCGGGCGGCCAGTCACAACCCGCCACTCTTAAATCCCAGATGGAGAAGATCCACGAGGCATACGGCGTGAACTTCGTCTATGACTCGTCGATCGACCTGGACGTTCCCTACAAAGGGACTTCTATAAAATCCATGATCGACCGTCATCCCCGACCTGATCGGGGATCTCTCGAGCAGTGCCTGAAGACCCTCTTCGCCGGCACAGGCATCGACTATGAGATCATGAAGAAATACATAGTCCTCACAAAGGCTGATGCCAAAAAGAAGCCCAAGGACTACACCATATTCATAGAGGAGCAGCGTGATACATTGTTAGAGGCTCGCATTACAGCTATAATAGATCCTGAAAGAAATTCAACCCAGACAGGGCTGACGCGTATTGACAGCAGAAAGATAAACAGAGGCTTTGCATTCATGAGTTCTCCTGACGTTCTGAAGACACTCCAGATGCTTCCTGGAGTGTCTTCAGGCACTGAACTGCTTTCCGGCTTGTATGTTCACGGAGGTACAGGCAGCGATAATCTGTTCCAGCTTGACAATGTTCCCATGTATCAGGTGAGTCATCTGGCCGGGCTTTTCTCATCCTTCAATCATCAGGTCATCGATAATGTGGATTTCTACAAGAGCGGCTTTCCTGCACGATACGGCGGAAGGATGTCATCTGTTGTTGATGTCATGACTCGTCCGGGGGACATGAAGGAATACCACGGTGCCTTTTCAATCGGACTGATTGACGGAAACATTCAGTTTGAAGGACCTATCGTCAAGGACAGGACTTCATTCAACGTGGCTCTGCGTCGCAGCTGGCTGGACCTTGTCACAATGCCGGTCTTCGCTATCATGAAGGCAAGTAACAAGAATGACAACTATTCGCTGAATTATAATTTCTGGGATGCAAATGCCGGGATCACCCATGTAGTCAACAGCAACAACAGGCTATATTTCAATTTCTACGCTGGCAATGACAATCTTGGGATGAAGGAGACTTATCTGAGCGAATTCATTGATTATCTGGGTAATCCGTACCGCATGTGGTTTAATAACGAGGTCAAGGTGGGATGGGGAAATATTCTTGCCTCAGCAGGATGGAAAAGCCGGATAAGTGGCGCTCTGAATTCTGAAGTGCTGGCTTACTACAGCCTGAACCGCTCCAGGATGAACTATCTTTGGGAGAATGAGGAAGGTGTTGAGAATGTATCCGAAGAATATGAAGACAACGGCAATCGTTCCAATGTTTCCAGCATAGGAGCAAAGGCTATCTTCAACTGGTATCCGCATCATCGCCATCATATTCGTTTTGGTGGGGGATATCAGTACCATATGTATGACATAGAGAGGTTTAAGAATCTAGCGTTCAAAGAAAACGGTGAGTCATCAGGAGAAAGCACGATGAGCGATGATGCATGGTATGACGGACATGAGATGTTTCTGTACATTGAGGACGAGATGTCACTGACAGACTGGCTGACGGCAAATGCAGGTCTCAGATATGTTCTGTTCGGAGTTCCTGGCAAGATATATAATAAATTTGAGCCTAGGGTGGCGCTCAAGTTCCAGTGTACGGACTTCATGTCAGTCAAGGCATCTTATACTGAAATGAATCAGTTCAACCACCAGATTGCCACAACATACATCGATCTGCCGACAAACTCATGGATGCCCGTGACGTCAGAGATAGAACCGATGCATTCGAAACAGGTAGCAGGAGGTTTCTATTTTACGCATCCACATGGTCTCAGGCTGAATGTTGAAGGATGGTGGAAGACTATGGACAATCTGCGCGAATATACCGGAACCAACAACATCTTTCCGCCGTTGACGAAGTGGGAGTCATCATTTGAAAAAGGCCGCGGAAGATCTTATGGAGGCGAATTTGAAGTTGCATGGATAGGGCCGAAGTTCGAAGTCTCTGCCAACTACACGCTGTCATGGAATGAAAGGTATTTCGAAAGTATCTACCCGGAATGGTACCCCGACCGTAATGACCACAGACATAAACTGACGCTGTCTGCTTCTTATAAGTTCGGAAAACACTTCGAGATGTGTGCGGCATGGCACTACAACAGCGGCAGCCGTTTCACAGTTCCGACCCATGTAGTTTCCGAAAAGGTAGAGCCGGACGAGGATAATGTCATATTCTTCGGTCCGGACGACGGATTCAGACATGAATTCTTCTATACCAGTCCGAACAATGTGAGTATGCCTGCATACCACAGACTTGACCTCGGATTCAACTTCAGGAAAACCACAAAAAGGGGAAATGAAAGCATATGGAACCTCAGCGTATACAATGCCTATTGCAGGATGAACCCTATGTTTGCATCGGTGCAATACGATCCGGCAAAGGGAAAGTTTACCGGAAAGGCTAATGGAATCATCCCTATCATCCCTTCTTTCAGTTACACACTTAGATTCTAATGAAGATGAGAGGCAATATACTTAATATCAGCTGTTTGACTGTTTTTGTCCTTGGACTTGCATCATGTGAAAGGGAATTCGAAATAAAGGATGTCATGGACAAGCCTTTGTTCCGGATCGAAAGCATTTTCCATGAAAAGCAGGATACTACGGAGATCGTCATCATGCCGACATATCCTGTAACTGGTGATCCGTATGAGTCAAGAATTCCTGATGGGATGGAAGTGCATCTGTTTGAAAACGGTGTGGAGAGGATGGTAGAAAAGGCGGTTGACAGATTCAATGATCCAAAGTACAAATGGTTTGTGACCGGTGGTTTTCAGGAAGACAGCAAGATAGAGATCATTGTAAAAGGGGAGGGATATCCTTCAGCTCAGGCAGAGATTACATTCCCGGTTAAATTCAATGACTTTACCTGCAGTGTAGAGAAATATACAGGAGACAATGCCATTCTGAATATCCATTACAAGGATAATCCGGAAACTGACGATTATTATGCAGTCACCGTGACACATAATGTCAGGACCGTTCTCAATGACGGAACACTTCTGAATGAAAACAACTCATCTGTAATAAACGACGAGTACTCAAAAGACGATTATGGCGAATATGCCTTTAAATGCCTTTCTTTGGACGGCAAGGGATGGGCAGGACGAAACAAGCTTGTCTTCTGGAACGATGCCCATGAGTCGGTTGACGGAGTCAAGACCATGAGCATACATATATCAGAAAAAAAGGGAGCGGATTCTTGGGAGTATAGAGGCGACCAGCTCGGAGGTGAGGGGGCGGAAGTACTGGGTATGTGCTATTCCAGCAGCATAGTGACCGTTTACAGACTGACTCCTCAGGCATATCATTATCTGTGCGGACAGTGGAATAAGGAGCTGAACGTGATGGCTGACATCGGTATGGCACCTCCTACATTCACATATACAAACATAGTCGGAGGCATCGGCGGCTTCGCCGCCATGTCTGCCTCCGACCCTTATGTCATCGACTGGAGCGGATACGATGCACAGTGATTACTGGTGCATAACTATCTGTCAGACAGTTTGTTAATCGAGTAGGAGGTAAACGAAAGTAATGGAGTTTATCTCCTACTTTCGTTTACCGACCTCTCACACCACCGTACATGCGGGTCCGCATACGGCGGTTCCTTACATCCGATGATACTTTCCATAGT
>SUYQ01000039.1 GCA_015060325.1 Bacteroidales bacterium | reverse complement strand
GTGATCCGTGCACTGCACCGGCAGCACCGCCTTCACTCTGCATCTCTGTTACCTTTACTGTCTCGCCGAAGAGGTTCTTTTTGCCCTGTGCGGCCCACTCATCAACATATTCGGCCATAGTTGATGATGGTGTGATAGGGTAGATTGCAGCATGCTCACTGAAGAGGTAAGCGATGTGCGCTGCAGCCCAGTTACCGTCACAGGTGACGAATTTCTTCTCGTTTGCCATAATTCTTAAATGTTTATGTTTATGTTGTTTTCTATGTTCCTATTATAAAACACGAATCGTACAAAATTACGAAATTTTCGTGAGAAAAAATGTAATTCTGTACGAAATAATAGGAGTATTTTTCAGAAAACTTCTAGAGTTCCTGATGACCTTCGATTGTTACCGGTCCGGTGGCGATCTTGCTTACAAGTCCCTGCAGCACTTTGCCAGGACCAAGCTCGACAAAATGATCTGCTCCGTCCTCGAGCATGTTCTTTACGCTCTGCGTCCATCTGACCGGAGAGGTCAGTTGCGAGAGGAGGTTGGCTTTGATTTCTTCCGGATCTGTTGATGGTTTTCCTGTAACATTTTGATATATAGGACATACCGGTTTGTGGAACACAGCCTTCTTGATGCCTTCTGCCAGCTCTGCGCGCGCCGGTTCCATAAGAGGGGAATGGAATGCGCCTCCGACTGGAAGCGGAAGGGCGCGTTTTGCGCCGGCTTCCTTTAACTTTGCGCATGCTGCATCGACGGCTGCCTTCTCGCCCGAGATCACGACCTGTCCGTTGCAGTTATAGTTTGCTGCTACGACTGTGCCTTCTGTTTCATTGCAGATCTCCTCGATCTTGTCGTCCGGCAGGGCAATGATTGCAGCCATTGCGCCCTCTGTCTTTTCACATGCCTTCTGCATGGCCATAGCGCGGATTGAAACCAGTTTTAGGCCTTCTTCGAAGTCCATCGCTCCGGCAGCCACAAGGGCGGAAAACTCACCAAGAGAGTGTCCTGCCACCATGTCCGGGCTGAAGTATGGAGAACATTTCGCCATCACTACCGAGTGCAGGAATATCGCAGGCTGTGTCACCTTTGTCTGCTTGAGGTCCTCCGGGGTTCCTTCGAACATTATGTCGGTGATCCGGAAGCCGAGGATGTTATTGGCTTTCTCCATCATCTCCTTTGCGACAGGGTTGGTGTCATAAAGGTTCTTTGCCATGCCAGGGAACTGTGATCCCTGGCCGGGAAATACATATGCTTTTTTCATATTTTCTATCGTTATCTTCTTTTGTTGTCGTTGGTTTCTCTGGTGTTGGTATCGGAGGTTGTGGCGAAATATGAAAATATATCCACGTTACCTCTCCTCTAAATCTCCTCTCTCAGAGAGGAGACTTACCATCGCTCCGCTCCAGTTTTCTATCGTTGTGTTCTTTATTTGTCGTTGGTTTCTCTGGTTTGCTCTGGTCTGCTTCTTTCGCTGGCGCTTCAGCAGATTTGTCATTCCTGCTGTTCGTCATATTGCCATGTAGGCCTGGCATCTCACTGTCATTTCGACCGAGGATCACACTTGTCATTTCGACCGAGCGTAGCGAGTGGAGAAATCTAACCCACCACCTGTCCTATCCCCACCGACTGCAAAGATACCAATTTTATCTGATGCTGGCGTACTGATCGGCGGCAATGGGGAATAATCTGCTATTTTGTGGTGAAATCAACAAATTTGAGTATATTTGCGCTCCCGCTTGGGATGCTGCCCCTATAGTTTAATGGATAGAATTTCAGATTCCGGTTCTGACGGTTGCGGTTCGATTCCGCATGGGGGTACATTTGAAAATCGTTGATAGAGTGCGTTCTATTGGCGATTTTTATTTTTATGGCAAAATTTCATCCTCAAAAATCGGCTCACTGGGAAAAGTATGTGTCCAGGCAAAGATGTCAGTAAGATTGAAGATGCCCGAGGTCGATCGGGATGTTTCGGCGTAGTAGAGAAACCGTTCTCTTGTCATGTCTGGCGAAGTCGAGATATCCCTACAGGTACTACATAAAAACCCCGTTATATGTACCACCTGTAATGTTAAAAACAGATCACTTGGATATTGGGACAGTACATTCCCAAGACCTATGAGAGCGGAGAGATCTCATCCTGTCATCCAGACCCTGCATCCTGAGCATTTTCATCTAATCCTGAGCTTCAGCTGAGGACCTATACGGATCCCTCGCAGAACTCCGCGTTATATCGTTGGTATAGCTTGGACGAGTTTCGAACAATTCAGGCACAAGCGGTACTGCAAACATGCATTTTGATGTGCGTTTACACACCCCCTTGGTGGAGTTTGGGGCATTTCGTGCCCAAGCACTCTGCTCCCACCTAAGGTATGCTTAAGGAGTGAATTTTGCAGTCGTTCTAGCCATGTTTGTTCTTGTAATCGTCATATTATCGGTGTACTACAGCGATAACCCCTGCTAGAAGGGTGATTTTATTCGACATGATTGGATCTGGTCGCCCGTATATGCTAGCCGCTATACAAGTCATGCAGATCCTATTCTCTGACAATTGGAGTGTCAGGGACATGTAAATCGTGAAGCAGACATCATGTGGACCGTGTTATGGACATGTAACCCTTTGACTATTAATGAAATGACCATCAATACGGTGGGTATTTTTGACCCACCGTATTGATAGTCATCATGCTGGTTATCAGGAGGTTGTGTGTCCATTTGGATGCGGTGCCCAAATGCGCTGGCATCTGTGATATATGCTTTTTATGTTGAAAGATCCTTCGCTGACGCTCAGGATGACAGTGCTGCGAAAGGTTTGATTAGACGTGTATCGGCAGACAGGTTTTGGCTGACGCTCAGAATGACAGTGCAGCGAATGGTTTGATTAGACGTGTTTTGCCAGGCAGATTTGGCTGATGCTCAGGATGACAGTGCAGCGAAAGGTTTGATTAGGCGTGTTTTGTCAGGCAGATTTGGCTGATGCTCAGGATGACAGTGCAGCGAAAGGTTTGATTAGGCGTGTTTTGTCAGGCAGATTTGGCTGATGCTCAGGATGACAGTTTTGCGAAAAAAGTCTCCGGGCGGTTGTGCCCGGAGACTTTGTGTGCTGTTATGCTGTGAGTAAATACGTTCTGTCGTAACTCTGTGCTGTTTCTATCGTTACTCGATACTGTTTCTGTAGTGACTCGTGACAGTTTGTATTGCAGTGTTGAATCTATCCGTTCTGCAGTATTACAGATTCGGTATGAGGACTCCGACAACTCGGAAGATGTTGATGACATCAGAGTAGGGGAGTTCGAAGTCTGGGAAGTCCTGCTGGTTTTCTGCGATGAAGGTCAGTGTGTCTCCGTTGTCGACTATCCTGCGGAGGAACATGCCCTGGGATAGGGTGTCTACTACGTATATCTCACCATTGATGATCGTTGTGTCGCTGGAGATTCTTCTCAGAGCCAGAAGATAGCCGCGGCAGAGTCTTGGTGCCATCGCGTCTCCGGGACATGTGGCGAAGAGTTCGTGTTTCTGAAAATGAGGAACCGGAGGAAGTTTTTCTACAGAGTTTGAGTTCATTACATATTCGTAAATGTCGATCTCTGGTGCTCTGAACAGTCTTGCTGGTATTACCGGGATGTCCTCTTCGTGATTCAGCTCAGGATGTTCCTCTATGTTGTATTCCTTTGCCTGAGCTGTGTTGGTGTCGAACATCGGTCCTTCTCCCGTGAGAAGCCAGTTTACTCTGAATCCAAATGCCTTATTCCATTTTGAGGCCGAATTCTTGCCGAACGGACGGCCGTTTAGCTGATTGCTTACGGCTGCCTGCTGGACATTGAGTACTTTTGCTACATCGTTCTGCGACATTCCGTTCTCTGAAAAGTACTCCTTAATCTTGTTTCCAATAGCTTTAGTAGGTGACATTAAAACAAAAAATGTGTTATGTGTTTAAATAAATGTGTTAAAAATATTACAAAAAATGTTGTGTATTACAAAAATGGTTTTATATTTGCAGTCGGAAACCACAATTACGGTGGCAAATATAACTAAACTTTGACAATTGACGAAATATTTTTTAAAAATTTTGTAAAAAATTTTAATGAGTTTTTAAATATATTCAAAAATTGTGTATTTATAACAAAAAATGTAATTATGGAAAAGTATTGCACTTACTTCTGCCTTATCCTCGGGACTGTATTTCTCGTAATGGCAATCTTCTGTGCGTGGAAGTATTTCTTTACAATGACAGTTTGTTATGCAACTGCTTTCCTTACGACAGAAACAAGAGAACACTAAGCCATCGCTTAGTGTTCCCGCTCATCAATTATTTACACCAAATGTCAAGCCACTTGAAATATTCTCTATGCCACAGCAATGCGTTCTGTGGCTTGAGGATCCAGTGGTTCTCATCCGGGAAGATCAGAAGTCTGGAAGGAACTCCCATGTATTGAGCAGCATTATATGCTGCCATACCTTGATCCACCGGCACCCTGTAGTCCATACCTCCATGTATCACCATCAAAGGCGTATGCCAGTTGCATACCAGCTTATGAGGTGAGTTTTCGTAATGATGCCTGGTCTTAGGCAAGTCGCTCCACGGCGATCCTCCCTGCTTTATTCCGCCGAATGTCACTCCGTCTCCTGCAGGTCCTACCGGACATTCGTCCGTTCCGACACGTGGGTCGAATTCCGCTTCATGCAAGCCTCCGTTGTCGAAATTGGTGAACCACATCTCCTCGGTGGTGAAGTACATATGTTCTTCATTGAATATTCCGGCATGAGCGATGAATGCATCGAAGACGTCTCCATGGGTGCCGCAGAGATAATATACCGAATACCCGCCATAGCTTGCTCCGCATGCCGCCATCTTGTCAACGTATGGTTCAGCCTTCAGTGTGCGGGCTGCAACAAGGTAGTCCTGCATGTTCTGACCCGTATAGTCTCCGGATATCTGTTCCGTCCACTCCTGTCCGAACGCTGTCGTCCCGCGCCTGTTCGGAAGCACGACTACATATCCCTGTGCCGCCATCAGACGGTAGTTCCATCTGTATGACCATCCCTGGCTGAGCGTGCCTTGAGGGCCTCCCAGACAGATTGTTATTGCCGGATATTTCTTCGACGGATCGAACTGAGGAGGGTAGAGTACCCATGTAAGCATATCCTTCCCGTCAACTGTCTTCAACCATCTTGCTTCAGTCTCATGCTCGGCAAGCTGTGAAAGGATGTGCTCGTTTTCGTGAGTGATCTCATTGTATGTGACCTTTCCGTCAGCAGAAACATTGACTGCTACAAGTTCGGTAGGGAAGTCCATGCTGCACCATGTAGTATATAAGGTCTTTCCGCCGTTTTCATCTTCTGCGATATGGAACGGCGAACCGAAATCGTTCCATCTGTCGCTTTCCGTAATGCGCACGATATTCCATTTTGCAGGCTTGGCCATAGTTCCTTCCGGGATGTCCATCTTCGGCCCGTCAGCCCTGAATATTCCCTGCAGACCCTCTGCAAGCGAATTGAAATAAATGCTTTCAGAGTCATCAGACCACACAAGTCCCGCTGCATTATATCTGAAGTCTTCCGTCACATCTGTGATGCCCCATACTTTAGGAGCATCTTCCGCCAGGTCTACATACGCTACCATAAGTCGCTGCTTGTCAGCCTCATATCCGTCCCGCTCCATGCTTATCCATGCAAGCTTTCTTCCGTCCGGACTCCATACGGGATCGGTGTCATATCCACCCTTCATATCAATGACAGAGGTCTCTCCTGTCGCTACATTATATATATAGATCTCTGTGTTTGTCGAAAATGCATACTTCTTTCCGACGAGCTTGCGGCAGGAATATGCGATGAAACGTCCGTCCGGACTCCATGACAGCTGCTCAAGTCCTCCGAAAGGCTCGGTAGGGAGCTCGTAGAGCTCGGCCTCGCCGGCGAGGAGGTCCTTTGAATTGTCTGGGGTAATGGAACCGCCCTCAATGCTGAAATCTGCCACAAATGTATGAGGGATCTCAAGTACGGTGTGGTCCCAATGCCTGTACATCAGGTTGTTGCTCTCATATGCAGTAGCCTTGTCCAGGTCTGCGTACAGGTCCGAAGGCTTGTCTACATGACTCTTGACATAGCTGACATACATGATCTTCTTCTGATCCGGCGACAGCTTGAACTCACCGACTCCTGCCGGCACGTCACTTAGCTGACGGACTTCTCCATGCGACCATTCCCCATCAGCGCAGCTTACCGGCATCGAATATATCTGACCTCCCATCAGGAAGATGATACTGTTTCCGTCCGCACTCCAGCGGGCATTTGAAATGCTTTTACCTGACTTCGTCAGAAGCTGGTTCGCGCTGCCGTCAAGATTGCAGATGTACAGATTCCTGACGCTGCGGTTGTCCTCGACTGATGTGTAGCTTACTCCATAAAGGATATGCTTTCCGTCAGGGGATACCTGCGGATCGGACAGTCTTCCGAGAGCCAGAAGGGCCTCCGGGGTCATGCGACCGTCTTCGATCACTATTTCGCTCTTTCCGATGAAGCCTTCGCTATCCGATAAAGGCTTCTCCTCTGTCTTTACGTTATTCATATAAATTAAGGCTCCAGCTGCCAATGCAGCCATAATAAGTACGCTGAGAATTACTCTAAGTGATTTCATATATTGCTATTTTATATTGCAGAATAAAGTGACGCTGCTTCTGTCAGCTGTGCGGCAACAGCGTTGCGGACAGAAGCAGGGGAGAGCACCTCGATCCTCCGTCCGTGCTTGCAGAACTCCATGATCAGACTCTCATCCGGGCAGACGAATATATTGAACATGACATGTCCGTCATCATCTCCAGGTATCTCCTCCTGACTTTTGTGCAGCGGCAGGTCGCGCAGGAATTTCGCCTCTTTCGCAGTTGTGCGGAAAGTTATCAGCTGGGCCTTGCCCTCAGGAATATATGGGCCGAATGATGTCGCGAATACGCCATCTACCTCGAAACCCTCCGGCATGGCAAATGCCTCTTCTGATACCGCGAGTCCCTTGATCCTGTCCAGGCCGTACACCCTCAATGCCTCCCTTTCCTCGCAATATGCTACAAGGTACCACCTCTTTGCGAACTCCTTGACCGCATACGGATGTACTGTCAGGCTCTCTGGCTCGGAACTGGTGTACTTGAGATAGGAAATCTTCAACTTCAGACCTTCCGTCATTGCTTCCATCACAGCGGTCAGGTGCATGTGACCGGACGGCACATCCTCCACCGACACCCTTCCGGACAGCCTCTCCTTGCCTAGGTTGAGCATGTTGTTGACCGTGAATGTGTTGATCAGCCATGCTCTTTCGGCATTTTCATCAGATACGTCCTCGGTGTAACGGATGAAATACCGGTTGGTGCTCCTGTTGCACTCGATCTGTATGCCGAACACCTCTTCCACAGCTTCCCTGTGGTTGTTGAAGGTGCGTCGTGAATAGTCGGAATCAAAGCGTGACTCCCACTTTTCCTCCACCTCGGCCAGACTGAGTCCTCTTTCACCCGCACGGATGAATGTCTGCACAAGCCAGATGTATTTCTTCAATAATTCACTTACCATATCTAACTGATTTTACTGTAGTCCTTTATCTGATATTTATCCTTTATCAGCTCGTTTCGCAGAAGCTGATTCTTCAGCAGACTCAATGTCGGGTCCTCGCGAAGCACTGCCTCGGCGCACTCCCTTGCTGCATTCAGGATCAGGCCGTCCTTGGCAAGGGATGCGATGTTCAGGGTGATCGGAAGTCCGCTCTGCTGGGTGCCCTCAAGATCTCCCGGACCTCTCATCTTCATGTCCTCCTCGGCAAGTTCGAAACCGTTCTCGGTAGCGCACATCAGCTCTATCCTGTGCTTCGATTCCTTGCTGAGCTTATGGCCGGTCATGAGCACGCAATATGACTTCTCGCTTCCTCGGCCGACACGTCCCCTCAGCTGGTGCAGCTGGCTCAATCCGAACCTCTCCGCACTCTCGATCACCATCACCGAAGCATTCGGAACATCCACTCCCACCTCGATCACGGACGTGGCCACCAATATGTCGGCACGGCCCGCAGCGAAAGCGTCCATGTTGAATTTCTTCACATCATTCAGCTGCTTTCCGTGTACCACGGCAGTCTTGTATTCGGGGAACGGGAACTTGTTCATGATCTCCTCGGCTCCTGCTTCAAGGCTCTGGTAGTCAAGCTTTTCTGTCTCATTGATGAGAGGGTAGACAATGAATACCTGCCTGCCCTTTGCGATCTCCTGCCTCATGAAATTGTACAGCTGCGGTCTCTTACCTTCCGTGGCATGAATTGTCTGCACGGGCTTTCTTCCCGGAGGCAATTCGTCTATCACCGAAACGTCAAGGTCGCCATACAGAGTCATCGCAAGGGTGCGCGGAATCGGAGTGGCGGTCATCACCAGCACATGAGGCGGAGCTCCGCACGAAGATTTCCTCCAAAGCTTCGACCTTTGCTCCACACCGAACCTGTGCTGCTCGTCAATGATCGCCAGACCAAGATTTCTGAACACCACTACATCTTCCAGCAGAGCATGGGTGCCCACTATGATGCCGATGCTGCCGTCCTCCAGTCCGGCGTGTACCTCGCGGCGCTCGGCCGTCTTGGAGCTTCCCGTCAGCAGGGCAGACCTGACACCTGTCGGTGCCAGAAATTTCTGTATATTCTTAAAGTGTTGCTGTGCAAGGACTTCTGTCGGAGCCATGATGCATGCTTGGTATCCGTTTCCTATAGCTATCAGCGCTGTCAGCACCGCCACCATTGTCTTTCCGCTGCCCACATCACCCTGAAGCAGCCTGTTCATCTGCTGCCCGCTCTTCATGTCGTTGCGTATTTCGGTGATGACCCTTTTCTGTGCCCCGGTCAGAGGGAAGGGGAGTGACTCGTAGCAGCTGTTGAACGCATCTCCTACTCGTGGCATATGGATGCCGTTAACATCCCTGCTGCGGACATATTTCTGTTTCAGAAGCGAGAGCTGCAGGAAGAACAGCTCCTCGAACTTCAGTCTGTATCTTGATTTTTCCAATGCCAGCGCATCAGTCGGGAAATGGATGTTGCGCAGGGCATACTGAAGTGGAACGATGCCTCTCTCCTTCATAAGGTATTCAGGTAACGTCTCCCTCTCGCTGCTCAATCCCTTTTCAACGGCAGCTTCCATTATCCTGCTCATCACCTTTCCTGTGACTCCGGCATTCTTCAGCTTTTCCGTACTCGGATATACGCCGGTCATTGTGCCGCCCTGAGCTTTGTCTGCATTGTCAGCCGTAACCGGATCCACCTCTGGATGGACCATATTGATGCGGCTGTTGAATACCTGCGGCTTACCGAAAAATATCCATTCGCTGCCCGGTTTCAGCCGTTCGTTCATCCATTTTATGCCTTTGAAGAAGACCGTTTCCATCTCTCCTGTACCGTCACCGATCCATACGCTCATCCTCTTGATAGTGTTGAACTTAGGTGCTGTCTCTGCAGGAGAACTGCCGTAGAGCTCGACCCTGAGCACCCTGGCCCGGATCTGGATGTATGCCATGTCCGGCCTCGCATCGGCAATCCTCACGTAACCGCTCTTATCGATGTACCTGAAAGGGTATACCCTCAGCAGCTCGCCGACGGTCTCCGCCCCAAGCTCCTTCCTCAGCAGTTCCGACCTCTTCGGTCCGACTCCCGGCAGATATTGTATGTCCATATCAGATCCCATGGTTCAACAAAGTTAAAACGGCGATGTGCCAAACCATGGCAAATATACAAAAATCCTTTTAAATGTCAATGCGCGCAATGCAATCTGCTGATTGTTAGAGATTTAACTATTTAATATGTCGCAAAAATGATCGCTATTAATAGCCTATCTTTTTGATGCTCAGTTTGTTGCGTTGTGCACGACTTTCGCAGTAATAATGTCGAATAAAATTTATATATTTCCTCTATAAATCCAGATCAGATACTATCACTGCGCTATGGGTGGCATCATGACTTCTCAGGAGTGCGTGAGGTGGCGCCACTATCAATGATAGCGGTTAAGATATAATATAACAATTTCC
>SUYQ01000019.1 GCA_015060325.1 Bacteroidales bacterium | reverse complement strand
AGCGTAAACGCCTTCTTATTTTTGGATTATCACTCATTAGATGAAACCGTTTTCATCTAATTTATGTAAGTGTATGAATATAATCAAGTTACAACGGTTTTACCAACCGTTTTTGTCAATTATATCCAAATTTATATCATATTTTTGAATTATTACAATGAATATGAATATAAACAAAAAAAAAGAGATCCGTAAAACGAATCTCTTTTGTGGTGGGAGCAGAGGGAGTCGAACCCCCGACCCTCTGCTTGTAAGGCAGATGCTCTAAACCAACTGAGCTATGCTCCCTTTCTTGCTTCTTTTGTCCGATAACTGCGTCAGACTTCTTTCCTCGGTCGGTCATTACCATCAGGTAACTCCCTCCCTCGTCACTCGTCTTCCTTGTTCTCGAACAAAATAAGCTGCGAAAATCTTTCTGCAGTACCTTGCCCTTCTATCGAACAAAATAAGCTTCAAAATTTAAAAGAACTTGTCTTTTTTGCGGTGCGGACGGGACTCGAACCCGCGACCCCCGGCGTGACAGGCCGGTATTCTAACCAGCTGAACTACCGCACCAATTGTTCAGTCTTTATGCGTTTTTGTCGAACGCGGATGCAAAGGTACGCAAAAAATCGGAACCTCCAAATTTTTTGCGTACTTTTTGTGAAAAATTTACTATTTGACCTCAATGATCTTCTTCTCGTCCTCTACCTTTGGCTTATCCATTTTAGGGATGACAACCTTGAGAATTCCGTTTGCGACCTGAGCATCAATGTTTTCCTTGTCTACGTTGTCGGGGAGGAAGAGAGTCTGACTGAATTTAGAGTATGAGAACTCTTTTCTGAGATATCTGCAATCTTTTTTGTCCTCGTCTTTCCCTTTGCATCCGCATTCCTTCTTTTCCATCTCGATGACAAGGTTTCCGTCCTTGTTGATATGGATCTTGAAGTCATCCTTGCACATTCCGGGTGCCGCAACTTCAAGTTTGTATTCCTTGTCATTTTCCAGGACGTTGATGGCAGGCGCTGTGATGCCGCCCTTCTCGAGTGCCCTGTTTTCAAAAAAGTCATTAAAGAAATCCGTCAGACCGAACTGACCGTTGAATCTTCTTGCTGGTAACATATGTTTAATCTCCTATCTGTTAAATTGTTTATATATCGTCGGGCGTCAGGATTTTCCTGAGCCGGCGATAAAATATCAATATCCAGACCATATCGTGATGGCAGAACCCCTAAATTTTGTATATTTGTAAGCTTGCCCCATCGGCAGGTGTTTAAAAATGAAGGAAGAAGGAAGCATAATAATAAGAAAGGCCAAGGTCAATAACCTGAAGGATGTCACCGTGGAGATACCTCGCGGAAAATTTGTAGTCGTGACCGGAATTTCCGGCTCCGGAAAGTCTTCCCTTGCGTTTGATACCTTGTTTGCGGAAGGACAGAGACGTTTTGCTGAAAGCCTTTCCTCATATGCAAGGCAGTTCCTCGGAAGGATGTCCAAGCCGGATGTTGAGCTGATCGAGGGCATTCCGCCTGCAATTGCCATAGAGCAGAAGGTCAATACCCGCAATCCGCGCTCGACCGTAGCTACCAGCACTGAGATCTTCGACTACCTCAGGATGATATTTGCCAGGATCGGCCGTACATATTCGCCGGTTTCCGGGGAGGAGGTCAAATGCCATACTGCAGAGGATGTCATCTCATATATGCTTGAAGGTGACGCGGTTGCAGCTTATGTTCTTGCCGATCTGAACTGGGAGGGCAGGGCTGACAAGGTGGAGCTTATGCTGGACCTCAAGGAGCAGGGCTATTCACGTTTCTTTGCGGACTCGGTGATAAGGATCGAGGAGGTCATGAGGGCGGCTGAGACAGGCGCTTTCCCTGAGAAGCTCTATCTTCTTGTCGATCGTCTGAGGCTTCCCGGTGCTGATGAGGACCTGCAGACACGCCTCCATGCATCGGTAGACACTGCTTTTGACAAGGGTGCCGGGACGATGTATGTGCGTAAGGAATATGCTGACTCGCACGTGGAGACCAGGCAGTTCATCAACAGGTTCGAGGCAGACGGCATCGAGTTTGCCCATCCGGATGAGTATATGTTCAGTTTCAACAGCCCGTTGGGTGCATGCCCGGTCTGCGGAGGACTCGGACAGATCATCGGCATCAGCGAGGATCTGGTGGTGCCGGACAAGAGCAAGACCATCTATGACGGGGCTATCGCTTGCTGGAGAGGGGAGAAGATGGGGTGGTTCAAGGACCAGCTGGTCAGGAATTCGGTCAGATATGGCATCCCGATCTTCGAGCCGTACTGCAACCTCAGCCAGGAGGTGAAGGACCTGATATGGAAGGGCGTTCAGGCGGACACCGAGGAAGACTCGATAATAGGTCTGGATGAGTTCTTCCGTTGGGTGGAGTCCAACAGATATAAGGTACAATACAAGTATATGCTCAGCCGGTATTCCGGCAGGACGGTCTGCAACGCATGTGGCGGCAGCCGTCTCAGAAAGGAGGCGCTCTATGTAAAGGTCGGTGGAAAGACCATCCATGAAATGCTCTGCATGAATGTCAGGGAACTTCTTGACTTCCTGAAGAACATCGAACTTACGGATTATGAACATACGATAGCGGACAAGTCTATCGAGGAGATAGTCTCACGACTGGAATATATAGATGATGTGGGGCTTGGATATCTTACCTTGAACAGAACGTCAAACACATTGTCCGGAGGAGAGAGCCAGCGCATCAATCTGGTTACTGCCCTGGGAAGCTCTCTTGTGGGTTCGCTGTATATCCTGGACGAACCTAGCATAGGTCTGCATCCGCGTGATACAGAGAGACTTATAGCGGTGCTTAAGAGATTGCGTGACATCGGCAACACTGTCGTCGTCGTGGAGCATGACGAGGAGATAATGCGTGCGGCTGACCTGCTTATAGACATAGGGCCAAAGGCCGGAGTGAATGGCGGAGAGATCATCTTCACCGGCAGGATCGGTGATGAGGTGCCGGAAGGTGTCAAGGAGAGGTCTCTGACCCTGCAATATCTGGACGGTGACAGGAAGCGTTATGTCAGAAGGAAACGCTCATGGGAACGTTCGATTACTATAGAGGGGGCCATGGAGCACAACCTTAAGGATATAAACGTGACATTCCCTCTTGGCGTGCTGAATGTGGTGACAGGAGTGAGCGGAAGCGGAAAGTCTTCGCTTGTGGGTGATATCCTGTATCCGGCCCTGTACCGCCACCTGAATCAGATGGGTTCGGCTCCGGGCACATTCCGTGGCCTTTCAGGAGACCTGGACAAGATAACTCAGGTCGAATATGTGGACCAGAACCCGATAGGAAAGAGCTCGAGGTCCAATGCCGTGACCTATCTTAAGGTGTATGACGATATCAGGAAACTCCTTTCCGACCAGCAGTATGCAAAGATGAACGGGTTCACCCCGTCCCATTTCTCGTTCAATATGGACGGCGGACGCTGTCCTGAATGTCAGGGAGAGGGTTTTGTGAAGATCGGCATGCAGTTCATGGCGGACGTTTCCATGGTATGCGAATCATGCGGAGGAAAGAGATTCAAGCCAGATATCCTCGAAGTGAGGTATAAGGGACTGAACATAGATGATATCCTGAACATGAGCGTCGAGGAGGCTATCGCCTTCTTCGGAGGGCAGGAGGATCCTTCTGCCCGGAGGATTGCCGAAAGGCTTCAGCCTCTGGTGGATGTCGGACTCTCATATATCAAGCTTGGTCAGAGCAGCAGTACCCTCTCCGGCGGAGAAAGCCAGCGTATCAAGCTTGCATACTTCCTGTCGCTTACCGATCAGGGTACAAGATCGAAACCGCAGAAGATACTTTTCATATTCGACGAGCCTACCACAGGTCTGCATTTCTATGATGTGGAAAAGCTGCTCAAGTCTTTCGATGCCCTTCTGGCGAAAGGCCACTCCATAGTTGTGGTCGAGCACAATCTGGATGTCATCCGTTCCGCTGACTGGGTGATAGACCTCGGCCCGGAGGCTGGCGATGAAGGCGGACGCCTTGTGTTTGCCGGGACTCCGGAGAAGCTTACGGGCTGCGAGGGATCGCACACTGCGCGTTATCTGCGGGAAGATTGACTTCGATGACAAAGAGGGCGGCTTCGTTTACGGGGTCGCCCGCTTCCATATATATGAGGCCTCTTCCGGGTCCGGTGAGGGTGAGCACGGCGCCGTGTCCGTCTTCATCGATCCTGTAGTCATAGATGCCTTCCGCCTTGTCGTCTTCCATGTATTCTATCCCCACATCGAACGGAGCCTGAGGAGGACTGAATTCGCACCATATGTGGATCTGGTCACCGATGTCGCCGCGTATGTAGCTCTGGGGATATGCAGCAAAACTGACAGGTCCCGTTTCTGCTAATCCGCTTTTGTCGACCCTCCATCCGTCACCTGATAGTCCGTCGTCTTCAGGGCGTACGATTATCGAATACCGGCAGTTCCTTTCTACATCAAGATTGTTCCTGTCAGCTCCGAGGTAGAACCTGTAGATGAGATTCCTGGAGAGAGAATAGTGTGTGGATGACATATATTCAAGCTCAAGTTCTACATATGAGCAGACCTGGGAACGTGGATCTTCAGGAACGAAAACCTTTTCCTCGTCTTCAGTGATCCCGGGATATATGTCGCCCTGCATGTTTTCCAGCATGTAGAGGGACACTTCTCCGCTGATCTTGTCAGGACCTGATTCGTTCAAAGGCACGGTCTCGAATTCTCCTCTGCTGAACCCGCTTGCAAAGCATTGGTCATGGGAGATTATCCTGCTAGGTCCGCAGACCTGCACAGTCTTCGGGCAGTTTCCGATACGTGCGGATACCACATTCATCATGACGTCTTCTGACAGACGGCTACGGTCCATCTTCAGGGATATCTTTGCCATCAGACGCTTGAATCCCAGCGTCAGTGTTCCGCTGCTGCCGGCTGTGAAACCGTCCAGGGCCGCATACATAGGGATGCCTTCCCGGTATTCGTCAGGATAGGCCATGTGGTAGGTGATCTCGTTCAGTTCGTCAATATGATCGGCGTAGACCTGGTAGCCGAAGTTTGCACATGCTCTGATGTTGTATGTCCGGCCTTCGATCAAGGTGACTGTATGGCTTGCTCCGGCATCCGGAAGCCATATGCATTCCTCGGCATTGCCGTCTATGTCAAAGATAAGCAGGCTTACGTCGCTGATGCGCTCCTCGTCCGGATTCAGGGCGCGGGTGTGCATGGAACCTGAATCGAAAACGATTTCAACCTCGGACTCCCTATCTACAGGAACATTCGTGCAGGATGCGACCAAAGCGCATAATGCTGTCAGAATGCAACATGATATTCTTCCTTTTCGCTCCATCTTTCAGTTTCAAATGTTGTTTCTGCGGCCTCCGGTGTAATGGGATTGTCCGGATCCTGCGTGCCTTTGCGGCGTATGACTATGTCGTAAGTGTATATGGTGTTGCCCTGGATGCCTTCGTGGCTGTTCGAGCAGCCTCTGTTGATGTTTATCGGCCAGTACCATGTCTCTCCCTGAATCTTCCCCTCGATTACAAGCCTTGTGAAAGGTGCACCTGCGGTTTCTTCCGTGACAGTGTTCGGGTAGCATAAAAGCTCTGTTTCGGGATATGCAGTTTCAGTACTGATGGTGCCTAAGTGGCTTATGATCAGCGAGCTGTCCCGGAAAGCATGAATGTCATCCGGAATCAGGCCGCCATAGTTTATGATTCTTTCAATTCTACATGCGTCAGCTTGTAAGATGCTGCATGAACCGTTTACGTTGGTGAGGTAAACCTTTGCATCAGTGACCTTTTCCCCAGCATATGGCTTTCCCGAGAAATCGCAACTGACGGACCTCAGCCGGACTATGCTTGACAGGCGTTCCAGCCGGGTTTCTGCTACGTTGCTGCCGGCTTCGATATGGATGAATGAACTCATGAGCGGGTAGGCACGGTCTTCATTTTCCAGCTCTGCCATCCTGTCATTCAGGCTATGAAAAGACCGTGATTCTCTCCAGTCGTCTTTATCCCATTGTGAGTTGGCACATAGAAATACTATCTTCTCTCCGTTGCATGAACCGATCTGAATTGTTCCGTTCCTGATATATTCAACGTGTTGATAACAGTCTATTCTTTGCAGGATGTCGTCGTTGAATACAAGGGCGTCAACCGATCTTATGCCCGGTTCCGTGATATTGTGGACCGCCAGCTTCACTGAGGCTTTCGTTGATGCCTCAGTGAAGTCGCTGTCCGGGGTGCAGCATTGCCTGCTGCAGCCATGAAACACCGGAACCGCCAGACTGGCAATACCCAGAACGAGCATAGACTTAGTGAATAGTGTAAAGGGTGATAACTTAAAATCGTGTGAAGCAATGTGTGAGATGTTCCGGTATCTTTTCATTTTGTCAGTATCAGAATTTATAATGTATGCCGATGTTGAGATTGTCAGTAGTGAAGAAGTCAGTCACTTTCTCCGTAAAAGGTACGCGCACGGAGGTGCTTAGCCCAAGGCCTTTCCATAAAGTAAGCATGTATCCGAGCTGTGCGATGCCTGTGATGTTGCGGGATGTGCCGGACTGTATTCCGAGCGACAGGTAAAATCCATCATGTGCCTGTTTCGGCCAATAGCTGAAAAACACACTTGCACGATGATGGTATGGCCCGGAATGGGGTACATTGTTAACGAATCCTAATTCTTCATGATGCTCGTTCTCCAGCCGTGTCATTTCATCTTCGGATCCTCTAAAGGATAAGGATGCTTCGCACGTCACGGACCAGTGCTGATGGAATCCATAGCCTATATATATGTCGGCTGTATTCCGTAACAGCGCAGTCAGGCCGATGCCTGCCATGCAGTGGCCTGACTGCCCGGCGCAAGGATCCAATGCCGCATAAGAAAAAAGAAGTGCCATAAGAATGCGTTTCATTTTTTTCGCAAATCTATGGCACTGTATGCGTTGTGTCGCGCTATTTTAAAAAAGATTCTTCAGATTTTTCTTTTTCTTTAACAAATGATATTTATTTTAAACAGTTAAAGATTTTTTTTAAAACGAAATTCTATTGTTCGATTGAGTGACTCAACATCCACTCTGCAAGTGACCTGCTGGCATTTCCGTCTTCAAAGAGTCCGACTCTTTCGTTGAAGAATTGCTTGAGGTCCTCGTTGTACTTGTCTTTGTCGAAGTTCTCGATAATGTCGATCAAGGATGCTTCGTCGGTTGCAACCGGATATGGCAGATCTCTGAAGTCAAAGTAGTATCCTCTGTCATATTGCTCGATGTCGGTAGCATAAAGGAAGCAAGGTCTCCACTGCATCGTGAAATCAAACATTGAACTTGAGTAGTCTGTTATAAGGATGTCGCTGATGCAAAGCAGTTCCTGCATGTCGTGGTATAGTGTGACATCAATGACTGCGGGGTTGTTCAGAAGAGGTGTGACATCCACTGATCCTATGAGGTTTGGATGCAGACGCAGAAGTACGGTGACTTCTTTGTTGCCGGATGTCTTCCGAAGAGCAGGTATAACGTTGTTCCAGTCTATCCTGTATGGGTCTATGCTTCTGTTCTTTCTGAATGTAGGAGCATATAGGACGATCGAGTTCCCTTCAGGAATGTTATATCTGCCGCATATTTTCTTTCTCATTTCACCATGCAGCTCGGTCTTGAAGAAGATGTCGTTACGAGGGATTCCCTTTTCCAGTATCTCGCCGTCATACCAGAATTTTTCTTTCAGGAGTCTGGTCTGGAAATCACATCCTGAAATCATCAGGTCGCATGCCTTGGAATCGTATTTTGCCGTCTGAAGGTATTTGTATGACAGTTTGTCTTCAGCATCCTTCTCGATCTTCTTAAGTGCTACACCGCCATGCCAGAGCATCATATATTTCTGTCCTTCGCGTTTGCACCAATATAGTCTGAACGGATCTATGCGGTTATTGGATACTATGTATTCAGCAGTGTTGGCAACAACGATCTGTTTCCACGAATATCTGCGGATACATTTCACCCTCTTGTCGATCCCTTTGATGTCAACGCTCCTCTTGAATACCCAATATATCTCGAAGTCCGGATAGTTGTCAAGCAGATATTCTGTGAGATATCTGGGATTGCATGCATACTGCTTGAAGAAGTATGCGCTGCACATCACTCTGCCTTTCTTTACGGGGCAGAAGCATCTTATGAAAAACGCAGGAATGTGACCGAAAAGCTTGAAGAATCTGTTGATTCTCCATCTGATTGCTGGACCGAATAATTTCATTGATATCGAATTGTATGTATAAAAGTGTACAAAGATATCAATCTTTGCGTATTTAATGAAAAAAATGTGTAATTTTACAAGTTAAAACAAGCTGATATGGATTTGAAAAAATATAATCCGGAAGGTTCCCTGCTGCGTAGGGATCAGTTGGAACTTCTGAGGATGCTTCAGTGCTTTGGGAAGATTCTCGATGATCTGGGAGTCCAGTGGTGGCTTGCATCGGGAACACTCCTGGGGGCGGCTCGTCACCAGGGCTTCATTCCGTGGGATGATGATATCGACATCGTCATGTTCCATAAGGACTATAAGAAGATCGAGAAGGCATTGTGCAACCTTGAGAGCGATGAATTCGTCTTTCATTGCATGAGGACCGATCCGGACTATGTGAACAGTTTCGGCAAGTTCCGTAAGAAGGAGGGCAGGATATCAGTCTCAAGCCGCAGATATGATTACTATAAATGGGCTGGCATAGGTCTGGACCTGTTTACAATAGAGAAGACCAACTACCTTTCGGTAAGTTTGGCCCGCACTGTCTACAAGCATATGCAGCCACATACCGCCAAGATCAGGAAGAATTGGATAAGGATTCCTCTCATAAGGACTATTGAACTTTTCAATTTCTGTCTTATCCATCCTATATGCCGGTTGATCGGCCTTATAAACCCGAAAAAGGAATACCATTACAGCATGGCTACAGGATGGAATAAGGTCGCATTTACAAAAGAGATGATTCTCCCTTTGGGAAAGATTGATTTTGAAGGAGTGCAGTTTCCTGCACCGAGTGATGTGGACGCATACCTGACGAGGGAATACGGAGACTGGAGGAAGCTCCCTTCTGAGGAAAGCATAAAGAAATCCATCCATTGCATAGATTACAGACAGGAAATCTTTGGTAACGAACAATATTCGTAATATGAAGAAAGTAATTACTTACGGAACCTATGACCTGCTTCATCAGGGACATGTCAATCTGTTGCGAAGAGCAAAGGAATTAGGAGATTATCTTATTGTCGGAGTGACAAATGACAGTTTCGATCGCGAACGCGGAAAACTCAATGTCCGCAATAATGTCCTTGAAAGGGTGGAGGCTGTAAGACAGACCGGATATGCGGACCAGATAATAATCGAGGACTACGTCGGACAGAAGATAGATGATATCCAGAAATATGATGTGGATATATTCGCAATCGGTTCGGATTGGGAAGGAAAGTTCGACTACCTGAAGGAATATTGTGAAGTGGTATATCTGCCTCGTACCGAAGGCATTTCTTCGACAATGCTCCGGGCAGAGTCCGAGCAGATAGTCAAGGTCGGAGTATCCGGATGTGGACGTATCGCTTCCAGATTCATTCCCGAAACAGGTAAGGTGGATGCCGTGAAGGTGACTGCCGTGTATGATGTTGATAATGATGCAGCTGCAGGTCTGGCCTCAAATTACAGTATCGACAAGGTGTGTGGAAGTTATGAGGAACTTGTGGCCGAAGTCGATGCTGTCTACATTGCAACCCCTCATCTCTCTCATTATCAGCAGACAAAATATGCTCTGGAACATGGAAAGCATGTCCTGTGTGAGACTCCTTTGGTCCTTGATGGTGCGCAGGCACGTGAACTGTTTGCATTGGCCCAGGAAAAGGAACTTGTTCTTCTTGAGGCCAACAAGACTGCGTTCAGTCCGGCATTCAACCATATGGTTACGTTGGTAAAAAGCGGTCTCATCGGTGATGTGGTCGGTATAGATGCTTCTGAATCAAAGCTTTGGGGCGAGGAGAACCTGAAGCGTGAACTTGATCCTCAGCAGGCCGGCGGATCATTGTATGAAATGGGTTCATACCCTCTGCTGCCGATTATCAGGCTTCTGGGAACAGATTTCCGTAATGCCAACATATATAGCCGCTTGAACAGGAACGGGGTGGATGTGTATACCCGTGGAATCATGTTGTTTGACAGTGCGGTCGCATCATTCCAGCTGGGACTTGGAGTAAAGACTGAAGGCAATCTGGTGATTTCGGGAACTCAGGGATATGTATATGTTCCGTCTCCATGGTGGAAGACCGACTACTTTGAATTGAGGTATGAGGATCAGAACCGCAACAAGAAATATTTCTATACATGGAACGAACCGGGATTGAGATATGAGATCCAGGAGTTTGTTTCATGTATCGTGAACGGAAGACTGCGTTCTTCACGCATGACCCCTGCAATGAGCATATGCATGGCTGATATGATGCAGAGATTTACAGAACGAAAGAATTTTTACGAGATATGAGAAAGGCTTTGGTCGTAGGAGGCGCCAATGGAATCGGTCTGTCGATAGCTGTTGCGCTTGCTGCAGACGAGAATTATGAGAAGATATATATCGTTGACCGTGTCCTCCCTGACGAAGAGCAGACGAGGGAGAAGTTCGAGTGTCATCAGTTTGATCTTATGTCAGAGGACTATTCTCTGTTTGACAGGTTCAATGATATAGATACGCTGATGATTACGGCAGGTTTTGGCAGGCTTGCCCTGTTCAAGGACCTTACGGAAGACTATATAGTCAGCAGCATGAATGTAAATGCTACTGCAGTCATGCGTATAATCCATAGATTCTACAATAAGCTTGAGTCTCCACAGGATTTTTACTGTGGTGTGATGGTAAGCATCTCAGGGTTCATGTCATCACCGTTCTTTTCGGTATATGGTGCAAGCAAGGCCGCGTTGAAGATCTTCATAGAAAGTGTGAATGTCGAACTTGAAAAGGCCGGCACATCAAACAGAATCCTCAATGTATCTCCTGGATCCATAAAGGGTACCAGTTTCAACCAAGGCAGGACAGACCTGTCCCTGACATCGGAACTTGCAGAGGAGATCATATCTCATCTGCAAGCGAAGGAAGACCTTTTCATACCTCAATATGATGAGATATTCAAAAATGTATTGGCTAGATATCATGCCGACTTCCGTGAGGAAGGACGGCATTCATATGAATATAAATTAAACAGCGGTAGAATTAAATAATGAGTAAGGTTTCTATTATTGTACCTGTACATAATACAGAAAAATATCTGGAGAATACTGTACGTTCTCTTGTAAAGCAGACATTGAAGGATATAGAGATCATTCTGGTCGAGAACGGCTCGACGGACGGTTCCCTTGCCTTGTGTCATGAGATTGCAAAGACTGACGACAGGATCAAGGTCATGCATCTGGACAAAGGTGACCTCTCCTATGCAAGGAACAACGGACTTAAACTGGCTACATCCGAATATGTGGCATTCGTCGACAGTGATGACACCGTTAAATCAGAAATGTATGAAACCTTGTTGCACATAGCTGAAGAGAACGGACTTGACCTTGTATATTCCAACATAATGAAGGTCTATGATGACAGACCTCCTAAATACATATATACGGAAGATGAGAAGGTATCTGTGATGACGCCTAAGGAAATGCTCATCAAGAACTTTACTCATAAGATTAATGTGAATGCATGTACTATGATTGCAAGAAGAACACTTTTTGACAATCTCAAGTTCCCTGAAGACATGTATTTCGAGGATCGTGCGTTTACGTTCCGTCTCATCAATGCAACATCCAAGGTCGGATATATAAACAAGGCCTTCTATCACTACTATCAGCGTTCAGGAAGTATTGTGCATATGAAGAACTGGAAGATGTATTACGATTTTGCAGAGTCAGACAGGATGCGTCTTGAATTCATACGTGACTCGAAGATGTTTACCGACGAGGAGAAGCTGCTTGTCTCAAGAAAGTCATCGGAGTCTCTTCTTCGGAAGCTTCGTCATCTTCATGCAAAGGCAAGGACAGCCGATCAGAAGCGTCAGTTCCGTGAAATGGCAAAGAATATTTCACTCATTCCGGAAAACTGCCAGTTGCCTTTGAAGGCGAGGATTATCCGTAGATTCCTTAAAATGTTTTATGTATAGATATGAGAGAATATAATCCGGAAGGCTCTGCATTGCGTAGTCATCAGATGGAGATGCTGGAGATTCTTATCAGGTTTGAAGAGATCTGCAAGGAGCATGATATAAAGTGGTGGTTGTGTTCGGGTACACTTCTAGGTGCTGCCCGTCATGGGGGCTTCATTCCATGGGATGATGACATAGACGTTTCCATGATGAAGTCTGAATACCGCAGGCTCAAGAAGATTCTCATCAATCTTAATGATGAAAAATATGTTTTCCAGTGTCCGGAAACGGATACGGATTATATATATCCTTTCGGCAGGTTTCGTAAGAGGGAGGGTGATGTGGGATGTACAAAGCCTAGATCCAGATTCTATAAATATAAGGGAGCTTTCATTGACATTTTCTGTATAGAGAAGTCAAGCCGCTTTGCCGCCCGTTCAGCCAGGTTCTTCTACAGGGAATGCCTGCTGCCTACAGAAAAGATGGAAAACAGGTTCTGGAGGCATTTCACCATCCGGTCTATCCAGTTCCTGAATACCATAATATTCAGGCCTTTGTGCCGTGTGATGGGACGTGTATATAATCCAAAGAAGCAATATCATTATGAATTAGGGTCGGGATTCTACAATCAGTCATTCTATAAGGAGCACATCTTCCCGCTTTCTACTATAGAGTTTGAAGGTCATGTGTTCCCGGCGCCGGGTAACGTGGAAGGTTATCTTACCAATATGTATGGTGATTGGAGACAGCTACCGTCTGAGGCTAAGATCAGAAGATCGCTGCATTCACCGGTTTATATAAAGGAAATTTTTGGAGAATAGTCAGTTATGGATATAGTTATCACTTATGTAGATGGAAATGATCCTGTCTGGAAGAAGGATTATGAGATGACCACCAATGTTCCTGTAATGCAGAAACGTTTTCGTGACTGGGGAACCCTGAAATACCTGCTTAGAGGTATAGAGACCAAGATGCCTTTCATCAGGAATGTATATCTTGTTGTTTCTCACCTGTCTCAAGTTCCTTCGTGGGTTGACCGGAGTGAACTTAAGATTGTTCTTCATAGCGATATCATTCCTGCTGAGTTTCTTCCGACATTCAATTGCAACCCTATAGAGATGCACCTGCATAGGATTCCGGGGCTTGACGAGGAGTATCTCTATTTCAATGACGATATGTTCCCGGTAGGGGACTGCAAGCCGACGGATTTCTTCCGTGACGGTCGTCCGGTGATAGGTTATTATACCCACCTTTTTGCCAGCGGCATGTACAAGAAGATATGTCGCAATTCCGACAGACTTGCACGTAAGGCATTGGGAATGAGAGGGTCATGTCTTTTTACCCGTCCTCAGCACATTTGCTCTCCGATGCTCAAGAGTCAGTGTGAGGAACTGTATGCAAAGGTTGAAGGCCCGATAAGAGAGACTTCAGCTACGCGTACCCGTACTGAAGACAACCTGAACCAGTACCTGTTCCTGGACTATATGAATTATAAGGGTATGGTCATAAAGGAAAAGATTTCCAACAAGCATTTCTCTGTTGCAGTGGCATCTCCGTCTTCGCTAAAGGAATTTCTGGAGAAGCCTACCCGTAAGCTTGTATGTATCAATGATGTACATCTGAGCGAAAGCCGATATGAGCAGTTGAGAGGAGCGATTTTGGATGCATTTGAGTCAACATTCCCGCAAAAATCACGATTTGAACTGTAATGAGTCGATACAAGGTATCTTTGGTTGTGCCGATATATGGCGTCGAGAAATATATCAGGCAGTTTGCGCAGACCGCTCTCGGTCAGACATATCAGGATATTCAGTTTGTCTTTGTCAATGACGGGACAAAAGACTCTTCTATGGAGATCCTGGATGCTTTGATTGAAGAAAAGTATAAGAGTCTCAAGCCCAGGATCACAATCATCAATAAAGAGAACGGTGGACTTCCGTCTGCCAGAAAGGCCGGTCTGGATCATGCAGAAGGGGAGTACATATTATTTGCAGATTCTGATGACTGGCTGGAACTTGATGCGGTCGAGAAAGTGATGGCGAAGGCAGAGGAAACGGATGCGGATATCGTGTACTTCGATCTTATCAAGGAATATGGCCACAAGACAAGTTACAAGAGGGAACGCGATTATACTGTTGATACGAAAGACAGGTTTATAATCAACATCTTCAATTACAAATCGCATGGCTATACTGTGACGAAGTGTTTCAGGAAGAGGCTGTTCACAGATAATCTCATATATATGCCTAAGTATGGTATGCATGAGGATATCTACCTGATGTCTCAGATCATCTTCCATGCAAAGAGCCTGGTCCATCTTCCGGAAGCATTATACCACTATCGTAAGGATAATCCGGATTCGTTCTGTGCACAAGATAGGGAAAAACGTCACATCGCCTCTACTACTAACCTGCTGGATCTGTATGAGCATTACCGCGATAACCTGGTCGGAAGCCCGGTCGAGCATGTTGCCGGCAGTATTCTGATGCGTGCAGGACAGCACAGCATCATGCATGGCCACGATTTCTTTAAAGAGAAACCATATCTTGCAGCAGATCTTCGCAAGACTAAGATCAGCTGTAATTATCGTACATCTGTCCTGATGCAGGTGATAGTGAAGATATATGCATTGTTCAGGTGATCTGACCTATTAATTATAAAGGGTCTGACCGATCGGTCAGACCCTTTGTGTTTACGCTCCGAAGTTGTCGTAGAGGATGTTCTCCGGTGGTACTCCGAGTGAGTCGAGGAGGTTTACTACCGCGCCGACCATCATAGGAGGACCGCACATGAGGTAAAGTGCATCCTCTGGGTTTTCATGCTGCTTGAGGTAAGTCTCGAACATCACGTTGTGTACGAAACCAGCTACGTATGGTACGCCTGCAGCATCTGCCTCTGGATCCGGTCTGTCAAGAGCAAGATGGAACTTGAAGTTAGGGAATTCCTTCTCGATTGCATGGTAGTCATCGAGGTAGAATGCCTCCTTAAGCGCACGTGCACCATAGAAGAAGTTCACCTTGCGGCTTGTCTTTTCTGTCTTGAAGAGATGCATGATGTGGCTTCTCATTGGGGCCATACCTGCACCACCACCGACGAAGATCAGCTCCTGGTCTGCCGGGAGATCCTTTGGAAGGAAGAACTCACCGTAAGGACCTGAGATAGTGATCTTGTCACCTGGCTTGAGAGAGTAGATGTAAGAAGAACATATACCTGGGTTCACGTCTACCCACTTGCCTGCAGCTCTGTCGAATGGAGGAGTTGCGATACGTACGTTGAGCTTGATGATGTCGCCCTCTGCTGGGTAGCAGGCCATAGAGTATGCACGTACTGTAGGAGTAGGGTTTACCATCTTGAGAGTTCTGAGACCCATCTTCTCCCAATCTGCCTGATACTGCTCGTCTACATCGATATCCTTGTAGTCTACTGTAACAGCAGGTACGTCGATCTGGATATATCCACCTGACTGGAAGTTGAGGTGCTCACCCTCAGGGAGCTTCACGACGAACTCCTTGATGAATGTAGCAACGTTGTGGTTGGAAACCACCTCGCACTCCCACTTCTTCACGCTGAGCGCTGAAGCCGGAACCTCGATCGACATGTCTTCCTTTATCTTCACCTGACATCCCAGACGCCAGTTTGCGGCAATCTGCTTGCGGTTGAAGAACCCTACCTCGGTAGGGAGAATCTCTCCGCCACCCTCGGTCACGCGGCACTTGCACTGTCCGCAGGCACCCTTACCACCACATGCAGATGGAAGGAAGATCTTCTGCTCTGCGAGAGTCGAGAGAAGGTTTCCGCCAGGGGTTACCTCTACGATCTTGCTGCCATCGTTGATGTTGATCTTTACTGTTCCTGAAGGTGTCAGCTTCGTCTTGATGAAAAGGAGAAGCGCAACCAGAACGATTGTGACTGCCACGAAGACGATCACTGCATATAAAATTGTCTGCATCATAATCTTACTCTCCTATTTTTTCATCAGATTCAACATTACATCCTGCTGCATCTGTGTATTCCATGCAGTCAGTGCCCTTTGAACAATCCGTGTTGTTCTCTGTAACTTCCACTTTTGGTGCTGGAGCCTCTTTCGGCTCAAATGAGATACCCATGAATGTCATGAACGCGATACCCATCAGACCTACGGTGATGAATGTGATACCGAGACCTTTGAGTCCTGCAGGTACATGTGAATAAGCCATCTTTTCGCGGATTGCAGCAAGAGCTACAATTGCAAGCCACCAGCCTATTCCTGATCCAAGAGCGTATACTACAGGTTCACCGATGTTGGTGAAATCTCTCTCCTGCATGAAGAGTGAGCCTCCGAGAATCGCGCAGTTCACTGCGATGAGCGGAAGGAAGATACCAAGCTGTGAGTAAAGAGCAGGGGCGAACTTCTCTACAACCATCTCGACGATCTGTACGATAGCTGCAATCACAGCAATGAAGATGATGAAGCTCAGGAAGCTGAGATCAACACCCTCAATGAGTGCATTAGGCTTAAGGACGAACTCGTTGAGGAGCCAGTTGATTGGAAGAGTGATAAGAAGCACAGCGATAACGGCAATACCAAGTCCGTTAGCTGTCTTTACGTTCTTTGATACCGCCAGGTATGAACACATACCAAGGAAATAGGCGAATATCATATTGTCGATGAATACCGACTTTACAAATAAGCTAATATAATCTGCCATAATATTCTTTAGTTATGTGTTATTTTTCCTGAAGGTCTTTCTGAATGGATCTCTGTATCCAGATGATACATCCAAGGAGGATGAGAGCCATTGGAGGGAGAATCATCAAACCATTATTCATATATCCTGCCTCGTAGAATGAGTCTGGAATCACCTGGTATCCGAAGATAGTACCGCTTCCGAGAAGTTCGCGGAAGAATGCAACGATGATAAGAATCAATGCATATCCGATACCATTTCCCAGTCCGTCCATGAATGACGCGAACGGCTTGTTACCGAGTGCATAGGCCTCAATACGTCCCATCACGATACAGTTAGTGATGATAAGACCGATGTATACCGACAGCGTCTTGCTGACCTCATATGCGTATGCCTTGAGGAACTGATCCACGAGGATAACCATGAGGGCTACTACAACGAGCTGCACGATGATACGGATACGGTTTGGAATAGTATTTCTAAGTGATGAGCAGATGAGTGATGAGAATGCAGTCACGATGGCAACTGAAAGTCCCATTACACATGCTCCCTTAAGCTGAACTGTTACTGCAAGTGAGGAACAGATACCGAGCACAAGGACAGTGATAGGGTTGCCCTTGAAGATCGGATTCAGAAACGTTTCTTTAAAATCAAAATCTTTCATATTCTTTTCCTCCACTTATTATTCTGTAATCTCTTCTGCAGCTGCTTGCTCAGCTGAAGCCTGTGCTTGCTCTGAAGCCTGTGCTGGCTCTGCTGGCTGTTCTGGCTGTTCTGGATTTTCCTGCTCAACGGCTGGACGCATCTTTGCAAAATAGTTCTCGTAGAAGCCGAACCACTTGTTGAGTGCCTTACCCACAGACTGTGATGTGATTGTTGCACCTGAAATTGCGTTTACGGCGCTGGCTTCTGTTGCAGCAACATTCTTTGCTACTGTGAACGGTCCTACGGTCTTACCAGTGAACTTGTCTGCAAAAACAGCAGGCTCGTCAGTGATCTTTGCACCAAGACCTGGAGTCTCGCCCTTGTGTCCGAAGCAAGCTTTGGTGATAGTTGTGTAGTCAGTCTTGTCAACTCCGACATAACCCCAGATTGGTCCCCAGAGACCTGCACCGTAACATGGAATTACTATGACGTTTTCAAAAACGTATACTGGGAACATGTCCTCCTCGATCATGTGCTTCTTGAGGTCAGCTGTACCGTATACCTCACGAGTCTTGATGTCGAGGCTGTCTACTACTGCTCCGTTGATATCTACAAGGATTGCTTCTTTAATCGCATCGCCATATGCCTCAAGCACGTTGTCGTCGGTGAATTCCACGTCAGCTGCTGTAAGGATCTGGCTGATTGTATCCTTCTTTACATTCTCGTCCTGCATAGGCTGGAGGAACTTTGCTACAAAAGCAAGAACCGCAGCAACTACTACAACAAGGCCGATAGAATAGATAACTGTATATGTATTACTGTTTGTATTCATACCTTATATATATTAAGCGGTTTTTACTTTCTTGTTCCTTCTCTTTATCGAAGCCTCGATTACGTAGTGGTCGATAAGAGGTGCAAATGTGTTCATGAGGAGGATGGCGAGCATCATTCCTTCCGGATATCCCGGGTTCCAAAGACGTACTGTGACTGCAAGAGCTCCGACAAGGAATCCGTATATCCATTTACCCTTTTCAGTCTGAGCTGATGTCACAGGGTCAGTTGCCATGAACACTGTTCCGAAGAGGAATCCACCCATGATGAGCTGATAGTAGCCAGGGAGATCTGTCGCTCCTGCTGCCTGTCCGAGATAACCGATAGCAAGACCTCCGATAACAGAGGAAACCATGATCTTCCAGCTTGCAACACCTGTCCATATGAGAAGGGCTGCTCCGAGGAGGATAGCGATTACAGAGGTCTCTCCTACAGAACCAGGGATGGTTCCGATGATCATATCGCAGACGCTGTATCCGCTGCCATCACCAAGCTTGCTGATGCCTTCGAGGTTCCCTGCTGAGAGAGGTGTCGCACCGGTATATCCGTCAACTACCTGAGCGCCCTTTTCTCCAAGTCCGCTTACCCAAACAGCGTCACCGGACATCTTGCTCGGATATGAGAAGAAGAGGAACGCACGCGTAAGGAGAGCAGGGTTCCATATGTTCATACCTGTACCTCCGAACACTTCCTTTCCGATGATCACTGCAAATGCAACTGCGATTGCAAGCATCCAGAGAGGAACGTCTACCGGTACGATAAGAGGAATGAGCATACCTGATACGAGGTATCCTTCGTTCACCTCGTGACCCTTGATCTGAGCTGAGATGAACTCGATGCCGAGACCTACAAGGTATGATACGATATAAAGAGGAAGTACCTTGATGAGGCCGTGGCCGATGATCTGCCAGAATCCCCAGTCAAGTCCGAATGCTTGGCTGTGCTGATAACCTGTGTTCCAGATACCGAAGAGCATTGCCGGTACGAGGGCTATCACTACCATGATCATGACTCTCTTCAAGTCGACGCAGTCCCTCACGTGTGCTCCCTTGCGGGTCACGGTGTTAGGGACGAAGAGGAATGTCTCAAAAGCGTCGAATGTCGAATGAAGGAATCCGAGCTTGCCGCCTTTCTCAAAGGTCGGCTTGATCTTATCTACAAATTTTCTTAATCCACTCATAATTCTAAGCTTTAGCACATTTCTTTCATCATAAGAGCGATACCGTCAGTGATGATCTGCTGGATGTCGATCTTTGATGGACATACATATTCGCAAAGAGCGAAGTCTTCTTCAAGAACCTCGTAGATACCGAACTTCTCCATGTTGTCGATGTCGTTTGCCAGACAAGCCTTGAGAAGGTATACAGGATAGAGGTCCATAGGAAGGACTTTGCCGTATACGTCGTTCACTACGAATGCACGCGGACCACCGTGAAGGTTTGTGTCCATGTCGTATTTCTTGTTCGGAGTGAGCCATGAGAAATATGTGCGTGATGCACTGAAGAGCTTTGGCCTGCATGGCTTTGCCCATCCGAGGAGCTCATATTTGTCACCCTCTTCGAGGATTGTGATCTGATTGTCATGGAATCCGAGGAATCCTTCAGCTCCGACATTTGTTCCTGTAAGGACGTCACCGCTTACGAAACGGAGCTCGGCAGGGTTTCCGTAGAATTCCCTGATGTCCTTCATTGAGATGCCAGGATATCCTTCTACATATGCAGGATTGTTCACCTTAGGACCTGTCACTGCAATCTTTCTGCGGAGGTCGACCTTTCCTGTGTTGAAAAGCTTTCCTATTGCAGCAAGCATTGTGAGCGATACTGTCCATACGGTCTCACCCTTGCGGATAGGGCAGATGTGGTGGATCTGTACACCGACATTTCCGGCAGGATGCTTTCCTGTGAAGGTGTGGACTGAAATGTTCTCAAGCTTGTGGAATGGAGATCCTGAGTAGGTCTCGGCATTGAATGAGAAATGTACTCTGCCGTTTACAAGCTTGCCGAGGGCATTGACTGCTGTCTGGATGTTTGCAAATTCGTCAACAAGAGCGAATTCCGGATTTGCAGCCAGAGGTGCAGTTGTGAATGCTGATACGAAAATAGCTTTAGGCTTGATCTCAGGATTTGCTATGATTCCGTAAGGCCTCTGTGTAAGAGCTGGCCAAAGACCGGATGCAAGAAGAGCTTCCTTGATCTGCTCTGCAGTCATGTCGGCAACTCTCTTGACACCGAAGTCAACGTACTCCTGCTCTGCATCAGCCTTGATGCGGACCTCAAGCAACTTTCTCTTCTCGCCTCTTACAACCTCTGCTACAGTTCCGCTTACCGGAGATGTAAAGAGGATGTTCTGAGACATCTTGTCTGCCAATACAGGTGTTCCTGCCAGGACCTTGTCGCCTTCTCTTACCAAAAGCTTAGGTACGAGACCTCTGAAATCGGTAGGCTTGATGGCTACAACGTCAGGGACGATCACCTTCTTGGTTGTCTGGGCTGCCGCTCCTTTGATAGGAATGTCCAAGCCCTTTTTCAAATAGATGTTGTTTGACATTATATAAACCGTTTATTAAGTATAAGTTATTTACGTTTTAAAATGCGCCCGCGAAGATAGACATTTTTTCAGTATTTACGAAGTAAAAGTTTTCTTTTTTGATTGCAATGTTTTGTATAATTTTGTCGCCGTTATGGAAAATGGAAACAGTACGATTTTAGAGGGACTGAACAGCGAGCAGAAGGCTGCTGTCAGTTGTGTGGACGGACCTGTGCTGATTGTGGCGGGTGCGGGATCAGGAAAGACAAGAGTCCTGACGAGCAGGATTGCATATATCCTTGAGAAGGGGGGTGATCCGTCAAGGATTCTTGCTTTGACATTCACGAAGAAGGCTGCTTCGGAAATGAAGGAGCGTATTGCATTGATGGTGGGGGAAAGGAAGGCCAGGAGGCTGTATATGGGTACTTTCCATTCCGTGTTCATAAGATTCCTGAGGGAGTTTGCCGAACCGTTGGGCTATCCCCAGACATTCACCATTTACGATACAAGTGATTCTGTAAGTGCCATCAAGGCCTGTATCAAGGAACTTAATCTGGACGATAAGATCTACAAACCGAAGGATGTTCTATCACGAATATCCATGGCCAAGAACAACCTTGTGACTCCCGGGGCTTACAGGCGCAATCAGACTGCTGTCCAGAACGATGCGGCTGCCAAGAAGCCGAGAATTGTGGATATTTACGAACTTTATGCTCATAAGTGCAGGCAGGCCGGAGTGATGGATTTTGATGATATCCTTCTGAATATGAACATATTGCTGAGGGATAATCCGGATGCTTTGGAATCGGTGTCCGGCAGGTTTGACTATCTGATGGTCGACGAGTACCAGGATACCAATTTCTCGCAGTATCTCATATTGAAGAAACTTGCCCAAAGACATCAGAACATATGTGTTGTCGGAGATGACTCGCAGTCCATCTATGCTTTCCGTGGGGCCAAGATAGAAAACATCCTCAATTTCAAGAAGGACTATCCGCAGCATCATATCTTTCGTCTGGAGCAGAACTACAGATCTACGAAAGTGATTGTCGATGCTGCCAACTCATTGATAGCCAAGAATTCGGCACGTATTCCTAAAGAGTGCTACTCGATGGGCGAAGACGGAGAGAAGATACGTCTGATCCAGGCCTATACCGAGCAGGAAGAAGCTCTTCTGATAGCCTCTTCGATCGTGAGCCGCATACATTCGGTATCAGCCCAGTATCAGGATTTCGCAATCCTGTACAGGACCAATGCCCAGTCTCGTGCGCTTGAGGAGGCGTTGAGGAAACGCAATCTTCCATACGTGATATATTCTGGAAACTCTTTCTTTGAAAGGGCGGAAGTCAAGGATATGATGGCCTATCTGAAGCTGGCCGTAAATGTCAATGATGACGAGTCATTCAAGAGGATAGTGAACAAGCCTGCCCGAGGAATAGGCGATACGTCATTGGCAGCCTTGATGTCGGCAGCTTCCGGACATGAGACTTCACTTTTTAAGGCGGCATATGCGGAGGACCTGGAAACTTATGGACTTAAAGGTGCTGCGATAAAGAAGATACGTGACTTCTGTGACATTGTTAACCGATTGGCTGTCAGAGCTCAGAAGGAGGAGGCATATGATGTGGCTACCGCTTTGGCCATGGAATCCGGGCTGCTGATGTTCTATAAGAGCGATACCAGTATCGAAGGACAGTCGCGCACGGCAAACGTCGAGGAACTTCTCAACAGTGTCAAAGTGTATGCAGAGGAAAGGAAGAACGAACTTTTTGAGGAGATGCAGGCAGAAGAGGAGATTGCGGAAGGTGTGGAAATATCATTCTCGGATCTTCCTCCGGTGCTGCTGGGCGACTTTCTTGAGAATATTTCTCTTCTGAGCGCTGTGGATATGGAAGATGATGAGGAGGGTACCAACAAGATAACCCTTATGACAGTCCATTCTTCCAAGGGCCTTGAATTCCCGTATGTGTATGTGGCCGGAATGGAGGAGAATATATTCCCGTCTGGCGGCTGGCTGGCATCAGAAGCTGAGGTGGAGGAGGAGAGAAGATTGTTCTATGTGGCCATGACCAGGGCAAAGAAGGCTGTATCATTTTCGTTTACCCAGACCAGGATGCGTAACGGCAAGCATGAGTCAAACTCACCGAGCCGTTTCATATATGAGGTGGATCCGCAATTCATTTCCAATCCTCTTACCAAAGAACGTGAGGCGGGAGAAATCAAAAGGGAGTCATTCTCGTCATGGAAGCAGGAGTCGCATTCGAACAGGAGCGGTTATCAGTACGGCCGTTCATCACGTCCTGAGACGGAACGTAAACAGCTGCAGCCTAAGCCGCTTTCATCCGTGGTGCCGATGAGAAAACCTGTCCGTCCGGTGCCTGCCCGTGTTGCGGATGCTGATTTTGAACCGACTCCGGTCATGCAGTTGCGTGAGGGTCAGCGGATAGAGCACAACCGCTTCGGTTTTGGTAAGATTTTAGAAATCAGCGGGTCTGCCGCCGATCTGAAGGCAAAAATAGCCTTTGACGAACATGGAGAAAAGATTTTGATTTTAAAATATGCAAAAATTCGAGTCGTAAATTGTTGTCAATAGGTAAAATTTATTATCTTTGCGTCGAAGTTTTTCATAGTTTAAGTTTAGGTTAAGTAGCGGGACATTCGCAGTGATTGCGATTGTCCCGTGAATTTTTTTTTTGGTGGGAACTCTCTATATAAAATTATCTGACAAACTGTTTAAAAAAGAGAAAATAATGCATTAAAAAACAGAAATATTTTCTTTTTCTTTTTTTTTAACGGTTTGTCAGTTCCTCCATATACATTTGCCTCCGACCGCAATGCCGCGGTTATTAAAAAATGAGGAGGATGAATATGAAATTGAGATCATGTCTGCTTCTGCTGTGTCTTGCAGGATGTGAAATGTTGGGGATCAGGTCGGATGGATCCGGAGAGATCAGAATCGCCTTTACGGAAGAATACGATGCACTGACCCGTTCGGTGAATGAAATTCCGGATACAAGCGAATTCCGGATAAGCATAACCGATCCAAAAGGCAAGGTCGTGTACGACGGTCTGTATGGGGATTGCCCGGAATCCATGCAGGTGGGTTCCGGAAGTTATAATATAAAGGTGGTATCGGCCGAATTTGAGAAGCCGGCATTCTCGATGCCGCAGTATGGTGATGAGCAATGTGTCGTGGTTCCGGATGGGGGAGCGGTTGATGTCAGTCTCGTATGTCGCCAGATGAATTCCGGTGTCAGACTCAATATCGGAAAGGAGTTTCTCACCGAATGCCCGGGCGGCGTGCTTTTCCTCAAATCAGATCAGGGCAAGCTCATGTACGGTTATTCAGAAAAGAGGATAGCGTATTTCCTTCCTGGACAGGTATCTCTTGTGCTGAGTACAGGAGGAAAGGACGAAACTCTGATGACGAGGACGCTTCTTGCTCAGGAAATACTTTCATTGAAAGTGAATGTGGCGTCGTCAGGCGGTTCTGGGACTATGGACAAGTCCGGCCGGATTTCAGTGGCAGTAGATACAGTCCGCAATTGGATTTCCGACAGTTATGTCATAGGAGGGAGTAATGATAAGGGAACTTTAGCTACAGATGCCATGACTGTACATCAGGCCAGATCTGCTTATGGAAGCAAAGATGTATGGGTGTGCGGATATATTGTAGGTGGTGATCTCACTTCTTCGTCGGCATCGTTTGACGGACCTTTTGATTCAAGATCAAATCTCCTGCTCGGCCCTAAGTCGTCTACTTCAGACAAGGATGCATGTCTGTCCATGCAGCTCCCGGCAGGAGAACTGCGCGAGAGATTGAACCTTGTGGATAATCCGGATATGCTTGGCCGTAAGATATATGTGCGCGGGGATATTGTTGAGGCATATTATGGTATACCGGGAATCAAGAACGTCTCAGACTTTCAACTGCCATGAGAGAGTATGTATTTAATCTGCTGATAGGATTGATGTTCCTGTCTTCCTGTACGTTGGCAGAAATCCAGACAGGAAATACAGAGCAGGAACCGGTGACTGAAACAGTTCCTGTAAGGTTCACCGCCCGAGAAACCGACCGTACCCGGAGCAGTATAGATCCGGATGAACATAAGGTCAGGGATATGACGGTATATGCATTTCATGATGGCATGCTGGCTGATGAAGCATACGTGACCGGGAAAGATGAGGCTGTTCTGGAACTATCATCGGGAATGTCATATAACATATATGCGGTTGCCAATATGGGATATATCAAAGCAGATGCTGATGAGACGGATTTTCTCTCATCTTTGTCATATTCCATTGCCGGACTCTCTGGTTTGTCCGAAGATCTTCCGATGGCATGTTTCTACGGTGAATTGCAGGTGGGGACTCACCAGCAGACAGTCGTGCTGGATCTTGAAAGGCTTGTGGCCAAGATAAGTCTTTCTGTTGACAGGAATGCATTGATGGAGGGCCTGCAGGTGAAGTCTGCCCGTTTGTGTCAGAGCTCTTCTGTAGTTCGTCCTTTCAAGTGGCATGGAAAAGGCGGCAGTCGTGCCGAGATGGAATCGGAAGTCATTGATGGTGACTTCGCCACGGTTTCAGATCTGATTGCCCTCAATGATGGGGGAGAAATAGTGTTTTACGCCTTGGAGAACTGTCAGGGCATATTATTGCCAGAAAATGACGACCCTTTCTGCAAGACCCCTGATATGTTAGGTGATAAGAAGGACCTCTGTACTTATCTGGAAGTGTCATGTGTGTTCGGCTCGGAGGGATTGTTGGACGGCTGGGTCGATTACCGTATATATATAGGATTGGATGAGGTGACAAGTTTTGACGTTCCGGGAAATGCATGTATAGACGTTTCGCTGCAACTTACCGACAACGGCCTGAAGAATGTATCTTGGAAGGTAGATGCTGATATTACGGTCAGGGACGGCTATGTTACAGGAGTGGTGTCAGAGGGAATGCACGGCATGTCGGATCTTTATGTCGGGGAAAGAATTCTTTATGAAGTGAATTTTGCTGATGAACTGTTGGAATACCTCGGCGGGGATGTTTCCGGATGTACTTTGGCTTTACTGGAAAAGGGATTCGAGAGTGACGATGTCTTATTCGAGAATCTGGCATATGATGGCAATATATTGACTGCTGAGGTGTCCTGCAGGATGCCGGTCGAAGGCGAGATATATGTTTATGCGCCTGACGGAGAGTGCCTTGGACTTATTGAAGACGATGTGACAGTCAAGGTGCCGCGTATGTTGTTTTCGGAATATCCTCAGTGGACGGAAGACGAGCCGGTGGAGCCATTGACATATTTGCCTGAATGCGAAATCAATGGGGCGCAGGCAAAGTTCTATCTGTATCTTGTTGATGGTGAGGGGTATAATCTTAATGGGATCCGGTCGTATGGTTTTGACAAGACGCTTTTCAGCTTCAAAGATGACGGCGCAATGGATGGAGTTGTTCCTGTCAGCAGCATCCGGACCTATTTCGGCCCCGTGTCTCAAACTGCTTCCTGCAGTGCGGTGTCTGCTGTATCTGTAATCTGCCGTAATTCCGGGACGGATCATGCCGTCAACCTTCTTCTTGCCGATATATATAATTCCAGGAAGTCGGTAACTATATGTGCCGGTGAATCGCATACCGGAGTTTCAGGCAGAGCAGGAATCGGGCTGGGTATCATGCCGATAGGACTTACATTGGTGGACAACGGATGGGCGGGATATCATCAGTGTCAGCTGTCGATGATTGTCGACAATCCGTCAAATCTGCCTTTGGAAGCCAGCATATGGGAGCTTGTAGCTACTGACAAGAAGTATGGTGCTGTGGATGAAGCTTATGTTGAAAGCAATCTTGATCTGGACCATATCGAATATATGACAGGAACATTCTACAATGATTCTCCTCCCTTTTATGGATCGTCGTCCGCCTTCGTCAGTGAACGAAATGACAATGGAGATCAGGCATTGGTCAGACAGGCCCTTCTGATATATCCGCTGGAGGGTATTTCGACAGACGATATTGCCTGCGCTGTCAACTATGACAGGCGTGGACCCGATCAGATGATTCATATGTTGGATGTGACCATATGTGGCTGCGGAATATTGGCAGGTGATCTGACCTTTCAAGACAAGGTCAGTGACGGATCTTCGTCATATAATTATATATATTATAGCGAAGAGTCGAGGAACTACAAGGGAACTGTTGTGACGAGTGGAGGAGATTTTATCACATCATCTGGTAAGTGGGTATATGATTATCCGAATCTTTCGGCACCTGGTCTGGACAGGATGTATGAAAGATTCAGCTCGTCACAGCCTGTTCACATATCCATGATTTATGCTCCCGATTATGGAAGGGTCTCAGCCATGACATACGTCGGGAATGGCGCCCAATATGGTCTGACGCTTTCATTTCTTTACTCCGGCGTGGTAAACGGCTATGTCAAGACTTATCCGAAAGGCACATGGTATGCTGCTCAGAACAACTATTGTGAGGTTGATTTCTCCCATTCCTTTTCCGGAGTCCCGCTAAGGCCTGAGGCTGATTTTACATGGGCCGATGCCGGAGAATTGAAAAACGCTATGGATCAGGTATATGCGCATTCATATAAGGATTCTCCACGCCCTCTTGGAGCTGATTCCTATATGCATAGGGCGCATCCTACAGATGTGGAACTGGATGTGAGTGTCCATGTGGAGGGAGAAAAAGGCAAGGAACTGTATCCTTTTTATGTTGATTGGGACAGTGATTATCTTGAATATTGGCATGAGCAGGATGCTAAAGATTATAAAGCTGTCTTAAGCTCTGATTATAAGGGTTTTGAGATCGTAGTTGTAACGCATAAATAGCTCTTTTGCTTTTGAATTGAAAGTATCTGTGTTAAACGTTTCGTGAAAAAATATGTGGTGCATACTTATATTTAATTGATTTTTGAATTTATATTCAATATCTTTGCAGACTTTTTTTGGAAAAAAATACAAATTAACACAGATGAGAAATACTAGATTTTTGATTGTTTCCGTCATCCTGTCCGTGTTTGTGGGAGTGCTTCCGGCTGACGCTCAATCCTTTGTAAAGGTGAGCGGAGTAGTGACTTCCGCAGAAGACGGACTGCCGATGATCGGAGTCGGTGTCATGGCCGGGCCTGGCAACGGTGTCATAACCTCCTTCGACGGAGATTATGTCATAGAGGTTGCTCCAGGAACAGAACTCACGTTCACCAGCATCGGTTATGAAGATGTGAAGGTGACCGTGCCGGATGTTCCGCAGTTCACTCAGAATGTCGTGATGCAGCCTGAAAGCCTTCAGCTTGACGATGTAGTGGTGATTGCATATGGTGTGCGTAAGAAAGGAACCGTGGCAGGTTCTGTATCTACGGTAAAGTCGGAAAAACTGGAAAATACGCCTACCGCTGCCTTTGACCAGGCATTGCAGGGACAGGTGGCTGGACTTACCGTCCTCTCCAATACAGGTGAGCCAAGCGCATCGGCTTCCATGACTATCCGAGGAACCAATTCCATCAACTCCGGCACATCCCCTCTTTACATCCTTGATGGAGTGGAGATTTCAGCAGCTGATTTCAACACCATCAATCCCGCCGACATCGAGAGCATGTCAGTGCTTAAGGATGCATCGTCGACATCCATCTATGGTGCACGTGCTGCAAACGGAGTGATTGTCATCACAACCAAGCGCGGACGTAACATGGACCGTCCTAACATCAACTACCGCATGCAGATGGGATGGTCATCCATCGCTCATGGAAACTGGGATCTGATGAACACGGCAGAACGAATCCAGTATGAGAAGGAGATCGGGATGACTGCAGGACAGAACTATAACTACCTTTCCACTATCGATGTGAACTGGATGGATGTGGTGTTCAATGATTCCGCCATGCTTCAGAGTCATGAACTTTCTGTTTCAGGGGCAACGGATAAGACGAACTACTATCTCTCCGGAGGATATTACGATCAGGAGGGTATTGCTCCCGGCTCTTTGTTCGAGCGCTATTCGATGCGTGTCAATTTCGAACATCAGATGGCAAAGTGGCTCAAGATGGGCAGCAACACGATGTTCAACTATCAGAATATCCAGCAGGCTGACGAGGGAGCCTATGCACTTGTGACCCCTATATCGGCTGCAAGGTTCATGCTTCCGTATTGGGATCCCTACAAGAAGGACGGCACACTGGCATCGGTAAACGACGGTTCGTGGAAAGGACAAGGTCAGAACCCTCTGGAATGGCTGGAAAACAATCCTCTGGCCTACAAGAAATACAAGGTGTTCACTACCATGTTCGCTGACATGACTCTGTACAAAAATCTTGTATTCAAGACCCAGTTCGGTGTTGACTTTTCGCATTCTACCGGATTCAGCCAGTCATTCCCTAGCTATGCTCCAAATCAGGGAGAAGGATCGGCTGCGCGAAGCTCCACAGACGGACTCAACCTGCAGTGGACAAATACTTTGACATATCGCTTCAATCTCAATGATATCCATGATTTCAATTTCCTCTTGGGACATGAATGGCAGGATTATCATTATGAGAGGTTCAGCGTAGGTACAAGGGGACAGACAAACGATAAACTTACCGATATATCTACAGGTACCCGAGCTACGTCTTGGGACAGCGTGTCTTCTTCAGATTATGCAAGAGTCTCGTTCTTTGGACGTGCCGAGTATAATTATGCCGACAGATACTATGCTGAGGCGTCCCTCCGAACAGACGGTTCGTCAAGATTCGGAAAGAACAACCGCTGGGGATTGTTCGGAGCGGTCGGCTTCATGTGGAATATGAGAAACGAAGACTTCATGTCTGAGGCGCGTCACTGGTTGACGAACGGTCAGATATCATTCAGTTCGGGTACATCCGGAAACTCGGAAATTCCTAACTATGAGCATCTTGCGCTTATTTCTGGTGGTGCTGATTACTCCGGAGACTCGGGTATAGCTCCGGTGCAGCCCGGAAACGAGAGCCTTACATGGGAGAATACGTGGACAACCAACCTCGGTCTGCACTTCGGATTCTGGAGCAGATTGAATGTGGATCTGGAACTCTATGCAAAGAGGACCACTGACATGCTGATGTCGGTACCTTTATCCTATGCACAATCCAACGGATATGGATATATGTGGGATAATGTCGGTGCCATGGTAAATATGGGAGCCGAGATCAATGTGAATGCTACTGTGCTTCAGATCAAGGACTTTGCATGGAATGTAAATGCCAATGTAAGCTATAATCACAATGAGATCGTAGAACTTTACAACGGTGTGACAGAGTATGAACGTGCCAATACCAATACGAAGCTTGTTGTAGGACATCCTCTCGGAGAGTTCTACATCAACAGGTATGCGGGCGTCAATCCTGCCAATGGAGATGCACTCTGGTACGATAAGGACGGCAACATAACTGACGAACTCCGTGATGAGGACAAGGTCTTGGTAGGAAAGACCTACCATGCTCCTTGGCAGGGTGGTTTCGGAACTGCACTTTCGTGGAGGGGACTTAGCCTCAGTGCGCAGTTCAGCTGGGTGGCTGACAGATGGATGCTGAACAATGACCGTTATTTCGACGAATCAAACGGACGTTTCGCTTCCTACAACCAGTCAAAACGCCTTTTGAACAGATGGAAGAATCCGGGAGATATTACAGACATACCTCGCCATGGCGTTTATACGGAGTTTGACAGCAGACTTCTGGAAGATGCATCGTTCCTGCGTCTGAAGAATCTGATGATTTCATACTCGCTTCCTTCAGACCTTCTGAAGAAATCTGTTGTGATCAGAGGTCTGAGAGTATATGCTCAGGCACAGAATCTCCTGACATTCACCAACTTTTCCGGTCTTGACCCAGAAGGTACGGCAAATCTCTATGCGGCGCAATATCCTATGTCGCGTCAGTTTACCTTTGGTATTGACCTGATGTTCTAATGATATGGAATATGATGAAAATGATATATAATAAACTTAAGAAGACGGTATTGCTCGCGGGTATTGCTGTCTGCCTTGTTTCATGTCTGGAGAAGGTTCCTGGCGATGCCATCCCTGAAGGAGATGGTATGAAGACATTCAATGATGCCGAACAGACCCTGACAGGAATATATTCCGCATATATGAGCAGTGCTCTGTATAGCGGTTATCTGACACTCCTGCCTGACATCCAGGCAGACCTTGTGCATGCGGTTCAGGGAAATTCCAATACATACGGAACTCTTTGGCAGTGGGATATCCGTCCTACCAATTCGGAAATCACATCTGTGTACGGTGCCTTGTATGCAGTCATCGGAAGATGTAACTTCTATCTGGATCAGGTAGATGAACTGCGTAATTCCATTACAGATGATGAGAGCATAACATACCTGGACTACTACACAGGTGAAGTCTATTGTGCGAGAGCTATGGCTTATTCGGAACTGATCAAATGTTTCTGCAAGGCATATGATCCGGCTACTGCCGAAAACGAGCTCGGAGTCGCCATAGACAGTACATATTTCGGTGAAAAGCCTCTTAGACGTTCCAGCCTGAAGGATTCATATGCATTCGTGATAAGGGATCTGGAAAAGGCAGAGAAACTCCTTGAAGATGCTCCTTATGGATACAGTTCGCCATATTTTACATATGGATCGGCTAATGCAATCCATGCTAGAGTAGCTCTTTATATGCAGGATTGGGACAAGGCTATTGAATACTCGACCAAGCTGATAGAAGATCAGGCATATTCGCTGTCTACGGCGTCTGCGTATACTTCCGGTGTAAGTCCGATCACAGGGCAGCAGAAGGTGTATAGCTATATTGACTATATGTGGACCAATGACCTTGCGACAGAGATCATCTGGATGGTGGACTATACGCTTACATCGTATGGCGGAGCGCTGGGACAGACATTCCTCAACTTCAACAACGACTATGTGTACTTCTATCCTGACTATGTCCCTTCCGAGTGGGTTCTTGGACTGTATGCGTCAAATGATGCCCGTTACAATGCGTATTTTACAAATGCACGCACAGGATATGCCCATGGGTTGACATGGCCGCTGCTGACCAAGTATTTCGGTAATGAGGAATTCCTTGCCAATATCATCTATCATGTAAGCAAGCCTAAGCCGCTTCGTCTGGCAGAACAGTATCTCATACGTGCCGAGGCCTATTGCCAAAAGGGAAATTATGCGTCTGCATCCAAGGACCTGACTGAACTTCGCTCGTCAAGGCATACCAGCGGTGCGTCTGCGTCCGTAAATGCATCCAACTGGCTCCAGACGATCTCAGACGAAAGGGTGAGGGAACTGTATATGGAGGGATTCCGTCTGCAGGATCTCAAACGTTGGAACATGGGATTTGAGCGTAAGCACCAGACTTCTGCCCAGCCAGAAGGAAGCAGACTTAAAGTGGAAGCAGGCAATCCTCTGTTTGTCTGGCCGATTCCTCAGCATGAGCTTGAGGCTCCGGGCTCACAGATAGAACCTAATGAAAGCAATAGATAAAGGAGTGATATATGAAGCAGATTTTCAAATATTTTACACTTGCTCTCATGGCATCGGTTCTTTTGAATTCCTGCCATGAAAGATATGTGACATACAACGATGCGGAATATGTCATGTTTGCGGATACGCTGAAGACATATCCTGTTCAGAAGGATGTGGAGTATTTCAGCATTCCGGTGGTATCTACGGTGACAAGGGATTATGACCGCACATTCGGTGTGGAGATCATAGACAAGGGCAACAATGCAATAGAGAATGTGCATTACCGCCTTCAGTCCAACACCGTCACCATCAAGGCCGGCGAGACCCGTGCCGATGTCTTGGTGCATGGCATTTATGACAATATCGAGGCTGCTGACTCGCTTGGATTCCAGCTCAGCCTTGTGATGAACGATGAACTGGTAATGCCTCTGTACGGCAAGCAGACCAAGGCGGTGCTCATGAAGAGCTGTCCGTTTGACATCAATAACTACACAGGATACTGCGTGCTGACGTCCATGTTCCTTTATCAGTATGCCATTACCGGCACTTATCAGAGACTGGTATATACCGAGAAGCATCCTACCGAGGAGAATATGATCATCTGTCATGACTGGATCCAGGACGGATATGATGTCACCATGACCTTCCATCCGGAGGATCCTATGACACCGTTCGTGACCATGGAGGAAGACCAGATTGTCAGTGATGAGGGCTCGTTCTTCGGAACTTCCCATGGCGATGACAAGATCCTTGTCAGAAACAGTGCCCTTTATGATTCCATCTTCTATCCTTGCGGCAATTACCTGTACATATGGACAGAGATGTATGTCGAGAATCTGGGCCAGCCTGTGGGAACTGTAGGGCACTTCTATAATATAATGGAGTGGATCAGCGACGAAGAGGCTGAACGTCTCAAGAGGGAGGAAGGAATGTAATGTCTTAACTGAACGATGATTATGAAAATGAAGAATATATTTGCAAGTTTCGCTGCCCTTGTCATGGGATGTGCGATGGTCATGGTTTCCTGCGACCGTCAGGACCCGGAACCTGGCCAGAAGGAAACCCCTTCTTTCCCGGATATCGTGGAAAATTATAATGTTAAGCCAGGCGAAACCCTGGAGATCACATTTACTCCGAATTATGACTGGAAGATTTCCATCCCGGCTGAGCTCAGACAGCGTTTCTGGATCATCGACGGGGCGTTCACCGCATCAGAAATCAGCGGAAAGGCTTCCCAGAGCCCGCTTACCGTTGAGATAGGCGTGACTGAGATCCAGGAGTTCGACCAGAACTTCTCATGTGAAGTGACCATGACCATGGACGGCCAGAGCAAGGTGGTGGCCAAGTACATGCTTCCTGCAAAGGAAAGGACTATCGCCATGTATGCGGCTGAATGGAATGAAGACGGTTCACTCAAGAAGTCTGAAGACGGTTCGTCTCTTATATACTCGGCTTTGCCTGCTGAGGCTCTTGAACTGAAATGGTCTGAGGCTGACGCTGACTTCAGGGCTCCGGTCAAGGTTGAGGCAAACTGCGAGTGGACGGTTGAAGTGCCGGCATGGGCAGATGTGAATGTGCCTGAAACCACGACAGGAGTTGTCGAGGTGGCCTTTACGGGAGAGTCGATCGAGGCGGCGTCAGGCAAGATAGTATTCAAGGCAGGGGATGATGTGCTAAAGGAAGTCGCTGTTTCTGTGCCGTCATGTAATTCTATAGAGGTCTATACTGCCAAGATGACTGAAGGAGAGTTTGAATATGGTGACAACGGTGAGTATGCATGGTCTGATGATGCGGTTGAGGCTGTAGAACTGGCATGGCTTGGAACTGATTTCAGAATGCCGGTCATGATCGATGCCAAGTGCGATTGGGATGTGGAACTTCCTGAGTGGGTGACGGCAGAGGTTCCGGAGAGGACTACCGGCAAGGTTTCCCTTGTTCTTCGTGGAGTGCCGTCAAAGTATCCTCTTGAAGATACAAAAGGCAAGGTTACCTTCAAGCTTGGTGACAAGGTCCTCAAGGAACTGGAACTCATGATCCCTGGATGTCAGGACATCATGACATTCGCTCTTGACATGGGCCTTTCAGAGCTTGAGTACAACTATATGGGCGAAGTCAATACATCTACAGGATATGTGGATGTCTCTGCTACAGGACATCTTTTCGGTGTCAGGGATGTAAGGGTGTTCACGGTTGAGACTACAGGTGGAAAGGTCGGAGCAGAGAATCCGGATTGGTTCACAATTGAAATGTCAGGCTGGAATACAGCCTCAGGAGCAGATGTCCTTCAGGAAAGGTCATTGACTTTCCATGTAACGGAGAATCCGGGTGATGATGCTCGCTCAGCAGTTCTTTTCTTCCTGCCGCCAGGCATAGACAGCAAGGCTGAGGAGCTCTTCAATGCAGATGCTTCAGTCAAGGAAGAATATTCTTCATATGCTGTAGCTGTTTCGCAGGGTTCAATGAATTATGATGAGTACCTCACCGTGCATGAAAATGCAGAGGCTGAGTTTGAATACTCTCTGGAGCGGGTGTCATCTGACAAGGCTTCGGAACTTGCGGCTCTTTACGGAGCTACAGACTTCGTATATGTACTCACGTATGAAAGCCCATACTGCCGCGACGATGCATATCTGACAATGGCGGTTCCTTTTGCTTCCTGCAAGGTGTTCGCTGAAGGCGAGTGGCTTGCATATACCAATGCAGGAGAGTCCAATAATTATGGCGTGATCGATATGTACATGAATCAGGAACTTCCATCTGAGCCGACTGTAGGTCATGTGGTGTTCTACAATTCGGCATCGGAGGTACTTGCAATAGTTGAGTGCGTATCTCCGTTCAAGGAAGAAGACATTGTCACTCCTCCTGAGGATCCTGGTGATGTGATCACAGATGAGTATGGCAATGAGTTAGTAAGGGTCGAGTCGTATTTTACAGATCCTGAGGCTGCCAAGGCTGCCGGAATCAAGCTTTATGAATGTATCAAGGGTACATACTACGATCAGTATATGGAATTCGAATGTCCTATCCTCCTGCTTGAGTATGATTCACTTGATGATGTTGCGGAGCTGGCATTGCCGGAGCCGGTCAGGAACTGGTTTGCATATCTCAATACATACAGTGATTATGTAACTGTGAACAATGAGACCATGTACGAGACAGGCGGTTTCCTTGCTGCAGCTACAGACAAGATATCGATCAGGATGCTCAGGGGACTTTATGACCTCAGGGAAGAGATTGAAGATGGCGGTGGAAAGGGCGCAGGATTCAAGCTTGCCTTCCACAAGACCATGAGCACACAAAATCCGTCAATTGTAATATTCTGCCGTCTCAACCTGTCAGAATAGAGTTTTATCAGAAGAAATAATTACTGAAAATGAAATTTAGAATAAATATGCTTTTGGCTATGGCCTTCCTGACAGCTTTTGTCTTCGGCGGATGTTCGAAGATCGAGGAGCCTGACCATAGGGAGACCGTTTACGGCCATGTGCAGTTCAAACTGTATAAGGAAGCCTCATACGAAGGCACCAAGGCTATCGTGTCTCAGCTTGAATATCTTGCTGACGCTACAAAGCTGAAGGTTACCATGAGATATGAAGGCAATGACATCACTCAGACACTGGTCCTGAATTCTGCCAATGAAGATGCAGCGGAGTTCGGCCTCAGAAGTGACAGGCTCAAGCTTCTTGCAGGATCATACAAGGTCCTTACATTCACTCTATATGACAGGCAGGATCAGGCGCTATATGTAAGTACTCCTTCCGAGGCTCATTCGACCTTCGATGTAGTTGCCGGAGGCCTTGTCGTCCACGATCTTCTGGCATCGGTTGTCGAGAGGGGAAAGGTGCGTTTCTCTCTTACCAAGGACATGGATTCATTTGAAAATATGCCTGACACAAAGGCTTCGTCAAATGAATATACCTTTGATGAGATTGCATATGTAAGTGTGACTGTACGAACAGGAAACACTACTCTGGAACCGTTTGAGATGCTTCCTGCCGATTTCTCGATTCACTTTACCGACGATGGCGTAGAGGATGGCTATCAGACCTCTTCATTCGTATGTGATACCCTTGTTTCCCTCAGGGCAGGAGAGTATGATGTGGTAAGGTATGAGGTCTATGATAAGGGTAAGGATCTTCTGGAAGCCAATGCTGATGTCAAGGCGACATTTACCGTTGAGGATAACAGGACCACCAAGGCAGAGATTCCTGTAAAGCTCAGGGAAAGCATGGAGTACATCAAGGACTACTACGCCCTTTATGAGATCTGGAAGGCGCTTCATGGTGAGGACTGGTATTATGTAGGTGAAAATTTCCCTGCGGGATCCAACTGGGATTTCAATAAGGATCCGGACCTTTGGGGAGACCAGCCTGGAGTATCGCTTCACTCGAACGGACGTGTTGCACTGCTGAATCTAAGTGATTTCGGATTCTATGGCGACATGCCTGCAGCCATAGGTCAGCTCACAGAACTTGTTGAACTCTATCTGGGATCTCACAATGACAGCAATCTGAACACATATGATCCTATCGCAGCGGTTGGAAAAGGTACTTCAAACCGTATGGAAAGGCATAGGGAATATCTCAACAGGATGCACCCTGTCACTCAGATGTCCGAGCCTATCGCAAGGGCCTATGCCGAGCATGGCAAGGTTATTCCGGAAACAGCTCTCTATGAGTCGATGAGTGAGGATGAAATAATTGACAGAGGAACGGGTCGGATGAAGATTCATCCTATGGATATGATTTCCGGTCAGGTGAACAATGGACTGAAGAGTCTTCCTGCAGAAATCGGCAACCTTACCAAGCTTGAGCAGCTTTTCATCGCCAACAGTGAGATCGAGTCTCTTCCTGCGGAACTTGCGAACCTGATCTCATGTACGGATGTCGAGGTGTATAACTGCCCTGAAATGACAGAGTTCCCTATGGTTCTCACCCAGATGCCGGAGCTCATTACCCTAAACGTAGGCAACAATCTTCAGTGGAGCTCAGAAGAGATCCTCAAGGGCTTGAAGGCACTGGCAAACGGTCCTTCAAGGGAAAAGGTCCAGATACTTTACATGAACAACAACAATCTGGAGATCATCCCTAAGGAGATCAAGAACATGAAGAAGCTCGGCATGCTCGATTTCTCTTCAAACAAGATTCATACGATAGAAGAGGCGTGGGGAAATGATATCAAGCCTGTTCAGCTCCATCTGAACAACAACCAGTTGTCTTCGTTCCCTGTGGATGAGAAGGGTGTGTTCTGCTATATGGAAGATGCTGAGACTTTTTCGGTTGCCAATAACAGGTTCACGGAGTTCCCGAACATTTTTGATGCGGGATCCCTGTATGCAATAGTTTCTATAGATTTCTCATACAATCATATTGCGTCATTCCCTGAGGATTTCCGTGGAGTGTATGTTGAAACCTTGACTATCGCGAATAATCCGGAACTCACCAAGTACCCTGTCGAGCTTGCCAAGTCGAACTCGAAGATCATGAACATCAATTTCCGCGGCTGCAATATCAGCGAGATACCGGAAGGATCCTTCGAATATGAGAACTCGATACATCTTTCGTCATTCGACTTCTCATACAATGATCTGGATGATCTTCCATGGGAGATGCATGCCGGCAATATGCCTTATCTCTATGGCGTGGAACTGTCCTACAATCGTTTCTCCAGCTTCCCGTGGGAGCCTCTCGACAGCCAGTATCTTACAGTGTTTGCTATCAGGGGACAGCGCAATGAAAAGGGTGAAAGATGCCTTTCAGAGTGGCCTACAGGCCTTTATAACCATAGAGGTCTGAGAGGATTCTATATCGGATCCAACAATCTCGGTAAGATTCAGGATACGATATCGACTCTGATATATTACCTTGATATCAGCGACAATCCGGAGATCATCTTCGATGCATCAGACATATGCTATGCCCACCAGGTGGGTGCGTATTACCTGATCTATGACAAGACTCAGGATATCAGGAACTGTGACTATATGTTGAACTAAGAGGAGAGGAGTGACAGAAAATGAAAAGATACAGAATACTTTATATATCTATGATGGCAGCAGTGGCTGCTGCCTGTGCTCCGACCGAAGAAATGACTTTCGGAGTTGATACCGGATTCCAGGATGGTCCTGTCCTGATGGGACCAGCCGGTGGTTCACAGACGATCAAGGTGACTGCACCGGGAGACTGGGTCGTTATAACTGAAGAGCCTTGGATTACGGTTTCACCGGCAAATGGCCGTGGCGCTGCCGAGTGTAAGGTGAGTGTTGACTCCACTCTCCTTGTCGAACAGAGAAAAGGTGCAGTGCGTATCCAGAGCCTGGATGCAAGTGATGACAGACATGATTTCTCAATAGTACAGGAAGGCTTTGAATACCAGATCGCTCTTGAAGAGACTTCTGTGGATGTGGCTGAATTTGCTGATTACGATTCACGTTATTTTGAAGTGAAGGTCAAGTCTAATATCGACTTTGATGTTGTTCTTCCTGAGGATGCCGGGGCCTGGCTGTCTTATACAAAGGATGATCTTGTTCTTGACAGAGGTGCAAGACCGCGTGAGACTACGGTACGTTTTGACTGGAGGATCAATTCCCGTGACGTGGAGAGGATAGCTGAAGTAAAGCTCCAGCCTAAGGAAGATGTGACAATGGGGCGTCATGATGCTCTCAAAGTAGTCCAGAAGGCAGCACAGCCTATCCCTGTCGGAACTCCTGCCGGAGACTCGCTGGCTGTTTTAGCTATCAGCCGTGCCTTGAACTCCTTCACGGAATTTGATACTGCTGAGAAGATGGAGCATTGGAACAATGTGGCTGTGTGGAAGGAGGGACCGAACAAGGGTCGTGTGAAATATGTTCAGTTCTTTATGTTCAATACAAAGGAGTCCTTGCCGTTCGAGGTTCAGTATCTTACGGCTGCTGAGGAGATTGTATTCTACTCGAATGCAAACCAGTTCCTCAAGAGTCTAGATACAGGTGAATACATCACCAAACTCACTCAGCTTAAGAGACTTACCATCGGTGCATATGGATTGACTACTCTTCACCCTGATTTCGTGAATCTCAAGAATCTTGAGTATCTGGACCTCAGTTCAAACTGCTTCCAGACTATTCCTGAGATCCTGACAGAGGAGAATTTCCCTAATCTTCATGCTCTGGTTCTCAATGCCAACCAGCGTAATACAGTCTATGACCTGAGCAATGACACACGTGAAAATATCGGCGGTTTCATCGACGAGCCTAAGTTCCCTGTAGACCTTCTTAAGTGGAGCAAGCTGGATACTCTTCGCCTGTCGGTGAATTATCTCCAGGGTGCTCTCCCTGATCTTGAGCATGAACCGGGAATTGAAAGGTGGACTGCAGAGGAGGTACATGCAAACGATACCCTTCCGGATGTGCTGATCGGTCTTCCTAAGGTGCTTCCTAATACCAACTTCTTTGCGATCAACTCCAACAGGTTGACTGGAGAACTTCCGAAGTGGCTCCTCTACCATCCTAAACTCGATATGTGGATGCCGTACTCTCTCATATTTACTCAGGAAGGAAAGACCCGCGAAGGAAAGAATGCCGGTTTCGTCAATGAGCCTACAAGCCTTGACTATTACTATGACCAGTATGTGAACAAGAAGTTTAACCCTAACAAGTCCCAGAACTGATTATGATTAGAAGAAACATATTATTTGTATTGACTGCCGTTCTATTGGCTGGATTGGTATCCTGCTCTGTGGAAGAACTTGGGCAGGGCAGTGAGGTACAGCAGCCTGCTGAGCCTCTCATTACAGAAGATGTCGTTCAGGGACAGCTCCTTGTGCGTTTCGATGCGTCAGTCGCTGAAATCCTTGATCAGGCTGGCTTGACAAAGAGCGGTCCGGCTGCTCCTATGACACGCTCGGGCGTGCTCAGTGTTGACGAGATATTGTCAATGGTAGAGGGATATCAGATCGAAAGAGTGTTCCCTGTAGATCAGCGTACTGAAGCTACAGCCAGAAAGGAAGGTCTGCATCTTTGGTATGTGGTGCGCTTCAGTGAGGAATATTCTGTAGTTGAAGTTGCACGTAATCTCTCCAAGCTCGGTGAGGTAAGCTGCGTGGAATTCAACCGCACCCTCAAGAGAGCGAATACCGGAAAGGCTGTTCCTATGTCTATGGCCCAGCTGAATCAGCGTGCTGCCTCAGCCGGAGCGTTCAACGACCCTCTGCTTTCTGACCAGTGGCATCTGGTGAACAACGGCGACCTCCGTCCGACCAAGTTCGTTAAGGACGCTGACGTACAGGTCGAGAAGGCATGGACGGAACTTGACTGTACCGGCGACCCTTCGATCATCGTTGCTGTCCTCGACGAAGGTGTCGATGTGGAGCATGAGGATCTCAAGGGAAGCCTTTGGGTAAACGAGGGTGAGACATGGGGATCGCATGATGACGGCGACGGCAACGGCTATGCCGGTGACATCCATGGCTACAATTTCGTGGGAGACCATGGAATGATCTCGGTAAACAGCATCTATGATACAGGACACGGAAGCCATGTTGCCGGAGTGATTGCCGCAACAAACAATAACGGTATAGGTATCAGCTCGATAGCCGGAGGTAACGGATCGCTTCCCGGCGTAAAGATCATGTCATGCCAGATATTCTCCGGAGCATATGCAGGCACAGTCCTCGAAGAGGTGCGTGCCATCAAGTATGCGGCTGACAACGGTGCCGTGATCCTTCAGTGCAGCTGGGGCTATATTTCAGGTGCTGCCAATCCATATGAGTGGACTCCTCAGTACTCGACAGATGAGGAATGGGAGACATACAATGTGCTAGAGAGAAAGGCTCTTGACTATTTCGTGCACCATGCAGGATCTCCTGACGGGGTTATCGACGGTGGTCTTGTGATCTTTGCAGGAGGTAATGAAGCTGCGCCGGCAGCAAGTTATCCGGGCGCATATCCGGACTTCGTTGCAGTTGCAGCTACAGCAGGAGACTTCACTCCTGCCGTATACAGCAACTACGGTCCCGGAACTACAATCTCGGCTCCAGGTGGAGACCAGGATTATTATTGGGAATATGCTGACGACGATCATAAGGTAGGTGAGATCGGATGTATACTTTCGACGCTTCCTAAGCATATAAGTGAAAGCGGATATGGCTACATGGAGGGAACATCTATGGCATGTCCTCATGTTTCAGGTGTGGCAGCTCTCGGACTCTCATATGCAGCTCAGCTCAGAAGGCATTTTACTGCTGACGAGTTCAAGGAACTTCTCCACACTACCGCAACTCCTGTCGACCAGTATATGAAGGGTCCTAAGCAGTATAAGAAATATGTGATCGACCTCTTTGAGTCCGCTCCATTGATGACTATCAACCTGAATGACTTCAAGGGAGGAATGGGTTCTGGACAGGTGAATGCATATGCGCTTCTCAAGGCTATCGAAGGAACGGGCGTCGAGATGACTTTCCCTAACCTTTATGTGGCAGTGGGAGGACAGTCGACCGTAGATCCTTCAATGTATATGGAAGGAACATCATTCTCGGTTTCTGTTTCAGATCCATCGGTGGCTACAGCCCAGATCGTTAATGGAAAGATGGTCGTGAAGGGCTTGAAGACCGGTCAGACTGAAGCATCCGTTACAGGTTCAAGAACAGACAGATTCGTAATCACAGTCCGCGAAACCGCAAACGGCAACGGATGGCTGTAATGCCATTTCGACCGAGCGTGTTCAACCTGTCATTTCGACCGAGCGAGTTTAATTTGTCATTTCGACCGAGCGAAGCGAGTGGAGAAATCTAACACATGTCATTCCGACCGAGCGAGTTTAACCTGTCATTTCGACCGAGCGAAGCGAGTGGAGAAATCTAACACATGAGACCATGCGCCCTCATATCAGCAATCTGCGTTGCAGCCATTTCGGCTGCAACCGCATCGGCGCAGATCAAGATCGTCCCTCAGGACAGGCTGAAAGCAGTTTCAGACCCGGTCCTGAGCGCCGATTCAGCTGCGCTTGCTTTTGGGGTAAGACACATTGTCGCGGAGCCTATGAATGAAGATGATATGCCTAAGTCCTTTGTGTTCCCGTTCACGAATGCAAGTGACGCTACAGTCAGGATCCACAGACTAGTCTCTACATGTTCATGTGCTGCAGCGATATGCCCGGTCAAGGAACTGCAACCGGGAGAGTCATCGGAGATCACTGTCAGGTACAATCCTAAAGGACATCCGGGAAAATTTGAAAGAAAGGTCTTCGTATATACCGGAGAAGGAAATGAACCTGCGGCGGTCCTGAGACTTTCAGTCGATGTGGCTTCCGGTGCCGACCTCTCGGCTCAATGGCCGGTGCAGATGGGACCGATCCGTCTCAGACGTACGGAGGTGAATGTCTCAAAGGGTGTCAGGAGTGTGGAAACGCTGCGGTTCATAAATGTTTCCGATGCTCCTGTCTGCCTGCAATGCGAGACGGCTTTCCTGCCGGAATGCCTGTCGTTCAGCACTGAACCGGCCATGGTCGAACCCGGAAAGGAAGGGCTGATAAAGATAGCATATGACCCTGCCAAGCCCGGACTAAAGGACGTGATGAAGGTCATCCTCAAAGGCCTAGGTCTCCCTCCATCCAAGTCCACCATAACTGTGAATGTACCATGATTTCTCCCCATGTCATTTCTTTCGCTTGCGCTCAAGCGACTTTGTCATTTCGAGCGAGCGAAGCGAGTCGAGAAATCTACAAACCAAGAATAAAAACCAACAATATGAATAGAATAGCAAAAATACTCACAATCGCACTCCTGGCTTTCACAGCATCCTCTTGCGAAAAGGTGATACTGACAGAGCCGGAGGATGTTCAGCTTGAGGTCAATGCCCACAACATTTCCGGACAGTGGCAGCTCCTTGAATGGAACGGTTCGGGACTGGCTGAGGGTACGTATATGTATCTCGACATTGTACGCAATGATAAGACATATACGATGTACCAGAACATGGACAGCTTCACAAATGTCCCTCACATCGTCACAGGATCATATTTCCTGTATACTGATGTCGAACTCGGAGCATTGATCAGAGGCAATTATGACCACGACGGAGGCGACTGGGCCCACCGTTATGTCATCGAGTCCCTCACGGAAACCGAGATGTTCTGGGTAGCCAAGGACGATCCGTCATTCAGCCAGCTCTTCATTCGCGTCGACAGCATTCCCGTAGCTGAATAAAAAAACAAGAGATCCGGAAAATCGTAGCGATTTTCCGGATCTCTCGTTTTGCAACTTGGCCGTTACCGTCAGTAACGGCCAGTCAACTATGAGTCGATTACTGCTCGTCAACGCCCTGGTCGTCAGCTCCCTGAGGACCTGCCTGGCCATTGAAAGGGCCCTGTGCACCTGGCTGAGGGCCAGCCTGAGCTGCCTTTGCCATATCCTCTGATGCTGCATGCCATGCTGCTTCGAGCTCGGCATTGTACTTCTCGATATCAGCAAGGTTCTGTGCCTTTACAGCTTCCTGAAGCTTGTTCTTGGCCTCTTCGATAGCTGTCTTCTTCTCTGCAGGAATCTTGTCACCGTACTCCTTGAGATTCTTCTCGGTCTGGAAGCACATTCCGTCAGCGTTGTTGATCTTCTCGATACGCTCCTTCTCTGCCTGGTCAGCAGCTTCGTTAGCCTTAGCCTCGTCCCTCATTCTCTGGATCTCAGCCTCTGAGAGTCCTGATGAAGCCTCGATACGGATGTTCTGCTCCTTGCCTGTAGCCTTGTCCTTTGCAGATACGTTGAGGATACCGTTTGCATCGATGTCGAATGTAACCTCGATCTGTGGTACACCTCTTGGTGCAGGTGCAATACCGTCAAGGATGAAGTTTCCGATGAGCTTGTTGTCCTTTGCCATAGGGCGCTCTCCCTGGAGCACGTGCACGTCTACTGCAGGCTGGTTGTCAGCAGCTGTAGAGAATACCTGTGACTTCTTTGTAGGGATAGTAGTGTTTGCCTCGATGAGCTTTGTCATCACGCCGCCGAGAGTCTCGATACCGAGTGAAAGCGGAGTCACATCAAGAAGGAGTACATCCTTCACGTCACCTGCGAGCACACCACCCTGGATAGCTGCACCCATAGCCACAACCTCGTCAGGGTTCACGCTCTTGTTAGGAGCCTTTCCGAAGAACTTCTCGACTACTGCCTGGATTGCAGGGATACGTGTAGAACCACCTACGAGGAGAACCTCGCTGATGTCTGATGCGCTGAGGCCTGCGTCCTGGAGTGCCTTGCGGCATGGCTCGATAGTCCTCTGGATGAGGCTGTCAGCGAGCATCTCGAACTTAGCCCTTGTAAGAGTCTTCACAAGGTGCTTTGGAACACCGTCAACAGGCATGATGTAAGGAAGGTTGATCTCAGTTGAAGTCTGGCTTGAGAGCTCGATCTTCGCCTTCTCTGCAGCTTCCTTGAGTCTCTGGAGGGCCATAGGGTCCTTCTTGAGGTCGATGCCGCTGTTCTCAGCCGCGAACTCTGATGCGAGCCAGTCGATGATCACCTGGTCGAAGTCGTCACCTCCGAGGTGGGTGTCACCGTTTGTAGAAAGTACTTCGAACACGCCGTCTCCGAGATCCATGATAGAGATATCGAATGTACCACCACCGAGGTCATACACTGCGATCTTCATGTCCTTGTGCATCTTGTCGAGACCGTAAGCAAGCGCAGCTGCTGTAGGCTCGTTGATGATACGCTTTACCTCGAGGCCTGCGATCTGGCCAGCCTCCTTGGTAGCCTGACGCTGTGAGTCAGAGAAGTATGCAGGAACTGTGATGACAGCCTCTGTAACCTCCTGTCCGAGGTACTCCTCAGCAGTCTTCTTCATCTTCTGGAGAATCATGGCTGAAATCTCCTGTGGTGAGTAGAGACGACCGTCGATGTCTACACGTGGAGTGTCGTTGTCGCCCTTCATTACCTTATATGGAACGCGTGCGATGTCGCCGCTTACCTGGCTGTACTTCTCACCCATGAATCTCTTGATCGAGAACACGGTCTTGTGAGGGTTGGTGATAGCCTGACGCTTTGCAGGGTTACCGATCTTTCTTTCACCGCCGTCAGTGAATGCTACCACTGAAGGGGTTGTTCTCTGTCCTTCGTTGTTGATGATGACGGTAGGTTCGTTACCTTCCATCACTGCCACACATGAGTTTGTGGTTCCAAGGTCAATACCAATGATTTTTCCCATAATTGTTATAATTTTATATTTATTGTTTCCTTATTAATATGTCATCTGAGCCCTTACTGTCATCCTGAGCGTCTCTCTGTCATCCTGAGCGAAGCGAAAGATCTCTACATCAATTTCAGACGACGCCGACATAATAACGAAACTTGTGCCAATGCCCGGAATCAAAAAATATATGTCAAAATGTCAGTTTTTTCTCTGCCAACATGCCTCCGTAATGACATATTTGCTATTTTTGTCATCCGAATCGTCATCTGGAACTCCTTTCTGTCATCCTGAGCGGAGCGAAGGATATATAAAAATGTTGTGAATTTCAGTAATTGAATGGTTACTTTTATCCATAGTTGGTATAAAAGGTAAATAAGATTATTAACAATTTAAATTCAGTAAATTATCAATTGGTTATTAAAGAATATAGTTGCATTGGCGATAGGAGCAATGCTATCTTTAGCTGGAATGGCATTCGGTGTGTCGATTGAGGTCGATGGATTAGGTGGAATCAAAGGAGGTTGTACAACCTGCAAATAATCAAATTCAGTTGCAGCCCTTGCGAAGGTACGTGGATGGATCTCAGCAGAATAAAAGGGGCTCGGTAGATTCAGAACAGGTTATAGCACAGACATCTGTGCCTGGCGGATTTCTAATGACAGTCTGGTCTGTGAAAATGAAGACATGGAGTACTGTGGCCATACAGGGCAAAATTATAGAAGGAGACATATCAACGGGTGATAAAGTGTTTTTCTATAGATCTGATCAGATGATTGTTGCCGATAATATAGCAGGGATGGAAGTTGGTGATAGAGCAAGATGTTATGCAGGTAAAGGTGAAGTTGTAGAACTGATTCTGAACTGGAATAATGATGCTTACTTTAAGAGCTGTACCTCAGTTCGTAAATCTCCGGCTCGATGATGTTACAGGCTGAAAACTAATTCCAGATACATGACTATTATAATAAATTTCTAAATTTAACGACATGACTACTTATAACAAAGAACACTTGTATCAGTGTGTAAGAAACCTGTTCGCACAAGCTAAATATGAGTTCAGGGTAATTCATAAAATTGAATATACTTTCCCTAATGCCGGTTTTCTTGACGATAATAAGGGTTGTTACAGAAGTGAAAAGGTATGTTCGTTTTGGGAAGATCCATCCGATTGCTTTTATTCTACTGTTTTGAAAATTGCAAGTAATGGCGGCGACATTTTGATCACTTTTGCTGTTTATGTCAGGTTCTCAAATTATACGCTTTGGTGGCCTGTGGGAAATGTTTCAAATTCTAAGGACGTCATGGAATGGCTTGATGAACCTGAGTCATTGAGCAAGTGCCTTGGCTTAGCGGATCAGATAATTGATGAAATTCATGATGCGATGTATTAAAGGTGCTTTTAAAATAAAGCAATTAATCAGTTTTTGTTATCCACTGCGCCCCACGTAATGACATATTTACTATTTTTGTCATCCGAATCGTCATGTTTAGCTTGTCTCTTCAGCCTGTCATTTCGAGCGAGCGTAGCGAGTCGAGAAATCTAATACACTATGATGTATCGTGAACTGACATCCGAGGAATTCAATGACCTCGCATCAAGAATACTTTACGAAGATAACCACCTTCTTGTCGTCAACAAGAAGGTAGGTGAGATTGTCCAGGGGGACAAGACCTCCGACGAACCTCTCACCGAGACATACAAGGCCTTCATCGCGCAGCGCGATGCAAAGCCCGGTCAGGTCTTCATGGGCCTGCCGCACCGCCTTGACCGTCCGGTCAGCGGCATCGTGGTCCTGGCGAAGACCTCCAAGGCCCTGGAGCGCCTGAATGCGATGTTCCGTGACTCTTCGGTAAAAAAGATCTACTGGGCGCTTGTGTGTACAGAGCCGAAGCCTGCGGATGGACGTCTGGAAGACATGATGTGGCGCAACGAGAAGCAGAACAAGTCATACATCTGCCGTCCCGGTTCGGCACGTAAGGATGCCAAGCTGGCCAGACTGAACTACAGACAGATAGGCAGGACCGACCGCTACTGGCTGGTCGAGGTCGAGCTCCTCACCGGCCGCCACCATCAGATCCGCTGCCAGCTCTCAAACCTCGGCTGTCCGATCAAAGGCGACCTCAAATATGGATCTCCACGCTCGAATCCCGACGGAGGCATTTCCCTCCATGCGCGTCGCATCACATTTGTCCATCCAGTCAAGAAAGAAGAAATGACTGTCGAAGCTCCTGTCCCATCATCATGGAAAGGGGTGTGACCCTCCCTCTGTCATCCTGAGCGCAGCGAAGGATCTTAAAAACTATCATGACAATGAAGAAACTACTGTTATTATGTACCATCCTCGCAGCTGTATCATGCAGCCCCAAGATATTCTCGATTGTCCAGATTGCTGACGCACAGCTAGGCTTTGATGCTGCCGTAAAGGGGCAGGAGCCAGGAGCAACATATGTCAATGACCTGACATATGAAAAGGAATGTTTGGAGCGTGCGGCAGAGAGTATAAGAGGCCTTAAGCCAGACATGATTGTCTTTACCGGTGACCAGATCCATCGTCCTCTGGACCAGGAGCAATGGGATACATTCAATAATCTTCTGGCATTGCTCCCGTCAGATTGCAAGGTGATGCATCTTCCTGGCAACCATGATGTTCTTATCTCGGATGGTAAGGTTGATTCGACTCCATTCACTTCCCGTTACGGCTCGGACAGATTCGTGTGCAACGTCGGAAAAATCTGTATTATAGGCATCAATTCCAATCTCATCAAGTATGATGACCCAGCCGAAGAAGAACAGTTCCAATGGCTGAAGACCACTCTGGAACAGTCAGATGAAAAGGCTGTCAAGGTAATATTCTGTCATCATCCGTTTTTCCTCACCGGCATTGACGAGGAAGACAGCTATTTCCCGATCCAGAAGACCAAGCGCAGGAGATATTTCGATCTTTTCGCAGAATATGGAGTGTCCGCAGTATTTGCCGGACATCGTCATGATAACTCATCCGGCGAATGCAAAGGCATCAGGATGGAGACCGCTACATCAGTCGCATATCAGATCGGCGAGGCAAAGCCCTCTTTCCGCCTGATCTCCCTCAGTACCCGCCGCAGCGAAGTCCCGGTCCGGTACCGGATGGTGGAAATATCACAATGATATGCAATTTATATACAATTTCATCCATTTCATACATTAATCCCGGGGTTGGAAGGATGTAAAGGCGGTTTTGTCGGTGACGGTGTGGCATCTTTGGGAAAAGATGGACATGAATGATATCTTGTAAATGCCGAGGCTGGGAAGTGGCGCAAGATGAAGGCACATGGTCATCTGATTTTTCATGAACATGCAAATCCTTGATAGTCAGCAATATAACATTCAACACGGTGGGTCAAAATAACCCACCGTGTTGAATGTTATCATATTGATTGTCTGACAGTTGCATGTCCATAAAAGACAGGCGCTCTAGTTCAACAAATTCATATCAATGTCAGGTACAATTGTTTCCGTAAGTTTATCCCTGATAAGGAATCCCATATATAGCGGTATGGTAAGCAGCTCCTGATTTCCTTCTGAAAGTAGAATAACTTTTGTCCTGATTTGCAAAGAAAATCTGCCATAAGATTCTCGAAAATAGCTCCTTTGTATCCCAGTAGATTGCCTTTTAAGATATCTGCTTGAGTGCCATAATCAAGCATCGCTACGAGAAGTCCGATATCTGAGGTGTACAACTTAATGCAATCCTTTATAGAATTTCCCTCAAGCGGCAGTTCAGTAATCTGTGTATTATAACTTGTACTGGACTCAAAAAGTAGACACGGAAAATGGGTTACTTATAGGAGTCTTCGGTATTAATGGTAAATCATTTAAAATGTCAAGGTGATTTGTATAACGTAGATTTCAAATCCAAATAACGTATAACTTAATTTAGATATTGATTATGAAAAAGAGGACTAAGGTAGTTTTGATTATTGTTGCCGTAGTGATCGGCTTGATGGTCTGTGGTTATGTCTGGTATAAGGGTCAGGTGCGTGAGGACAGAAAAATATTAAATGCATATGGACAAGCTACCATGGAATTGTGGGATAAGGCTGATGAATGTCGCGCGGCTGGGGATTATGATGGTGCATATATGTACTTGGATTCTGCGGAGGTGCTTAGGAATCAGATGAAAAACGAATTGTCATGGCTGGAAATGACCACTGAATCCGATGAGGATTTTGAATATAGGCAGAAGGTGTTCAGATTACTGGTGCAGGCCGAAGAATCTTATGAATCTGGTGATGAATTACGTGCTTATCAATGTCTTGATGCCATTGATTCGTTAAAGGCCAATCACTGATAAATTTTATAGGGTTACCTTTTGCTACAATTGGTATTAAGAGTAAATATGATTATCAACAATTTAAATACACTTATTTATGAAACGTTTTTTTATCATCTTGTTTTTTGCAGTATTTGCAGGTCATGATGCTGATGCTCAGCTTAGCGGACAGTTCTACACAGCCCAGGATGGACATGTGTATTTTCAGGCTCAAAACGTGGCTGGATATAACTTTCAGGTAGGTATAATTGCTACATCCAGCGACAGAACTAATTCGGAAATCATCAATGTCGGTCAGGGTTTCTATCTGGGCCCAACCACTCCTTGGAGGTGGTACTGGAAAAAGGGGGATACCATCACTGTTACATATCCAAACGGCCAAAGCGTATACTGGGTATGTCCGATGACAGATCAATCTTATGGAAATATATCGTTCAGGGGTAAGAGATGTAATGGGTCAGTTGGTTGTGATTGTCCGGGTTTTGAACCTATTACTGATGGTAAGGAGTGGCAGAGGTCTTATTGTAGACATTGTAATCATAAAAAGTCTTCACATAAATAATAAATAATGAGTAAATTGTAAATAAATGAAACGTGTGATCATAACAATTATTGGCGCTTTAGGATTGTGTGCCATAGCATCTGCTCAAGATGCAACCGTATCTGATGTTTGGCTGGAACATAATGTGTCAAAGAGTACGGGTTATTATAACCAGTCGGTTAAGGGACTGGAAATCCATTTTACTTTAGAGGTAGATGACCTGAGACAACAAAAAGTCGGTGTAGCTGCTTTCTTTGCATATTATGATGGGGATGAGTATGTGAGTCTGAGAACGAGGTATAATACACAGTATAGGTCTACTCAGGATAATAGTGTATGCACATGGACGGAAGTATATCCGAAATATGACTCTACATATTGGGAAGACTTCGTCTTATTCATACCATATTCTGAGATATCCAGGGCTTTGCCGGAATCAGCTTCAATGGCGTGTTGTGTAGGTGTATTCCACAATGGTGATCCCATCACGATGTCAGATATGGTCGAGTTTGAGTTTACAAAATAATAAGGATTGCTATGAAAAAGAAATCAGATATTATGAATCAGAATGTAATCAGATCTTTCCATAATGAGGGAAATGATTGGTACCTGGAAAATGTCCAGACAGGGAAAGTACGTAAACTGTCTTCGCATGGATGTCTTCTCGTGGATGACAGTGAGATCGATTGGAATGCAGTAAAAGCCGGCTGTAAATATGGTGTGAATAATGCAGAACGCAAGCTGATACGGTATGCTGACGTAAGCTTGTACGATGGATTTAAAGATGGCTTTGCCGCAATTTCATGGATGATATATCCGGATGGAATGTACTTTGCCGACAGCGATGGCTTCGGATTGGAAGACAACGACGAAGAGAATCTATATGCAATAATCGACAGCAATCTCGATATCGTCGAGCCGTTCCGTCCGATAAGGGATATCGATGCCTACCTCAAGAAGTTGAGGTCTTCTGCTCAGCCTGTAAGATCCCAAAGGATATTCAACCTTATAATCACTGACGAAAGCGGTTCTATGAGCTGCATCATGAAGGAGGCGATCGACAGCGTCAACGAGACCCTTCAGACAATAGCAGCCGCTCAGAAGAAGCATGAGGATCAGGAACATTTCGTGACATTGGTGACTTTCAATGACGAGGTGAATACAATATGTGAATGCGCTCCAATAGGGGAGGTGAGTGAACTTAATGAGGAGACCTACCAGCCTCAATGCTGCACGGCACTGTATGATGCCATGGGCATGTCATTGACAGCTTTGCGTCAGAAGGTCAAGGATGGTGACAAGGTACTGGTCACGGTCGTTACTGATGGTTACGAGAATGCATCCAAAGAATATAAGGGCAATGCCATCAAGGCACTTGTTGATGAATTGAAGGCGCAGGGCTGGGTGTTCGCTTATATCGGTGCCAATCAGGATGTCGAGGCAGTAGCAGCTCAGATTTCCATTACAAATGTCATGAAGTTTGTGACCACAAGTGAAGGAACCATGAAGATGAGCCGCAAGGTGAGCTCGTCACGCGAACGTCTCTTCGACAGTATTGCCGACAGCTGCTTCTGCGCCGACGAAGCCAACCGTAACTTCTTCGATGAAGGCTGATGTTTTTTATGAACATGCAAATCCTTGATAGTCAGCAATATAACATTCAACACGGTGGGTCAAAATAACCCACCGTGTTGAATGTTATCATATTGATTGTCTGACAGTTGCATGTCCATAAAAGACAGGCGCTCTAGTTCAACAAATTCATATCAATGTCAGGTACAATTGTTTCCGTAAGTTTATCCCTGATAAGGAATCCCATATATAGCGGTATGGTAAGCAGCTCCTGATTTCCTTCTGAAAGTAGAATAACTTTTGTCCTGATTTGCAAAGAAAATCTGCCATAAGATTCTCGAAAATAGCTCCTTTGTATCCCAGTAGATTGCCTTTTAAGATATCTGCTTGAGTGCCATAATCAAGCATCGCTACGAGAAGTCCGATATCTGAGGTGTACAACTTAATGCAATCCTTTATAGAATTTCCCTCAAGCGGCAGTTCAGTAATCTGTGTATTATAACTTGTACTGGACTCAAAAAGTAGACACGGAAAATGGGTTACTTATAGGAGTCTTCGGTATTAATGGTAAATCATTTAAAATGTCAAGGTGATTTGTATAACGTAGATTTCAAATCCAAATAACGTATAACTTAATTTAGATATTGATTATGAAAAAGAGGACTAAGGTAGTTTTGATTATTGTTGCCGTAGTGATCGGCTTGATGGTCTGTGGTTATGTCTGGTATAAGGGTCAGGTGCGTGAGGACAGAAAAATATTAAATGCATATGGACAAGCTACCATGGAATTGTGGGATAAGGCTGATGAATGTCGCGCGGCTGGGGATTATGATGGTGCATATATGTACTTGGATTCTGCGGAGGTGCTTAGGAATCAGATGAAAAACGAATTGTCATGGTTGGAAATGACCACTGAATCCGATGAGGATTTTGAATATAGGCAGAAGGTGTTCAGATTACTGGTACAGGCCGAAGAATCTTATGAATCTGGTGATGAATTACGTGCTTATCAATGTCTTGATGTCATTGATTCGTTAAAGGCCAATCACTGAAAATAAATTTTATAGGGTTACCTTTTGCTACAGTTGGTATTAAGTATATAAGAAAGTTAAATTTAAGTGTTGCGCCCGACACGAACCAGGGTATAATATTATGAAAAAAATAGTTTTATTCTTTGCTCTTACTCTTTCATGTGTGTTCTCATATGCACAGTCACAGCGTGAATTCCTGAAGCTATCTCTTGCTCAGGCTAACTCTGAACTTCCATCGACAAATTGGTTCTTAACGTTTGAGAAAATAGATCTGGTAGGTGAAGATGTCGTATTTTATATAACCGTTGATGAGGATTTTCTTTCCCTTGAAGAAATTTCCTCAAACTATAGCCAGAATAAAGCATTAGTGGCATCTCAGCTGGTTTCAAATAATCCGGAGTTGGTAAAGGTGATTGCACAATACGGTGTGGGTCTCAAGTATGTTTTCAGTGGCAATATTTCTAAAAATAAATTTGAAATCAATTATTCTTATGATGATCTGGTGGATAAGTCAAGCCGATCTGTTGATAGTCAGGATTTTTTGGATGCATTATTGTCAGAGTCTAATCAGGACTTGTCGATGGATATGGGTTATGGAATGACGATGACCAAGATTTTTGTGGAAAATGGCTATTTGTGCTATAATGTCAAAGTGGATGAAACAATTATTCCGCTTAACCTGCTGAGGTACGTCGAAAAAGACTATGTTGATTCTGCTATTTTACATATAAATACTGTTAATGATCCTGCCGAGCAAGTGTTGTACAATTATCTGAGAGAGGTTGGTTTCGGGATTAAGTATATCTTCATGAGTGACACATCTTCAGAGACAGTATCAGTCACAATCACTCCAGAAATGCTGAAATAGACATCAATCAGATGCTCTATGATAGCGGCCCTCCATGAAACCGGATTTTCATGGAGGGCTGCATCTCGTTATATCCTTACCTGTTGACCAAGAATATGCCTGCCACAATTGAGAAGATATTGTAGATTTTCTGCTTTTTATGGGTTACTTTTCAGTAATGATGGTATTAAGAGTAAATATGATAATTAACAATTTATATTTAGAAGATTATGTTGAACTGGCTATTTAAGAATTTATGTGCATTGTTGGTAGGTGCAATGGTGGCTTTGTGTGGATTGCAATTAGGCTTGGAGATGGGAGATGAAGGACTTTGGGGATTCTTCTTAAGCTTTACATGCGGGTGTGCTGGATTTTTGCTCGCTTTTGCTCTCGTCTCTTGGATCTCTCAGAGATCTAGATTTACAGTTGTACTGGCATCACTTGTCCAGATGTATGGATCAGTCGCCATGATTTTGGAGTGGGAAATTGATATGGATTCTGTTGGAGGTGTAATATTATCTTCAGTATTCGTTTCTGTAGTATTGGTGGCGGTATTTTTCTCTATATTGAATGAGCCTGCAGATTCAAATGATAATCAGGAGGTCTCAAAAAATCAAAGTCCGTCACAAACACCGTGCAGACCGGTTGACAGACCTCGGAAGTCGAACAACATTTCTTCAAGTTCAAGACCTGTATATGCATCTGGTTCTTTTCGAATGATAGTGTGGTCGGCTAAGATGAAGACCTGGAGTACGGTAGCGATACGTGGCAAAATTGTCGAAGGAGGCATATCATCAGGTGAGAAGGCGTATTTTTATCGTGATGATCAGTTGATAGTTGCTGACAATATTGCAAAACTCGAGGTCGATGGTATGGCAAGAAGTTCTGCTACGAAAGGTGAAATTGTAGAACTTATCCTGAACTGGACTAATGACGCATACTTTAGTCATTGTACGTCAGTCACTAATTTTAAGATTCGATAATTTTGTACATGTGAATATGAGACTATCATGTATCTTCAATGAGGAGGGTTATAAAAATATGTGATTTCTTTGAAAATGAAGAAAGAATTCATTAATTTTGCAAAATTAGCAATGAGCTTTTAATAAAATATTGGATATAGTTTTTCTTGTCCCCGTATTTCTAAAATCGCCAAATTTTATACGACTACGGGGGATAAGAAGAACCGCACTTGCTGGTGCGGGCTTTTCTTATCGTAGTCGTGGGCGTTTGGCGATGCCTGGAAATACCATAAGGGAAGCTCGCGCTTTTTTATTGATATTATTACCCTTATTATTAGATCACTAAAATTTTTAATTATGGCAGGAATTATTTGGAACTTTTTACATTCCCTGTGCGAGTTTATCGCTGGAATCTTGGGCTTGCTTTTCGCGACCGTTATTTTTGCTGTTGGTGCTGTGTTGGAGTTTGCAGTAGACGTACTTAATTGGTTGTTTGGAGTGGAAGATGATGTAAGACAGGCAGGAGGTACTCAGGTGCATGTGTTGGATGGATCTGTTTTTGTTGAATATATAGAGATACAGAAGGCGCAGGGAAATACTGTTACTATGACTATTGATCAAGCTAAGCAGATGAGAAATAGTGTTATCAATGTCCCTACAGATGACTCCGGTACTGTTGTACGTGATCCTCAGATGATAAGTGGTCAAAAGATGTCTGATGCAACAAAAGCCAAGTTTGATGGTAAGCCGATTATAAGCATACAAATGAAATAAATCTTATGAAAAAAATATTGATATCCATATTTTGTGTGACATTAGCTTTTGCAACATATGCAGTGGAAAATGATGTCAAGAATACTGATAATGTCAAATCTGAGTGTGAGGCTGTAGATTCACCGGCAGAAAATGGCCATAAGATGCTATCTGTCGATGAGGAACATAAAGCAGATGCTGCTGCATCCGTACCAAAAGAGCGTCAGTCTGACAAATCGGAAAAATCAGATAATAGTTGGAAATGGATAGTTATAGTAGCGGTAGTTGCTGCGATAGGATATTCAGTGTATCGACGCAAAATAGCCCCTACTGTAATAACATTCGATTCATTGGTGGATTATGCAGAACTTGCAAAGAATTCAGGAGCCGCATCTGTAAATGCCTTCAGGTTAGGCTCAATGCCTAAGGATCAGCAACGGCAGGTTATGTCGCAGTTCAAACTGGGATATAAATTTAAGATCAAAGGATATAAGCCGGAAAGTACTCTGGTTGTCGTGCAGATGGATGATGATGGAAAGGTGTTGGATCAGATAATCCTTTGCGGCCATCAGTTTGATGAAAAGCTTTCTATTGCGTTCTCCAACAATACAGTGCTTACAATAAATCTGAAATAAAATGGAAGATTTTTTCTTGAAGCTATTAGGAGGAATTGTTGCATGGCTTGTAGCGTTGTTTGTAGTTGAACTTATCGCTGAGACCATCAAGGTTGTATGCCTTACAATTGAGGAAATACGCAACCAGCTAAGAGGACGAAGCGAGCTTGCTGGCAAAGGCATCACTCATGTTGTAATATCCGAATTTATCAAGAATAGCGAAAGGACCATTGTTACCCTTGATGCTTTGAAGGCGAATGGTGAAAAGGTAGGAAAAATCAAGATGGAGGGCCAGACGTCGACCGTGCAAAAAGGAATGAAAATTGCAATTTAATATGCAGGAATATATTAAAATTAATTGTGAAGACAGTAGAGTTCCATCAAAGGAACTCTCTGTGTTATTAGCTGAGTGTGGCGATTATCTGAACAAGTCGGAATTGATTACATCTCCAGGA
>SUYQ01000018.1 GCA_015060325.1 Bacteroidales bacterium | reverse complement strand
GTGGTGGTTATAGCGGTGAGGATCCACCTCTTCCCATTCCGAACAGAGAAGTTAAGCTCACCATCGCCGATGGTACTGCCCCACCAGGTGGGAGAGTAGGTAGCCGCCACTTTCTTATACGAGTCCCCGACATCAGATGATGCTGGGGACTTTTGCATTATGCGAAATCGCGGCATCCTTGCCATGTTCTCCATTCAGTAGTCGTCCCAGTTGTTGCATCTGCATGACATATGGCTGGCGGGTAAAGCGCTGACACTCAGCGCATTATTGAAACCGCGTGCCGCCAAAGGGGAGCACGCGGTTTGCGTAAGTGGCTGAGCAGCAGAGAGAAGCCCGCCAGGACAGTTTGGCGAAGTATTTGAAATGATGGTTCGCGAACTTAAAAACGAACTGTTATGTTTTACAATTTTTTGTTTCCCCAGTACTTCAGAGGGAAGGGAGTTTCCTTTCTGATACTTTTTCTTCGACTGTTTTTCGGCATCATGTTTTTCGTTCACGGACTAGACAAGATGATGAATTTCGAAGCACTTTCATTGACTTATCCGGATATTCTTGGCTTTGGCAGTTATATGTCACTTATGCTGACTATATTCTGTGAGTTCTGTTGTTCATTATTCCTTATTTTCGGCCTGCTGATCCGTATCATGGTCCTGCCAATGATTATTTCAATGGCTGTTGCATTCTTTGATGTACACGATGCCCTCCTTCCCGAAGGTGAACTTGCCCTTATCTATCTTTGCCTCTTCACCTTTCTTTATATTACCGGTCCGGGACGTTATTCTTTAGATTATTTGATCGACAAGAAGTTCCGTAAGCATGTTGCCAATACATAACCGTTTGATTTTATATTAAAAATGCATAACTTTACATGGTCCGTGCACATACGGACCATCTAACCTTATGCTTATGACATTCCCAGTTGGATACATATCTCAGGTCATAGGACCTGTTGTTGATGTTCATTTCGATCTGGCCGATGAGTCCTTGACACTTCCGGGAATCAATGAGGCCCTGACAATTTCCAGAGATGATGGCAGAACTCTGATCGTAGAAGTCCATCAGCATATCGGTGAAGACACCGTCCGTACAGTTGCTATGGACAGTACAGATGGTTTGAGAAGGGGAATGCAGGTACAATGTACAGGCGCACCTATCACTATGCCTGTCGGACAGCAGATCAGGGGACGTGTCATGAATGTGGTTGGTGACACCATTGACGGAATGAAGAAACTGGACCGTGAAGGTGCTTTCCCGATCCATCGTGATCCTCCGAAGTTCGAAGATCTTGCCACTTCTCAGGAAGTGCTGTTTACTGGTATCAAGGTCATAGACCTTCTCGAACCCTACCTCAAGGGAGGAAAGATCGGACTTTTCGGAGGTGCCGGAGTCGGCAAGACAGTACTGATCAAGGAACTCATAAACAACATTGCAAAGAAACATAACGGATTTTCCGTATTTGCGGGAGTTGGTGAGAGAACACGTGAGGGTAACGATCTTCTGCGTGAAATGATCGAGTCGGGCGTTATCCGTTATGGTGACGAATTCATGAAGGGAATGCAGGAAGGCAAATGGGACCTTTCCAAGATAGATTATGATGAAGTCCGGAAGTCTCAGGTGGCGATGGTCTTCGGACAGATGAACGAGCCTCCTGGAGCCAGGTCATCTGTGGCATTGTCCGGTCTGACCATGGCAGAATCCTTCCGTGACAGCAGGAATGCTGACGGGCCAAAGGACATCCTTTTCTTCATAGACAACATCTTCCGATTTACTCAGGCCGGTTCTGAGGTGTCGGCTCTTCTTGGCCGTATGCCTTCGGCGGTGGGATACCAGCCGACCTTGGCTACAGAAATGGGACAGATGCAGGAGCGCATCACATCGACCAAAGACGGATCTATTACTTCGGTGCAGGCCGTTTATGTGCCTGCGGATGACCTTACCGACCCTGCTCCTGCCACTACATTCAGTCATCTGGATGCCACGACCGTGTTGAGCAGAAAGATAGCCGAACTAGGAATCTATCCTGCCGTTGATCCTCTGGAGTCGACATCGCGTATCCTTGATCCTAACATCGTAGGAGAGGAACATTATAATACAGCACAACGCGTAAAGCAGATACTTCAGCGCAATAAGGAACTTCAGGATATCATTTCCATCCTGGGAATGGACGAACTTTCCGACGAGGATAAGCTGACAGTAAACCGTGCCCGTAAGGTGCAGAGGTTCCTGTCGCAACCTTTCGCAGTCGCAGAGCAGTTTACCGGGGTGCCGGGTGTGATGGTTTCAATAGAGGATACGATAAGAGGATTCAGACTTATTCTTGATGGAGAGGTCGATGATATACCTGAGCAGGCATTCCTGAATGTAGGAACAATTGAAGAGGCGATAAAGAAAGGCGAGGAGATGCTTGCGGCACTGTCTGGAAAATGATATGGACAATCATGACGTCATATTGCTTAAGGTGTTGACACCGGAGAAAATCATCTGTGAAAAGATGGTGGAAAAGGTGTCATTGCCAGGTACGGCAGGTCGTTTCATGGTGCTGAAGAACCATGCTCCGCTGATCTCATCTTTAGTAAAAGGAACTGTCGTTTATGTGACGGACGGGCATGAGGAAAGAATTGAGATTGAGGAGGGATTTGTGGAGGTTGCTGATAATAAGGTGATCATATGTGCTGAGGTATGAAATGGATGAGTCTCATATGTTCCATGATGCTGTTCTTGTCAGGCGGCATGGTGACACATGCCTCTGAGGAGGCGCCTTCGCACCAGACTGAGGATGAAGGCCAGGTGGATGTGGCTGAGCTGGTTTTCGGCCATATCGGGGATTCTTACGGCTGGCATATAACTACATGGAAAGGAAAACATGTGACCATTCCGCTGCCGTGTATTGTTCATAGCAGCACAGGATGGCACTGTTTCATGTCTTCCGAGCTGGAGCACGGCGGCGTATATGAGGGGCTCTTTCTGGCGGAAAACGGTAAGATAATGGAGATCATGCCGGACGGCAGCATCAGGCGACCTTTCGACATATCAATAACCAAGAATGTCGCCTCGCTTATTTTTTCAGCAATATTGCTGGTTGTCATAATTTTGTCGACGGCCAGATGGTACAGGAAGCATGATGCCGTAAAGGAAGGATCTCCTAAGGGATTCAGGGGATTGATGGAAATGCTGGTGATGATGGTTACAGACGACCTGATCAAGCCGTCAATAGGAGAGAAGAACTACAGGAAATATACGCCTTACCTTTTGACTGTGTTCTTTTTCATCTTTCTCAGCAACCTTCTGGGTATTGTTCCTTTCTTTCCGGGTGGAGCGAATGTGACTGGAAATATAGCTGTGACCATGGTGCTGGCTCTCTTTACCTTCTTTATGGTTAACCTATTTGCCAATAAGCATTACTGGAAGGAAATATTGTGGCCGGACGCTCCGATATTTCTCAAGTTTCCTCTCCCGATAATGCAGATCATTGAAATCTTTGGCATGTTCTCGAAGCCGTTCTCGCTGATGGTCAGGTTGTTTGCCAATATACTGGCAGGTCACGCGATGATACTTGGACTTGTAGCTGTGATATTTGTCACGGCTAAGATGGGACCGGTCATCAGCGGTTCGATGACTGCGATAACAATGGTCTTCGGAGTGTTCATGGACTGTCTGGAACTGCTTGTGGCATTTATCCAGGCCTATGTGTTTACGATGTTGTCTTCCGTGTTTATCGGAATGTCACGTCCGGAAGAGGATCACGCATGATGAAATTTAACTAAAAACAATATAACTATGTTACTATCAACTCTTTTACTTCAGGCTTCAAGCGCAATTGCTTGGGGGACAATAGCAGGAGCTCTTGGGGCTGCCATCGCAGCTGTAGCTGCAGCATGGGGAATCGGTAAGATCGGAAAGGCTGCGATGGAAGCCATCGCACGCCAGCCGGAGGCATCCGGAAGCATCCGTTCAGCGATGCTTATCATCGGTGCCCTTGTTGAAGGTGCCTGCCTGTTTGCGATCATCGCCTGTCTGCTTGCAATCGTAATGTAATTCTTGCGCGGTCATGGATTTGATGATGCCTGACAGTGGTCTTCTTTTCTGGATGACCATAATCTTTGCTATCGTATTCTTCATCCTGGCAAAGTTCGGTTTCCCGATCATTACCTCAATGGTGGAGAAGCGTAACAAGCGTATCGCAGATTCGCTTGAGGCGGCGCGTATTGCTGAGGAGGCTCTGTCGGGACTGAAACAGGAACAGGAAAAGATTCTTGCCCAGACAAGAACAGAGCAGGCAAGGATCCTCAAGGAAGCTGCTGACGAACGTGACATCATGATTTCCAAGGCTCAGGAAGAGGCGCGTGCTGAGGCACGAAAGATTCTTGACGATGCCAGAAGGCAGATCAAGGACGAGAAGGATGCTGCCTTGAAGGAGATCCGTAATGAGATGGCCGATATGTCGCTGGCGATTGCAGAAAAGGTCTTGCGCAAGGAACTTTCAACGGATGAGGAACAAAGGAAGTACGCGGATAGACTTGTAGACGAATTATGAATCAGGGAGTCATAGCTGCCAGGTATGCAAAGGCATTGCTGAAATATGTCCTGGAGACGGGGAATGGGGATATTGTATACTCCCAGGCCTGCATGCTGGTCGACAAGATGTATGAAGTCCCGAAACTGGAGGATTACGTCTGCAGGCATCCTGAAGTTGTTGCTGTCCAAAAGACAGAACTTCTTGCTGCTGCTTTGGAAGAACCTCTTGCCGACGAACTTAGGCGGTTTGTGCTGCTGATATGCGGACACGGGCGTATGGACTTCTTTGCGAGGATGCTCCTGTCGTATATCGATCAATATCGTCGGGAAAAGGGTGTCAAGGTGGGAAGACTTGTGTCTGCCGTTCATCTGGAAGGATTGAAGGAACGTATGGAAAGGGCAATTCATCTGGACACCGGGGCTGAGGTTCATCTGGAAGAGGAATTGCGCCCGGACCTTATCGGAGGATTTGTCCTTGAGATAGACGGGATGCGTCTGGATGCCAGTGTGCAGGAGCAATTGCGCGGTATCCGGCGCGGACTTATTGATGACGGCAGCAGGATAGTATAGAAACCGCAGATGTAGGAAAAGATTAAATTATAAAGATATGTCAGATCAGATACGTCCAAGTGAAATATCGGAAGTCCTGTTGGCAAAGCTGAAGGATATAGATACCGACATCCATTTCGAGGAGGTCGGCACAGTCCTGCAGGTGAGCGATGGTGTCGTCAGGATACATGGTCTGTTGAATGCGGAGGCTGGTGAACTCCTCGAGTTTGATGAGGGAGTCAAGGCAGTCGTCATGAACCTTGAAGAGGATAATGTCGGTGCCGTGCTGCTTGGCCCCACAGAGAAGATCAAGGAGGGTATGACAGTAAAACGGACAGGTAGGATTGCATCGCTGAATGTAGGCGAAGGGATGGTCGGTCGTGTGGTGAATCCTTTAGGCGAACCTCTTGATGGAAAAGGTATTATCGAGGGGACATTGCATGAAATGCCGCTTGAGAGAAAGGCTCCGGGGGTGATTTTCCGCCAGCCGGTGACTCAGCCTCTCCAGACAGGTCTTAAGTCCATCGATTCGATGATTCCGATAGGACGTGGACAGCGAGAGCTTATCATCGGCGACCGTCAGACTGGAAAGACCGCCATAGCTGTCGATACGATCATCAATCAGCGTGCAGCTTACGAAGCTGGTGAGCCTGTCTACTGTATATATGTAGCTGTAGGTCAGAAAGGCTCGACCATAGCCAGCCTCGTCCAGACGCTGAAGGAGAAGGGTGCGATGGACTATACCATCATTGTTGCTTCTACGGCTGCCGATCCGGCTGCACTCCGCTATTATGCTCCGTTTGCCGGGGCTGCCATCGGAGAATATTTCCGAGATACCGGACGCCATGCCCTTGTGGTCTATGATGACCTTTCAAAGCAGGCTGTGGCATATCGCGAGGTGTCTCTGATCCTTCGTCGTCCGTCAGGACGCGAAGCATATCCGGGAGATATCTTCTATCTCCATTCAAGGCTTCTCGAAAGAGCCGCCAAGATCATCGGGCAGCAGGAAGTCGCAGAGAAGATGAACGACCTTCCGGTCTCCTTGCAAGGCAAGGTAAAGGCCGGAGGCTCGCTGACCGCCCTGCCTATCATCGAGACGCAGGCCGGTGATGTGTCGGCATATATCCCTACCAACGTGATATCCATCACTGACGGACAGATTTTCCTTGAGACCGATCTTTTCAACCAGGGTTTCAGACCGGCTGTAAATGTCGGTATTTCTGTCTCCCGCGTCGGAGGAAGCGCACAGCTCAAGAGCATGAAGAAGGTGGCGGGAACTCTGAAGATAGATCAGGCCCAGTATCGTGAGCTTGAGGCATTTTCAAAGTTCAGCAGCGATATGGATCCTATCACCATGATGGCGCTTGACAAAGGACGCAAGAACAACAGGCTCCTGATTCAGCCTCAGTATTCTCCGATGCCGGTAGGTGAGCAGGTGGCGCTGCTTTATTGCGGAGTCAAAGGTCTGCTGAAGGATCTTTCTTTGGATCAGGTGGATGATTTCCAGACGGCATTTCTCCAGAAGATGAAGGGATTCCATGTCTCTGATGTTCTGGAACCGCTCTCGAAGGGACAGACCGATCAGGAAATCTACGATATAATAGAAAAGGAAGCAGCCCTGATAGTTAATGGATTAGTAGGATAATGATTCTGGTTATCGGTTTTAAAACCGTGGCCGCCCGTTGCCTCGTGAACGGGAGGGTCCATCTGCGATGGGAGGGATTTAGTTTTAAAACCGATAACCGGAATCATGGATAGGAATTATTGATAATGTCGTCACTGAAGGAAATAAAGAGCAGGATAGCTTCGGTAAAGAATACGCTGAAGATCACGTCGGCCATGAAGATGGTCGCCTCAGCTAAGCTGCATAAGGCTCAGGCTGCCATCGGCGGCAAGCTGCCTTATGAGCAGCAGCTGCACCGTATCCTTGCAGGACTTCTTCAGGACGATGACCTGCTTTCGGCCATGCGTCACGAACTCGGATTTTCAAATCCGGACGGACAATCGGCCATAATTCTGGAAGATGTTGGAGTTGATCAGATACCTTCAAAGGATAAGTGCCCACGCATAGCACTGGTTGCCTTTTCTTCCAACAGCTCACTTTGCGGGTCATTCAATGTCAATGCGATAAAGAAGTATCATGAAACCCTGAGACTTCTGGAGAGAAACGGTTTCGCTAAGGACGACATCGATACCTATGTGATAGGACGAAAGATGGCCGAAGCTGTCAGAAAGTCCGGTTATCCCGTCAAGTCAGACCTTTCGAATCTGGCCGACAAGCCTTCTTACGATGCGGCATTCGATCTGGCTTCCGAACTGGTTGACAGTTTCACAAGCGGCGAAGTCTCTCACGTTCTTTTGGTATACAATCACTTTGCGTCTCCAGGCTCGCAGCCTTCAGTACGCGAAAACTATCTTCCTTTGTCTCTGCATGACATTGATAAGGGAGACCGGTACGATCAGCCGATAGATTATATTCTTGAGCCGGATCCTCTGTCTCTGGTAAAGAGTCTTCTTCCGCAGGTACTTCTGCTCAAACTCTATACGGTGATGCTCGATGCCAATGCTGCCGAGCATGCAGCCCGCACCCTCGCAATGCAGATTGCATCCGACAATGCTCAGGATCTCATCGCCGAACTCACCCTTTCCTACAACAAAGGCCGCCAGCAGGAGATCACAGCCGAGATCCTCGATCTGGTCGGCGGCACCATGGCCTGATCCTCCCATTTCCTGGCGCGTAACTATCTGTCAGTCAGTGAGATGCTAAAACTGCGTGCTCCCTTTGGGGAGTACGCAGTTTCTGTAAGTCGTTGGCGCACAATGATTTGTGCGCCAGGTTTGTTACGCCAACTTATGGATTGCGAGGCCGGAGCGGAGCTTCGGCTCGAACCATGTGGTCTTCGGTGGCATGATGTTGCCTGAATCGGCGATGTCTACGAGCTGTTTCATCGAAACAGGGTAGAGGGCGAAGGCGACCTTCATCTCGCCGCTGTCAACACGGCGTGAAAGTTCGCCGAGGCCGCGGATGCCGCCGACGAAGTCGATGCGCTTGTCGGTGCGGAGATCCTTGATGCCGAGTATCTTGTCGAGGACGAGGTTAGAGAGGATGGTCACGTCGAGAACGCCGATAGGATCGTTGTCGTCATAGCGGCCTTCCTTTGCAACCAGTGAATACCACTTGCCGCCGAGATACATGGAGAACTCGTGGAGTTTGCCAGGCTTGTAGATCTCAGCACCTTCTTCGTGAACGTCAAAGTCCTCAGCGAGAGCTGCAAGAAGCTGCTCTTCAGTCAGGCCGTTGAGATCCTTCACCACGCGGTTGTAGTCGATGATCTTGAGCTGGCTGTCAGGGAATGCTACTGTCATGAAGTAGTTGTACTCCTCTTCTCCTGTGTGGTTCGGGTTCTTGCCGCGGAGCTCTGCTCCTACAAGGGCAGCGGCAGCTGTACGGTGGTGACCGTCAGCAACATAGAATGCAGGAATCTCTGCGAATATCTCTGTGATGCGGTCGATGTCGGCCTGCTCGCTGATCACCCAGAAATGGTGGCCGAAGCCGTCCTCTGCAACGAAGTCGTACTCTGGCTCTCCAGCTACATACTTTGCTACTATTGCATTAACCTCTGCATTGTCAGGGTAAGCGAAGAATACGGGCTCGATATTGGCATTCTGGATGCGTACGTGGATCATACGGTCCTCTTCCTTGTCTTTTCTTGTGAGCTCGTGCTTCTTGATTGCTCCTGAAGCGTAGTCGTCAGTGTGTGCGCACATAACGAGTCCGTACTGTGTGCGGCCGTCCATTGTCTGTGCATATACATAGTAGTATGGCTTGTCATCCTGTACGAGCCATCCCTTTTCCTGCCATGCCTTGAAGTTCTCGACAGCCTTGTCGTATGCAGGCTGGCTGTGCTCGTCGATGATTGGGTCGAAGTCGATCTCAGGCTTTGTGATGTGGAGGAGAGACTTCTCGCCGGCCTCTGCCTTTGCCTCTGCCGAGTTGAGGACGTCGTATGGCCTTGCAGCCACTTCCTCTACATACTGCTTCGGCGGACGTACCGCCGCAAATGGTCTGATCTTTACCATGGTGTATTAGATTTCTCCACTCGCTTCGCTCGGTCGAAATGACAAGTTGTGCGCTCGATCGAAATGACAGATGTCATCTCGAGCAAAGTCGAGAGATCTTTTTAACTATTTGTTTAACTGGAACTTAGTGCAACCTGTTGCGAAGTAGTCGCAGATCTGCTGCGCTGCAGCGAGGCCTGCATTGATGTTTGCCTCTGCAGTCTCCGCTCCCATCTTCTTAGGAGTAGCGAACACCTGCTTAGGGAACTTCTCGTTGAGCTCTGCCTGGATAGCAGCAGCGACGTCAGTCACATACTTGAGGTCTGGACGGTCAGAGAGCACTTTTACGAGCTCAGGCTCGTTGATCACTTCCTTGCGGGCAGTGTTCACGAGGCATCCTCCCTTAGGCATCCTTGAAACGAGGTCATAGTTGATGGAACCGATTGTAGCAGGGATTGCAGGGATGTGGAGCGAAATGAAGTTGCACTGCTCGTACATCTGCTCGAGAGTCTCGGCAGGGGTCACGCCCTCAGCTACCATCTTTTCAGCTGGAACGAACGGGTCGAAAGCCATCACTTCCATTCCGAGGGCCTTGGCCTTCTCGGCAACGAGGCGGCCTACGTTGCCATATGCCTGGATACCGACCTTCTTGCCCTTGAGCTCCATGCCTGTGCCAGGAGTGAACTGGTTGCGTGACATGAAGATCATCATTGCGAGAGCGAGCTCGGCTACTGCATTAGAGTTCTGACCAGGGGTGTTCATTGCCACGATGCCTCTTTCTGTGCATGCAGGGAGGTCGAGATTGTCAAATCCTGCGCCTGCGCGTACGACGATCTTGAGCTGTGGAGCGGCTGCAACCACCTCTGCTGTCACCTTGTCAGAGCGTACGATCATTGCGTCGACATCAGCCACAGCCTCGAGGAGCTGTGCCTTGTCTGTATATTTCTCGAGAAGAGCCACTTCATGGCCTGCCTTCTGTGCGATGTCCTTGATGCCGTTTACCGCAGCTGCTGCGAACGGCTTTTCGGTTGCTACTAGTATCTTCATTTGTTGTAAATTATTGTTTTGTAGATTTCTCCACTCGCTTCGCTCGGTCGAAATGACAACCCTTATCTCGAGCGAAGTCGAGAGATCTATTTATGAAGCTGTTCAAATTCCTTCATGCAGTCTACGAGGGCCTGTACGCTCTCGAGCGGGCATGCGTTGTAGATGGATGCGCGGAAGCCGCCGACAGACCTGTGACCCTTGATGCCGGTCATTCCCTTCTCCTTTGCGAATGCCATGAACTCGTCCTGGAGGTTCTCATAACCCTCAGCCATGACGAAGCATACGTTCATGATAGAACGGTCCTCGACAGCTGCAGTACCCTTGAAGAGAGGGTTGCGGTCGATCTCAGCATAAAGCAGAGCTGCCTTCTCCTTGTTGATCTTGTAGATGGCCTCGACTCCGCCGATCTCCTTGAGCCACTTGAGGGTCTCGTTCATCACAAAGATAGAGAATACCGGAGGGGTGTTGAACATCGAAGCTCCGTCGATGTGTGTGCGGAGGTCGAGCATGGTAGGGATGTAGCGGCTTACCTTTCCGAGGAGGTCCTTCTTCACGATGAAGAATGTAACGCCTGCAGGGCCTACGTTCTTCTGTGCACCACCGTAGATCATAGCATATTTGGTCACGTCTACAGGACGGCTCATGATGTCTGACGACATGTCTGCGATGAGTGGAACAGGTGAGTCCATGTCCTCGTGGATCTCAGTACCGTAGATGGTGTTGTTTGTGGTGATGTGGAAGTAGTCTACATCTGTAGGGATTTCATAACCCTTTGGAATATAGTTGAATACAGTGTCAGCTGAAGAAGCCACTGCGTATGCGTTGCCGAGCCCCTTTGCTTCTTTGAGAGCCTTCTTTGCCCATACGCCGGTCTCAAGGTATGCAGCCTTGTTCTCAAGGAAGTTCATTGCAACATAGAGGAAGCCCATGCTTGCTCCGCCGCCGAGGAAGAGGATTTCGTAGTCCTCAGGAATGTTGAGGAGTTCTCTCCAAAGTCCGCGGCATTCGTCCATAACTGCGTCCCACTCCTTGGTTCTGTGTGAGATGGAAATTACAGGGATGCCAGTTCCCTTGAAATCCTTGAGTGCTTCGATGGCGTTGTCTATTGCCTGCTGAGGCAGGACGCATGGTCCTGCGGTGAAGTTATGTACCTTTTTCATTTCATGAAATGTTTATACGTGGTGACGTATGTGTTAATGATAATGTTCGTGTTATGATATGTAATCAAAAACTACCCGAAATATAATGATTTATTTTAAAATGCGTGCTTTATATCGGTAATTTTTTCACAATAGTGGCATTTTAGTGATATTTCGTCACCGTTGTTCTCTGTGGTGAACCGTGTTTTGATCGGCTGGTGGTTAGTCACGCATTTAGGGTTTCTGCACTTTGCGATGCCGATGACTTCTGCCGGAGTCTCGAGCTTTTTCTTCTCCACTACCTTGAAGTCGCGGATCACATTGACAGTCGCCTTTGGGGCTATGAGAGCGAGTTTGTTGAGTTCCTCATCTTCGAAGAACTTGTCAGCTATCTTGATGATGCCCTTTTTCCCCTGGGCCTTGCTGGCAAGGTTGATACCTATTGTGATCTGACTCTCGATGTCTTTCAGTCCAAGGAGGTCAAGTGCCTTATATACATTTTCAGCAGGGATGTGGTCCAGTACGGTACCGTTTTCCAATGCGCTTACTACTAATTCTTTTCTGGTCATAATAAAATAGATTTCTCCACTCGCTTCGCTCGGTCGAAATGACAATTGTGCGCTCAGTCGAAATGACAAGTTGTATGCTCAGTCGAAATGACAAGTTGTATGCTCAGTCGAAATGACAATTGTGCGCTCGGTCGAAATGACAAGTTGTCATCTCGAGCGAAGTCGAGAGATCTGTTTAACGATATCCGAGCAGGTATGAAATGATGGCCATACGGACATAAAGACCGTTCTCTGCCTGCTTGAAATAATATGCATACGGTGTCTCGTCGACGTCCTGATCGATCTCTGTGACGCGAGGCAGAGGATGGAGGATCTTCATGTTCTCCTTGACCGAACCGAGCATGGATGCGTTCAGGGTATAAACATCCTTCACTCGTTCATATTCCATCAGGTCAGTGAACCTCTCCTGCTGGACGCGTGTCATGTAGAGGATGTCGCAGTCGTTGAGGTGTTCCTCAAGCGAAGTTGTCTCGATGTACTCGATGCCCTTGGCGTCCAGGAAGTCCTTGTACTCCTTCGGCATCTTCAGCTCTTCCGGTGCCGTGAAGATGAACTTCGGATTGAAGTGCGACATCGCCTGCAGGAGTGAGTGGGTGGTGCGGCCATATTTGAGGTCGCCTACCATGTTGATTGTCAGGCCTTCAAGCTTTCCCTGAGTCTGCAGGATCGAATATAGGTCGAGCAGGGTCTGTGAAGGGTGCTGGTTGGCTCCGTCTCCTGCGTTCACGACCGGAACTGTAGCGACTTCAGAGGCGTAGCGCGAACTTCCTTCCAGCGGATGACGCATTACGATCATGTCGACATAGTTGTTGACCATCTTGATGGTGTCCTTGAGGGTCTCGCCCTTGCTCTGGCTGGTGTTGCTTGCGTCAGAGAAACCGATCACCTTGGCGCCAAGACGGTTGATTGCAGTCTCGAAACTGAGTCTGGTCCTGGTCGAAGGCTCAAAGAAAAGGCTTGCTATGACTTTTCCTTCGAGGAACTTCTGCTCTCTGTTCTGCTCGAATTCCTTTGCTGTCTCAAGCACGTGAAGGATCTCCTCCTTTGTGAAATCCCTGATTGAAATTAAACTTTTGGCCATATTCCGTATGTTATCTGTTGTTTTAACCTTTATCTGTCCTGTTACTTTATCCACCGTCGTGCAGGCATATGTCCTGCAGTCTACGTTACCCTCCTCCTAAATCCTCCTCCTCGGGAGGCGGACTTGCCATCGCTTCGCTCAAACGATGTTATCTGTTGTTTTAACCTTTGTCTGTTCTGTCACTTTGTCCACCGTCGTGCATGCATATGTCCAGTCTTCTACGTTACCCTCCTCCTAAATCCTCCTCCTCGGGAGGCGGACTTGCCATCGCTTCGCTCCAAAGATGTTATCTGTTGTTTTAACCTTTGTCTGTTCTGTCAGGTTACAATTCCTCTATGCTGCAGCCTTCGACGTCGTTCATCCTTTCGAGAAAGGTGTCCACGAGCGACAGTCTTACGCTCGTGTCCAGACTGCATTCCATGTCGAACTTCTGGTTCTTCTGCTCCAGCCCCATGTCCTTGAAGACCTTCATCACGCTGTTCATGCTCATATATCCGAAACGGACCCTGTACATCTTGGACGCAATCTTTTCCACTATCTCCGCATTGGCGATGGCGTCTGCTGTTGCTGTCTTATATGCTCTGATGAGTCCCGGGATCCCCAGCTTTATGCCTCCGAAATAGCGTACGACGACAACAAGTATATCGCTAAGTCCGTTGGAATCGATCTGCCCCAGCACCGGCCGTCCGGACGATCCGGAAGGCTCGCCGTCATCGTTTGCCCTGAACTTATCTCCCAGATAGCCAAGCCTGTAGGCGTATACATGATGCCTTGCGTCGTAGTACTCTTTCTTGAGCGCGGCGACGATTTCCTTGACTTCTTCTTCTGTTTCAACGGGATAAGCATGGGCAATGAATCGGCTTCCATTGTCCTTGAACAGCCCCCTGGACTCGGCGGCGATGCTCTTGTAAGAATCTTGGATCTGAGTGTTATCCATACCGAAAACCAAAAATACATTATTTTCGGCAAAAATTAAAATTTTTCTTCACCCCTGTCCTCCTGAAGCTCCCCCTGTCCTCCTGAGCTTCCCCCCCCCTGTCATCCTGAGCGTCAGCGAAGGATCTTCAAAATAATTTTGTCACTCAAAAAGAAAATTTATTAACTTTGGCTTCGCTACCGTTGCTTCGGAGGCTATTTTTAACCCATGAACTATTCTAATTGTCTATGATACTGAAGTATAAGGTTTCTCTTCCCGGCATCAAGGGATTTGCCCGTGTCTATGAAGTAAAGGGCAGCGCATCTTTATATAGTCTCCATAAACAGATGAGGGCGGACATGGACTTCCCTCAGGATCAGGTGGTGCTCTTCAAGTCGTTTGACAGCGAAGGGGAGGTTGCCGCAAGATACAGCGTCTTCCAGGATTTTGGTTTCGGAACAATCGATGCCGTAACTGCCGAGCAGTGTCATAAGAGGGGAGAGGACAAGTTCATCTATTTCTATGACACAACAAATGTCAAGAGTGTCATTGTTACCTTCGAGGGGCTAGGTGAGGAACGCAGGAATGTCGTTTATCCGTTGCTGGTCGAGTCCAAGGGACCTAATCCGATCGAATTTGAGAACGGATATGTTGCGTTTGAAGACCTTCCTGACGATAAGAAGAAGGATCCGGATGACGACGACTTTGATGATGACGACATCGACTTTGACGAGGAAGAGGACGACGACGAGACCGAAGAGATTTACGGAGAGGACGAGGAGGATTAAGCGACATGAAGAAACTGCTGATCATATTGGGGCCGACTGCTGTAGGCAAGACAGACTACAGCATTGATGTCGCACTCAGATATGGATCTCCGGTCATCTCTTGTGATTCCCGTCAGATATATAAGGAAATGACCATAGGCACGGCGGTGCCTTCTGCTGGACAGCTGTCTGCTGTTCAGCATTATTTTATTCATTCCCATACGGTTACCGAGCTTTACACAGCCGGTAAGTATGAGCTGGAGGCTCTCGAACTGATCAACCGCTTGTTTGAAGAAGGGCATGAAACTCTTGTCATGGCTGGTGGCTCAGGCTTTTATGTCGATGCTCTTGTAAATGGACTTGATGATTTCCCCTCTGCCGATCTGCAGCTTCGCAATGAACTGATGAGACGCCTTCAGGAAGAGGGTGTCGAGGCTCTCAGACTGGAATTGAAATCTCTCGATCCTGAGAGCTATGCTGCAATAGATATTGCAAACGGCCAGCGCGTGGTACGCGCTCTGGAAGTCTGTCTGATGACAGGCAGACCGTTCTCGTCATTCAAGAGCGCCACCAAGAAGAAACGTGATTTTGAAATAGAAAAGATAGGTCTTACCCGTCCGCGTGAAGTTCTTTACGACAGGATAAACCGCCGGGTGCACCAGATGATCGATGAAGGACTCGTCGAGGAGGTACGCTCTTTGACGCAATATCGCGACCTTGCAGCCCTCCAGACCGTAGGATATAAGGAAATCTTTGACTGGTTTGACTATCAGGAAGGCAAGGTTTCAGCCGAGGGATGGACGCCGACATCGCCTGGAGACGGTCCGGTCACTACTCTGGACCGTGCAATAGAACTGATTCAGCGCAATACACGACGTTACGCCAAGCGCCAGCTCTCCTACTGGGGCCGTGACAAGGATATCCGTTGGATTGAAATCTAGGTTTCCCGCTCCGGCCTATGGCCTCGCTCTATATGACAGCGTCAGTTTGCGACCTCACAGAGGAACTTTATGCGGACAAGGCGCACTTCCTCTTCGTCGTAATCGCTTCCGAGCTCTTCCATGGCAGCTTCCAGCGAGTCTGATTCGGCATCATCGTGGAAGTATGCATAGATGTCATCGATGACATCCTCATCCAATGTCTGTTCGAGATAGTAGTCGATCTGGAGTTTTGTGCCTGAGTATACGATTGCCTCGATTTCATCCAGCAGTTCGTTCATTTCCATACCTTTGGCATCGGCTATGTCTTCAAACGGGAGTCTCCTGTCGATGCTCTGGATGATATATACCTTGTTTACCGACTTGTTCACCATTGACTTCATCACAAAGTCGTCAGGCCTGTCAATCTCATTTTCTTCAACGTACTTGGCGATCAGTTCCAGGAATTCCTTTCCGAACTTCTTTGCCTTTCCTTCTCCGACTCCCTGGCAATTCTTCAGCTCATCTACGGTGATAGGATACATGATGGACATGTCTTCCAGTGAAGGGTCTCCGAAGATCACCCATGGCTGCAGGCCACGCTTGTGTGCAACGTCCTTGCGCAGGTCCTTGAGCATTGCAAGCAGGACTTCGTCTCCTCCTCCGCCTCCACGCATTGCAGCGGCAGGTGCCTCGTCGTCGTCCTCGCCTTCGGCGAATTCCCTGTCCTCGGTAAGCATGAGCTCGCAAGGGTTTTCCAAGAAACTCCGTCCAGCATCAGTAGCTGATATGAGGCCATAAGACTCGATGTCCTTGTACAGAAGATGCAGCACCATTCCCTGATGAATCACGGCATGCCAGAAACGTATGGAGTGATCCTTTCCTGCACCGAAAAGCTCAAGTTTATCGTGCTTGTATGACTTGATTATGGAATTGCTTATGCCAGCAAGAATGTTTGCAAGGTGTTCCATCTTGAAACGCTCAGGCAGGGACTCGATGAGTTCGATGACAAGAGCCATCTCTTCGCGTCCGTCAAACTGCTTCTTAGGATGCAGACAGTTGTCGCAGGCACCGCAGTTCTCTTGGGTGTAGTCCTCTCCGAAGTAGCTCATCAGCAGCTTTCTGCGGCATGAATTCGACTCGGCATATGCTACGGTCTCCATCAGCAGCTGCTTTCCGATCTCCTGCTCGGAAACAGGCTTGCCCTGCATGAATTTCTCAAGTTTCTGTATGTCCTTGTAGCTGTAGAAAGTTATGCACTGGCCTTCCTTTCCGTCTCGTCCTGCACGTCCGGTCTCCTGATAATAGCCTTCAAGACTCTTAGGTATGTCGTAGTGGATGACGAAACGTACGTCCGGTTTGTCTATGCCCATGCCGAATGCGATTGTCGCTACAATGACGTTGATATCCTCCATGAGGAACTTGTCCTGGTTTTCCGCACGGGTCTTCGCATCCAGTCCTGCATGGTATGGCGCGGCCTTTATTCCGTTGATATTCAGGAGTTCCGCGAGTTCTTCCACCTTCTTTCGGCTGAGGCAGTAGATGATGCCGGATTTGCCTGGGTTCTGCTTTATATATTTTATTATGTCCCTCTTCGGATCTGACTTGTCGCGGATTTCGTAATAGAGGTTCGGTCTGTTGAACGATGACTTGAATACGGTGGCGTCCGCCATTCCCAGATTCTTGATGATGTCGCTCTGAACCTTAGGGGTCGCAGTGGCGGTAAGGGCGATGATAGGGGCTAAGCTGATTTCCTCTATTATATTGCGGATGCGTCTGTATTCGGGACGGAAGTCGTGTCCCCATTCGGAAATACAGTGGGCTTCGTCTACAGCATAGAACGAAATCTTGATCTCCTTGAGCATCGCTACGTTTTCTGCCTTGGTGAGGGATTCCGGTGCGACATAGAGGAGCTTGGTGGCTCCGGAAAGAAGGTCCTTGCGTACTTCTGCGATCTGTGCCTTGTTGAGGGACGAGTTCAGGAAGTGGGCGATGCCGTCATTGCCGGCAACAAATCCCCTGATTGCATCGACCTGATTCTTCATGAGCGCGATGAGAGGAGAGATCACGATTGCAGTACCCTCCATGACAAGGGCAGGGAGCTGATAGCACAATGATTTTCCTCCTCCTGTCGGCATGAGGACAAATGCGTTCTTCTTGTCGACAAGATGTCTGATGATGCGTTCCTGATCGGCTTTGAATGAGTCAAATCCGAAGAATTCTTTCAGTTTTGCATGTAGCGCTGCGGAATCAATACTCATAATCTGAACATTTGGACATACTAAGTTAAGTCATTTTTTTCGACAAATCCAAAAAAACGTTATATTTGCGTGCTTTAAAATTGAAAAAAGAACAATTAAAATTATAATCGATTATGAAGGTATTTAAATTTTTTGCTTTGGCTACAGTTGCAGTGATGACTGTGGCTTCTTGTAAGGTCAAGACTACCGAGTATGAAAAGCTTGTGAAGAAGGCTAAGGACAGCAAGGAGATTAAGGCTCTGGAAGTCAAGAAGGCTTCGATGGATTCAGTAAGCTATTTGCTGGGAGTCAATTATGGTATGATGGTCAACCAGAATAAATTCTTCGATGATGCGTCGGAGATGAATATGGATGAGTTCAAGAAAGGTTTTGAAGATGCAATGGGTGCCGGCCAGCCGGAGATGAAGGCTGGACCAAATCCATATCAGCCTCTTCCTGATACGACATGGGCTAAGAAATTCAAGATAAGCCCATATGAGATGAATAATATAATCAATGATTATCTGACTGCCCGTCATGCATATCTTTCCAAGCTCAATGAGAAAATCGGGGAGCTTTATCTTGCGGCAAACAAAGATGAAAAGGGTGTGCAGGTTACAGAAAGCGGTCTGCAGTATGTCATCCATCAGGAGGGTGAGGGCGATCTGATCAAGCCGGAAGATACTGTCGTAGTTAACTATAAGGGTACTCTCATCGACGGTACCGAGTTTGATGCCAATGATTCCACTGAGTTTGCAGTCAATAGAGTGATTCCAGGCTGGACAGAAGGTCTTACCCTTATGAACAAGGGTGCAAAGGCTACACTTTATATTCCGGCAAAACTTGCATATGGCCAGAATGCTCCTCGTGGAAGCGTTATTGAGCCGAATTCTACACTTATATTCGAGGTTGAGGTCGTAGATGTAATTAAATATCAGGATCCGGAACAGGAGATTGTAGAGATAGCAGAATAATATGGCTTTGGAACTTGAGGGCAGGATAGCCCGTAAACTGAATGTCCAGACAGGTACTTCTGCAAGAGGTGCATGGTCCAAGCAGGAATTCATATTTGAGTATCAGGAAGGTAATTTTCCTACTCAGGTCTGTATGAATGTCTGGGGAGAGGACAAGGTGCGTGAACTGGAAAAGTATCAGATCGGTGACAGAGTCAAGATTGCATTCAATCTCAGCAGTCGCGAATATAACGGTCGCTGGTATACCGATGTGAGGGCATGGAGGATCGAGCCTGTTGCGGCTGCTCCTACAGATTATGCTACTGGTGCAGTTGCTGGCGGTGCAGGTTATTCGCAGGCCCCTGCTCCTCAGCAGACAGGTTATGATTATGTACAGTCGGCTGGCGGATATTCTGCACCGATGGATGTCCCGATGCCCGAAGATGACCTGCCGTTCTAGGCGGATGATTTTACAGAAGGACTGGACCGGGATTTGCCTGATCCGGTCCTTCTGTTTTGAAATGAATAAAGATTAATGAAAATGAAAACTATCAGAATTTTTACATTGGCAGCACTCGCATCATTTATAGTTGTGTCATGCTACGATAATAAGAAGAAAGATTCAGATTCTGATGCCAAGTCAGAACAGACTGCAGTCGATCCAACCAGCAAGACTGAAGAGGAACCAACCGACAAGATTGAGGATGAGTTTCTTCGTCATGTTGAGATAAATACTTCTGTAGATTCGGTCAGCTATCTTCTAGGTGTCAATTATGGAATGATGCTTTCTCAAAACAATTTTTTTGATGAGATTGATGACTGCAATATGGAGGCGTTCAAGAGGGGTATGGCAGATGCACTGGGTGCCGGCCAGCCGGAGATGAAGACTGGATCAGATCCATATCAGCCTCTTCCTGATTCAGAATGGGCAGAGAAATTCAGAATCAGCCCTTACGACATGAACGACATAATCAACAATTACCTCTCGGCTCGTCATGAAGCTGTTGCTGAACGCAACAGACTCGAAGGCCAGATGTTCTTGGACAAGAATGCAGCAAAAAAGGGTGTGCAGGTTACAGAAAGCGGTCTGCAGTATGTCATCCATCAGGAGGGTGAGGGCGATCTGATCAAACCGGAAGATACTGTCGTAGTTAACTATAAGGGTACTCTCATCGACGGTACCGAGTTTGATGCCAATGATTCCACTGAGTTTGCAGTCAATAGAGTGATTCCGGGCTGGACAGAAGGCCTTACCCTTATGAACAAGGGTACAAAGGCGACTCTGTTTGTCCCGGGCGACCTTGCTTATGGCCAGAATCCTCCTCGCGGAAGCGTTATTGAGCCGAACTCTGTGCTTATATTCGAGGTTGAAATACTGGATGTCAAAAGGCAGTAGTGCGCTATAGAATCTGACGTTCAGGTCATGGATTTTCAAGGACTGACTGGAAGCCGAAGGCTCCGATGTCGGTCCTTGTTCTGTTGGATCAGGAGTCATAGTATGAAAAATATTAGTACGAAAACTAAAAACGATTAAATTTGCAGTCAGAATTTTTAAAATGAGTTTATCATATGATGTTGTTTAGACAAAGAAGTCTGTTTTCTGGTGTGTTGAAGGCCCTTCTTAGCGTGGCGCTCGGCGTGTTTCTTATAGTGACCAAAGCGAATGCAATGACTATGATCGTCCAGATCATTGCCTGCGGAATCTTTCTGTTCGGAGTGCTTTCTTTTCTGATCGGATTGCGTTTTGCCTTTGCCCTGCCTCTGAACTCCATAATCAATATTCTGATAGCGGTGTTGCTGTTCTCTTTTGCCGGACCGGTGTCTGCTGTGTTGAGATATGTGCTGGGAGGACTGCTGGTCATCTTCGGAGTACGTCAGGTTATGGCTCTTTTCAGTGCCCGCGCGGCTCTCCGTGGAGGTTTCCTTCCATATCTTGTCCCTGTCCTTGTGATATTGGCCGGTATGATGTTCTTCTCGGAAGAGCTGATAGGCAATGATATAATGGGACTCATTGCAGGAATTGCATTCATAATGTACGGACTTTCAGAAATCTTTGCTGTATTCAAGATAAACCAGCTCCTTTCACAGAAGAATCCGGAAAGAACAGATCGTGCAGACGATCAGACTCAGAATACCGCCGGGGGATGGGGGAAGGTCGACAATATGGATGTAAAGGATGTTGATTACGAAAAAGTAGACTGATGATACCTCAGGAAACGGTCAACAGGATACTCGATCTGGCGCAGATCGAAGATGTGATAGGTGACTTTGTGACCCTTAAAAGGGCCGGAGCCACCTATAAGGCTTGTTGTCCGTTCCACAATGAGAAGACCCCGTCGTTTGTGGTTTCTCCGTCAAAGGGAATATACAAATGCTTCGGATGCGGAAAGTCCGGAACGGCTGTAGGCTTTGTGATGGAGCATGAGAGCATGTCCTATGTCGAGGCGCTCCGGTATCTTGCAAAGAAATACAATGTCGAGGTCGTGGAGAAAGAGGAGACTGCTGAGGATATTGCACAAAGACAGAGGAATGAGAGCCTTATATTGGTCTCTGAATATGCCGGGAAGTTCTTCAGGGACAGTCTGATGACCCCTGAAGGCCAGGCGATAGGCTATCAGTATTTCAGAAGCCGCGGACTGGAGGATGAGACCATCCGGAAATATGGTCTCGGGTGGGCACCTGTCGACAGGACGACATTCACAAATGCGGCCAAGGCTGCCGGATATAAGGAAGAGTATCTTCTGGATACCGGTCTGTGCAAGAAGTTTGATGACGGCAGGGTGGTGGACACATTCTATGACCGCGTCATCTTCCCGATACATTCGGTAAGCGGCCGAATGATCGCTTTCGGCGGCAGGACCCTCAAGAGTGACAAGACAATCCCTAAATATGTCAATTCCAAGGAGACGGAAATCTATGTCAAGAGCCGTTCTCTCTACGGAATCTATTTTGCGAAGAATGAGATAGCGCGTCAAGACAAGTGTATCCTTGTGGAAGGCTATCTGGATGTGCTGTCGATGCATCAGCTGGGCATCACCAATGTCGTGGCCTCCAGCGGAACTTCGCTTACAGTCGAGCAGATAAGGCTCATCCGCAAGTTCACCGATAATGTCACCATCATCTATGACGGAGATGGTGCTGGAATCAAGGCTGCCTTAAGAGGCATCGATCTGGTGCTTAAGGAAGGCCTGAATGTGAAGGTCGTGCTGCTTCCTGACGGCCAGGACCCTGATGACTTCGCGCGCAGGCACACCTTGGAACAGGTACAGGATCATATCGCCCGCAATGAGCAGGATTTCATCAATTTCAAGACTGATCTTCTCCTTGGAGAAGCTGGAAACGATCCTCTCAAGAAGGCTACGCTGATCAATGACATCGCTGATACCATCGCTCTGATGCCGGATGCAGTTGTGCGTGCGGTCTATGTCCGTGCGACTGCCGAGCGTTTCGGGATGGATGAGCAGATCCTGGCGGACCGCATATCCAAGACGCGCTCTAAAGTGCTTCTTGAGGACAAGAAGCAGCGCGAACGTGAGGTAGAAAGGCAGAAGAACCGTGCTGCTGCCGGTGGCGCGCCGGTAGGTGGACAGGCCGGGGTGCCGGCTGGCAGTCCCGACTCCTTTGGGGACGTGCCGCCGCCAATGCCGGATGATTATGTGCCTGGTGATGATTATGGCTATGCGGAAGACTATGGCGCGGACGACATTCCGTCGGCAGTGCCTCAGGTCAGTGCCGGTCCGATAATTCTGAACGAGCCGTATCTTGAGCCATGCGAAAAGGAACTGCTCGGATTCATTCTGGAGGAGGGATGTACCGCTCTGGAGTTTGACCGGGATTCGAAATATTATGTAGAGGGCGAATCTGTCAATGTTGCGGAGTTCATAGACGGAAGTCTTGCCGCTGACGATACTGTCTTTGCCAATTCATCATATGCCAAGGTCTATGACGTCTATTTCCAGATGTATGACGAGGGGTTGTCGCAGCAGCAGATCGGGCAGCGCCTGCTGAACAGCATGGACGAGGAGATTGCTGCGGTGGCAAGGGAACTTCTTATCGAGAAGTACCAGATCACTGTGAAGAATTACGAACAGTCCCTGACCACAGCATCGACACGTCTTGTCCAGTTCGTACCTAAGGCTCTGATGGCTTACCAATGCCGCCGCATTGAGATGATGCTCAAGGCAAAAACAAAGGAACTTGAGTCCGCTTCTGCCGAAGACCAGCTCGCCCTTCTGACAGAAATCACTTCTCTGAACAAGCTGCGCACCATGCTCAACAACGAACTCGGCAGGGTCTGATGCGCAGGGTTCTTATTATCATTTCTGTTGCTCTCCCGTCGCCCGAAATATGTCATGGTGCTTTGTGCGCAAAGATCCTTCGCCGACGCTCAGGATGACACTCTGACTCTCAAGGTGACAGTTCGCCGTTCAGGATGACAGTCTGACTCTCAAGGTGGCAGTTCGCCGTTCAGAATGACAGTCTGACTCTCAAGGTGGCAGTTCGCCGTTCAGGATGACAGTTTGCTGCATATGGCGAAAGTGTGGGACTCTGTATTACATGTTATTCGAGATGCCATCCCTGTCATGTTGAGCGCAGCGAAACATCTTTCACACCATTCCGCCCCACTGTCATTTCGACCGAGCACTTTTCACTGTCATTTCGACCGAGCGGAGCGAGTGGAGAAATCTGTATGCTAGTTATGCGCGGCACCGTCGTCGGAATATACGGTCTCCGACGACTACAGCTCAGGCGCTGCGGGGAGCTCGACCCCAAAGGGCTCTCCTCGCGCCTGGCTGTTGCATTCCATGAAATGTTATATTTTATGGACACCTAATACGCTGACCATCAATTATTTGACTATCAACACGGTGGGGCAAAAATACCCACCGTGTTGATAGTTATGTTGCTGAGAGTGAGGCTGTTACGTGACCATGTGCGCATGGCGCGGGTGCCTTTGGGGGGGGCTTTTCTATCCGTTTCGATATTCCATTGTGTGGTGTGGTTGGCGTAATGGCTAGTTGCGGTATATGAAAGTCATGCTGTAACACCATTGAGATTCTCTTTGGCTTGCATCGTGTCAAATCCTGAAATGGGTTTACCGATGGTTGCCTAGTCCTGAATGTCTAGCCCTGAAATGGGTTTACCGATGGTTGAACAATAAGTAACCAGGCTGCGCAATGTAATGAATTGATTGATCGGAGATTAACGTTTTAATATCGCGCGTTTTTGTACGATGTTGTGAGGTTAACTATTTGTAGCTCAATTGTTTACGTTGTGTAGCGTTGTAGATTGATCCGTGTCTGTGTAGCCCAAAGCAGTTGAGATGTGTCTGTGGCTCAAGGCAGTTGGTGTAGTCTGACCCTACCGGCCAAGTGTGCTTTGGCTAAATGGTTGGTGTATTTACCATCTTCTGTGTCTGAAAATTCACTCCTGTGCAAAACTCTTGGGAATGTCGATCATGCTCTGGTGCGTTCTGTGACATATTTTGTTTCCTACTGGTTCATGATTCTGCACCTTTGGGAGGCTGAATCTGCATTTTGTGCGCTGTGTGACCTCTCGTTTCTCCCAAGGGTTTTGCTATATATTGCCAGTAGAGCAGAAGATCCTTCGCTTCGCTCAGGATGACAGTGTGGACAAAGCTCAGGATGACAGTGAGACGGTCAGTCTTACATGTTATTCGAAGTGTCACCGCTGTCATGTTGAGCGGAGCGAAACATCTTCCTCTCCATTTCGCCCCCTCTCTCTCTCATTTCTTCCTTTCGCCTCACTGTCATTTCGACTGAGCGCGCCCCATTGTCATGTTGAGCGAAGCGAAACATCTTTCACACTATTTCTCCCACTGTCATTTCGACCGAGCGAAGCGAGTGGAGAAATCTTCCCAATCGGCCTGCCCACCTGTCATTTTTGTGTGTCCTACACTCATTTCGACCGCGCGCTTCCCACTTGCGCGTCACTCTGTATTACAGTATTACATGCTATTCGAGATGCCATCCCTGTCATGTTGAGCGGAGCGAAACATCTTTCACACTATTCCGCCCCACTGTCATTTCGACCGAGCACTTTTCACTGTCATTTCGACCGAGCGGAGCGAGTGGAGAAATCTGATTACCAGGCGCGGCACCGTCGTCGGAATATGCGGTCTCCTACGACTACAGCGCAGGCGCTGCGGGGAGCTCGGCCCCAAAGGGCTCTCCTCGCGCCTGGCTGTTGCCTTCCATGAAATGTTATATTTTATGGACACCTAATGCGCTGACTATCAATTATTTGACTATCAATACGGTGGGTCAAAAATGCCCACCGCGTTGATGGTTATGTTGCTGAGAGTGAGGCTGTTACGTGACCATATTCGCAGGGCGCGGGGTGCCTTTGGGGGTCTTTTCTATCCGTTGTGAATTACTATTGTGTGGAGAGGTGGTGTATTGACCAGTTACGGTATCTGAAAGTCATGCTGTAACACCATTGAGATTCTCTTTGGCTTGCATCGTGTCAAATCCTGAAATGGGTTTACCGATGGTTGCCTAGTCCTGAAATGTCTAGTCCTGAAATAGGTTTACTGCAGGTTGAACAATAAGTAACCAGACTGCGCAATGTAATGGATTGATTGGAGATTAACGTTTTAATATCGCGCGTTTTTGCACGATATTGCGAGGTTAACTGTTCGTAGCTCAATTGTTTACGTTGCGCGGCGTTGTAGATTGATCCGTGTCTGTGTAGCCCAAAGCAGTTGATCCGTGTCTGTGGCCCAAAGCCGTTGGGATAGTCTGACCTAGCTGCCAAGTGTGCTTTGGCTAAATGGTTGGTGTATTTACCATCTGCTGTGTCTGAAAATTCACTCCTGTGCAAAACTCTTGGGAATGTCGATCATGCTCTGGTGCGTTCTGTGGCATGTTGTGACTCCTACTGGTGCATGATTCTGTACTCATGGGATGCCGAATCGGCAATTTGTGCGCTGTGTGCCGTATCGGTACTCCCAAGGGTTTTCCTGTCGGTCTCCTCAGTAGAGCAGAAGATCCTTCGCTTCGCTCAGGATGACAGTGTGGACAAAGCTCAGGATGACAGTTGGATGCTCAGGATGACAGTGAGGCGGTCAGTCTTACATGTTATTCGAAGTGCCACCACTGTCATGTTGAGCGGAGCGAAACATCTTTCACACCATTCCGCCCCACTGTCATTTCGACCGAGCGAAGCGAGTGGAGAAATCTGTATGCTAGTTATGCTCGGCACCGTCGTCGGAATATACGGTCTCCGACGACTACAGCTCAGGCGCTGCGGGGAGCTCGGCCCCAAAGGGCTCTCCTCGCGCCTGGCTGTTGCCTTTTAGCACCCTATTATGTATACGTACGTGCTCGAAGGGCGGTTTTGGTTGCCCGTTACGCACACTTTGTCTTGGGAACCGGAGTGCTTGGCCATGAAAGGCCTTAAACTCGTCCAAGCGGTGTGGATTTTATACCGATAATGCATGTTTGCTGTACCGCTTGTGCCTGGATTGATAAAAACTCGTCCAAGCTGTACCGACTTTGGACACGAGGAGTTTTGCCGGCTGATCTGTAAAGATCCTTCGCTGCGCTCAGGATGACACTCTGCCTTTCGGGGTGACATTTTGGCGCTTAGGATGACAGTTTTACTTTCTGGGTGACAATGAGATGCTCGGTATGGCAGTTTGGCGCTCGGGATGACAGTGGGACGGTCAGTGTTCAAGATTCTCACGTCGCTGCGCTCCTTAGGATGACAATGAGACTTTCAAGGTGACAGTTCGCCGTTCAGGATGACAGTTTGCTGCTTATGGAGAAAGTGTGGCACTCTGTATTACATGTTATTCGAAGTGCGAACCCTGTCATGTTGAGCGGAGCGAAACATCTTTCATATCAGGATGTCCGCTGATCAGTGAGGCGGGAGGGGATTGCAGTTTGGCATATTTTTGTATATTTGCACTGGTTTTTTAGTAGAAAGATATATATGAAAATTGTATTTGCAACGGGCAACAGCGGCAAGCTGCGTGAAGCGTCAGAGATCTTAGGCGAGGGCTTTGAGCTCGTTTCTCTCGCACAGGTGGGAATCACAGAGGATATCCCTGAGACAGGAAAGACATTAAGGGCCAACTCACTCCAGAAGGCTCAGTATCTATATGACAAGACGGGCTGCGACTGCTTTGCAGACGATACAGGACTTGAGGTCGATGCACTCGGAGGAGCTCCTGGAGTGTATACAGCCAGATATGCCGGTGATGACAAGGACTTCAACAGGAACATGGACAAGGTCCTCTATGAACTTGGTGTTCTCGAGGGAGAGGCCAGGATGGCCGGATCACTAGGATTGAAGGTTAAGAAAGTTTCGAGAAGGGCTCGCTTCAAGAGCGTGGTCACGCTTATCATCGGCGGTCAGATCAAGATGTTCGAAGGAACTCTTGAGGGCGTGATAGCACGCGAGAAGTCCGGCAACGGAGGCTTCGGATATGATCCGATCTTCATCGCTGACGAATATCCGGGAAAGACCCTGGCCGACATTTCAGAGGAAGAGAAGAATGCCATCTCCCATAGGGGAAAGGCCCTGCGTGCAATGGCCGCATGGCTTCATACCCATAGCGAGACTGTCCCTACAGCCCCTACAGTCCCTTCGGCCGACCCTTCTGTCATTTCAACCGACCCTTCTGTCATTTCAACCGACCCTACAGTCCCTTCGGCCGACCCTTCTGTCCCTTCGACTGACCCTTCTGTCATTTCAACCGGCCCTTCTGTCATTTCGAGCGAGGCCGAAGGCCGAGTCGAGAAATCTGAATAACCATGACAACCAGCACCGAACTCATCGTTCTACATACCACGAAGTTCGGAGAGAACTCGCTCGTCGTCCATACCCTCAGCAGGGATTATGGACGGCGAAGCTTTTTTGTACGCGGTTCCGGAAAGAGACAGATGTCCCTTTTCCTTCCATTGAACATCCTGGAAGCAGATATAGTCGAATCATCTAAGACCAATCTGTTCACGGCCAGAAACATCTCTGCAAAATGCGCCTTGAACGGCATAAGAGGGAACATATACAAGAACTCCATCACGATGTTCATGAGCGAGGTCCTTTTCAAGGTACTGAAGGAAGGGGCAACGGAACAGGGACTGTACGAGTGGTGCTCGCACAATATCCTTCTGCTGGATGCTCTCGAAAAGGATTTCAGCAACTTCCACATCAGATTCCTTCTGGAACTTACAGTAGCCTTGGGATTCAGCCCCGACGAGAGAAGTCTTGTTCCATTTGTCGGAGAACATTTCCCGGTGGTGGACAAGTTCCTGAAAAGCCCGTTTGCGGAGTCCATGCTTATTCCCCTTAGCGGCAATACCCGTAATGAACTTGCGGAAGAAATCCTGAGATATATAGAGTTCCACACCGAGTCGGCGGTGAATGTCAACTCCTTGAAGGTTCTTCATGAACTGTTTCTTTAAAACCATGATTATGAAACATTTGTACTGGATGGTGGCAGCCGTTGCTCTTTTGTCAGCATGTGCCGGAGGCCCTGGCGGGAACAGGAAGGGATCGGCGGCTCCGGAATATTATGACGATCTTCAATATAGGGATTCAGTCCTGCTTGCAGAAGGCCTGATTCACTATGGACAGGACACTGGCTCAAGGGGCTTCGATGACATGCACTATGTGTTTGTGGCTGATGATTCCGAAAAGGCAGCCGAATCCGAGAGAGCCTTCGGTGAGTTCAGGCAGAAGATTGATGGAATGTCCCCGGAAGAGCGCGCATTCATGGCTTACCTGTTCAATGATTATGCAGATCTCGCAACGATGTCCGAATATGTATACAAGGACGCAGAAACAGCTCTGCCGGAAGGGTGGACAGATCTGGGGGAAGAGGATCCTGAACTGTCCGAGATCATCGCAAAGTATTCGGCATCAGGTGCTGTCCCGACAGGGCTGAAGTGCTCTCTGATGGCAAAAGGTGATCGCAGAGCCCTGGTGTTTGCCGGCACAGATTTCCCTTCGGAATGGTCGGATATCAGCCAGCTGATGAACTTTGTTGTAGATGCATATGAGGACGTCGACGGAGCCTTGAACGATGGGGCTTCACAGGTGGTTCAGGCCGGACTCCTTGTCGACGAACTGCTGGATAAGGGTTATGTTTCGAAGGATAATCTCGAGTTTGCCGGACATTCACTAGGAGGCAGACTTGCATCGGAGATGGCCGTGCGCTATGGATGCCCGGCGGTCGTATTCAATGCTGCCGGTGTGTCTCCTGCAACATATGAAAGATATGAGAAGGCAAGGATATCTGCTGGCGAGGACTGGAGAGGCTGCATCGTGGACGTTACGGCAGCCAATGACCCGCTGACATGTGCCCAGAAATATATGTCCGGCTCTACTGACCCATTCGTTTCTGCTGCGGCGGATGCCCTCTCAGTGGATAGTGAGACCATGGATGGCATCATTTCGCTGGGACTCGACGTCATTGGAGCTGCAGCAGATAAAGTGACAGGCAGCTCAGAAACTTTGTCGGCAGTAAAAGACCTTTCGGACAGGTACGGCGCAGTGGTGGGGAGGCTCTATGAAAGAGATTACCGTGCCCTAGGCGCCATGATGCCGATACGTGAAAACATGGGCGGGCACGGTATAAAGGAACTCGCAGCTGCTCTTCGGGCGCGTGCCGGGTTCTGTGAATCTGCCTCGACAAGATGACGGCCGGGTCTCAGACCTCCGGCCAGATATAGACCTTGTCGCTGCGGCGCAGGCGGGTCTCCTCGATGGCGCGGCATGCCTGCTCGCTGCATCCGTCGCCGCAGAGGCTGAGCGCCTCTTCGCGTGCGCCCGGCACAACCTTGCTCCAGTCGATCGGAATCGAACAGTATACTCCCTTTCCGGCTTCCTGGACAGGTTTCAGGTCAACCCTGATTTCAGGAACAGTATATTCCACGCAGCCGGATGTCGGTCCGATGATGAGGATCTTGTCTCCGACCTTCAATGAATATGATTCAACCAGAATCTCTGCAACGCCGAGCTTGCCGAACCAGTTGGTGATCTTTCCGCAGTAGGCCTTCTTGCGGGTGGCTGTGCTTCCGTAGACGTCGCACCACTCTCCGAGGCGTGCTCCCTGGTAGTACCCGTCCCAGAATCCTCTGTTGAACACCTCTTCGAGCTCTTTCTTGAAGGATGCTCCGAGCTCCGGAGTGTATGTGCCGTCGCATACTGCGTCGGCAGCGCGGCGATAGCATGAAGCCACGCGCTTCACGTATTCGGCCGAACGGGCACGTCCCTCGATCTTGAAGACGGTCACTCCAGCGTCTATGATCTTGTCCATGAACTCGATGGTGCACAGGTCCTTAGGCGACATTATGTATTTATTGTCTATTTCCAGCTGCATTCCGGTCTCCATGTCTTCCACCTTGTAGGCGCGGCGGCAGAGCTGGAAGCACGAGCCACGGTTGGCGGATGCGCCGTATTCATGAAGGCTGAGATAGCATTTGCCTGAAATCGCCATGCAGAGCGCTCCGTGGGCGAACATCTCGATCTCGACGATGCGTCCCGACGGGCCGCAGATCTGCTCCTCGTCTATGATTCTCTTTATTTCCTTTACCTGTCCCAGGTTCAGCTCGCGCGCCAGCACGATGACGTCAGCGAACTGGGCATAGAAGCGCAGTGCTTCGATGTTCGATATGCTGAGCTGAGTCGAGATGTGTACTTCTATGCCTATCTGGCGGGCATAGATGATTGCTGCCATGTCAGATGCGATGACAGCCGTGATTCCAGCCTCCTTTGCCGCATCAAGCGTACGTCTCATGTCCTCGAGGTCCTCTCCGAAGAGGGCTATGTTGAGGGTGAGATATGTCTTCACTCCATGCTCCGAGCATATCCTTACTATCTCTGCAAGGTCAGTCATCTTGAAGTTGTTGGCCGAATGCGAACGCATATTCAGCTTTTCGACTCCGAAATATACGGAATCAGCACCTCCCTGTATCGCTGCATGCAGGCATTCGAAATTGCCTGCCGGTGCCATGATCTCCAGGGCTCTGTTGTTCTTTACTGTCATTATTTCGTTCTTCCTAATAACTTTTTAGCATAGTTTTCCAGGAGCGCATATGCTTCCGGCTCCAGATCGAGCACAGATGCATGATCCATTGCCTGGCTGTGCAGCCTCACGATCTCTTCCTTGGCCTCATCACCGACTTCAAGTTCCGCGTAGATGGCCTTCACCTCGGCAATCTTCGCTGCCTTCTCATCATCTGTGGCTATCGGCATCTGCATTGCCTCCAGCAGCCTTCCGCGCACCTCTTCAGATGCCTTTTCGAAGGCTCTTGTCATCAGCCAGCTCTTCTTGTTGTTGAGGATGTCACCTCCGATGGCCTTTCCGAAGACAGCCGGATCTCCGTATGTATCCAGCCAGTCATCCGCAACCTGGAACGCAAGTCCTAGGTCGTATCCATATCTGTAGAGCAGGTCGCATGATCTCTCGTCGGCCTCTCCGATAAGGGCTCCCATCTTGGCCGCGCAGGCGATCAGTACCGCCGTCTTCAGACCTATCATCTTCATGTAGTCTCCCATCGGAACAAAACTCATGTCTTCGAAGTCCATGTCATACTGCTGGCCCTCACATACTTCCGCTGCGGTCTTGGAGAACAGCTCAAGCACCTTCGGAAGCACCTCTGCCGGTGCTTTTGCGATAAGCCTGTAGCTCTCGATGGACATCACGTCTCCTGAAAGGATGGCCGTGTTTTCGTCCCATCTGCGGTATACGGTCGGTACGCCTCTGCGGACATCCGCCTTGTCCATGATGTCGTCATGGATGAGGGTGAAACTGTGGAATACCTCGATGGCTGATGCCGGAGCAAGGACTTCATTGCAGAATTTGTCCTTGAAGAGGGCATATGTCGTGAGGCACAGGCGCGGACGTATGCGTTTGCCGCCTATTTCCATCATGTATCTCAGCGGATCATACAGTCCGCATGGTTCCTGAGTGAAGGTCAGATTGTCGAACAGTTCCTTGACGGTCGAGTCGATAAGGTTTTCCTGGATCATAATTTTGCGTCTATATCCCACAAAGGTAATGATAAAAACGGAAATTCTTTATCTTTGCATCGAATATCAAAGGACGGCAATATTTATGATCATAAAAGGACAGGCGACTGTTGTAAAGCATACGGGAAGTCATTATCTGCTTTCCCGTCTGCCGCAGTGGGATATGTTTCCGGCTGTGCTCCGGGGAAAGATAAGGCTGAAGGGAAGCACTGCTACCAATCCTGTGGCAGTGGGCGATGTGGTGAATTTTGAGGCAGAGGTGCCGGAAGGAGTTTCAGAACAGGAAATTACCGCTCATGTGACGCCGGAGAATGCGGCGGTGATCACGTCTGTGGAGCCTCGCAGCAACTATATCATCCGCAAGTCCACCAATCTTTCCCGCCAGTCTCATATCATCGCGGCCAATCTGGACCGCGCCTTCATCATCGCGACTATAGATTTTCCTGAGATAAAGCTGCCTTTCCTTGACAGACTTCTGGTCACCTGCGAGGTCTACAATGTGCCAGTGACCATAGTCCTGAACAAGGTTGACCTTTATCGTGAGTCGCATGCGGAGATGCTCGAGGCCTTCCACGAGATTTACGAAGGTGCCGGCTATCCGATTCTCGAAGTGTCCGCTCTCACCGGCGAGGGTATTGACGAACTCAGAGAGGCATGCCGGGGGCATATTTCATTGTTCTCCGGCGTGTCCGGAGTCGGAAAGTCATCGCTCATAAAGGCTCTTGATCCGTCGCTCGACCCTAGGGTAGGGGAGATCTCGGATGTCCATCTCCAGGGCAAGCACACCACCACTTTCTATGAAATGTACGCCCTGACAGCAGCTTCTCATTCCGAGCTGGCCCCATGTCATCCGGAGACTGTATCATGTCATTCCGAGCTGTCCACCTGTCATTCCGAGCTTGTCGAGGAATCTCTGCCATATGGCTTCATCGTAGACACCCCAGGCCTCCGCGGCTTCGGCCTGGTGGACCTGAAGAAGGAAGAGATCGCACTCTATTTCCCTGAAATGCTCAGGGTTTCCGAGAACTGCCGTTTCGCTCCATGTACCCACACCCATGAGCCGGGCTGTGCCGTAAAGGAGGCTGTCGAGGCAGGCGAGATCAGCTATGACCGTTATTCCTCATACCTCGGCATGCTGGATGAAGAGGGAAAATACCGATAAAATAGGTGGAGGGTAATTTGCTGATTATAAGCGTGTTACTTGGTGGTGCGTGCTGCCGGAGGGGAGCACGCATAGTTGGTTAAATGATTGAGTATTAAGCGCTTAGGTGCCACATGGGTATAAACCGTGACATATTGAAGTTGGCTGTGCCGAGCATTCTGGCCAACATCACCGTGCCGATAGTCGGCATGGTCGATATCGCTGTGGCCGGGCATCTGGATACAGATGCGGCCACGATGATAGGCGGTATCGCCATTGGCTCGATGCTCTTCGACCTGCTGTACTGGAACTTCGGCTTCCTGCGTATCGGCACGGGCGGCCTTGCAGCCCAGGCCTACGGCCGGGGCGACCGTGCCGAATGCACGAGAGTGCTCGCCCGTGCCTTGGGAATCGCACTTGCCTGCGCCTTGCTGCTGATTGCCATCCAATGGATATTCGTAAAGGCGGCATTCCTCTTTGTCGACTGCACTCCTCAGGTGCGTGATCTGGCATCCCGATACTTCTTCATCCGCATCTGGGCGGCACCGGCGACCCTCGGCCTGATGGCCCTCAAAGGCTGGTTCATCGGTATGCAGGACAGCCTGAGTGCCATGATTGCTGACATTACCGTCAACGGAATGAACGTGCTGATGAGCTTTGTGCTTGCTCTTGGAGTCAGCATAGCTGGCTGGCATTACGACGGCATGGGCTTCAGCGGGGTAGCTGCGGGCACGGTTGTGGCCCAGTATTCAGGTCTTATTGTTTCCCTGACCATCCTTCTGGTGCGTTACAGGCGCAATACCTTGAGCGCCATGCCCGCGCATGAACTGCGCGGGCTGTTCAAAGGCGAGCAGACCGGTCGTTTCATGAAGATGAATGCCGACCTGTTTGTCCGTTCGCTCTGCTTCATTGCAATTTATATCGGCTTCACAGTCATCTCTGCCCGCTATGGGGACACCCTTCTGGCAGTGAGTTCCATCCTCATGAAGCTCCTGATGATATTCTCCTACTTTACGGACGGCTTTGCCTATGCCGGCGAGGCCCTTGTCGGACGGTATATAGGGGCGCAGGACAGACCTATGGTCAGACATACTGTCAAGTGGACATTTATATGGAGCATGTCCATAGCATTGATATTCATGGTAATATATCATGTGGCCGGAGTGCCTATGCTCAGGCTCATGACCTCAGATCCTGTGGTCGTCGAGGCCTCCAGGGAATACCTTCCCTGGCTGCTGCTCATGCCGATCGTCGGGTGTGCAGCCTTTACATGGGACGGAATCTATATAGGTGCAACAGCATCGCGTCAGATGCGAAATTCGATGCTTTGGGCGGTAGTAGCCTTTGCGGCAGTGTGGACCGTCGGCATTCTTGCCCTCAACCACCTCGGAGACGGTCTGCCCGAATACGGGCGAGTGGCCATGCATATCCTCATGGCCGCCTATTTTGCTCATCTTCTTGCCCGCACGATCTATCTTTCTGTAAAATATCGCACCCTGCGTATTTTGTGAATTCTATGATGTTTTATAACTTTGTCTCTGTTTGGCACGTCTTTGACGTGATTTGTTTGAAAGGATGAGTCTATATACATTTTACAGAAAAAGCAAGCCCTCGGCGGACAAGGTCCCTGCAGATAAGGTAACCTCTACCTACAAGTCTTTGAGAAACAGGACTTTCTGGGGAGTTACCATTGCATATAGCCTGTATTATGTGTGCCGTACATGTATAAGTCTTTTCAAAAAGCCGCTTATCGACGAAGGTGTTCTTACCGAAGGACAGCTCGGTCTTGTAGGAGCGGCATTTCTGTTTGTCTATGCGGTCGGGAAGTTCCTGAACGGGTTCATAGCGGACTATTGCAACATCCGCAGGTTCATGGCGACAGGTCTTTTCTTCTCATCTGTGTTGAACCTCCTGCTGGCAGCGCTCGGATTCTTCCACAACATGATACCGACGGTGGTGATATTCCTTGCCTTTGCCATACTTTGGGGAATGAACGGAATGGTGCAGTCCATGGGTTCGGCTCCCGGGGTCATAAGCCTCTCCCGTTGGTTCCCTTTGTCCAAGCGTGGATCTTATTACAGCATTTTCAGTACCAGTCCCTCGATAGGTAAGTCGTTTTCATATATAGCACTTGGTGCCGTAGGATATTTCGGGTGGCAGTATGGGTTCATCGTGGCTGCGATTGCAGGCGTGACAGGTGCGACATTGATTCTGTTGCTGGTATCAGACACACCTGAGAGCAAGGGGCTTCCATCTGTACAGGAACTCTCCGGAGAACCTCTCACCAAGACTGACAGGAAGCCGACAAAGGAACTTCAGAAGATGGTACTCAGACATCCCGGGGTCTGGGTGATAGCACTTTCCAGCGCATTCCTGTATATCACCAAGGAAGCGGTTGACAGTTGGGGAATCCTCTTTCTGCAGGAAGCACGCGGATTGAGCCAATGGCAGGCCAGCCAGGCACTGGGATACTCGGTCGCATTCAGCATTGTCGGAACTCTTCTGGCAGGATGGCTTTCGGACAAGGTCTTCAAGGGAGACCGTGCAAAGCCGGCCTTGCTTGCTGGAATCTGCTGTACGACTGCGCTGACCCTGTTTCTGTTTGTGGGAGGCGGTTTTGTACTTAACATCTTTTATGTATCTTTGTTCAGTTTTTCGATGGGTGTGCTTTACTGTGTGGTGGCCGGACTCATGGCTGTCGATATAGTACCTAGAAAGGCGACAGGTGCAGCGCTTGGTGTCGTGGGAATATCAAGTTACATCGCTTCCGGACTTCAGGACATCACCAGCGGATACATGATCCAATACAATACGACAGAGATCGTGGATGCCGCAGGAAAGGTTATAGACAAGACATATGACTTCGGACCTGTTTCATGGTTCTGGATAGTGGCATCGATAATTGCCTTCGTCCTGCCGATAATGAACTGGAAGAAGATGAAGATAGGAATAGATCAACAATAACATAAAACATTTGATATATGACTTTACGTATCAGCATTGAATACTGGACAAACTGGGGCGAGGAAGTCGTCCTTTGTCTCAGTGACAGGCGCTATCCTCTCGCATACGTTGCGGACGGACTCTGGGAGGGCGAGATTGCCCGTTTCAATCCGGAGAAGGCTGCGGAATATGGCTACGAGGTGGTGCGTGACGGACAGACCGTCCGTACAGAGTGGAAGAAGCACTCTCTTGTGCTTCCGGAAGGCGTTGCACCGAAGGTGCTTACGGTCCATGACAGATGGAATGACCGTCCTGAGGATGCTCCGTTCTACTCTTCTGCATTTACAAATGCCATCTTCGGCCGCAAGGCGTCCAAGGTGAAGAAGGCCCCTAAGGGTGCCAACGTGATCCTCAAGGTTGCCGCTCCGGCACTTCGTCCTAACGAAGTGCTTGCGCTTGCCGGCAGCGGCAAGGCTCTCAAGGATTGGAGCAAGATCGTGCCGTTCGATGATGCTCAGTTCCCTGTGTGGACACTTGCCCTCAACGTTACCGAGCCGTTCTCATACAAGCTTCTGATCGCAGACAAGGATACCCTTGTTCCTGTTGCGTGGGAAGATGGACATGACAGATGGCTTGCAACGGCTCCTGAGGATGATGAACTTGTCGTAGAGGCCGATCTCAAGGTGAAGTTCAGCGGACGTGACTGGAAGGGTGCGGGTACAGCTATTCCTGTGTTCTCTCTCCGCACTGAAGATGACTTCGGAGTAGGTGAGTTCTATGACCTCAAGAAGATGGTCGACTGGGCGGCTGCAACAGGACAGAGCGTTCTTCAGCTCCTTCCTATCAACGACACCACCATGCTTCACACATGGGAGGATTCATATCCGTACAACCCTAACTCGACATTTGCACTTCACCCTCAGTTCCTGCACCTTCCTGCAGTGGGAGTGCCAGAGGATGAGGAATATAAGGCCCTCCAGGCCGAACTCAACGCTCTTGAGCAGATTGACTACGAGCGTGTGAACAACGCAAAGCTTGATCTCCTCCACAAGGCATTCGACAAGACATTCAAGAAGCTTTCTGCCAAGGCGGCATACAAGAGTTTCGTGGAGAAGAATGCCGACTGGCTTCTTCCATATGCCGCTTTCTGTGTTCTCCGTGACCAGTTCGGCACTCCTGATTTCAACCAGTGGCACGGCTATGCGACATACAACAAGAAGAAGGTAGCCGCATTCTGTGAGGAGCACAAGGCCGAGGTTGACTTCTGGTGCTTCGTACAGTACCACCTTGACCTTCAGATGACAGAGGTATGCAAGTATGCCCACTCGAAGGGTGTCGTATTCAAGGGTGACCTTCCTATCGGAATCAGCCGTACCAGCGTTGATGCGTGGATCCATCCTGAACTCTTCCATATGGATTCGCAGGCCGGAGCACCACCTGATGCATTCTCTGCTGACGGACAGAACTGGGGATTCCCTACATACAATTGGGAGAAGATGGCAGAAGACGGATTCGCATGGTGGAAGGCACGTTTCGCAAAGATGGCTGAGTACTTCGACGTGTTCCGTATCGACCATATCCTCGGATTCTTCCGCATATGGGAGATTCCTCTCTGGTCAAAGAGCGGCTTGAACGGTTATTTCAACCCGGCGCTCCCTTATCCGGCACATGAGCTTGAAGGTCAGGGCTTTGACGTGAAGAATACAGATCTGTTCATTGAAGATCCGCGTAAGACAGGACACTATCATCCTAAGATCGGTGCGAAGGCTACACAGTCATACGGCTGGCTTGATGCATACCGTCGCGGTTCTTTCGACCGTCTCTATGACGACTTCTTCTATCGTCGCAACAACGAGTTCTGGAAGGAGAAGGCTATGCAGAAGCTTCCTGCACTTCTTGATTCGACAGGAATGCTCGCATGTGGTGAGGACCTCGGAATGATCCCTGCTACAGTGCCTCAGGTGATGTCAGACCTCAGGATCCTTTCTCTCGAGATCCAGCGTATGCCTAAGTCGGTTGAGGAGACATTCGCACATCCTGCAAACTATCCGTACCTGTCAGTATGTACAACTTCTACCCATGACATGAACCCTATCCGTGCATGGTGGGAGGAAGACCGTCAGGTTACAGACCAGTTCTGGCAGATGATTCTCGGAAACCATGGCGAGGCTCCATATTTCTGCGAGCCATGGATCTGCCGCCAGATCCTCGACCAGCATCTGTGGTCGCCGGCTATGCTGACCATCCTGCCTCTTCAGGACTGGCTCTCTATGGATGGCGCACTCCGCCGCCTCAATCCGAACGATGAGCGCATCAACGTACCTGCAAATTCACGTCACTATTGGCGCTACAGAATGCATCTGACAGTCGAGCAGCTCGCCGCAGCCAAGGATTTCAACGAAACCCTCAGCAGCATGATCGCAGCAAGCGGCCGTAAATAACATATCAGCCCCGGAAGTTTCCATCGCTGGCACTTCCGGGGCTTTCTGTATCTCTCCCGTCCATGATTTCGGCTGATTTCATGGACGGGAGCTTTAATTTTGTGCCTCCCGTCCACGTTTTCGTCCCTTTTTATGGACGGGAGGTAAGTTTAGTGCGGCGAGGTATTGCGAGTTTGAAGGAAAGATGTAAATTTGTGGTACTGTTGAACTGTTCTGGTTCGCCATCCATGATCAAATGGCAAGGTATGATGAGAGTGGTAAAATTGTGATTATGGATAAAATTATCAATTTACATGTAAAACTGGTGCCGGCAATCGATTTTGAGACTCGAATGCCCCATGACGCGTACACAGTATATTGCAGAATAGATGGCGCTGCCTTGTTAGCCTCCGGCTGGACACTCAAAGATGCTGTCAACTTGTTCCGGAAACAGCATCATGTTGATAATCGGACCCGGATACGTCTTATAAGGCCATTCAGAAAACAACGGCATTATGCCATTCCCACCGACATAATTTAAGGGAGGACTGAGATGAATACATTTATTGAAAAAGAGCTTATATGCGAGCAGGCTTTCAATCAGTATGGTCCTTTCTGGCATCTTTATACCGATGGGACAAAGATGGAAAACATCTTCTGTACCAGGGATGACATGATATCTGTTATGACAGCTGTTGCTGTAGAGAGAACTGTATCTGAGGATGTGATGATCATTACATTCGAGATTATGAAAAATCATCTTCACTTTATAATGGCGGGAGAACGAGATGCATGTCTGGCCTTCTTTGCCAGATTTAAGCGAAGACTGATGAGGATATTTTCATCAACTGATAAAGTTATTGATTGGAGCAACTTTCAGGCTTCCATACTTCCTGTTGATAACTTGAAGTCGCTCAGGAATGAAATAATCTATGTGAATCGCAATGCTTTTGTAGCCAATCCCGACTATACACCCTATAGCTATCCCTGGGGTGGCGGGTGTGCCTACTTCAACGATCTGATGCAACATCTTCCGGTGTGCAGTATTGAAGAATTTAGTATAAGCAAGCAAAGAGAACTTACCCGGTGCCGGGATGTCAGTAAGTTAGGTTGTTTGAAATATGTCGGTGAAATACCATATATACCCAGCTTCTGCCGTATAGACATAGGTGAGATGATGTTCCGTGATGCGCGAAGTTACTTTCATTCCTTGACACGAAATGCAGAAGCGTTCAGTCAGATTGCATCCAGATTGAAGGATCTCGTGTTCTTGACTGATGATGAATTGTTTTCAGTTGCTGTAAAATGTTCAGAGGGAATGTTTTCCGAATCCAGACTCACGATGCTCCGGCCTGAACAGAAGATACAGTTGGCAAAAGAACTGCATTTTAAGTATAATGCATCCAATCATCAGCTCAGGCGTCTGTTGAAGCTAGACGTAAAAATATTATCTGAGTTGTTCCCTGAATAAAATTCCCGTCCATGAAATCAGGCTTTTTCATGGACGGGAGCTTTATTTTGTGCCTCCCGTCCACGTTTTGGGCCATTTTCATGGACGGGAGAATTGTATGATTTACTTCCAGTCTACCAGGAAGACAAACTCACCTTCCTTCAGGGTTGGCGTGTGGCTCTGGCCGGCCCAGACCTCGTCGCGGTTGAAGTAGTTGTACCAGTTTCCGTCGTGTGGAAGCTCTACGCTGATCTGCTGGCTGCCGGAACCGAAGTTGCCTACTATGTGGAATGTCTTGCCGTCTGCCGAACAAGTGATGGTCTTTGTCGCTCCGTTCGGTGTCCACTTGAATGATGCATCGCTGTCAAAGAAACGAGGATTCTCGCGACGGAACTTCAGGAGAACTGCATATGTATCGTAGAGAGCCTTACGTGCAGGAACTGCCAGATACTTGTCAGTTACTACAGGCTTCTCGCCCACTCGATCATTGTAATCAATAGAGTAGTCGTAGCCGATCTCACCGAACTGCCAGATCATCTTCGGACCAGGAACAGTGAGGAAGAATGCTGCAGAAGCACCTGCACGGCGCATTGCCACTGTCAGCGCATCCTCAGACTCACCACCCGTAGGATCTGCAGGACGTTTGCCAACTGTCATAAGCCATACCTTCTGCATATCAGCCGAGAAATACACATCATAGGATCCTGCTGCTGGCACAGCCATATCCTTAGAACCAGATCCAAGAGTGAGCTGATACTCCTTGTCAAGAGGCAGCTTGTATCCCTGGGTGGAAGATCCATAGTTGAATGCATCGTTCCATTCATTATTTCCTCTTATCTTAAACATGTCAGTAGCCGCGAAGGATACATTCTTTGCAACAAAGAATGCCCCATCTGCATTCATTGTAATATCCGGAGTCTCTCCCCATGAAGTCAAGCTACCACAGATACCCCAGGTTACAGAAGAGTTGTCAGAAGTAGCACCATAACATATGCGCTCCTCGTCATGGCTCTCCATGTATCCTACAAAGCCTCCAAAAGGAGCATTAGAATACATATTGGTGAAGTCACCTGATCCGCCTGTTACAGCTGTTCTATATTCATGATTTACATTTCTCCAGAGTTGGATACCATGCTCCGCAAGAGCCTTCTCCTCATCCCAATCAGAGAGATGCTCGAAAATCACTACGGCATCATTGTTCACTGACCAGACGTGGTCTGCATAATCCTTGAGGATATCAACGCGGGATGGGTCATAACGACCCCACGCTCCAACATTGCCAAGAGTGTTCTTCTGCGTGAATCCCTTTGTAAGGTCAAAGCGGAAACCGTCAACATCATACTCTGTGAGGAGATATTCAAGGCTCTGCTTGACATGCTCCCTCACCATGGCATTCTCATGATTCATATCATGGTACACATTGAATTCATGCTTGGCTACACGGTTGAACCATGGATTGTTATCAGCAGTAGCATCGCCATCCCACCACATCTTGGCCCAGGTGTGCGAGCCTGTTGCATGATTGTATACAACATCTACGATGACTGCAATATCACGCGCGTGACACTCGTCGATGAACGCTTTATATTCCTCGCGTGTACCATAGTACTTATCGAGAGCAAACCAGTGGTTAGGGTTATATCCCCAGCTGTTATTTCCGTCAAACTCCTGTATAGGCATAAGCTCTACAGCATTCACACCGAGATTCTCAATATAGTCAAGCTGAGCCATGGCTCCCTCAATATTCTGAGATGTGGTAAAGTCACGGAAGTGCATCTCATAAATCACAAGGTCATTCTTATCCTCTACCTTAAAATCAGAATGTTTCCAGTTATATACCGGTTTATTGATCTGGAAGGCAGACACAAGAGCCTTTGCCCCCTCAGGGAAAGCAGGGACCCCGTCGATATATTGATCATTCCACTGATCATATACTATTTCAGTGTATGGATCGCTGACAACGATATCCGATGCCGGCGGATTGCCAAGTCTGAAATTGTACCTATATTCCTGATCCGGGTCGAATCCTTCAACTTTGAGCCACCAGCAACCAGCCTCTGCATCACGCTTCATGATTCCCTCAGGAACCCTCTCAAAGTTATTCCAGTCACCTACAAGATAGCAGTAGTCGTGCATTGCTCCGTCCTTGTCTGCTGCATAAAGGACAAATGTCACAGAATTATCATCGTGAATGTTGATTCCATGCTTCAGGTCAGCAGGCATAGTCTCATCAACAACAGGATCCGGAACAAAAGGTACAAGCTGATACTTGTTGTCCTTTATCGAATTGAACTGGTCCGGCCTTGTCTGAAGGGATCCGTCAGCACTTCTGATGACTATGGCCAGTCTTGTCAATGGGGTTTCTCCAGAACCGAAGAACTCACGTATCGAAGGCTCTATCTTGAGTTCCCACGAATTCTCTCCTACATTTGTAAACTTACACTTATCTGTGTTTTCATCCCAATCAGCAGGAACAAATGCCCACTCATCATCTACTATAAGTCCCAGATGAGCATAGAGTTCACCGGTATATCCGAATAATTCAGAACCCGCCGGAGCATTGAACTTGATAGTACATGGTCCATCAGCATCCGGTTTGACAGGATCAACCACCACACCTGACGCAGCGTCAGGTATAATATTCTCATCCATAACAAGTCCCTCCTGAGTCACAGCGACAGACACTGTTGTTCCTCCTGAAGATACGTTAATCGTAGCTGTCCTTTCCAAAGCTGGATTCATAGAAGCCGTAATAGTAGAACGGCCTATACCTCGTCCTGAAACAGGGCTTGCTGTCAGCCAGCCGTCACCGCCAAGAATTTCGATTGTCCAATCTGACTGGGTGTTAATGACAAGAGTTCTCACATCGCCAGCCTTTGCGAACTTGAGGTTTTCTGGAGCAACAGAAAATTTTCCATTGCCAAGCTCTTCCGTACATGATCCGAAGATGAAGACGAAAGTCAATAGGATAAAAAATATTCTCTTCATTAATACAAACTTGAATATACAAAATAGAAGCCCGTGGGCCGGTCAGGACCCACAGGCTTAAAACATTTATTTCTTAGTTACAGTACAGTAGAATTTCTCTGTGTCTGTACGCTCTGTGTAGAGTTCGATATAATAAGTACCAGCCTCTGCAAGAGCGATGTTTCCACCACCCATTGTAAGGTCTTCCAGTGCACCTCCAAGGTTGATGTCCCAGCCATCGTTAGCACGGAACTTCCACTCTCCTGCGACAAGGTCAGCAGTCAGTGTCCAGCACTTCTTGGCATCGTCCCAGGTCATATCCTGATCTACGTCCCAGCTGCCTGCTGCAGTTCCTACCACTCCCCAGACAACCTGAACAGCTTCGAGTTTCTTCTCTGGAACATTTGCAGTCACATAGTAGTAACCTGCAGGACCTGTGATGTTTCCACCTGCAGAACCCTTGACGAAACCGTCTGCATATGTATCAAAGTGGTCTGAGTTATACTCACCAGCCCAATCGCGTACATGAGTAAACTTGAATTCTCCGTTGAAGTTTACGAATCCTGTGTAAACACCGTCCTTATTCTCACTTCTGAGAGCAGGAGCAGTAGCTGGAGACCATCCCTGGTGATTTCCAGGAACGAAGATCCATTCACCATACTTGGCAGGAGCCTCGCCCTCTGCCATAAACATAACCTTATCAAAAGCGCTGCTTACGTAAACATCGTATGTGCCGGCAGAGAGAGAAATGTTCTTTCCGTTAGCCACGAGTGTGAAAGCCTCACCAACAGGTGCAACTGCAGGCTCTGCTTCACCCTCAGCACCTCTGTTCACAGCCCAGTTGTCGTCGCCTGCTGCATGGAACTTGAATCCCTGACCGTCAGCCACAAAACCTTTGAGCACGAACCACTTGCCATCTTCATCTGGAGTGAGCTTGTACTTTGCATCTGCTGTTGCCCAGCCATTGAACTGACCTACGATGTACCAGTCGAGAGTAGCAGGATCCACAGGTACTACAACTTCACCTTGACCTGCATCCTTTGGATGCTTGCCTGGAGTCATTGCATATACCATCATATTTGTCTTGTCGAACCATACATCGTATGTTCCGTCAGCAACACCGATGTCCTGAGAGCCGCCACCGACAGTAAGAGGGAAACCTGCATCAACAGTAATTGCCTGCTTTGCCTCAAGTCCATAATTCTCCTTATCATTCCATTCTTCATTAGCTCTGATCTTGAACCAGTTCTCTCCCTGATCGAACACAACGTTCTTGGCAACATACATTCCGTCACCGGCATCACCCATGTTTACGTCTGGAGCGGCCCAACCGTTAAGAGTACCTACAACACCATAGATTGAAGGCGGGAAGGTCTTCTCAGCCTCCTTGGCTGTGAAGTTTGTCTCAACAGCCTCCGAATAAAACACCTCAGAGTCAGCAAGACTTGCAGACAGTCTGAACTTCACCGTCTTAGCCTCACCTGCAGGAATCTTCATATCATTGAAGAAAATGCCGTTGAGTGTTGCCAACGCAACTTCTGTCTCTGTAGCAGTGATGCTCTTGACAACAGCAACTTCAGCATTATCAGCATAGGAAGTCCAAAGAGTATAGTTAACAACTACGTCAAGTCCGAAATCTGCAGCAGTCCATGTGAACTTAACCTTGTCGTTCATATTGTCTTCAGTAACGACCATATCTGCAATCGGGTCAAGAACAGGGGCAACGACCACAGATGGATCGAAAACCACCTTTTCTTCCTTCTGGCATGCAGCTGCAATTCCAACAGCAGCAGCCAGCATCATCAAATATTTAGCTATTTTCATATTCTTGAAATTTATTGTCTCCACTAGTAGCCAGCATTCTGAACAAGGTTGGCATTAGCGTTCAAATCGCTGTTCGGAATAGGGAACAAAACGAAGTGATCTGCGATATTCTGACCATTAGGATTTCCACCTTTCCATGCCCAGTTATAGTCCTTTGTATACTTGCCGAAACGAATCAGGTCTGAACGACGGTGACCCTCCTGGAAGAGTTCGCGAGCACGTTCCTCAAGAAGATTTGTTTCATTCAAGGCAATAGGAGCCATGTTAGAGCGTGCACGCACTGCATCAAAGGCAGCCTTACCAGTCATGTTTCCAGAAACTGTAGCACCCTTGAGCTCACACTCGGCAAGCATAAGAAGAGCATCTGCATAGCGGTAAACCGGCCAATCCACATCTACGAAACCGTTAGACTGTCCTGGAGTTCCGTCGCTGTTCATATTCTTCCACTTCATAATAGGATATCCATTCTCGAATTTGCCCATATCTGCGATATCCTTAGTATGGTACTTTCCGTCAACCCACTCGTCGAATGGCTTGAGAGGTTCCGGACTCTTACCATCGGCCAGATCCTTTTCATATTTCTCTTTCTCTTCAGCATAAAGCTTTTCAAGGTCCTTATCCTGAATATCCTTTACATAGAAAAGGAATCTGTCATCTGACTCTGAGAAATAGTCAAAGAACTGAGGAGTTGTACGGAGACCGCCCCATCCTGATGAAATTCCGAGAGAAGCAGCATCCATTGTTCCACCGGTTGAAGCGAACACCATATACTGGGTTACACCCCAACTCTGGGTATTCACACCATCCTGCTGAATAGCAAAGATGATTTCCTCTGTGCAATTATGGTTATCGGCGAGGAAGAGCTCCTCATATGCCGAGTAGGTACCCTTTGAAGTTGTATGAAGATTGTACTTTCCTACAAGCGGAGCAAGCACGTCAGCACATTTCTGATAGTAGCCGGCGCCCTCAGCCTTGCCGAGATATACTTCTGCATTAAGATAAAGCTTTGCAAGAATCATTGCAGCAAGACCCTTGTTTGCACGTCCGTATTCTCCTTCAGCATATCCATAAAGATCATTGCCGGCAAGAACAGATGTAAGTTCAGACTCAATATACTTGAAGAGGTCTGCACGGCTGATCTGCTGAGGTGCAGTCGAACCTACAGAAGACTCCTCTGTAGCAAATGGTACATTACCGAAGTTATCAATAGCGTGGAGCCAGCACATAGCACGGAGAGTGCGTGCCTCTGCGACCCACTGTCCCTTCTTTGGAAGGTCAATATCAGCCTCGTTCACTTTGCGGATGAACTCGTTGAAAATGGCAACCTGGTGAAGAATACGATAGTAGAAAGACATCACGAATGTATTGTCAGCATTCCATGAAGCCTTAGAAAGGTCTGGCATTCCAGCATCGTTCCAGCGGCAGACCACCTCGTCTGTAGTCACACCATTAAGATGATAAAGACCGCGGAAATACTGGCTCTGGCCACCGTCGAGACCTGATATACTTGGGTCTCCGTTAGGGCCTTTGTATCCGCTGGTAGCAAATCCTGTGTAGCAGCCGGCAAGAAGATTAAAGTAATCTGCCTCTGTCGTGAGCACCTTGTCCGGAGTATTCAGCGCAGGATCGATCGGAGTGACATTAAGATCACCCACGCACGAAGAAAGCACGGCAGCCGAAACAAGGGCGCTAATTATATATTTCAATGTTTTCATATCTCCTTACTGATTAGAAGTTAAGTTTAATTCCGAGGATATAAGTCCTTGGACGTGGGTAAAGGTTGTTGTCGATACCTCCAAACACCTCAGGATCCAGACCAGCATACTTTGTGATTGTTGCCACATTCTGTGCTGTTGCATATATATTGAGACCAAGTCCACGACCGTCCTTAGTCTTGCAGAGACTTGGGAAGGTATAGCCGAGTGTCACATTGTCAATCTTGAAGAATGACGCATTTGTAACATAGTAGTCTGAGTGATACTGGGCACCATTGAAATCTGAAACGAGTGAAGAAGAAAGACGGTTGCTTGTGAAGTTGTTTGTCCAGAGGTCACCGAACATTTCACCGTCTGATGCAGTATTGTTGTATATCCAGTTACCGAAGCTACCGTGTCCTGAAGCTGCGAGAGTCCAGTTCTTGTAGGTGAGTGTGGTATTGAGACCTACGTTCCAATCTGCAGCAGGCTTGTGACAGAAATACTTATCTTCTTCGTCAATCTTGTTATCTCCATTACGGTCTACATATACACCCTCAAGAGGAAGACCATTCTGGTCATATACCTGCTGATAGAGGTAGAACGATGATGGAGCGTGACCTACCTGATGCTGCTGAACATTGTTACCTACTCCACCAGAGATTCCACCTGTATTAATACCGGTCTTGTCGTTTGCTGATGCGGTAAGCTTTGTGATCTCGTTATAATTATAAGCTACGTTTGCTCCAATTGACCATGTCCAGTCCTCAGTGTCGATAGCCATGGCATTAATATCAAACTCAAATCCGGTATTGATCATGTTACCGATGTTCGAGTTGAGATAGTTAGTGAGGTTAGACAGAGCTGGGACAGGAATCCAGTTGATCATATCCTTTGTCTCACGATAGTAGACATCAAGGCCTGCTGTGATACGGTCCTTGAGGAAACCGAAGTCGAAACCTACGTTGTAAGTTGTAGTAGTCTCCCACTTCAGGTCAGCATTGTATCCAAGTGATGAGATAGGGTTGAATACCTGACCGCCAAACATATAGTAACTTCCGATGTCATTTGTATAATATGTAGGCTGAGTATCATAATATCCACCGACTCCCTGCTGACCGGTCTGACCCCAAGATGCACGAAGCTTGAGTGTAGTGAGCACATCGTTATCCTTGAGGAAGTCCTCATTAGAGATATTCCAGCCGAGTGCCACAGAAGGGAAGAGACCCCACTTGTTGTTGATAAAGCGTGAAGTTCCGTCACGACGGAGAGTTGCTGTGATCATATAACGGTTATCATAGCTATAGTTCACGCGACCAAAGAATGACACAAGGAAGAGTTCACCTGCAGGCTGCTTGTCTTCGAGAGTTTTTCCTGCAGCGAGAGTATATGAGTATGTGGTAGATCTATTGTAGAATGACTGCCAAGAATAACCAAGCATCGCATCAAAGTGATGACCACCTGTAAAATCCTTGTTGTACGCAGCATACATTTCGAGAGTCTTGTCTATACGCTCGTATGTATAGTCGCCATGTCCACCATCTCCATTGTTCTGAGCATTGTCGTGAGACGACATTTCAGATCCGATCGGAATCTCCCAATATCCGCCCGACTTCGCATAGTCGATACCGGCATTTACGTTGAGTCTCAGGTCCTCAAGACCGTGAACCTTATAGTCAACCTGTGCGTTTCCGATGAAACGTGATGCAGAACTCTTGTCAGTCTTCTGTGTGATCATTGCAACAGGGTTCATGGTTGCCATTGCATTTGGCTTTCCATCAGCTCCGCGATGAACGAAGTATCCTTCGATACTGTTAGCGCTATCATCAAATACTGGATGAGTAGGATTCATCCTTGCTGCAGCACCGATTGCGCCCTGGTTTGCAAAGTTGTTCTCAGTGAAAACACCCTTTCCATTGAGGTTCACTGTAAGGTGCTTGTCAAGGAATGATGGAGAAAGGTTTACTGAAACCGTTCCCTTGTTCATATGGTCTGTCATGAGGACACCGTCCTGATACATATAGCCACCTGATACACGATAAGGGAGTACACCTGCCTTGCCCATATCCACGCGGCCTGCTATAGAGAGGTTTGCATCGTATGTCTGAGCAAGCTGGTAGATTTCCTTCTGCCAGTTTGTATTTGCATCACCAAGTGCTGCAAGTGCAGAAGCATCGGTAAGACCTGCATCAACCCTGTCTGAAACAAGTTTTCTGAGTTCATCAGCTGTAAGCACGTCAACATACTTGTCAACATGGCTGAGGGAAGCTGAGAAATCGGCATTGATCTGAGGGATAAGACTCTTTGTCTTTGATCCCTTCTTTGTTGTAATCACGATAACACCGTTAGATGCACGTGAACCGTAGATTGCTGTTGCAGATGCATCCTTGAGCACTGAGAATGACTCGATGTCGCTTGGATTGATTGATGAAAGAGGGTCAGCCATTCCGCTGATACCGTCGTTGCTGACAGGAAGTCCATCAATAATGATAAGAGGGTCATTGGTCGCATTGAGTGAAGAACCTCCACGGATACGGATTGTAGAACCGGCACCTGGAGCACCGCCACCTGGAGTTACAACCACACCCGCAGACTTACCTTTGAGGAGGTCAGCTGGTGAAGTGATCATACCCTTGTTGATTTCGTCAGCCTTTACGGTTGCCACCGAACCTGTCATGTCTTCCTTCTTTACAGTACCGTAACCGATAACCACTACGTCGTCGAGGAAAAGAGCATCCTCAGCGAGAGTCACAGTCTTAGGAAGCTGAGAAGCCACGAAAGTCTGGGTTGCGTAACCGATGCAGCTTACTTCCACAACGGCATTCGCGCTAGAAACAGTAAGGACGTAGTCGCCGTCGATACCGGTCGAAGTACCGTTTGTGGTACCCTGCTCGATGACTGTTGCACCGATGACAGGACCGATAGCGTCAACAACCACACCCTTCACCTCGTATCCGCCCTGGGCGAATACAGACACACCCATAATGCATGAAAGCACGAAGGATGCGCATAGTGTCATGATTCTATTCATAAGAATTTTGTTTGGTTAGTAGATTGTTTTATTTATTTATAAATGTTCCTTAATTCTGACAATTTAGGATTTTTTCTCTTTTACAAAGTATACGGAGAGCGCTGCACACAACATGAAAATACCGGCAATGGTAATCATTCCGGATGGATTACCACCCAATATATTGCTGAGGATAAGACCTCCCGTCAGACCGACAACAATCTGAGGAATTGTAATTGTAAAGTTGAATATACCCATATAAACACCCATTCGTCGTGCATCTATGGATTTTGAAAGAATTGCATATGGCAGTGCAAGAATACCGGCCCAAGCAATTCCGATACCTACCATCGGAAGGAGCAGCCAATACTGATTGCTGATCTGCGTAAGAGCAAAATAGCCTATTGCACCACAAAGGAGGCAGAATGCATATGTGACCTTATTTCCAAAACGCGCAGTAATCTTTGTCATGAAAATAGCCATGATACAAGCCGGTACCGGATATGCAGCATTAAGAATACCCACCCACGACTGAGTTTCTCCAGCGCTTAGAATTTCACCTGCTGGATTACAAACGACTCCTTCGATCGCCGGTTTGAGATATGTCCACATCATGAATAATGCAGCCCATGAAAAAAATTGAGTTATTCCAAGCTGAAGCATTACGCCCGGCACACTCTTGAGAAGCTGCCAGAAACTCTGTTTAGGCTCGTCCGCTGGTGTCTCCTCAAGGTTGTTGTACTTTGCAAATTCCTTAGGCGGATATTCCTTTACCGTAAAGGCTGTGACCAATACAGTCAAAAGAAGGATGGCTCCTCCAACATAGTACGAATAAGCGATATGCTTAGGAACCTCGCCAGGAATTTCAGCATCAGATACACCGCACATTGTCATTATGGTAGGCAGCACACCACCGATGATGGCTCCGATATTGACAAGGAGCGTCTGGATGGCAAAACCTTTCGTTTTCTGGGAATCATCGAGCATATCGCCGACCAAAGCGCGGAAAGGCTGCATGGTAACATTGAAGGAAGAGTCCATGAACAGCAACAGAAAGGCACCCATAGCCAAAGGAGCGAAAGAGAGCAACACCGGACAATTCGGCATCAGCATCAAAGCTATTGTTGAAATTATTGCTCCTCCAAGAATGAATGGGATACGACGTCCGAATCTGGTCCAGGTACTATCCGAGAACATACCGACTATCGGCTGGATAATGAGACCTGCTATCGGAGCCGCCAGCCAGAAGTAACTCAATGAGTCCATATCGGCACCTAGCGACTGGAAAATAGAAGAGGTGTTCGAGTTCTGAAGAGAATAGCCGATCTGCACACCTAAAAAGCCAAAGCTCAGATTCCAGATCTGCCAAAATGAAAGTTTCGGTTTTTGCATTATAAGTTTATATTTTGGTTATTGTTTCAGTGTATAAGTTCGCGAATATAAATATTTATATAGGTAAGCACGAAATATGAATGACGAATTGTTCAATGAATTCGACGAATGGTCATTTTTTTTAGATGAAAAGCTCTGCGTAAAGGTAGAAATCTTGGATAATCGGGGCAAAATCTCTATCTTCGAACCGGAAAAACAAAATTGAATGCCTGAAATCAAGCATATTCGTCCCTCGTGGATCATACATATATTCGCCCTGCTGCATGCAGCCGTTGCTCTCGGATGCCGTTACTATGGTGTCGGAGACGAACTGATGCTGACGCTGCTTACAATGACAATGGCGCTGCTGATCTGCTTCAAGAAGCACCTCAGCATAGAATTCACTGCTGCTATCATCATCGTGGGCAACATCATCGGATTCCTCATGGGAACGCTAGGCGCGAATATTCTGGAAATGTTCCTGCGTTCCTCTTATGCAGTGCACGCACTCTCGACTGCAGTTACTACAGAAGTTCTGGGATGGAGCATCGTGGCTATAGCCCGATTGCCTCGTAACGCATCATCAGCCAGACATAGCAATTCCCTTTCGTCGTCATCCCTTAAATGGATTCTGCTTACAGCGAGTGGCATATTCATCATCAGACTGGGATTCGTAATATTCTTTTCACAATGGAGCATTGATGCAGGTAGCATCTACGACATGACCACCAAGGTGCTTTCCAATTCAGTGGCTTTGGTAGTGCTCATCTGCTTGAACATCCTGTATATCAGACTTTCCAGAGGGCGGAAAAATAGAAGTGGAAATTTAAGACGAGCCCTTTGGCTTTGCCTTTTCATGTTGGGCGCTACCGGCCTGGAAGTATTGATGGTCAGCTCCGGACTCCCGCTTGATTCATCTGCAGACCGAAGTCTCAACCTTCCGGTACTGATACCGATTTCCTTTTTGACACAGATTGCGATATACTGCATAGTCTACATGGTCAATTATACCATCTACACACAATCTGGAATGCATGCGGAAAGAGAAAAAGCACATACTGCCCAGTTCCGCTATCTGAAACTCAAAAGGCAGGTGGATCCGCATTTCCTGTTCAATTCCCTTAATATCCTGGACTGCATGGTGTGCGAAGAGCAGAACGAACAGGCGAGCGAATATATCCATAAACTGGCCGGTCTATACCGCTATATGATCAAGAGTGAGGAGGAAGAAATAGTTCCGCTCAGAGATGAACTTGCCTTTGTCGAACAGTATGTAGACCTGCTGAAGGTGCGTTTCCCGGAAGGGTTTGAGGTAAACATAGACGTACCGGAGGAAGCTCTATCAATGTATGTCCTGCCATGCTCGATTCAGCTCTTGATAGAAAATGCGACCAAACACAATGCGGTAAGCATTGAGAATCCTCTTAAGATAGACATAACAGTCTCGGAGAACATGGTTCGTGTATCAAATAACATAATTCCGAAAGTCACCAAGGCTCAGTCGATGGGACTTGGACAGAAATATATACGCCAGCAATATCTTGACATGTCCGGCAAGGAGATTGAAATAGAAGATGACGGCAAGACATATTGTGTAACCTTACCTCTATTATAATAAAGATATGAAAGTCCTTATTGTAGAAGATGAGATTATGGCTCAGAGAAGCCTGATGCGCATTTTAGGTCAGAACTTCCCAGATATGGAAATCGTGGGCACTACAACATCCGTAAAAGGAGCCATTGCATGGCTCTCAAACCCGGAAAACGTTGTGGATGTGATATTTATGGACGTAGAACTGGCTGATGGAGTATGCTTTGAGATATTCCGACAGATTGAGGTCAAGGCCAAAGTCATCATGACGACAGCATATGACAGCTATGCACTCAAGGCATTCGAGGCCGGCAGCATAGACTATCTGCTCAAGCCGGTGGATGCGTCAGCGCTGAAGCGCGCTGTCGCACGTATACGCATGAGCGGAGGCATCGTCGACGCAGAAGCATTGCTGAAACTGGTCGGCAGCCAAGCCAATGCCAAGAAGGAATATAAGGAAAGGTATATAGTCCGTTTCAATGACCGCATAGTGCCATTGCAAACCTCCAATATAGCCTACATATATTCTGAAGAAAAGAACAATTATCTTGTGACCTTCGATCAGCAGAAGTATATCATCGATTCATCGCTGGACGTCATAAGCGAAGATCTCAATCCCGAGCAGTTCTTCAGGATCTCCCGCAGCTGCATCATCTCGATGCAGTCGATAGAAAGCATCATCAAGCAGGCCGGACGTCTGCGCATCATTGCAAAGCCGGAGCCATCCTTCGAAATGACAGTCAGCCGCTCCCGCGTCGATGACTTCCTGGAGTGGCTGGAGCGCTAGACGAAAAGTTTCAGCCTTCGAATATGCTGGACATCTTCTCCAGACATTCTCTTTTCTGATCGACATTGGGGTGTACATACATATTCAATGTCGTGTTTATTGATGTGTGTCCCAAAATGGAACTCACAGTCTTATAATCACATCTGCTGTCAATACATCTGGTAGCAAAGCTATGTCTCAGTCCATGAAAGCGCACATCCGGCAGATCAAGTCTTCTTAACAGAGTCTTATAGTGGTTTCTATATAGTCTGGGCTCTATAGGATTTGTCGTTCCGGACAACACGTAGCATCCCGGTTCATTTTCATCAAGAAGGGGTCCGAGAAGTCGTATGAATTCTCGGGTCATCGGTATTTCACGAGTCGAACTCAATGATTTTGGCGGCCCTATCACAATTTTTGTACGCTTCCCGCCATTCTCATCCATACTGATCCTTTGAACTGTACTTCTTATTTTGATAAGTCCGGTTTCAAAGTCCAGATCCTGCCATTTCAAGGCGCACACTTCTCCTATTCTCAGGCCGAAGGCCAGGCTCATGTATATACCGATATTTTTCTGTACAAAATTGTCTCTCAGGTACTTCATGAGTACATTCTGATCTTTGGCACTGAATGCCATGACCCGATTGTTTCTGACTTCCTTCCTTAGATGGAGTTCCATCTGAGGATCAGCGTCAAACCCGATCTTTTTACCATAACGGAGAACCATTCGCAGAACATTGACTATTCCCTTGATATAATTTCTGCTCAGCCCGTTTTTGAAGGCATTCAGTATAAACTGTTGCACATCTTCTTCTGTCAAGGACTCCATTTCTTCAAAATTCGGCAGCAGATACCTGTTTAGGACAAAAGCATAAACAGCTGATGTAGATTGTCTTACATATAGTTTCTTATCATTGATCCAAAGATTCGAAACCGTTTTAAAATCCATCTTCATTTGTGTTGGTTTCTAGGTTAAACATCCTCAATTGTCAGAATTAAGGAACATTTATAAATAAATAAAACAATCTACTAACCAAACAAAATTCTTATGAATAGAATCATGACACTATGCGCATCCTTCGTGCTTTCATGCATTATGGGTGTGTCTGTATTCGCCCAGGGCGGATACGAGGTGAAGGGTGTGGTTGTTGACGCTATCGGTCCTGTCATCGGTGCAACAGTCATCGAGCAGGGTACCACAAACGGTACTTCGACCGGTATCGACGGCGACTATATCCTTACTGTTTCTAGCGCGAATGCCGTTGTGGAAGTAAGCTGCATCGGTTACGCAACCCAGACTTTCGTGGCTTCTCAGATGCCTGCGACCGTGACTCTCTCAGAGGATACAACATTCCTTGATGAGGTGGTTGTCATCGGTTACGGTACTGTAAAGAAGGAAGACATGACAGGTTCAATCACAGCAATCAAGAGCGAAGAGCTCAACCGTGGTGCAATGGTATCTACCCAGGATATGCTTAAGGGTAAGGTTCCTGGCCTCCTCATCACTCCTGGTGACGGTGGTCCTGGTTCTGGATCTACAATCCGTATCCGTGGTGCAGCTTCCCTCAATGCATCAAATGACCCTCTAATCGTAATCGACGGAGTTCCGATCGCTCGCGAAGGTGGTTTCGGTATGTCGAACCCTCTCGATATGATCAACCCTAACGACATCGATTCATTCACTGTCCTCAAGGATGCTTCTTCAGCAGCGATCTACGGTTCACGTGCATCAAACGGTGTCATCCTCATCACTACAAAGAAGGGTAAGACTTCACGTCCTCAGATTTCATACAGCGGTAGCATGAGTGTCCAGACAAACTCAAGAAAGCTTCAGGTGTTCACTCCTGAGGAGTTCCGTGGATTCATCAAGGATACTTACGGAATCTACTGGGAAGGCGACCAGCTCATGGGCGACACTTCTACTCCTGCTGGCAAGGCAATCGCTGCACGTCTGAGCAAGGACCAGAATGTTGACTATCAGGACATCATCTTCCGCACTGCAATCACTCACGACCATAACGTAAGCGTGAGCGGCAACGTGAAGGACCGTATGCCTTACCGTGCATCTATCGGTTATACTGACCAGGCTGGTACACTCGTAGGTTCTACTTATGACAAGGGTACCCTCGACTTCAGCCTTTCTCCAAACTTCTTCGACAAGCACCTCACCCTCAATGTAAATGCAAAGGGTGTGTACACATACTCAAAGTATGCTGACGGTGGTGTGGTAGGCAACGCAGCCTTCTTCAACCCAACTCAGGATCCATATTTCCGTAATGACGACGGTACAGTGGATATGACTACTTGTAACGGTTACTTCAACTATGGTACAGGCCGTGGCGAGAACTTCGCTCCTAACACCCTCCTCGGTGTAGGCCCTATGTCACAGCTCTACGACCGCGTAAGCTACGGTACTTCACGTCGTCTCATCGCAAGTGCAGGTCTCGACTATAAGGTACATGGTCTTGAGTCTCTCCGTTTCAACGTTACAGCTTCAACTGACGTTTCTGACTACAACAACAAGAACGGTTCAGTAGTAGGTTCATACCAGGCTTGGTCTGACACTGAGAACCGTGGTGTAGGTCAGTACTCTAAGGAGTGGCAGCTCCGCCGCAGCTCGGCTCTCGAGGCTTATGCAAACTACAACGAGACTTGGGGCATCCACAATCTCGACGTGATGGCAGGTTACTCTTGGCAGCACTTCTACGGTGCAAACCGCACAGTTTCATACTTCAACGTTACTGATGAGGTGAAGCTCAATGCCGGTGAGACAGCTGAGGCTCGTTATCCGAAGTGGCAGTGGGAGAGCTTCCTCGTATCATTCTACGGACGTATCAACTACTCTATCGCTTCAAAGTACCTCTTCACCGCTTCAGTACGTACTGACGGTTCTTCACGCTTCTCTCCTGCAACACGTTGGGGTGTCTTCCCTTCAGGAGCATTCGCATGGAACATCAAGGAGGAGGGCTTCCTTAAGGATGTGAAGCCGGTTTCACAGTTGAAACTTCGTCTCTCTGCAGGTATGACAGGTCAGCAGGACGGTATCGGCGAGTACGCTCACCTTTCACGTTATGGCCTCTCTACAGACGTTTACCAGCAGTACTTCATGGGTTCTAACGGCTTCCAGTTCATGTGGACACCAGGCGCTTACGATCCTAACATCAAGTGGGAGACTACCACTACTTACAACGTCGGTGTTGACTTCGGATTCCTCGGTGACCGCATCACAGGTAGCTTGGACGCTTACCTCCGCAACACTGACGACCTCCTCAACAGCGTGCTTACCCCAATGGGTTCAAACTTCGGTAACACAGTTCTTACAAACGTAGGTTCGATGCAGAACAAGGGTATTGAGTTCGCACTCAACTTCATCCCTGTCCAGACCAACGACTGGCATCTCTCTATCGGCGTTAACGGAACATTCCAGGATACCAAGTTCACCAAGCTCAACGCAACTGACGATGACAGCTACTACATCCAGACTTCAGGTATCTCACACGGTACAGGTTCTTATGTAGGTCGTCACCAGGTAGGTTATGCTCCATATTCATACTGGGTGTTCAAGCAGCTCTATGATGCTGACGGAATGCCGGTACAGAACGCATTCGTTGACCTCAACAAGGACGGCGTCATCAACAATGACGACAAGTATTGCGCAGGCGATCCTAACCCTGACTTCTACTATGGTCTCAACGTGAAGCTCTCTTACAAGAACTGGGACTTCGGTTTCAACGGCCACGGTTCATTCGGTTACAAGGTATTCAACGACTTCGCATCAAACAACTCTACAGCATACTTTGATGTGAATGCAGGTAACCTTCCTAACTTCGCTACAGCTGTTACAAGAACAGGCTTCACCCAGATCAGCGGTGACTACCAGTTCTTCTCTGACTTCTATCTTGAGGATGCTTCATTCTTCCGTATGGACGACATCAACCTCGGTTATACATTCAAGGATCTCGGCAAGTGGG
>SUYQ01000017.1 GCA_015060325.1 Bacteroidales bacterium | reverse complement strand
AACATACTGTGGTGGTTATAGCGGTGAGGATCCACCTCTTCCCATTCCGAACAGAGAAGTTAAGCTCACCATCGCCGATGGTACTGCCCCACCAGGTGGGAGAGTAGGTAGCCGCCACTTTCTTATAGAAGCTCTTGAGACTGATGTCTTGAGGGCTTTTTTTATGCTTGGTATTGTCTTTTTATTTGTATATTTGCAGCCCGAAAACCACAGTAGACCACAGTTGATATGGAGCAGAAATATCTAGAGTTCAGGAAGTGCATACAGAAGGTGATATCCAAAGACAGGATCTATACCGATGAGTTGAGAAAATTCGCATGGGGTACCGATGCCGGTTTCTATCGTCTTGTGCCTCAGATGGTAGTAAGAGCAAAGGATGAGGCTGAAGTGTCTTATCTGTTAAAGTGTGCTTCAAAGCTCTCAGTGCCGGTGACATTCCGTGCTGCGGGTACCAGCCTCTCCGGGCAGGCTGTGAGTGATTCCGTACTTGTTGTCGCCGGAAAGCACTGGGAAGATTGGCATGTGGGACCCGATGCTGAGACCATCACGCTCCAGCCTGGAGTCATCGGATCGAAGGTCAATGATTATCTTAAGCCATTTAATAGAAAATTCGGTCCGGATCCAGCTTCCATAAAGAGCTGTATGGTCGGTGGAATCGTGATGAACAATGCTTCCGGTATGAGCTGTGGTACACATGCCAACAGTGACCGGACATTGATTGATGCAAGGATAGTATTCGTTGATGGAATGATTCTCGATACATCTGACCCGAAATCCCGTGATGAGTTCATACAATCCCATCCTGAGCTTATCTCCAAGATAGAGGAACTCAGAGATGACGTCCTGGCGGATTCTGAACTTGTAGACCGTATCAGGCATAAGTATTCGATCAAGAATGTCACGGGACTGAATATTCTTCCGCTTATAACCTTTTCTGACCCTATTGATATTATCCTTCACTCTCTGGTAGGCTCTGAGGGTACACTTGCTTTTGTGAGCGAGGTCACGATGAAGACTTTGCCGATGGCACCTCTTGAGGCAGATGCGATGGTATATTTCAATGATATGGCTGAAGCCTGTCGGGCAGTCATCGCTATCAAGAATCTGCCTGTGTCTGCTGCGGAAATGCTTGACAAGCGTTCGCTTGCATCTGTCAATGCAGGTGAGAAGGTGGGGCTCACAGCTGTCCTGATCCAGACCCAGGCTGGCAATCAGCATGAATTGGCCGACAATGTCAAGGCAATAACTGATGTGCTCAGATCGTTTGATACCTATGGAAAGGTCGAATTTACTACCGATCCTGCTGAGTATGGCCAGTTCTGGGCTATCCGTTCAGGTATCTTTCCTACGGTAGGAGGTATGAGGCAGCCTGGCACTACATGTCTGATTGAAGATGTTGCATTCCATATCGAAGACCTTGCAGAAGCTGTTGTGGACCTTTCTGCCATACTCGATAAATATGGATATGATGATTCCTGTATCTATGGCCATGCTCTGGAGGGTAATTTCCACTTCATCATCAACCAGTCCTTCTCTTCTGAAAGTGAAGTAGAACGCTACAAGGCCATGATGAATGAAGTGACTGAACTCGTGGTAGGCAAATATGACGGTTCACTCAAGGCAGAGCATGGTACGGGAAGAAATATGGCGCCGTTTGTCGAATATGAATGGGGAGCCAAGGCGTTCAGTGTCATGAAGAGACTGAAGGACATCCTTGATCCCCACAATATCCTCAATCCAGGTGTGATCTTCAATGATGACCCCGAATGCAGTTTCAAGAATTTCAAGGCCCTTCCTATACTTGCTCCCGGTGAGGATGCTCCACAGGAGATGGGAACGGCATATGCCAGACTCAACAAATGCATCGAATGCGGTTTCTGTGAGGTGAATTGCGTTTCATGTGGTTTCACCCTTTCTTCCAGGACAAGGATTGTTCTTCAAAGGGAGATGGCTCGGCTTGAATCTACAGGAGAGGATCCGAAGAGATTGTCCGTATTAAGAAAGCAGTATTCGTATTACGGTGCTCAGACATGTGCCGGCGACGGACTCTGCTCGATGTCATGCCCTATGGGGATCAATGTGGCTGATCTCACGCACGAGATCAGAAGGCAGAATATGGGCAAGACCGGCCGCACGACCGGAAGGTTTGTCGCCAATCATTTCCATGGCTCCAAGAATGCGATCAGAGGCGTGCTGCGCATTGCCGGGCTTGGTCATTCTATATTGGGATCGAAGGGTATGGGCGCTGTGGCAAAAGGTGTTCATGCCATGGGTGCACCGTTATGGACTCCAGCATTCCCTAAGGCATATAATGCATCGAAGAAACTTAAGTCTGACTCCGGAGACGGCCTGAAGGTTGTCTACTTTCCAAGCTGCCTCAATCAGGCTATGGGCATAGACAAGGCTTCCAAAGGATTGAAGCCCTTGGCAGAGGAGATGACGGATCTGTTGCATAAGGCTGGCTATGAGGTGATATTCCCGGCAAGGATGGATTCGTTATGCTGCGGTACCATATGGGAAAGCAAGGGAATGCCGGATATTGCCGGGAAGAAGGTCAAGGAACTGGAAGATGCGTTGTGGAACGCATCGGAGCAGGGCAAATATCCTGTAATCTGTGATCAGAGCCCGTGTCTGCACAGGATGAAGCAGCATATGTCAAGGGTTCAGCTGTACGAATCAGCTGAGTTCGTGTGGAAATTCCTCAAGGACCGTCTTGTGTTCAACCGGACTGACGTACCTGTGGCATTGCATCTTACATGCTCTACCAGGCTTATGAAGCTTGACAGGATCATTTATGATCTTGCCAGCCTTTGCTCGTCTGATGTTTATATTCCTGAAGGAGTGGGATGCTGCGGTTTTGCTGGAGATAAGGGAATGACCCATCCGGAACTGAATGCATATGCACTGAGAAAACTCGGTCCGCAATTGGAGCAGAAGGGGATCAAGGTCGGATATTCCAACAGCCGTACATGCGAAATAGGACTCCAGACAAACTCAGGAGTCCCATACCGTTCGATAATATATCTTGTGAATCAGTGTACTGAAAGTCTTTAGAATTCTTCCCGTATGTTGTAGTGGTTGCGTTCCTGGCTGTTACGTGAGACGAGCTCGCCAAGGAATCCGGTCAGGAACATCTGGAATCCGATGATGATGGCTACCAGAGCAAGGTAGAACAGCGGCTGGTCAGTGACCGGTCGATATGCAAGTCCGTTGCCCTGCTGGATCAGTTTTTCAGCTATGATCCATATTGTAAGGAAACCTCCAAGCAGGAACATCAGTATGCCGGTGAATCCGAAGAAGTGCATGGGTTTCTTGCCGAATCTGCTGAGGAACCATAATGAAATAAGGTCCAGGAATCCGTTCACGAAGCGGTTGAGTCCGAATTTGCTCTTTCCGTATTTTCTTTTCTGGTGGTGTACCGGCTTTTCCGTGATCTTGTCGAATCCGGCGTTCTTGGCAAGATACGGTATGTATCTGTGCATTTCACCGTAGACTTCGATATTCTTTACGACCTCATTGTGGTATGCCTTCAGTCCGCAGTTCATGTCATGAAGTTTGATGCCTGTTATCTTGCGGGCGGTCCAGTTATAAAGTTTTGACGGGAGATTCTTGGTCAGCTTGTTGTCATGTCTCTTCTTCTTCCATCCGGAAACGATATCATATCCGCCATCTGTAATCATCCTGTACATTTCGGGGATTTCTTCAGGAGAGTCCTGCAGGTCGGCGTCCATGGTGACGACGACCCGTCCTTCTGCCGCAGCGAAGCCATGATATAGAGCTGCCGATTTACCGTAATTGCGACGGAATGATATTCCCCTGATGCATGGATTCTTCCGGGACAGTTCTTTGATTATCTTCCATGAAGCATCTGTGCTTCCGTCGTTCACCATGATGATTTCATAGGTGTATCCTTCTTTCTTCATCACGCCCTCGATCCATTGCACGAGTTCAGGAAGTGATTCCTCTTCATTATAAAGGGAAATGACGATTGAAAGGTCTTTAGTATAGTCCATTTTAAATGTTTTATTATTGCAAATATAGGTAAATTTTGTCTATCTTTGCAAACTTGGATTTTTAAGTATTAAAGATATGATAAACATTACATTTCCTGACGGTAGCGTGAGACAGTACGAGAGCGGCGTCTCAGCTTTTGACATAGCAAACAGCATCAGCCCAAGATTGGCAGCAGACGTATTGGCTGCAACAGTTATCCCGGCAGCTGACACGACAGGAAAAGGTTCAGTATATGATGTTACACGTCCTATCAACGAGGATGCTGCCATCCGTCTCCACAAGTGGGAGGATGCCGAGGCCAAACATGTCTTCTGGCACTCTTCATCTCACCTTCTTGCAGCAGCCCTCGAGGCTCTTTACCCAGGTGTGAAGTTCGGTATCGGACCAGCGGTCGAGACCGGATTCTACTACGATGTGGATTTCGGCGAGAAGACTCTTGTGGAAGCTGACCTCAAGGCTATCGAGGACAAGATGATCGAGCTTGCGCGCCAGAAGAATCCGTTCGTAAGAACAGAAGTTTCAAAGGCTGATGCGCTCAAGACCTTTACTGAGAAGGGTGACGAGTATAAGTGCGAGCTTATCAGCGAGCTCGAGGACGGAACCATCACATTCTATACAAACGGAGATTTCACCGACCTCTGCCGCGGACCTCACCTCAAGGACACTTCTGTGATCAAGGCGGTAAAGCTCACTGCAATCGCAGGAGCATACTGGAGAGGTGATCAGGAGCGTCAGATGCTGACACGTGTATATGGCGTGACCTTCCCTAAGAAGTCAATGCTTGACGAGTATCTCCAGATGATGGAGGAGGCGAAGAAACGTGACCACAGAAAGATCGGTAAGGAGATGGAACTCTTCACATTCTCCCAGAGAGTAGGTCAGGGACTTCCATTGTGGCTGCCTAAGGGTGCCGCTCTCCGTGAGCGCCTCGAGAACTTCCTCAAGAAGCTCCAGAAGTCATATGGCTATCTTCCTGTAGTGACTCCTCATATCGGAAACAAGGACCTTTATGTGACATCAGGTCACTATGCAAAATACGGCAAGGATTCGTTCCAGCCTATCCATACACCACAGGAGGGCGAGGAGTATCTCCTCAAGCCTATGAACTGCCCTCACCATTGTGAGATCTACAGGTCAAAGCCACGCTCATACAAGGATCTTCCATTGAGGCTTGCAGAGTTCGGTACAGTATACCGTTACGAGCAGAGCGGTGAGCTTCATGGTCTTACCCGTGTACGTAGCTTCACTCAGGATGACGCGCACCTCTTTGTCCGTCCGGACCAGATCAAGGAGGAGTTCTGCAAGGTGATCGACATCATCCTTTATGTCTTCAAGACTCTGGATTTCAAGGAATATATCGCACAGGTATCATTGAGAGATCCTGATAACAAGACAAAATATATCGGATCTGACGAAAACTGGGCAAAGGCTGAGGCTGCTATCATCGAAGCTGCCCAGGAGAAGGGTCTCAATACTGTAGTAGAGTACGGTGAGGCTGCATTCTATGGCCCTAAGCTAGACTTCATGGTGAAGGATGCAATCGGAAGAAAGTGGCAGCTTGGTACTATTCAGGTGGACTATAACCTTCCAGAGCGTTTCGAGCTCGAGTATATCGGAAGCGACAACCAGAAGCATCGTCCTATCATGATCCACCGTGCACCGTTCGGATCGCTTGAGCGTTTCGTTGCAGTGCTCCTTGAACATACAGGGGGAAAACTTCCTTTGTGGCTCACTCCGGATCAGGTCAACATCGTGCCAGTCAGCGAAAAATATGAGGAATATGCAAAAAAAGTTTGCAGTTTGCTGAATAATTCCGATATTCGCGCCGCCGTTGATGATCGCAATGAGACACTCGGCAAGAGAATCCGTGAGAGTGAACTCAAGAGGATTCCTTTCCTTGTGATTGTAGGTGAAAAGGAAATGACCGAAGGAACGGTATCTGTCAGAAGACAGGGAGGAATAGACGCAGGATCTATGCCGGTTGATGAATTTGTCGCATTGGTAAGCAATGAGATAAAGGATCAGCTGTCATAGTTTTGACCATATTATTAACTTAACTTATAGGAGGAATTTTTTATCGCAGCACCATTTAAACCAGGTCCGCGCCCGATGGGCCCTAGACCTAATGCTCGTCCAGGCCAGAAGCCGAACAATGCTAAGAAGGACGAGGACGGATTGAGAATCAATGAGGAGATTACGGCTCCGCAGGTACGTCTCGTAGGAGAAAATATCCCTGAGCAGGGAGTGTTTTCACTTAGAGATGCCTTGAGGATGGCTGATGAGCAGGATCTTGATCTGGTGGAGATAAGCGCAAAAGCGGAACCTCCTGTATGTAGGATAATGGACTATCAGAAATATCTCTATCAGCAGAAGAAGAAAGCTAAGGAGATGAAGGCGAATGCTGCCAAGATAGTCATCAAGGAAATCAGATTCGGTCCTAATACTGATGAACATGATTTCCAGTTCAAGCTGAAGCACGCGCAGGAATTCCTGCAGGAAGGCTCGAAGGTGAAGTCTTCAGTGTTCTTCAAAGGCCGTTCGATCATATATGCAGATCAGGGAGAGAAGCTTCTTCTTCGCTTTGCAGTCGAGCTTGAGGAGTATGGAAGGGCAGAGCAGATGCCGAAGCTTGAGGGTAAGAGAATGATCATGATGATCGCACCACTTAAGAAAAAGTAATCCAAGGGATTGGATACAGAATAATTATTAACTAAATCAAATTTAACTATGCCAAAGATGAAGACCAACTCCGGTTCAAAAAAGCGTTTCACGCTTACCGGAACGGGAAAAGTTAAGAGAAAGCATGCTTACAAGAGCCACATTCTCACAAAGAAGACCAAGAAGCAGAAGAGAAATTTGACTCACATCGCTCTCGTAGCTAACGTTGACGAGAAGAGAGTCAAAGCTTTGTTGGGTATGTAATTTTAAACAATTACAAAAGTTATTTTAAGTTAAACTTGGAACGCAGTAGAAAAGCTCCGATGATGGACACTGCCTCCATAAAACAGTTAAATTTATGCCAAGATCGGTAAATTCAGTTGCCTCAAGGGCACGCCGCAAGAAGATTCTTAAAAAGACCCGCGGCTATTTTCTTTCGAGAAAGAATGTTTGGACGGTAGCAAAGAACACTTATGAGAAGGGTCTCACTTATGCCTACCGTGACCGTAAGAACAAGAAGCGCACTTTCCGCGCACTTTGGATCCAGAGAATCAACGCTGCTGCACGTCAGTACGGTATGACTTATTCTCAGCTCATGGGTCGTCTTGCAAAGCAGAACGTAGAACTCAATCGTAAGGTGCTTGCAGACCTTGCTATGAATAATCCTCAGGCATTTGAGGCTATCATCAATTCTGTAAAATAATTGTAGCTGATGAGCTTTAAGGAGATATTTGAACCCCTCAAAAGGTTGTATCAGCGCTGGAAAGAGATCTGGGCCAACAAGTGGGTCAAGTTCGGTTTCTGGTCTGTGTTGTATCTCCTTTGGGTTATCTGGTTGGAAAATTATTGGTTCCTCCTCGGACTTGGAATAATCTATGACATGTACATCACCAGGAAGGTGAAGTGGCTGTTCTGGAAAAAGAAGTACGCGGAAGGAGAGAAAAGGAACCCTTGGCTGGATTGGCTTGACGCCATCATCTTTGCAGTCATAGTAGTTACCTTCATCAATACCTTTTTCATCCAGGCATTCAAGATTCCTTCGGCATCGATGGAAAGTTCACTGATGACAGGAGACCACCTGTTCGTGAACAAACTTGCTTATGGCCCTAGAATGCCACAGACCCCTCTGACGATTCCTTTTACTCATAATGTGATCGGTGGAAGCGAGTCATATTCGACTTTGATCCAGTGCGATTACAAGAGGCTTAAAGGTTTCGGCCATGTGCAGATTGGAGACTATGTCGTCTTTAATTTTCCACATGGAGACAAGGTCCTTAAACAATGTCCTGCAGAAGATTACTACGCTGTGATCCGCGGAAAGAGTGATTCTGAGCGTAGGCAGATCGAAAGCATCTATGGTCCTGTGATAACCAGGCCGATGGACAAGAAAGACCACTATGTCAAGAGGTGTGTCGCTGTTGCAGGTGATTCCCTGAAGATTGTGGACGGACAGATTTATATCAATTCAAAGCCTCAGAAAGTTTGGCCTGGAGTACAGATGACATATAATGTCGTGACCAAAGGCGAACTTCCCGGCAGAGATCTGACGAAACTAGGAGTGTCTCTTGACGAGATTCAGTATGACAGGAAAAGTTCGACCTACAGAGGAGTAGCCTTGACTGCTTCAAAGGCAAAGAAGCTGGAATCAAACCCTCTTGTCGATACGATGTTCGTTGATATCCCGGCCTATAATGAGAACATGGCCCTTGAGATATTCCCGTACTCTAAAGACTCGTTGTACAGATGGACCCGTGATAACTATGGTCCGATCTGGATTCCGGAAAAGGGTGAGACTGTCGAACTGACATTGCAGAATCTGCCTCTTTACAGCAGGATCATCACAGCCTATGAGCATAATAAGCTGGAAGTTGACGGGAATAGAATCTTGATAAACGGAAAAGAAGCTCATACCTATAAATTCAAACAGGATTACTACTTTATGATGGGAGACAACCGGCACAATTCCCTGGACTCAAGATATTGGGGATTTGTTCCTGAAGATCATGTGGTTGGAAAACCGGCAATGATTTGGCTCTCAGTTGATAATGCTAAACCATTCCCATTCAATATCAGATGGGACAGGCTGTTCAAATTCTTGTAGAATTTTTGCAATTGCAATTTTTTTATACGATATTTGCAGCCCGCTAATTATGAATTAATTAAAAAAGTTATATACAATGGCAAAGGTTTGTCAAGTTACAGGAAGAAAGAGAATGGTCGGAAACAATGTTTCGCATTCTAAGAGACGCACAAAGCGCGTCTTCGCCCTGAACCTCAAGACCAAGAAGTTCTGGTCAGAGGAGGAGCAGAGATTCATCACTCTTAAGGTGTCTTGCAAGGGTATGAGAACAATCGAGAAGAACGGTCTCGACGCTACTATCAAGGACGCTCAGAAGAAAGGATTTATTAACCTTGTTTAATTTTACGGATTATGGCAAAGAAAGCAAAAGGTAACAGGGTGCAGGTCATCCTTGAGTGCACTGAGCAGAGAGAGAGCGGTGTACCAGGTATCTCAAGATACATCACTACAAAGAACAAGAAGAACACGACTCAGCGTCTGGAGCGTATGAAGTACAATCCGTTCCTGAAGAAGGTTACCCTTCATCGCGAGATCAAATAATTAAGGAGGAATAGAAAATGGCAAAGAAAGCAGTCGCAACCTTCAAGGCCGGTACACTCAAGAAGATGGTTAAGTGTATCCGCATGGACAAGTCTCCAAAGACTGGTGCTTATGTTTTCAACGAAATGCTCGTTGAAGAGTCAGAGGCTAAGGATTTCTTCGCAAAGAAATAATTCTTTCCTTAAATATTGCTTAAGAGGCATGACCAAAAACGGTTATGCCTCTTTTTTATTATCATGAAAAGCAGTATATTTGTAAGTTACAATTGTAGAGCATATGGGTATTTTTGATAAAGGAGTAAAGAAGACCAACAGGTCCTTTTTTGAGAGGCTTTCAAGAGCGATCATCGGTAAGACGGAAGTTGACGATGACCTGCTTGATGCTATCGAGGAGGCTCTCTTGGCTACGGATATGGGTGTTGATACCACAATGAAGATAATCGAGAATCTTGAGGAAAGGGTCCGTAAGGACAAGTATGTGTCTTTGGATGAACTCGTGGATATTCTCAGGGATGAGATAGCGGAACTTCTCAATGTGAAGGAAGGCGAAACGTCCGATGATCTGGTTGTTCCATTTGACTTCAGCAAGAAACCATATGTCATCATGGTGGTGGGCGTTAATGGAGTAGGTAAGACTACGACTATCGGAAAGCTTGCCAGCCACCTTAGAGCTCAGGGCAAGAAAGTCGTTCTCGGAGCTGCTGATACTTTCCGTGCTGCTGCAGTTGACCAGCTTACCATATGGTCAGAACGTGCAGGAGTCGATATCGTGAAACAGGGGATGGGAGCGGATCCAGCCTCGGTGGCTTTTGATACCTTGAATTCCGCTGTGGCCAAAGGTGCAGATGTAGCCATAATTGATACTGCAGGACGTCTTCACAATCGCATTGATCTCATGAATGAGCTCACCAAGATACGCAATGTCATGAGGAAGGTTGTTCCTGATGCTCCACATGAAGTGCTGCTGGTTCTTGATGGATCTACAGGCCAGAATGCCTTCCAGCAGGCTAAGGAGTTCATGAGAGCAACGGATATTACTGCTTTGGCTGTGACAAAACTTGACGGTTCTGCCAAGGGCGGCGTTGTCGTTGGCATCGTGGACCAGTTCCGCATTCCTATCAAGTTTGTGGGCATCGGTGAAGGAATAGATGACCTTAAGGTGTTCAACAAGAGGGAATTCGTAGGCTCTCTCTTCTCGAAGGATGATATAGATAAATAAGAATATATATGAAAATTTCGTACAATTGGCTCAATGATTATCTTGAGTGTGACCTCGCTCCCGAGGCCGTCGCAGAAGCGCTGACTTCAATCGGACTTGAAGTCGATTCGCTCGAACAGATTGAGGAGATTCCTGGCGGTCTTGCAGGAGTGATCGTGGCTGAGGTCGTAGAGTGTGTAGACCATCCGGATTCCGACCACCTCCATATAACAAAGCTCAACACAGGCGAAGGCGACCTTCTTCAGGTTGTCTGCGGTGCTCCCAATGTTGCGGCAGGACAGAAGGTTCTCCTTGCTACAGTGGGAACAGTCCTCGGCGAGGACTTCAAGATCAAGAAGTCCAAGATCCGCGGCGTGGAGTCTTTCGGTATGATCTGCGCAGAGGACGAGCTCGGAATCGGCGAGTCACATGACGGTATCATGGTACTTGATCCCGAGGCAGTGCCTGGAACCCCTGCAAAGGATTATCTGGGTCTTGCAACAGACGCTTTGATTGAAATCGGCCTTACAGCAAACCGTGTAGATGCTGCTTCGCATATCGGCGTTGCCAGAGATCTGTATGCATACCTGAAGCATAATGATATTCCTTGCAGACTGAATATTCCAGACGTATCTGCATGGGCTGACAATGATGAAGCAGGAGCGATTCCTGTAGAGGTTACAGCGGCAGACGGTGCTCCAAGATATACCGGAACTACAATCAAAGGTGTGAAAGTGGCAGCGTCGCCTGAGTGGCTCCAGAAGAAGCTGCTCGCAATCGGTCTTAGACCTATCAACAATATCGTGGATATCACCAACTTTGTCCTTCATGAGATCGGACAGCCGCTCCATGCTTTCGATGCATCGAAGATAGCAGGAGGTACGGTGGTTGTCCGCAGAGCAGAGGAAGGAGAGAAGTTCGTTACTCTTGACGGCGTTGAGCGTACTTTGAGCGCAGCAGACCTTATGATTGCGAATGCAGAGAAGCCGATGTGCCTTGCCGGTGTGTTCGGAGGTGAGGAGTCTGGCGTGACAGAGTCAACTGTTGATGTGTTCCTTGAAAGTGCATATTTCAACCCTGTATCGATCAGAAAGAGCTCAAAGAGACACACCCTCAAGACTGATGCTTCGTTCCGTTATGAGCGTGGTGCTGACCCTCTCGTTGTAGAGTATGCTGCAAAGCGTGCTGCGCTCCTTATCCAGGAACTTGCCGGCGGACGGATTGTGGGACGCATGCAGGAGTTTTATCCGGAAAAGATAGAGAAGAAGGTCGTTGACCTTGACTATGACCGCATCGAGGCGTTTGTAGGAAAGAAGATAGGTCACGATGTGATCGAGGGCATTCTCGAAGGCCTTGCATACGAGTTCATCGAGAAGACAGAGACCGGTGCAAAGGTAGCTGTCCCTTCATATATGATTGACGTATATCGTGAGTGCGACGTCGTTGAGGAAATCCTCCGTATCTATGGATACAACAACATCGAGCTTCCTCAGGCAATGAGGATGTCGGTGAATGCTCCGCAGAAACCGGAGCAGGAGCAGGTACGTAAGTCCATTGCGGATTTCCTTGCAGCAAACGGCTTTGTCGAGACAATGAACAATTCGCTGACCAAGTCTGACTATTATTCAAAGCTCAAGACTTTCCCGGAAGAAAAGTGCGTTAGGATCATGAATCCGCTCAGTTCAGATCTGAACGTCATGAGACAGACACTTCTTCTTAACGGTCTTGAGGTAATAGCCTACAATATCAACCGCCAGATCACCAATGTCAAGACGTTTGAGTACGGTTCTGTATATTCGTTCCGTCCTGAGACTGATGGCAGGACCCTCGAGTCATATGAAGAGCACACATGCTATGCACTCTTCATCAGCGGTCAGCCAGACAAGTCATGGCGAGTGGATCCGGGCAAGGGTAACTATTTCCAGCTCAAGGGGTATCTGGAGCTTCTTCTCAAGCGTTTCGGATGTGATATCTATTCACTTGAAACTGAAGCTGCTCCGGCAGATCTGTTCTCGGAGGGTCTTGCATATAGCCTCCCGGGTTCACATCAGCCTCTCGCAGTGATGGGTACAATCGCTCCTGCCAGACTCAAGCAGTTCGGTATCAAGCAGCCGGTATTTGCAGCTGAGATCAATTGGCCGGCTCTCTTCGAACTCGTAAAGAGAAACAAGATCAGATACAAGGAACTTCCTAAGTTCCCGGAGGTAAGGCGTGACCTCGCTATTCTTCTTGATGAGTCGGTAAGTTATGCTGAGCTTCGCAAGAGTGCCTTCCGCGTAGGAAAGAAACTCCTCAAGCAGGTAGGTCTGTTCGATGTGTACAGAGGTGACAAGATTGCAGAGGGCAAGAAGCAGTATGCACTCAGCTTCGTGCTTCAGGATCTTGAGAAGACATTGACTGACAATGATGTAGAGAGGGTTATGAGTAAATTGCTCTCGACTTTCCAGAATGAATTCGGTGCAACATTGAGATAATATGAAAAGCTTCTTCAGATATATTCTTCTGCTGTGTTCTGCATCTTTGGTCCTGTCCCTGCTTGGCGCCTGCCGGGACTCAAGGGTCATTGATGAAGAGGATATGGCCAAGATATATGCTGAAATGCTGATGACGGACCAGTGGATCAATTCCACACCGAACGTCAGGATGATGGCAGATACCTCACTTGTATATGAGCCGATTCTGAAGAAGTATGGATATACGGTTGAGGACTATAGATATAGTGTCGACTATTATATTGAGCATCATCAGGATTTTGCTGATATAATGAAGCAGACTGTCCGTATCCTTGACGCTCGAAAACATGAGCTGGAGAAAAAGAAGGCAAGATTGGAGGAGGAAAAGCGGCTGGCAGATTATGTAAAGAGCATATCTGACAGTATCAGGATAGACGAATCCATGTTTTATGTCGATGATATTCATGAGCCTTATAGCTATGATGACTCTCTTGCGATTGAGTGGGATACATTGTCATACTGTTTCACAATAAGGAGGATTCCAAGGGACTCTCTGCACATTCGTGATTCGCTCGTCATCAGGAAGGATACATTGCAGTCGGTCAAGCAGGTAAGACCTGATACTCTGCGTATCGTTAAGGATACCGTAGGTAATATGGACAGGTTCAAAGGTATGAAACCCGTGCCAAGAAGTGCGGATTTCGACAAGCAGAAAATACATCATGTAAAAGACGCGTATCTTAACAGGTTATAGATATGGGGATAATGAGAGCAACAGCACGTTTTGTATATACGCTGGATGGCAATGAGCCTATCGTCAACGGCTTCGTGGAGTACGACGACGCAGACGGTACCGTTATCCGTGTCGGTGCATGTGATGAAGGCGAGGAGGTCTGTCCCGGGGCTATAGTGCCGGGTTTTGTGAACGGTCATTGCCATGTGGAACTGTCCCATCTCCATAAGAAGTTCCGCAAGGGTACAGGAATGGCCGGATTCATAGACCAGATCAACGAACTCCGTGACTGGGCCGGAAATGATGTGAAGGCTCAGCTTACCCGAAAGTGGATGGACAGGATGTGGGATGACGGCGTGTCTGCAATGGCGGATATCAGCAATGATGAGTCGTCTTTCGAGGTAAAGAAGGACCACAGGATGTATACCCGCACATTCCTTGAGGTATTCGGAAGTGAGCCGGAAATGTGTGAGGGGGTGATGAATGACGTGGCAGCGCTTAATGTGAAGGCCGATGAAGCCGGAATTGATGCTGCTCCTACTCCGCATTCCTGCTACACCATGAGTCCTCAGCTGCTGGGCGCATCAGCCGCTGCCGGACTGGAGAGGGGCTTCATTTCATATCATTCCCAGGAAAGTCAGGAAGAGGAGGATCTCCTTCTGACCGGCACGGGAGCTATGTATGAGAATAGGAAACGTTCAGGGATGAGCACCCCTCCTGTGACAGGGGAGTCTTCATTGAAATATTTCATAGACAGGCTTGCAGCCGTAAGACCTGCTCCATATGACGGACATATCCTGCTGGTGCATAATGTCTGTCTTTCGCAGAGCGATATTGATGCCGCAAAGAAGGTGATGAATAATGTCTACTGGGCTATATGTCCTCTTTCAAACATATTCATACACAATGCTCTTCCGCCTGTGCCTCTGATGAGGAAGAATGCCCTGGCGATACTTGTTGGAACTGATTCGCTTTCGAGCAATGACGACCTTGATATGGTAAAGGAATTGTATTGCCTTCATGACAACTTCCCGGAAGTTTCAATGAATGAGCTTCTTCAGTGGGCATGTCTCAACGGAGCAAGGTTCCTTGGAAAGGATGCTGTCCTCGGAAGCCTGACCCCTGGTAAGAAACCGGGTATTGTAAGAATTGAAAATATAGATGCTGAGGGCAATCTGACAGCAGACAGCCGCTCGGTAAGAATAGTGTGATGCTGCATTTTGACGACATAGTTTTCGGACCCATCTTCAGCCGCAGACTTGGATCTTCGCTTGGAGTGAATGTGCTTCCTTCAAAAGGTAAGCTCTGCAATTTTGACTGCGTGTACTGTGAATGCGGATGGAATGCGGATGGAGCTGTGCCGGACAGGAGATTCCCGAGACTGGAGGAGGTAGAGACTGCATTAAGAGACAAGATGTCAAAGGCTTCAGCCGAAGGCGTTCCGGTGGATTCGATAACCTTTTCCGGAAACGGAGAACCTACCATGAATCCTGACTTTGCGCAGATAATTGATGTGACTCTGCGCTTGAGGGATGAGTACTTCCCGCAGGCCAAGGTTTCAGTCCTCTCCAATGCTACTCTCCTCGGCAGGGAGGACGTGTTAAGGGCCTTGATGAGGGTGGATAATCCGATTCTGAAGATTGATGCGTCGAGTCAGCAGCTGGTAGAGAAGATCAACAGGCCTGTAGGAACTTATCGTCTTGACGCAGTGCTGGAGCAGCTGAAGAAATTTGAAGGCAACTTCATTCTCCAGACCATGTTCCTGAGGTCACAGGAGTTCGATACGCTTGCTCCGGATGCCTTGGATGCATGGATGGATATTGTACGGATGCTAAGGCCACGTCAGGTGATGGTGTACACGATTGACCGGGAAACCCCTGACAGGACCTTGATGAAATATACTGTCGACGAAATGACTGCAATGGTGCAGCCGTTGATTGATGAAGGATTTGATGTACAGATAAGAGGATGAGACTGGTGGTACAGAGAGTGTCGGAAGCGGCAGTTGCCGTGCCGGCAGAAAGCTATGAGTCAAGGATCGGAAACGGTCTGCTTGTACTGGCGGCTTTTATTGATGAGGATACTGAGGAGGATCTTCTCTGGACGGCACGCAAGCTGGTGGCCATGAGGATATTCGATGATGCGGAAGGAGTGATGAACCTGTCTGTCCAGGATGTGGGAGGAGAGATAATGATTGTAAGTCAGTTCACTCTTTATGCCTCGACTGTCAAGGGTAACCGACCTTCATATATCAAGGCAGCGAAGCCTGATGTTGCGGTTCCTTTGTATGAGAAATTCATAAGGATGGTCGAGCAGCTGCACGGAAAGCCGGTCGGACGTGGTATTTTCGGAGCTGACATGAAGGTGTCGCTGCTCAATGACGGACCGGTGACGATAGTGCTTGACTCTAAATTGAAATTTTAATTTATACTTCATATGGACTTTTTGACAAAATATGGTTACACTCCAAATCAGGAGGCCATGGGCAGAGCGCTGGAGCTTATAGCCGCAAATCTTGACAATGTTGCATCGGAGAAGGTCTACAAGGACTGTTTCTCAATGATGGACCTTACCACATTGAAGACAGATGATACTCCTGCTTCTGTAGCAAAACTCGTTACAAAAGTGAATGCATTCCAGCAGGGATACCCTGAGTGGCCGTTGCCTGCTTCTGTATGTGTCTACTCCAACTTTGCTTCTGTAGTGGCACGTGAGAGGGCATGCGACTTCAATATCACTGTCGTGTCTGCATGTTTCCCTTCGTCTCAGAGCTTCCTTGAAGTAAAGCTCAAGGAGTGTGAACTTGCTGTCGAGCAGGGTGCAGATGAAGTGGATATAGTCCTGGCTTTGAATTCTTTCCTTGCCGAAGATTACGAGGCTGCGTCAGAGGAGATCCGTCAGATCAGAGCATGCATTGATGCGGTGGCTGCACGTCAGGGAAGAAAGGTCCATCTTAAGGTGATTCTTGAGACCGGTCTGCTCCGCACTCCGGAGAAGATCGCCAATGCCTCTTTCCTTGCAATGGAGGCAGGTGCCGACTTCATCAAGACTTCCACAGGAAAAGTGGACGTAAATGCGACCCCTGCAGCTGCATATGTGATGTGCGAGTGTATCGCAAAGTATCACGAGCTTACAGGAAAGAAGATCGGATTCAAGCCGGCTGGCGGTATCTCGTCTGCAGCGGATGCCCTCTGTTATTATTCTATTGTAAGCACTGTTCTTGGAAAAGAGTGGCTCAACAAGGAGCTCTTCCGATTCGGTGTCAGCCGTGTTGCCAACAGCATTCTGTCCGCGGTTGAGCAGAAAACCGTCTCATATTTTTAGAAAATGACGAAAAATTTGTTTGAATTTTTATAAAAATTGAACAAATTTTTGACCTTTCATAGCCCTTTGACGCATGTCAGAGGGCTTTTTTTGACTTTATCCGCGTAAATTTTTTTTACGCGGATAAGTCTTCGGAACTTTGCCTCCGTAATTAAACGATTGAATTATGAGAGGTAGATTTGTGATTATTGCAATGGCGTTGGCACTGATGTCATGCAGCAAGGATGAGGTCATTTCCGACAGGAATATCGATTTTTCCTATGGTAAGGATCTGACCCATGAGATGATTGTTCTCGGTGACCGTCTTGAGAATCCCTACAAGACCGAGAATGTCCGCAAGGCATTGAAATCGCTCTATCCGACCAAGGCGGACAGGATAGAGGTGAAGACCACCGATCTGTATGTCAGATTCCTTCCGGAGGATGAGGCGGAATATGATCAGCTGGTGGCAGCCGGAGTGAAACTTGTCGACCATCCCCTGGACTATGACATTGTGGTTGAGGGAGACTGGTATCATGATCCTGACATCCCGGAGAATGACATGACATGGCAGTATGCGGTTGTTCCTTCCGACTTCGATTTTCCTGATATCAGGTACGAAGTCATTGATGAATGTTTCATTGCCGAGTATGCATCAGGAACCCGTGCAGACGATGGTATTGACTGGGAAGCGGTCGAAAGAGAAGCTTATGTCCTCACCGGAAATGCTGACAGGATTCTTCAGGTAGCGACAAAGGCATCGGAAAAGACTGTGCCTTCAGGAAGGATCACCATTGTTGATGAGCATGCAAACGGAGGGAAGCCTTTCGGCGTAGCCGGAGTCACTGTCTCCTGCAACTCCTTTGTGAAATTTGATCATGCGACGACTGATCGTGACGGTTATTTTACCATGTCCAAGTCATTTTCTTCCAAGCTGCGTTACAGACTTATATTCAAGAATGAAAAAGGCTTTTCAATAGGTTTCAACCTTGTGCTGGTCCCTGCATCTGTATCTACGCTTGGTAAATCCGGCCCTGAAGGTCTTGACATGACCATCACCAAGGAGTCCGAGGAGAAACTCTTCAGGCGTTGCGTAGTGAATAATGCCGCATATGACTACTATTCCCGCTGTGCGGAAAATGATATGGATATCGCTGTTCCGCCTTCGGATCTGCGTATCTGGATATTTCATGAACTTGGAGCCAGCAGTGCGGTCATGATACACCATGGCGCTTTTGTACAGCAGGATCTTATCAAATCTTTCTTAGGTGTCTTTTCACCGTTGGTGGAATACTTTGCTCCGGATATAACTCTGGGACTCGAAGGACGGAATGACTATCGAAGCATATATTCCAATACATGCCATGAACTTGCCCATGCCAGTCATTTTACCAAGGTCGGTACCGGATATTGGGATGAATATATAAAGTATATAATATCGTCCTATGTCAAGTCAGCAGGCAAGGCATATGGCGACGGAACATCTGCCGGAGCCGGACATTGTGCGGTAGGGGAGATGTGGGGCTATTTCATTGAAAGCAAGATGTATAAGGACAGGTATGGCGGAGCCTTTCCTACCTTCGGTACATCCAACTGGTTCAAGCCGCAGATATTCCGCTATCTCTATGAGAGAGGGATCAGCTGCTCGCAGATCTTCGAGGTGCTGGATTCTTCCGTCACTTCAGAATCACTCCTCAAGAATGCTCTGATGACAGCTTATCCGGTAAAGAAGAATGTTATAGAACAGGTGTTCAACAGATATTGACATGAAGAAGATGCTTTCTCTGGCAGCGGGACTTCTTCTGCTCTCTGCCTTGCCTTCATTTGCCCAGAAAGCCAGCGTGTCGACCAACCTGCTCGACTATGCGTGTCTGGGAACATTTAACATTGAGGCGTCATATACATTATCACGTCATTGGAGTCTCACTGCCGGAGCAAAGTACAATCCTTTCACATTCCGGAAAGACGACAGGGACAGACAGTTCCAGTATCGTCAGCAGTCCTATTCCCTGGGAGTGAGAATGTGGCCGTGGCACTCGTTGTCCGGATGGTGGTTTGCGGGTAAGCTGCGTTATCAGGAATATAATCATGGAGGTCTCCTGTCCAGGGATACATATGAGGGAGACCGTGCAGGAGCAGGGTTATATGCAGGATATACCTATATGCTTTCCCGACACTTCAATGTCGAATTCGGCGTCGGCCTCTGGGGAGGACATGACTGGTATAGGAAGTACTCTTGCCCTGTATGCGGACTTACGGTGAAGGATGGACGCAGATGGTTCATACTTCCGGATGATATTATGATTTCTGTTGCTTATGTGTTCTAGACTGTTTCTGATCGTTCTATTGTTGGCCTTGGCATGTACTCCATACTCTAAGATGCGCAGGATCACTTCTGGCGAACTTGTCATGGGACTGTCCGTGTCCGATGAAGAGCCTCTTGAAGAAGATGAGGATATTGACTTTCAGATAGACAGTATAAGGAGCACCTTGTCGGACGGACCGATAATCATGAATGCCATAAGAGATTCGCAGACAGGTGAGATGGTGGCTACGGACGTGATATCTGCCTCGAAGGTTGTCGCACGCTTCAGGAATGTAGCGGAACGAGCCGGGATGGTCTCCATTTCTTTTGACGTGTCGGTCCCGTCCGGGATGGCGGACTCCAGATGGCGCCTGAAGATATGTCCGGAAATGTCGATACAGAATGATACTGTTCCGTTGGATCCGATCTTCATTACCGGAAAGGATTACAGGGCAGCGCAGCTGAGGGGATATGAGCGTTATCGCCAGTTCATCGCCGGTATCATAACAGATACCACTGATCTGATCCGGCTCAGGCAGCTGGAAGTTTTCCTTCAGCGGCACTATCCGGAGACCTTTGCCCTGAAGAATGACAGTACGATCATTCCCGAACCTCTGGCGGAAAACCTGTATGGTGTCACGCAGATGCAGGTGAAGGAGCATTATATGCGCCATCTGAAGATGAGGCTGAACCAAAGAAGAAAGGACAGGGCCGATGAGATGTACCGCAGGTTTGTCAAGGATCCTATCGACAACAGAGGTGTCAGGCTTGATACCGTGCTGGTCGGGGATGAGGGCGATTTTACCTACAGATATGTCTATACGTTCAAGAGCCGTCCGAGGTTGAGAAAGGTGGGCGTGTCGCTCCATGGGGACTTGTATGAGAAGGGGGAGAGGCTGCTGGAACTTCCTTTTCCTGAGGATCTTACATTCTATATCAGCTCTCTCTCTACCCTGGCGGATGATAGACCTAGATATAGGATGATTGTCCTGGAAAGGACTGTATATGACAATACCAAGGCGCTGATTGACTTCGCTCAAGGTAAGTCGGATATAGATACTTTGCTCGGGGATAACGCCTCGGAGTTGAAGCGGATCAGGAAATGTGTGGATGATGTGGTGGCAAGAAGGGAACTGGTGCTGGATTCGCTGGTCGTGACGGCATCCTGCTCTCCCGAAGGAACCTACCGCTCGAACAGGCTTCTTTCAAGAGCCCGGTCGGAATCCGTACTTGCCTATATGCAGACGATTGTGCCGGACAGCTGGAAGGACAGTCTCAGGACTTCCGAGCTGCCGGAAAACTGGGAACAGCTGTCACGCCTTGTGGCTTCGGATGGCAACCTCGACAGCACAGCAAGACACAAGGTCCTTGAAGTGATGAATTCTGGCGGGGATCATGACAGGAGGGAACGCAGACTGGCCTCTTTGCCGGAGTACAGGTATCTGCGGGAGAAACTCTATCCCCAGCTCCGGAGCGTGCAGTTTGATTTCTATCTCCATCGTGCAGGAATGGTAAAGGATACGGTCCATACTACTGAATTGGATACGGTATATATGGCTGGTGTCAAGGCACTTAAGGATCTTGACTACAAGAAGGCGGTAGAGCTGCTGAGGCCTTATGGGGACTTCAATTCAGCTCTTGCCTATATGTCGGCCGATTATAACCATTCTGCTCTTGATGTGCTGGACAGGCTGTATGACACAGATGCAAAGGTCTGTTATCTGAAAGCGATGGTGCTTTCGCGGCTGGGGCTGGTGGAAGAGGCCATGAAATATTTCAGACTGGCACTTACATATGATCCGTACATGGAACATAGGGCCAATCTGGATCCTGAGATGCATACGTTGATCAACTTATATAAACAACTTTAAATTAATTACTTATGCTTAAAGATTTTTGTTTTGCGGCAGTCGTTGCCGTATTTGCCCTGACGGGCTGTAATGAGAAGAATGTGGAACCTGATGAGACTGCGGCAGGGGATTCTGCTGACAAGATTCAGTTGACTGTGCGTGTTCCTGAGAGTGCTACCAAGGTTACTGGTACCTCTTCTGACGATGCAGTCAAGGATTTACAGGTGTTCGTGTTTGATAAGAACGGTGTATATGAAACCTCGTCGCAGGGGAGCGGATCGTCTCTGTCACTGACATGTACTACAGGAGAGAAGACCGTCGTTGCATTGGTCAATGCTCCTCAGGAGGTTGAGGTGGACAACATTACCGAACTTCGTTCGCGTACATCAGACCTCAAAGATTGCTCTCCGGATGCGATAGTCATGGCCGGTGAGCTTACGCAGGAACTGCAGGCCTCATCTTCTCTTACGATCACGGTTGAACGCCTTGCTGCCAAGGTAGCTGTGGATCAGATACGTACGGATTTCGAACTGGACCAGCACAAGAACCTCACATTCAACGTCAAGGCCATCTATCTTGTCAATGTAGCAGGTGAAAGAGCCTATCTGACAGGAAATACCCCTTCGTCATGGTATAATAAAGGTGCGTATGTGGCTGCGACCTCGCCGTCTTTCCTGTATGACAAGGTTACCTCAGGAGTCATAGCGGACGGAGCCTCCTATAATACCAGACATCATTTCTACTGCTATCCGAATGCGACGGCAACAAAGACCAGGATTGTCGTCGAGGCAGAGTTGGGAGGTTATACCTACTACTATCCGGTGACATTGGATAAGATAGATCCGAACACTTCATATACTTACAGCCTGACCATCACACGTCTCGGCTCGGATTCTCCTGACCAGCCGGTTGAGGATGGTACGGTACAGTTCAGTGTAGTCGTGAAGGACTGGGTAGAGCATGATGTTGATGAGATAATCTAAATCTGATGAATATGAAACTTTCTGAAATCCTGGCACTTGCCTGCTGTGCCTTGTTCCTTGTGTCCTGTTCCGTGAAGGAGGATAGGGAGGTCTGTCCGTGCAGACTGGTGCTTGATATGAATGCGGTGGATACCTCCCGGGTCAGGTCCGCGGAGCTTGTGGTCAGGGCTTCAGGAGGCTTTGTGTTGAGGGACACTCTGGGCATTGAAGATCTGATGGGTGAGTATATGGTGGAAGTCCCTCGTGGAGATGTAGGAGTGGGGCTGTATTTCGGAGCTGACGGATGTGTGGATGAAAGAGGACGACTTGAGATCGGATATGGAGATGAGTGCCCTCAGGTGTATATGCATTCTTCCTTGTTCAAGGCTGAAGGTGAATTGGTTGTTGAAGAAGTCGGAATGAGGAAGAATCATTGCATCATGACGATACAGGTGGAGACGGAGAAGGATTTCCCGTTCAAGCTCGAGGCCAAGGGCAGTGTGGACGGATATGAGCTTGGCGGGATGCCTTCAGTGGGGGATTTCATGTATGCAATGTATGTGGATGAAGACGGAGAATGCAGGTTGACATTGCCGCGCCAGACCGACAGTTCGCTGACTCTGGAGGTGAGTGACGGTACACAGGTCCTGAAGTGCTTTGCCTTGGGCGAATATGTCCAGGCAAGCGGTTATGACTGGAGGGCGGATGAACTGAAGGATATTACTGTCACTTTGGATTATTCTCTGACATCAGTGAAGATTGCTGTGGCCGGATGGCGGGAAGAATATGTGTTCGATGTCGTCATATAGCGGAAAAGTGAAAAAATAGTTCGTAATTCAAAAACATTTCATATCTTTGCATTCACTTTTCTGAAGCCCGAGTGGTGAAATGGTAGACACGCTCGTTTCAGGTGCGAGTGCTTCACGGCGTGTAGGTTCGACTCCTATCTCGGGCACAAAGAGTTCAGCAGTTTGCTGGACTCTTTTTTTGTGCTATCTTTACAGATGGAATTCAATGAAGTGTGTTATGAAGATAGCTTTTCTAGATGCTGCCACAATGGGCAATGTTTCCTTCGAGCCGTTCGAACGCCTGGGCGAGTTCGTCAAGTATGACAGTTCGACTCCCTCTGAGGCTTTGGAGAGAGTCAAGGATATAGATGTTCTTCTTATCAATAAAGTGCTTGTCAACAAGGAACTTATTGATGCGGCCCCTGAGCTGAAGCTAATATGTATCGCTGCAACCGGCGTCAATAATATAGATGTGGAATATGCTGCCTCAAAGGGTATTCCGGTCCGCAATGCCGTGGGGTATTCTACGGATTCTGTGGTGCAGTCCACATTCATGCATATGCTTTCGCTTGTCGGCGGCGGCCAGTATTTTGACGAGAGCGTGAAGTCCGGAAGCTATTCACGCAGCGGAATGTTCACGGATCCGAACTGGAACTGGTGGGAACTTGCCGGCAAGACCATAGGAATCATCGGAATGGGAAACATCGGAAACAAGGTGGCCCGTATAGCCGAGGCATTCGGAATGAAGGTGTGCTATTTTTCAACCTCAGGTACAGGTCATTGCAAGGACTATCCTTGTGTTCCGCTCCAGCAGCTTCTGTCAGAGTCTGACATCGTTTCCATCCATGCTCCTCTTAATGAAAGGACGCTCAATCTTATAGGTGCCGCCCAGCTCTCCATGATGAAGCCGACAGCCTATCTCATCAATATGGGACGTGGTGCCATCGTCGTTGAGGAAGACCTGGCAAAGGCTGTCGACGAAGGGGTGATCGCCGGAGCGGGCATTGATGTCTTCGTTACCGAACCGATTCCTGAAGACCATCCATATCTCAGAATGAAGCATCCGGAGAGGATGCGCCTCGCACCTCATGTGGCCTGGGCCAGCCTCGAGGCCCGCTCCCGCCTTATCGACATCATGGCCGGCAACATTGCCAAAGGCTGGTGACCTATATCATGAGGAGCGTCGATTCCCAAAACTTTTGGGACATCCAGTCAGGCTCTGGTACGTCCTGTGACGTGTTGGACATCCTACTGGTACATGAGTCTGCACCCATGGGAGGCTTGCTCGAGATGTCACCTTGTCATCAGGATTGAGCGTATTCCTGTCATTTCGACCGAGCAAAGCGAGTGGAGAAATCTGTAAACAGATGGAAATATAAACCAATACATATACAAAATGGCTGAATTTAAAGATGGAATACCCATAATGTACCAGCTGTTCTGTGTGAATTTTGCAGATTAAGAAAAAAGGCGTAAACCTCCACCACGCATAGGGGCAAAAGTTAAGCATCTCGTTTTGAGATGCTTTTTTCGTTGGAGATGTAATAATTAGAGTTTATTCCTCGACACAGCGTACAGAGCAAGCGTATGAGCAGATATTATAGTTCTCCATTGGATTGATGTAGCCTTTATAGTTGAAGTTTAAGTAGTATGCTACGTGGCTCCAATCTTCTTGAGAGGCTGACCAGTAATGACCAAATGTACCAACATCTAAAAGTCCATATTTGCAAAGATAACCCGCTGCTGGATACCATATGCAATGGTCTGGACCGAATATCTTTAAAAAGTTGATGCCTTCATGGGCCGTTATGTATCTATTTTTGTCTGTAAAACAAATAGAGGAACCTAATGCTTTTGCCCAAACCCCGTATTCATCACCATCTGGAACACGCCATCCCGCTGGGCATGGGTCATAGATTGATTTTCTCTTGTTCGATTCAGTCCATCGAGTATTATCAATATATTCTGAGCCTGAGTAATGCCAATCGTAATTGATGTCATTTCCTATTATGAATGTTGTCGGATTTTCGGTAGCGTATTCGATAGTACCTACATAAGAATTAGACTGAACAACCTGCGGTCGTTTTATGGTAGATTTTGCCATTACAGACTTGCTGATTGATGAAGATCCCAAGAATGGATCCTTTCTGCCCCATTGATAAAGCAGGCCAAGAGACTCCGCTTCTCCTGGAGATGCATTTGTTGCACCAAGGTTTCTGTCCATTAAGATGCCAGCATAATTGTAGTATGTTTGTCTTTTGGGTTGGTCTGTCAACCAAATGTGCCATGACCATAGAATTTTGCCTTTTGCATCTTTCGCAGCAATAACCGCATTGCCTTTTTTGTCACTTGCTTGAAATGCAATATTTCCGTCTGCATAGGCTACCATCTGTATCAGATCACCTTCTTTGGGCTGTACATTTGTGCCAAATGACTCCCAAAGTACTTCGGCTGAATGAACATTACCTACTGATTCCTCGCTGTTTCCTTTTACTGTCTTGAATATGTACTTACCCGCTTCCGAGATAATATAGCAGTTGGCGTTGCTCCCGATGTTTTGTGCGGAAATCAATAATGTTTGTTTTTCTCTCTCAGTTTCTTTTGCATCATGTTTTGTCTTGGCACTGTTTAATATTATCCATGAGATGATACCAATGCCAATTACTGTAGGTAGTAGCCATAGCCATCTATGGCGCTTGTATTTTGTCGGATGGGATGGAGAATGTTGCGGATTTTGAATGTTTGAGTGAGTCATAGAGATAAATGTATAAATTTGTTTCAGTGTTACAAAGTTATAAATTTCAATACGAAATACGATTGACTGTTAAATAGATTATTTATTTGTTCTTATAAGCCTAATTCGATTTTGGCTTTCGTCGTATATTGTTCCCGTCCATGAAAAGGGCGGTTTTCGTGGACGGGAATGCAAAATTGCCTCTTCCGTCCATGAAAAGGGCTGTTTTTATGGATGGGGTCCGGGATATTTGTTATATTTGCATGATTTAGATCTCTCGACTCCCTGCGGTCGCTCGAGATGACAGAGGGAAGAGCAGTCGCTCGAGATGACAGAGGGAAGAGCAGTCGCCAAGATGACAATGTGAGGATTGCTCGAGATGACACTCTGTCATCAGGATTGAGCGTATCCCTGTCATTTCGACCGAGCGAAGCGAGTGGAGAAATCTGTAAACAGATGAAAATACAAACTAACACAATACAAAATGGCTGAATTTAAGTATGCACCAATGTTTCAGCTTGGCGAGGACAAGACTGAATACTACAAGATTCCGGGTTCGGAGCAGTATGTGAGCACTGGAGATTTCGAGGGTCATGAGATCCTTAAGATCGAGAAGGAAGGTCTCACTGTGATGGCTAATACGGCTTTCCGTGATGTTTCATTCATGCTTCGTCCTGAACATAACGAGATGGTTGCCAAGATCCTTCATGATCCTGAGGCTTCCGAGAATGACAAGTATGTGGCACTGACTTTCCTCCGCAATGCGGAAGTAGCCTGCAAGGGCAAGCTTCCGTTCTGCCAGGACACCGGTACCGCCATCATCCATGGCGAGAAGGGTCAGCAGGTGTGGACAGGCTACTGCGATGAAGAGGCTCTTTCTCTCGGAGTATACAAGACTTACACTGAGGAGAACCTCCGTTATTCGCAGAACGCTCCTCTTACAATGTACGATGAGGTGAACACCAAGTGCAACCTTCCTGCACAGATCGACATCGAGGCCACTCATGGCGCTGAATATCACTTCCTTTGCGTGACAAAGGGCGGTGGATCGGCAAACAAGACATATCTCTATCAGGAGACAAAGGCGATCCTCAATCCTCAGACTCTCGTTCCGTTCCTCGTTGCAAAGATGAAGACACTCGGAACAGCGGCATGTCCTCCATATCACGTTGCATTCGTGATCGGCGGTACTTCTGCAGAGAAGAACCTCCTCACAGTGAAGCTCGCTTCAACCAAGTTCTATGACGAACTCCCTACGACAGGTGACGAGACAGGACGCGCATTCCGCGATGTAGAGCTTGAGAAGCTCGTTCTCGAGGAGGCTCACAAGATCGGTCTCGGCGCTCAGTTCGGCGGAAAGTACTTCGCACACGACGTACGCATCATCCGTCTTCCACGCCACGGCGCAAGCTGCCCTGTAGGTCTCGGAGTAAGCTGCTCTGCTGACCGCAACATCAAGGCGAAGATCAACAAGGACGGTATCTGGATCGAGAAGCTCGACGACAATCCTGCACGCCTCATCCCTGAGGAACTCCGTCAGGCAGGCGAGGGCGAGGCTGTGAAGATCAACCTTGACCAGCCTATGGCAGACATCCTCAAGGAGCTCACAAAGTATCCGGTATCGACACGCCTGAGCCTCAATGGAACAATCATCGTAGGCCGCGACATCGCTCACGCAAAGATCAAGGAGCGTCTTGACAGGGGAGAGGAGATGCCTCAGTACCTCAAGGATCATCCTATCTATTATGCCGGCCCGGCAAAGACTCCTGCAGGAATGCCTTGCGGCTCTATGGGCCCTACAACTGCAGGTCGTATGGACTTATATGTTGACCTGTTCCAGAGCCACGGCGGAAGCATGATCATGCTTGCGAAGGGCAACAGAAGCCAGCAGGTGACAGACGCCTGCCAGAAGTACGGCGGATTCTACCTCGGCTCTATCGGAGGTCCTGCGGCAATCCTTGCGCAGAACAACATCAAGAGCATCGAGTGCGTAGAATACCCTGAGCTCGGTATGGAGGCGATCTGGAAGATCCACGTCGAGGACTTCCCTGCATTCATCCTCGTGGACGACAAGGGCAACGATTTCTTTAAGAAGCTCGGCTTGTAATATTGCTAAAAAGTGCTATCTTTGCACCTCGGAATTGAGATATGGTGTAACGGTAGCACTACAGATTTTGGTTCTGTCTGTCCAGGTTCGAATCCTGGTATCTCAACCTGAAAATGAGCCGTCCGCAACATGCGGGCGGCTTTTCAGTAGATGCAGACCGGTTTGAAAGTGTACTTTCCCCCGGTCTGCATTGGTGACCTAGAATAGCCTATTCTATGTGGACCTGGTGGGATAAACAAAAGGGAGTCGATTAAAATATTCCGTAAATCATGTTCCAGACAAGGAACCTCATGAATTTGCCCACAAGCAGGAGGGCTATCGTCCAGCCGGGACGAGTCTTGTAGAATCCTAATGCTATGGCTATCACATCTCCGATGAACGGCACCCATGCCAGCAGGGCCAGCCATACACCGTACCTGTCGATCTTCTCTTTCTGTTTCAGAAGTGTTTCCGGCTTGACCTTGAACCATTTCTGTATCCATTCCCACTTGGCAATCCATCCGATCCAGTAGGTGAATACGCTGCCAAGCCAGTTCCCCAATGTGCCGACCAGCAGGCATGCGACAGGATTGCCGGTAGCAGCCAGGATTGCCAGATATAGCACATCGGAACTGAACGGCAGAACGGTAGCCGCCAGAAACGTACCTATGAACAGACCGAAAAGTCCAAGTCCCTCAAGCCATTCCATGATCAGTTCCTTTTGTTTCTGAAGAATTCTGTCACCAGATCACCGCACTCCTGAGCCAGAACGCCTGAAATGACCTCAGTCTTCGGATGCATGAGGGAAGGAATGAATTGTGAGAATCCGCGCTTAGGGTCCGATGCTCCATAGACAACACGCCCGATCTGGGACCATGCCAATGCTCCTGCACACATCGGACACGGCTCCACTGTAACATATAATGTGCAGTCGTTGAGATACTTGCCTCCCATGGCTTCAGTGGCAGCCGTGATTGCTATCATCTCAGCATGCGCAGTTGGGTCGCAGAGCTTTTCCGTCATGTTGTGACCCTTGCCGATTATGCGTCCCCGGCATACAACCACAGCTCCGATCGGCACTTCGTCTTCAGCTGCCGCGTACCCTGCTTCGCGCAGAGCCTCCCTCATATATTTTTCGTTTTCTTCCATATCGTAGGCAAATATAGTCATCAATCTCGGTAAAAATGACTATTTTTGTCAAATTATTCATTTTATAAACCGAAGGGTATTACTATGAAACCGGGAAATATTTTGTTTGTCTTATCTGTGTCCCTGATGTTTTTCTGCGGCTGTAGCTCAAACGTCAAAAAGACAGAGGATTCTAAATACAGAGGTTTTGTGACCGTGCAGAACGGAGAGTTCGTCCGTGATGGCGAAAAGGTCACCTTTGTCGGTACGAATTTCTGGTATGGCCCTATAATCGCTTCGGAGGGTCGCGGCGGTGACCGTGACAGGTTGCATAGGGAGCTTGACACTCTCAAGGCGATAGGTGTGACCAACCTGCGTATCCTGGTGGGTTCTGATGGACCTGAGGGAGTCGCATATAAAGTCGAACCGGTTCTTCAGCTTGAGCCTGGAGTATATAACGATACACTTCTCCGTGGCCTTGACTATCTTCTGGACCAGATGGCTCAGCGAGACATGCATGCCGTGCTGTACTTCAACAATTCCTGGGAATGGTCAGGAGGATACGGCCAGTATCTGGAGTGGGCAGGGGATGGAAAGGCACTGCTTCCGTCGGTGGACGGGTATGAAAACTATGTGGAACATGTGAGCCGCTTTGTAAAGAATGAAAAGGCGAAGCAGCTGTATTATGACCATGTGAAGAACATCGTTACCAGGACCAATACCATTACCGGCAAGGCATACAAGGACGATCCGACAATCTTTTCATGGCAGATCGGCAATGAGCCGAGGGCATTTGCACGTGACAGCGTGACCAAGGCTGCATTTGCCGATTGGATGTGCACTTCTGCAGGGCTCATCAAGTCTCTGGATCCAAATCATATGGTATCCTCCGGCAGTGAGGGCCTTTACGGATGCGAGGTGGATATGGACCTGTTTGAAAAGATCCATGCATGCGGACATTTTGACTATCTGAACGTACATATATGGCCTCTTGTCTGGAGGTGGGTTACAAAGGATACTTTCGCTGACAGCGTGTCGGTTGCCAATGCCAGGACAGAGGAGTATCTGACCGCCCATTTCCCTGTAGCAGAAAGACTTGGAAAGCCGATTGTCCTGGAGGAATTCGGTTATCCTCGTGACGGAGAGAAAACGTTTGAAGGTGAGGCTGAAAAGTTCTGGGACGGAGTATGTCTTTCAAAGGAATCCGCAACCACTGCCCGTGACGAGTATTACTCATATGTCTTCGGACGCCTCCTTCAGGCTCAGGAGAAGGGTGAGCCTCTGGCGGGAGTCAATTTCTGGGGATGGGGCGGATTTGCAGGCCAGTCCGAGACCAACGAATTCTGGTGTCCGGGCGACGATTACTGTGGCGATCCGGCTCAGGAACCTCAGGGACTCTTCTCCGTATATGCTTCGGATGCAACTACAATCGATCTGATAAAGAAGACCAACGAATCATTGAAAAAGTATTAAAACCTGATGAATATGAATAGATTGAAACAATTCAGACCTGTTTATCTGGCGCTTTGCGTTGTTATGACGGCCCTCCTTTCTTTCGGGCTGTGGACAAGACCGGCGCCGCAGCCAGCCGGTGCCGAAGGATTTTCTTCGGCGCGTGTGGTTGAAGATATCAAGGTCATTTCAAAGGAACACCATTCTGTGGCTCCGGAACATGTAGAAGCACGCTCGAGGGTGAGGGAGTATCTTGCGGGAAGACTGGATACACTTGGAGCAGATACTGTAAAACGCTTCCGCTACGATTCTCTTCAAGGCCCGGATCCGAAGCTCAAGAAGCATGTGCTGTATACATTCGATGCAGAAAATCTTCTTGCCGAATTTCATCCGCTCAAGGAACTGGAGGATACAACCTATCTTATGATAGTTGCCCATTTCGACTCCCGTTATTCGCAGCCTATGCCTAAGCGTGATACTGTATGGTCATATGGCGCTGCTGATGACGGTTATGGTGTAGGAGTGGCTTTGGAAACTGTAAATCAGCTTCTTAAGAGCCGCCAGGATTGGAACCAGGGCGTCAAGGTACTTTTCACCGATGCTGAGGAAGTGGGCATGATGGGAATGAGTGAAATGTATAAGAATGACAGACAGGAGTTTGAGGACGTGGGGTTCATCATCAATCTTGAGGCGCGCGGCCCGTTCGGCCCTTGTCTCCTCTTCGAGACATCCAAGGGCAATGAGAAGATCATGGATCTATACGCAGAGACTGCAGAATATAAGCACACCTACTCCTTGACTACGGTCGTGTACCGATTCATGCCTAACTTCACGGATTTCACCATTGTGAAGAAAGACATCCCAGGAGTCAATTTCTCGACTATAGCCGACGTCAACCACTACCATACCGACAAGGACAATTTCAGCAATATAAACGAAAAGTCAATCCAGCATTATGGCGCTCAGGTACTTCCGATGGCATTGGAGTATGTGACCAATCCAAAGTATGCGGACAAGGATTACCTTAAGTCGGACAAGGATGTGGTCAATTTCACTATCCCTGTATTCGGACTGTTCAACTTCACCAAGACCTGGTATGTTGTCATCAATATAGTTGTCCTCCTGATTTTCCTTGCAATTTCTGCTCTGGAGATTCTCCGTGGAAGAATGAAGGCTGTCAAGGTGCTGAAGACTGCAGGACTGGTGTTCGCAGCTGCTGTCATTGCCCTGCTCGCCGGATTGCTGCTCACATATCTCTGCTGCCTTATAGCCGGAGCTGAATTCAAGCCTTTCGGAGTGATACATGGAGTACAGTTTGACAATGTTGCGATGATAATATTCGTTGTGATCCTTGCGGGAGTGCTTGGTTTCTTCTATTGGAAAAACCGAAGTGCTGCTGTCAGGGCTGCCAACAATTCGATGCGATCAAGCGCATCTGTCACAGCTGCTACACACTATGCATATAATATGTTGTATGGTACGCTTGTACTGATGGCTTTCCTCAGCCTTGTGCTGCTTGTGGCCTTAGGGGAGAATCTGATGTTCTTCGTTCCGCTTGCATTCGCTGTCATTGCCCTGCTGCTGTATCGCCTTACATCTCTCCGGGTATGGCTCCTCCTGGGCATATCGGCGACACTGCTGCATGCATTCTCATTCCTTTATGCATTGGCAATGGCCCTGACCATCGGCGCTGTCGGAGCCGTGCTGCTGATTGCCGCAATCGATATTATGATGCTTATTCCGATGGCGGATCTTTACATGATGCCATCCAAGAAGAGATAAATCAAAAAAAAGGCTGCTCGATCATCGAGCAGCCTTTTTTGATAAGTATTGTCTGTCTAGTCTCTGCCTCTGGCAAGTCCGATATAATAAAGCAGGGTTGCAAGAGAACCGACAGCAGCAACTACATATGTGTATGCTGCCCATTTAAGTGCGTCGATTGCCATAGGACGTGTCTGTCCGTCAGTGATACCAGCGCGTGAAAGCCATGAAATAGCTCTTGCACTTGCATTGATCTCCACAGGGAGAGTCACAAAGCTGAACAAAGTTGTCAATGCGAACAGCCCGATGCCGATCCAAAGAAGACTCGGCATGGTCTGCATGAAGATCACTCCTGCCAAAAGAACCCACTGTACGATTCCCGATGCGAAGCTTACGGCCGGAACCAATGCTGAGCGCATCTGGATAAATGCATAACCTGTCGCATGCTGTACAGCATGTCCGCATTCGTGTGCAGCAACAGCTGCAGCTGCAACACTTCTGCTTGAATAGACAGATTCGCTGAGTGCGACTGTCTTTGTCTGAGGATTGAAATGGTCTGTGAGACTTCCTCGTGTCGGAACGACCTTCACGTCATAGATACCATGGTCGCGAAGCATTTTTTCTGCCACCTCTGCACCTGTCATCCCGTTAGGAAGTCCTACCTTTGAATACTTCTCGAAACGGCTCTGCAGCATGCCTTGTACAAGCAGGCTGACAACCATGACGAGAATCATAATGATCCAAATGTTCATATAAAAATTGTTAATTGGTTAAAATCAAATTGCGCCGGACTGACATTTTGTCTGTCGTGTGCAGGAAATAAGGTCAGTCATTGCGGCCGCATTATTCTGCAAAAAACAAGCCAACGGCAAAAATACGATTTTATGTCAGATAATTTAGTATTTTTGCATCTGATTTCTCAGTTCATTATATCCTCTGTCATTTCGACCGGGCACTTTGTCATTTCTTTCGCTGTCGCTCAAGCGGCAAGCTGATTACGACCAGGACCCTCTGTCATTTCGACCGAGCGAAGCGAGTGGAGAAATCTAATTATCAACACACAACAATATGTTCAGGGAAGAAGACTTTTCAAGACTCGAGATCAATCTGGGCGGATGTCTGGAAAACTATAAATATTTCAGGTCGAAACTTAAGGATTCGACCAAACTTCTGGTGCTGGTCAAGGCCAATGCATATGGGCATGGTGCTGTCGAGTTTGCCTCAGTCATGGAAGATGCTGGAGCTGACTATCTTGCGGTCGCGTATCCGGTAGAGGGTATGGAACTGCGTCAAGGTGGCATCAAGTCGCCGATCATGGTACTGACCGCCGGCACAGATTCGTTCGAGCAGATAATCAATTACGGTCTTGAACCGGGAATTCCTAACATATACTCCCTGAAAGTCTTGTGTGAGGTCCTGAAGAAAAGAGGAATGCATGATTTCCCTATTCATATCAAACTTGACACAGGAATGCATCGTCTTGGATTCATGTCGGATGAACTGCCGGAACTGATGGATTTCCTGAGTACATGCAGTTACGTCCGTGTCAAGTCTGTCTATTCCCACCTTGCTGCCGCAGATGAACCTTCATGTGACGAGTTTACTCTCGGGCAGATCTCACTTTTCAAGTCAAATGCAGACAGACTGTCTTCTGCTTTGGGATACAAGCCGCTATACCATATACTGAATTCGGCAGGAATCGAGCGTTTCTCTCAATATCAGTTCGATATGGTACGTCTTGGTATCGGTATCTATGGAGTCAGTGCAATACCTGGAAATAAGCTCTATCCTGTGGCTTCGTTCAAGTGTAAGGTGCTGCAGGTTAAGACATTGAAGCCAGAGGACGGAACCATCGGATATGGCCGTCATGGACATATAGCTCCCGAAGGGACAGTGATAGCCACTATTCCGGTCGGCTATGCTGATGGGGTAGACCGCCATCTGAGCCGCGGCAAGGCATCATTCATGATCAATGGTCACCGCGTCCCGACCATAGGAAACATCTGCATGGATATGTGCATGCTCGATGTGACAGGGGTCGATGTGAAGGTAGGGGATACCGTAACTATCTTCGGTGAGTCTCCGACAGTTTCGGAACTTGCCGAGATTCTTGGCACCATCCCATACGAAATCCTCACATCAGTTCCGCGCCGTATAGAACGCATCATCGTAAAATGAAAGAAGTAAATTCCAAATACAAAGTCCTTTTCGTGTGCCTGGGGAATATATGCCGTTCTCCGGCTGCGCAGGGCATATTCGAGCATATCGTTCGGGAGAACGGTATGGAAGACAGGATAGAGGCGGATTCTGCCGGTACTTATGGCGGTCATAGGGGAGAACTTCCCGACCGACGTATGCGCAATGCTGCCATGTACCGCGGATTTGGTCTGACGCATCGTTCACGTCAGGTGTCTTCTCTGGATTTCCTGGAGTTTGACATGATCATAGCGATGGATGACCAGAACTATGAGGATCTTCGTGAGCTGGCTCCCTCGGTTGAGGCTGCTGACAAGATCCACAGGATGGCTGAATTCCTCAAGGCAAGGAAGATGTCCTACATCCCTGACCCATATTATATGGGAATCGAGGGATTCGGACTCGTTCTGGACCTGCTTGAAGACTGCTGTCAGAACCTTTTCGAATACATTTGTCACCTAAATCAGTGATACTCAGCATGTTGACCATCAACACGGTGGGTAGTTTTGCCCCACCGTGTTGGTAGGCAAAGCGCTGGAGGACAGGCGCTTAGGTGACCATAAATATTGGGCTATGGAGTAAGGGAATCCGGTGGGAAACCGGAACTGTGCCCGCAGCGGTAAATCCTGAATGCTCCTGCATCATGCCATTGCAGCTACCAGCTGTGAGAAGGCGCAGGGGGCCTCTGAGGCCTTTGTCGCAAGACAAGGCGCCCGACCGGTCATATGACAAGGTCGGAGGAGGTAGGGATGAGTCCGAAGACCTGCCATAGTCAAGTCAAACAAGTGGAGCCCGGGGGCAGGCTTCCGTGAAGGCGTAACATAATGTTTTTATCTTTGATTCTTTCGGCGTGCCTGATTTCAGAAGGCTCGCCTGCCGGGATGGAGATCCCGGCCACCGATTCACTGCATGCAGTGACGGTCACGGCTGACAGGGGTGTGGTGGTCTCACGCAAGGATACCTTGTCATTCAGCAATTCATTCACGATTTCAGATGCGCTTCAGCTCAGTCCCGGGCTTCTGGTCGGAGACAACGGAGGATCCGCTGGCCTCAAGACTGTGAGTCTGAGGGGAATGGGCAGTGCACATACCGCGATTTATGTCGATGGCGTGCGCGTGGGAAATGTTCAGTCCGGTCAGACAGACCTGGGTGCATTGGGCATCGAAAACTTCAGCTCCGCAGTAATAGACTATGCGCAGAACAGCGTGTCGTTCAATACTTTAAGACCAGTCTTCGGCATGGCTCCCGTTTCTGCATCCGCTTCGTTCTACGCAGGATCCTTCGGTACATATATGCCGAAAATCAGGCTTGATTTCCGTCTGAACGAGCGCCTGTCGCTGTCGGCAAATGTTTCCGGTTCTTTCAGCAAGGGTGATTTTCCGTATGCTGATACTCTCAGGAGGGCCAATAATGACCTCAGACAAATACGTGCAGGCATGGATCTTTTCGGCACGATTACAGGTGGAGACTTCCATGTCAAGGCGTACTACAGTGATGCAGACCGCGGAACTCCAGGCTCGACATCCTATCCTTCTACGGACAGGCAGAAGGATAGGAACGCTTTCATCCAGGGTGTGCTCAGCAAGAAATTGTCCGGGTTTTATACTTTGAAACTCAGTGCAAAGGGATCCTATGACGATATACAGTATTTCAGCTCATGGGGTGACAGCCGATATGGACAGACTGAGCTTCAGCTCAATTCTGCTCATGATTTCCGACTGACTGACTGGTGCAGGCTTTCGCTGGCCGCCGATCTTCAGTGGGATGGCCTGAAGTCTACCGGCTATGATGCTTCCCGTTTTTCTGTCCTGGGAGCATTGGCCTCGTCATTCCGCTTTCAGCGTTTCTCGGCCAACGTCGCTTTCGAATATCTGGGTGCATTTGATCAGGACGCTCTTTCGCGAGGTGCCTTTTCGCCGTCTCTGGACTTGAAGTATACCATATTCAAGGGATTTGATATAACCGCATTCGGACGCAGGGCATACAGGATTCCGACGTTCAATGAGCTCTATTATGCAGGCTATGGCAATCCCGATCTCCGTCCCGAGGATGCATGGATGATGGATATAGGACTGGATTTTAACAGGACACTTTCTTCCAAATGGACAATCAACGCCAAACTTGACGGGTTCTGCAACTTGTTGAAAGATAAGATAATATCGGCTCCGACGGAAGCCGATCCCAATATATGGCTCCCATATAATATAGGTCGCGTACGCGCCCTCGGCGCAGATGTGGTCTTGGGTGCGGATTTCCGTTCCGGTGACTGGACTCTCTCTCTTGATGCGAAATACACATGGCAGTCAGCCAAGGATGTCACTCCTGACAGCTATTCCTATGGGAGCGCCGTACCATACATTGCAAAGCATACTATGGTGCTGAACGGCCTCTTGTCATGGAAAGGCTGGTCGCTCAGTCCTTTGTGGCATCTTAGGTCGGGACGTTCTGACGGATATGGCGAAATGCCAGATTGGAATACGTTTGATGTGACTCTTGCAAAGGCTTTTGCGCTCGGCCGGGCGGGGAGCCTGGGAGTCAGGCTATCAGCAAGAAATATCTTTGATTGCAGATATGAAGTGGTCGGCGGCTATCCTATGCCGGGAAGGAACTTCCTGGCAGGAATAGAATATAAATTCTGATGAATATGTTAAGTCTTCTATATGTTATATTATCTGGGATAGCTCTGCCTGTCGGTGGCATCCAGATGCAGTACCTCTGGAGAAACCAGCTGGGTGACGTCTATAGCCTCGGTCTTGGCAGTGCGGCATGTCTCGGAGCCGCAGCTGCCACCATGACCGGATGGTGTTCGCTGACTGTCGGCAGCTTCATATGTACGCTCATATGCACGCTGGTATGTTTCTTTGTGACTCTTCGTGTCAGCACCCAGAACCTGATCACCTTCGGCATCCTGTTCGGCACATTCATTGGTTCTCTGGGTACCATCGTTGTTACAAACGCCCCAAACGGCGATCTGCTCAAGCAGTATTACCTTTGGGGAGCAGCCAATTTTGAACTGGAAGGCGTGACCACATGGGATGTGATTTTCTCACTCTCTCTTTTTGCTGCAGGACTTCTGGTAGCGTTCAAAGCAGCCAAGACCCTCACTGCGCATTTTAGCGGCGAGATCGAACTTTCCAATCTGAAAAAGGCTCTCCTTCTTCTGGCGATAATGTTCCTTGTTACCAGTTCGGTGTCTATATGCGGACCTATAGGATTCATCTCATTGGGAGTACCTAACCTAAGCCGCATCCTCTGCAAAAGTAACGACATCCGCAGACATTACCTGATTTCCAGCTGTATGGGAGTCGGCCTTCTGCTCGTTACCTATCTGGTGGTCAACTACGTGAATTTCGGGATATATCTCCCTATAAGCGCAACAATGGCCATCATAGCGCTTCCGCTGATGGCCATATTGTTCATCCGTAAATAGATTGCATCATCTTGCCGATACATTTCGTGCGATCAGACGGAACAACGGGGTGATGTACCTGTAGAACGGCACCATGATGGTGTCGAATCCGCCGATCACTTTCTCGTGCTTGCAGCGTGCAATCGCCCTGATCGCTTTGCGGGCGCACTTGTTCACGTCATATCCGTTTGCCTGACCGGGATCCATCACGCCGGTTGCCTTTCCGTTGCCGTCAAGGGCGTTCTTCGACACATCCGTATGGATACGTCCTGGGATGAGGATTGTGGTCTTGATCTGCGGGTATTCCAGTGCGATGGTTTCATAGAAACCGTGGATCGCATGCTTCGACGCGCAGTATGCAGAACGTACCGGGAATCCGAAAACTCCTGATACTGAAGATACTACAGCGATGTGGACTCCTCTCTCTAAGAACATGTCCTTGAGGGATTTCACAAGGTAGATGCCTCCGAAATAGTTCACCTCCATCAGTCTGCGGTCTACGCTGATGTCAGTTTCGAGAGTGAGCGCTCTCTGCGAAATGCCGGCATTGAGGAGCATGAAGTCAATCAGATGTCCTTCAGAATGTATCCATGCTACGAGTTCGTCGATCGATTCCGGCTTTTCCATGTCAACGGTCTTGCACCATGCCTTCACTCCCATCCCGATACACTTCTTCTGCACTTTCTCCAGCACTTCCAGACGTCTTCCTGTGAGGATGACGTTAGTCCCTTTCTTGGCATACTGGTAGGCGAGGGCCTCACCGATGCCAGTGCCGCCTCCTGTGATGAGGACGGTCTTGTCCTTGAATTTCAACATATTATGTCTGGTTTTATTACACTTGCTTTGTGGCGTTCCGGTCTAAAGCATCAGTCCGGCCTTGACCTTGTCAGCGACTTCCTGTCCTTTTACGTGAGCCAGAATAGTGAGACCGAAATCCTGAGCCCAGCCCGGTCCGCGTCCTGTGATCATGTTTCCGTCCACAACAACGCCTTCCTTAACATATTCCGCTCCCTTGTCTGCCAGAGCCTGCTCGAAGCCGTCATAGCATGTCATCTTCTTGTCCTCGATGTTCGGAAGAAGGGTCAGGACTACGCTTGGGGCTGCGCATATGGCTGCTACAGTACCGCCTTCCTCATAGTGCTGCACCATGATGTCCATCAGCTTCTTGAATGCCGCCAGGTTTGCAGAACCCGGCATTCCGCCAGGGAAGATCATCACGTCGGACGGAAGGCATGGACCGAATGAGGTCGATGCCCTGAATTCGCCGAATGCCATGTCTGCAACCACAGGTATGCGGTTTGAGCTGGTCACGATCCTGTCGTCGTAGATCGATACGGTCTTTACGTTGATGCCTCCTCTGCGGAGCATGTTCACTGTTGTGAGGGCTTCTGAAATCTCGAAGCCGTCAGCTAGAAATATATACGTTCCTTTCATATTTTTAGAGTTATCTGTTATCTTGTTGTCTGTGCTTCTCTTTCCTTGATCCAGGCGGTGCAGAAATATGAAAAATATGTCCACGTTACCCCTATCCTAAATCCTACCATCACTTCGTGCTGCTCCCTGCAAAAGTCCACTGGACTATTTGCTTACCGGTCGCGACCCTCGGGGAAAGGACTTACTATCGCTTCGCTCAAATTTTAGTGTTATCCTTTTTGTTTAGTCGTCGTCAATAAAATGGGCTATTTTTTGACGTCGTGCTTACTTTTTCGTGTAATATTGTCCGTTTTGCTAACTGACGTCAAAAAATCATGCAATTCTTTGACGACGAGTTGGCCCTGCTGGAATTATAGTCCCCAGTCGGAGGCTTTATAGCTGTTCTTCGGTGCCTGCGGCACGTTCGGGAAGTATGTGAAACCGGTGATTTTTTCCAGATCGCTTACAGACATCATGTCCATCGAGCTCACTGCGGTCTTCTTCGGAGTCTTGTGGCTTCGTACGAAAGCCGCGCATTTTATCTCTGAGGTACTGCACTGCGACAGCGGCTTTCCGCTGCTTCCGCTCTTTGTTCTCAGGAGTACATAATAGAACATGGACGGACGTGTCACGTCGCTTCTGCCTCCGAAACTGATCGTCTTAGGCGAATCCGTATTGCCGCGCTTGTCGGTATAGGTCTCGAAATATGTTCCGATGACTACATACAGCGTATCTGAACATACCTGGGTATCCACCCAGTCCTCGAGGATGTTCCATCCACCGCCTCCGGTGTTGAACGTGTCGGAATACTGCGGCGCTATATTGGTGTAGTAGAATACCTGCTTGTTTGTGGCTGTGGATGACAGCCTTTCTGCCGATCCGAGCATGTGTCCCTTGTTGCATCCGCCGCCTGTACTCTTTGAACTGTATTGGATGTTTGACGGTATGGCAGGATCTTTTCCGTATGCATCGGTCCTGCTGGCTCCGCTCTGATACATCTTGTGCCTAGGTGCTGCAACCCATACCGGGCAATGATGTTCTGCGCTATAGCAGACAGTGTAGTTTCTTGCTTTCTTGCCGCCAGGACCTTTCTCGTTTCCTGCACACATGTGGTGGGCGTAATAAAGGTTCTTGTCGTTATTGTCAATCAGATAGCTTCCAGAAGATGAATAGTCGATTACCGGAAGTTCGTACCATCCGTATTTCCCGCTCTGTCCTGGGACAGGGGTCGGAATGTCGCCCGGCTGGTCAGGGTCAGGATCAGGTTCTGGTTCCGGATCGGGATTTGGGTCAGGTTCCGGGTCAGGAGTTACAGGGGTGTCCGGATCAGGATCCGGTGACGGTGTGGCGCCGCCTGTCGATGTGCCTCTGCGATAAAGGGTGAGTTCTTCCTGACTGCCGTTGTAGCATCTGAAGCATGATGCGCTGTTATTCCACTGAAGCCGGTATCCGCTATGACCTACGTTTGACATCCATACGCTTCCGCCACTCTTGTATGAGAATGTCCAGAGATATTCGTCGGTAGATGCGGTAGGCGCACTGTCGGTTTTCGAAACCGAGTTCTTGCTTGCGGTCATTCCAAGATAGCCGACTCCTGTCAGATATACGCTGTATCCTTCGCCAACCTTGCTGACCACTGCCTTGTACGGGTCTCCATAGTCAGAATGGATACCTTCAGCAGTCAGATGGGATATGAGATCGGTCTCAGAGGCTCCCTTGCTGGTATCGCTGAACGAGTCGAATACGGATACGGTACTGCTTGTAGTGTATGTGATGAGGTAGTCTCCTGTCCAGTCGCTGAAGTTCTCGGCCACCTCTACATAATATGATTCTACAGGCTCCGGCTCCGGTTTTGGCTCCGGCTCAGGATCCTGACTACCCGGATCCTCAGGTTTTTCCGGATCGACCGGATTTTCTGTTTCAGGAGACCCCGTATCATTATGATCCGGTTCCACTTCCGGACCGCATGCCGTCATCAGCAGCCCCAATACCAATGCAAGAAAAAAGCGTAAATTCATAAATTCAATCGTGATTTGACCGACAATCATACAAAGATACCGTTTTACCTCGTAAAACGCAACACTGTTCCGGTTCCTTTATAGTTGTAAAATGTGATTTCATACAATAATCCCGAGGATTCATACAATCTTCCATGGTTTTCTTGATTATCATATGGGATGCAACTAATTTTGTCGCTGCAAAACCATAATCAATTCATGTCATGAATATAAAATCATTCTTCAGCTCCAAGCGAAATCTTATAATGATCTTTTCTGTGGCCCTTCTGTCACTGGTTGCGTCAACTGTTTATCTATATGTCAGGTATGACCATGAGAAGGCTGAAAAGGCAGCTGTCAACGATAAATTCAATAGACTTCTGGCAGAAGAAAGCGCCGGACTTGCTTCGTGTGGCCGCACCCTTCTGGCGGACGGGCACGTAAATCAGGCAGAAAAACTGGCCTTGACCATTCTTCCTGAGAATCTTGATGATCCGGACCGTCCTTATATTGCGGATGCAGAAAGACTGTTGCGCAGTTGTGCTTTCGCCAGGAGTCTATCTTCCAGAAAGGTGTCGTTTGATGGCCCCGTCATCGGCATTGACGGATCTTATGCATATAGTAATTATGCACGTTATGATTTGATGAATGATGAAAAGGAACTTCTATGCCCCTCTGAGGTATACTCATACCTTTCTCCTGATTACTCCAATATCATTTATCAGCTGGATTCTACAATATATGCCTCAAATCTGGAAAGCGGGGAGGCGAAGCCGATATATGTTCTGCATAATGAGGTCATGGAATCCTGTGAATTTGACCAGATGGGTTCCCGGGTGCTTCTATGTATGCGACCTGATGAATTTGAAGATGAAGATTTTTACCGTGCCTTGTATATCTATGACTTGGATAGAGGGGAACTGATTGACCTTGAAACCCGGGAGTTTGATACAGATTGCCATGAACATATCGATTATGCCTTCTCAAATGATGGCCGTTGGATGATCGAGGTTTCTGAAGCGGAAGATATCTCAGGTGTAACCTATGTTTCCGTTGAAACATGGGATACGACTGATTACAGCTGGAAATCAGCATGGACTGAAAAGGGATATAAAACATATTCCCGATACCATGGTCAGCATGATCTGTATGTCATGGCAGATTCGCTTATGATATGTGGGATGAATGTCGTGAACGGACGTCTTCCGCTCATCCCGATGCCAGAAAACATCCGTAAAATAGACATCAACAGATTCAATGGTGATGTCTTGATCGCGACTGAGGATGAAGATGGGGATTCGAAATTATGCCTATATGATCAGGACGGGAACCTGAAGGGAACTGATTGGGTGTATTCATGCCGAGATTGCGGGTTTGCATCTGACGACGTAATATATGCTGCTGATTCATATAGTGCATATCTTTATGATACAGATACATTTACGCAGTTCATGTCGCTGGAACTGAACTGCATGGCAGACGAGATGATGATTTCTTCCGATTGCAATGATATGTTGGTGAATGAGGATGGTGTGTGGAATTTCTATGATCTGTCATCTTTCGTTGCCCGTGGAGAACATGTGGTCGTATCTTCTGATGATTATATTGTTCTGTCAAACGGAGAGGTCCGCAGCGCAGATGACTTTGAGCTGCTGATGAGGGTGCCTTCTTCTGAAATGATGTCCTTGTCTGGAGACTATCTGGCGGTAATTGATTATGAGAAGGAAAGAAATGCTGTAATCTATGACCTGAAGGCAGGCGAAAAGATAGCGGAGCATAAAGTCGGTCTAGGTGGTTATGATTCTGATGATATTGTCATTTCTGCGTCCGGAAAATACCTCCTGTACTTTAATGAAGACTACCATTCCTGTCTGATGGATCTGGCTACCGGGGAAACGCTCATTGAAGCTGAAGATATAATGTTTCATGGGCTCAGTGCGGATGAGACATACATAGGAGGCAGGAATATGGAAGATTGGACGGGTGTATCCCTGAGGCTTGCCGATCTGGAGGCTGGAGCAGACGGATGGAAAGATGGTGTCGTCAGCCATATGATTCCGATGAGTGAAACGGGAAGATATATGTTTGATTATCAGGATGGAACACTGCTGAATGTCCATACAGGTGATAGTGCATGTGTCGGGATAGATATCTATACGGAAGAATATGGCTTTATGTGGCCAGACCATAGATTCAGTGCAGATGACAAGTACCTGTTGCTGTATGATGAAGATGAACTGAAGGTATATGATACAGCTTCTCTGGATCTGGTTTTTGAAAAGAAATATGATGGCGGGATTTCTGCCAGATTTATTGAAGGAATGTATCTGTCAGTATGCTGTTCGGCCGATGATCCGACCAGAGGCGAAGTTTATGAGGTCGGTACCTGGCAAAAGATAGACGAATTTGTTGAAGTGGAGTATGGAGAGACCGAATTTGATCTTAGTAGCTTTGGTAACCTGCAGGGGTATGTGCATAAGTTATTCTGTCATGATGGTGACAGAATAGGTGTATGGATGACATATTATAATGGTTATGGTGAGCATCAATACTTCTTCATCTGGGATGAAAATGTCGGAGATGTCGTGTTCTACACTGATATTCCGGATGAATATGAAATTTATCTGCTCGGAAACGGAGACTTTATATTGTCAGCATATGATGGTGTAAGGAAACTTGAATTTCCTGACCTTCAGACACTCATGGACCAGTGCAGAGAACGTCACGGCATGTAGATGCTTATTCTCTGACCAGACTATCGAAAGTTCTGACGAGTCCGGCAGGATCACCGGAAGAGTTCAACTCTACTCTGTATCCTTCCGGACTTGTTTCGTCTATTCCCTCCTGCCTCATCACCTCCAGCAGGTGTCTTGCTACTGCAGGGGCCGGATCGATGACCTTGACCTTGCGTTCCGGGAACTCTTTGTCAGCGATCTTGCTTATGGTATCTATAAGGAAAGGATAGTGGGTACATCCGAGGACTATCGTGTCGGCGCCTGACTCGAGCAGCGGCATAAGGCTGGTGCGTACGGTAGCTTCAGCTTCCGGTCCGCTGACCTTCCCGCTCTCCACCAGTTCGACGAACCCTTGGCCTATGTGCTCTGCGATCCTGACGTTCCGGGCCCATTTCTCCCTGGTGTCCAGATATTTGGTCGCTTTCAGCGTGCCGGCTGTCGCAAGGACCCCGACTACCCCTGTGCGTGTGGACTGGGCTGCCGGTTTGATGGCAGGCTCCATGCCGATGAATTTTACAGGGAACTCTTCGCGAAGCGTGCTGATGGCCGCGGCTGTTGCCGTATTGCATGCGACGACGATGATCTCGCATCCTTTGTCAATAAGGAATCTGGTGATTGCCCGTGCCCTGTCTATTATATATTCGCGTCCTTTCTCTCCATAAGGGCAGTGAGCATTGTCAGAATAGTAGACATAGCTCTGCTCGGGAAGAACCTTGCGTATCTCCCTGAAGACGGACAGCCCGCCGACGCCTGAGTCAAAAATGCCTATCATCCGATGATCCTGTCTATCATTTCAAGTTCCTCTGCCGAGAACCTTGTGTCGTTCATTGCCTTGAGATTGTCATCGATCTGGGCTATGCTGCTGGCTCCGATGATGACGGAAGTGACGAGGCCGTTCTTCAAAGTCCAAGCCAGAGCCATCTGGGCCAGGCTCTGTCCTCTTTCGGCAGCCATCTCGTTCAGCTTCCGAAGTCTTTCCTGAAGCTCCGGCGTGATGGTGCTTGCCTTGAGCGAGAAGTCGCGTGCCGCTCTGGAGCCGGAAGGTATTCCGCCAAGGTATCTGTCTGTGAGAAGCCCCTGGGCCAGAGGCGAGAATGCGATCAGACCTGATCCGGCCTCTTTTGCCTGCTCAAGGAGGTCTTCTGTCTCCGGAATCCTGTGCATCATGTTGTATTTCACCTGATGCAGCAGACATGGCACATCATGCTCGGAAAGGTATCTGTATGCATATTCGGCAGCGTCATGAGGGTAGTTGGAGATGCCGGCGTAAAGGGCTTTTCCGCTGCGGACTATGTCCACCAGCGCCTGCATGGTTTCCTGCAGGGGAGTGTCCGGATCGAACCTGTGAGAATAGAAGATGTCGACATGATCCAGATTCATCCTTTTCAGGCTCTGGTCAAGACTGCTCATCAGATATTTGCGTGAACCGAGGTTTCCGTACGGTCCCGGCCACATGTCATATCCAGCCTTTGTGGATATGAAGAGTTCGTCCCTGTACGGTCTGAGGTCGCTGCTGATTATTTTTCCGAAAGTGGATTCTGCACTTCCGTAAGACGGACCGTAATTATTGGCCAGATCGAAGTGGCAGACGCCTTTGTCAAAGGCGTGAAGCAACATTTCCCTGCTGCGGGCGAGCGGAGCCGTTTCACCGAAATTCTGCCAGAGCCCGAGAGATATCTCGGGAAGCATGATGCCGCTCTTGCCGCATCTGCGGTATTTCATTCCGCATTCGTAGCGGTCTTCAGCTGCTGTGTAGACAGGGTTGATCATAGTTTGCAGAGTTAATATCTACAAATATAACGATTTCTCTTTTGCTACTGTTGTAAAATTGACTAATTTTGTATGATTTTGCGACAACGGGAGTAATTCAAGATGATAAGTACAGAACAGATAAAGGAACTTCAGCAGCGTGTCGAAACCCTCGGCAGGTGCATCAATGTGGAAGCCAAGCGCGAAGAAGTGGCGCAGAAGCAGGAGAAGACCCTCGCTGCGGATTTCTGGGATGACCCGAAGGCGGCGGAGAAATTCCTGAAGGAACTCTCTGGAGTCAAGTTCTGGGTGACCGGATATGACAAGGTGTCTTCGGACGTGGAGGACCTCAATGTGCTTCTGGAGCTGGAGGATGATGACATCGATCAGGCCTATGCTGCTGCGGTTGAGGGACTTGAGGCGCTGGAACTCAGGAATATGCTGGGTGAGGAAGGAGATAATCTCGGTGCTGTCCTTACCATCAATTCCGGTGCAGGTGGCACGGAGGCAAACGATTGGTCTGCGATGCTCATGCGAATGTATGTACGCTGGGCTGAGCGTAACGGCTATAAGGTGACGATAACCGACGAGCTTGAAGGCGAGGATGCCGGCATCAAGTCGGTTACGATGCAGGTTGAAGGTGATTACGCCTTCGGCTATCTCAAGGCGGAAAGCGGGGTGCACCGTCTGGTCCGTATATCTCCGTTCAATGCCCAGGGAAAGCGTCAGACCACCTTCTCCTCAGTGTTCGTATATCCTCTTGTCGACGATTCCATCGAAATAGAAATCAATCCGGGTGACCTCGAGTGGGATACCTACCGTTCAAGCGGTGCCGGCGGTCAGAATGTCAACAAGGTTGAGACCGGCGTGCGCGTGAAGCACATCCCATCCGGCATCGTGGTCGAGAATACCGAGACCCGTTCCCAGCTTGACAACCGCCAGAATGCCCTCCGTATCCTCAAGTCCCGTCTGTATGATATCGAACTGAAGAAACGCCAGGAAAAGCAGGCGGAGCTGGAAGGACAGAAGAAGAAGATCGAATGGGGCTCGCAGATCAGAAGTTATGTGCTCCATCCGTACAAGATGGTCAAGGACTTGCGGACCGGTCATGAGACCTCCGACACTCAGGGAGTGCTTGACGGTGACCTGAATGACTTCATGAAAGTGTTCCTGATGGAAAACAGCAAATAAATATAATGCAAGGGTCTGCAACATTTGCAGACCCTTTTGCATCTATGTGTGCGGTTAGTTATAATAGTGGAACAAATACTGATAATGAAACGCACGATATTGCTGTTTTTAGGGATTGTCATGCTTGGTCTCAATCCCGTTAATGCACAGAAAAATCATCTGCCGAAAACAGGAAACGACAGATTTTCAATAAAGATCCAGCCTTTCATGGGTGGTTATCTCGATCCCAGCGGAAATATTGTGGATATCGATCCCAATGCCCCTACAGGTCTGAATATCGGGGTGGAATTTCCGTCTTCGCGTCAGCGTCCCTGGCAGCAGTACCTGAACGATCCGACTGTAGGTCTTGGAATGACTTACATGAATCTGGGTAATGATGTGATGGGAGAGGGTATTGCCTTATATCCATACATCATGCTACCGGCTGTTCGTCTCAAGCATTTTCAGATGCACATCAAGCTTGCATCCGGACTTATTGCAGTAAATGGCCATTACAAGGCAACTATTAATGAGCCAATCCCTAACAGGACATTCGGTTCCTGGCTGAATGCCTATCTGAGCGGAGGCCTGAACCTTGATTTCCCTATCACACGCAACTTCACCATAAATACCGAACTGGGTTTCAGCCATATCAGCAACGGACGTATGGCGGAGCCCAACAAGGGAGCTAATATCCTATATGGGGGAGTCGGTCTTATAGCTACGATAAATCCTGAAGAAGGCGAAGAAAAGCCTGCAGTGAAATTCCCGTCGCTGCCATATAAATGGAGCATGAACGTGACTGCTGCGGCCGGAGTTCAGAATGCCGATCTCGCGGATACCCGTAAGTTCCTGGTATCCACCTTCCATGTGGGTGCGATCTATAATGTGACCAACTGGTATGGCGTAGGTGCCGGCGTGGATGTGTTTTTCAATGATGCTGTCAGCAGTGAGACAAGCCGTAATCTCTATTGCCCGAAACACCAGTATACAAATGCCCAGAAAACCCGTGTGGGCGTCAGCTGGAACAATGAGCTGAAGTTCGGAGATGTCACTGCAATGGTTGATTGGGGAGTATACCTGATCAATCCTGTCCGCCACTTCTACGAAGTCGACCATACGGCATACGGCTGTGATCACAGACTTCCGTTATTCTACAAGTCGGAGGGCCCGGGCGGTCAGGAGACATGCCATTACATCCGTTTCGGTGTCAAGTACCGCATCTGGGACAACCTCTACATCCAGGCTCTTGCCAAGACCCATAGGCACATCGCCGAATTCATCGAATTCGGCATCGGCTACCAGATTCCGTTCCTCCGCAAGGACAACCGCAAGGGTAACGGCATGATCTTCCACCACCGCCGCGGCTGGTGGAATGACTGATCCTGCGGCGCATGCATTCTTCGCATGTGTGTCTGCCTGGTGCGTATCTTTCTGAAATTCAAGCGCTTACGCAAACCGCGTGCTCCCCAAAGTCGGCACGCGGTTTGCGTAAGCGCTTGACTGATAGTGATTTACGCGCCAGGCTGTTTGCGCAACTCTTCACTAAGTCGCTTGACCATCGTGACATGAATTAGCAATTATATCGGATCAAGGTAAAAAGTCAGTTGGAAAAGAAAGTATAGTGATACTAGTCTGACGATAACGACGTCAAGAAAACCGGAATTATATTGACGACAGGTGCTGTTTTTCAGTCAAAATGATTGTTTTCTTCTCTCGACGTCAACAAACTCGTCCTTTCATTGACGTCATTAGCTGAGGCATCTGAATGACAATTTTGGTATCCTGAGCGTAGTGAAGGATCTTTTGAACTATCACTCACTTACAGCAAAACCTTTGGGAGTACCTGGATGGCATACAGCGCATGAAATGCAGATTCGGACTCCCAAGGGTGCAGTGTTATGCACCAGTAGGAGTCGCAACATGCCACAGAACGCACTAGAGCACGATCGGCAGTCCCAAGGGTTTCGCAACAGAGATACACAATGACTTGCATGCACTGCAGCTGGCGAAACGTCAACTTATCCAAATAAAAGTAATTCCCAACGGATAGAAAAGACCACAAAGACACCCCGCCGTCTTGCGAACATGGCCACGTAATACCCTGACGCTTAGCGACATAATCATCAACACGGTGGGCATTTTTGACCCACCGTGTTGATGGTCAAACAGTTAATAGACAGTGTATTACGTGTCCATAAACAAACCATTTCAAGGGGACTAAAAGGCAACAGTCAGGCGCGAGGAGAGCCCTTCAGGGTCGAGCTCCCCGCAGCGCCTGATAATCAGATTTCTCCACTCGCTTCGCTCGGTCGTAATCGGCTTGCAGCTTGAGCGCAAGCGAAAGAAATGTCACTCTCTTGTGGTTCCCGAACTTGGACTTGAACCAAGGACCCTCTGATTAACAGTCAGAGAAATGCTAAAATTCTGAATATTCGGAATGTTAGTAAGGTCTTGATTATGAGCCGAAAATAATCTTTGACTGCCTTGCTAAGCCTTCGTCTCTTGAATAAATGTTAGTGCTTTTGTTAGTGCATTTTGATTTATGGAGACGACTGCTACAGTGAAACTTGTATTGGATTCCCGTGAGAAGGAAGAATCAAGAAAACAACTCAAAATCCGCGTCACTTTTGAACGGATTCCACGATTGTATAGCACCGAAACTAAGGTGCTTCTGACGAAGGATGAATTGGAGAATCCGAAGTTGAAAGCTCATAAGCACGCTATGGAGAAGGTGAAGCGTTCTTTGTCTGTAGCAAATGAAATTGTCCGGGAACTTGGGCAAAAATTCACCTTCGATGCCTTTGGAAGAGAGTACAGACAACGACTATATGCAAAGGCAGATGATAAGTCTCTGTTTACGGTGGTTGCGGATAGGTATATTTAAAGTCAAGAATTGCAACCCAAAACGATAGCTTTGTATCGTACTGCGGTAAATTGGTTGTGTCGATTCTCATCAAAGCCAAAGTTCTCTTTGATGACTGATGCTTTTGTCAAGGACTTCATAACATTCGTCAGGAAGACTTACAGAAAGGAGACAGGACGGGACATTAGTGAGAATACACTACGAATATATCTCCGTTCCCTCAAGGCTATCTATAATGAAGGTATCAGGGTGGGGCATGTAAAAGGCACTAATCCTTTCGCCAATATCAAAGGACAATCTCTGAATAGTGTCCGTAGGGAAAAGACTGCATTGGATGATGATGAACTTGGGGCATTTCTCGCATATCAGCCACAGAACATAACAGAACGATTTGCAAAGGATTTCTTCATTCTTTCCTTGCAGTTAAGTGGGGCAAATCTGGGCTATATATTGGCGTTAAGGAACGAGAATATTGTTAACGGTGAAGTCTGCTTCAGGAGGCGGAAGACGAGAAAGAGCGGGCTTATAACAGTCATACCTTTTACTTCCGTTGCTGAGGAAATAATGAGACGGTATGGTGTTTTGAATCCAGCGAAACCATCCGACTACATCTTGCCATATCTTGTTAATTGCACTACTCAGAAGTCAATCGACAACAAGATACACGATGTGATTAAGCGAATCAATAAAGGGTTGGAGTCTATTTCAAGAGACCTCAATCTGTTTTGAGTGCAGAACAAATTCAGAAGTTCTTTGGACATATATCCAGTCGCACGACACAAACATATCTCCAGTCAATATCGCGGTCTGTAAGAGACAAGAACAGGGAACTGTTGGAAAAAATCGTCCCAAAATAAAGACAGAGATAACACCATAAGGCATTATCTCTGCTATGAAACCGAGGGAGGGTAATAGCGTATCTTTACTTAGATACGGTCACGGATGTTTCCGAGCAGGCAACCCTATACCTACGCCAGTGACTCCGAACCTTCTCTTTCATGCCGAGGCGAAAGCGTATGTACGCCCTCACTCTGACAAGCTTCAAGACCACTACTCTCGTAGTTGCTTGGACGGTCAGATGCGAGACTCGTTTCTTCATAATTGCTAATAGAGTAAGTGTTCGAGTCTTCTCGGAGCGTCCTACCCAAATCTACATCTCCCTCGGAAAAGTCTCTGTAAGAAAAGAAAAACAGGCATCCGATAGGGGCAGATACCTGTATTTGTTCTCTATTAGCGAATCGTCGCATCCGACGACAATGCAAAGGTAAGGATTTTTCCTTTTCCACCAAATATTTGTGATAAGTCTTCTTGAAATCTTTGTTCCGTTTGTCTCCAGAATACTATAGGACATTATATGTCAAACAAATACTATAACTGTTTAGAAAGAAACGGAACAAAATATTTTAAGTTAGAATATACCTTTGAACAATACCCCGGTGAGTGTTGCCCGTTTGAAAAACTTTTCCGACATTTGTCATGTCAAGCGGTTATGCCGTCTGACATTACATATTGTGAAAGTGTTTTTCGCAAGTCCTCTACTGAAAATGTGGTAGTTTTCTAATCGGATGGACGAGACGGAACAACACTCACTTCGTGTAGATACATGGGATAGGTACATTCTGCGCCTTGATACTCCATATCTACTACGGTGTGGGGTATTGTGTCGTTTATTTCCGATTGGGTCTTACCACAACCTTCAGTAGGATAAACGAAAGTCAGCTCCACACTTTCTTTGTATATACCCCTTAATATTCTGTCGGAGCTGCGGGAGAATTAATAAGATATGCCACTAACGAAATTTAGCCCAAAAACAGTTGAAGCAATAGGCTATTATGTCTATATTCTAGTAGATCCGAAAAACAATGCTCCATTTTACGTAGGTAAAGGTACTGGTAACAGAGTGTTTAGCCATGTCGCTTCTGTAAAAAAGAAGAATGGAGCAAACCTCAATGATGCGAAAGAGCTATATATTAACAGTATAATCCAAAGAAAAAATCCAGCTCACAATCAGGTCATACATTATATTGTGAGATACGGACTTACCCATGAGCATGCTCTGCTGATTGAATCTGTACTTATAGACATCTTCAATCATAAGCTGAATATCAATCTGAATAGTTCAAACGGTCTTACCAATATTTATGGTGGATTTTATTCTGACAATGGATGTATTACGGCAGATGACCTCGAAAAGTCTATTACAGGTAAGAAAGTACAATTTGATAAAACCAAGAAGTATCTTGCTATCAATATAAATTATCTCCCAACCGGACCAAATGCAGAATTGGAGATTTATAAAAAGGTTCGTTGGTGCTGGGTATTGAATCCTAATAGAGCAAATCAAGCAGATTATATATTGGCAACACATGCAGGAATAATTGTCGGAGTTTACAAGCTGGATAAAAACGGGTGGCAAAAAGCGACAACGAATCAATCCATAAGTGATAGGTATTTCTTTGACCAAGATACAATAGTAGATCTCTCAAAAGAGCGCAATGCCCTTATAGGCTGTCGCCTGTCTAATAAACCACGCGGAGCGCAGAATCCGGTGTGGTATGTCTATGGGTGGTAATTAATGAAATCAAACAAATATGACGAAATCAGTTAACTATTTCGGCAGAATGCTATGCGCATTACTGCTATGCGCAGGACTGGTTATTACCGGTTGTTATGATGACTCAGCCCTTCAGGGGCAGATCGGAAGTCTGAGCGGCCAGTTGCAGGATCACGAATCAAGACTCAAAGAACTTGAGCGTCTGACCGCTCAGCAGAATACCAATATTTCCTCTTTGCAGACCATCATCACTGCTCTTCAGGACAAGGACTATGTGACAAGCGTAGCTCCGATTAACGAAGGTGACGAGGTAGTGGGTTACACTATAACTTTTAGCAAGAGTGGTGCTGTCACCATATACAACGGCAAGGACGGTTATGTTCCGGCTATGGGTGTGAAGCAGGATACCGATGGATTGTGGTACTGGACGGTTGACGGAGAGTGGTTGCGTGATTCGGACGGTGAAAAAGTGCGTGCTTCAGCCATAGATGGAGAAGATGGTGAGCCGGGTACTCCCGGTCAGTCGGGCGTGACACCTCAGTTGAAGATAGTTGACGGCTACTGGTATGTGTCATACGACGGCGGCAAGACCTGGGAGGAAGATACTCTCGGTCAGGCTACAGGCGACAAGGGTTATACCATGTTTGCCGAGGTGACATACGATGAGAATAATGTTTACATCACCATGGCGGATGGAGAGAAACTGACTCTTCCGAGGAAATCTGAAAGTCAGGATGAAGGAGAAGAACAGGAAGGCGTGAGTCAGGTCGGCCCTGTAAAGATCAGACTGTCGTCGGTTACAGCAACGACTGCAACCTTCACAGGCTCGATAGACGCGTCGGATGAGGCTCTGGATTATATCAAAGTCATTATCCGTTATTCCCGTCCCGACAGTTTCAGTGCCGTAGATGAGACTCTGCCGTCTGTGGTTGCCACAAAGCCCGATTTCAATGATGATAAGACCTTCTCGATAACCCTGCATCTGGATTATGCAGCGGAGTACATGTATTGTATAATCGTTCAGCAGAAAAATGACAAGAAATACAGCGAGGTCAGTTCTTTTGCGACCCCTCCTGTATCTGTCGAACTTGATGTCGAGTCAAACACCCAGACAACTGTGCAGTTCAAGGGTAAGATAGATCCTCCGACAGCGATAGATGAGGTGCAAATAGCAGTGCTCATAAATACATCTGAAACAGTCACAAAGAGTAATTACTTAAAGAAATACACTTTGACATCCGAAGATATCAAGGAAGATGGGTCTTTTGATGTCAGTATGTCCGGATTGAAGTTCGGTACGACTTACCATTACACTTACTATGTGTTGAATAACCATGCATACTCATACGGCACGATACAGACTTTCAAGACGGAGGATGTGCCTATAACAATAGAGGTTGAGAGCATTGATAGGAATGTAGTGACTTTCAAGGGCAATGTTCAGTTTAGCGAACCGGGAGTGATAGGGATAGGTGTTCAGTATTATCCTAAATCAACGACGAGCCAATCTGCCGGAATACAGACGAAGACTATAACCGAGACTTCTGAAAACGGAGACTTTACTGTCGAGATTTCAAGATTATTGTTAGATACTGAATATTATTGGCAGTATTATCTGTTGCAGAACGACGTAACGATTGTTGGCTTACCGCAGACATTTGAAATTGCGGATTTGTATAATGTTCAGTCGGATTTGAACATATCATCAGCATCTGACTTGTCATCTTCTGCTTCCGCGAACTGCTATATAGTTTCAAATTCAGGCCTTTACAAATTCAAGACAGTCAAAGGTAACAGCAGTACATCTGTCGGAAATGTCGCTTCAGCTGCAATTCTGTGGGAGACATTTGGCACATCGACAGCTCCGGATTATCTTGAACTGATTGATGGCGTCTGCTACAAGGATGGTTATATCGCCTTCCAGACCGCCGATGCATTCAAGGAGGGCAACGCTGTCATCGCCGCCAAGGATGCCGATGGCAATATTCTCTGGTCATGGCATATCTGGTTTACCGACCAGCCACAGGCACAGGTTTATAATAACGATGCAGGAACTATGATGGATAGGAATCTTGGTGCAACTTCCGCAACTCCTGGCGACGTCGGTGCGCTGGGCCTGCTCTATCAGTGGGGTCGCAAGGATCCGTTCCTTGGTTCATCTTCAATCAGCAGCAATACCATAGCCAAGTCCACCATCGCTTGGCCGTCGGCAGTATCATCAAATTCATCGAATGGTACAATCGAATACGCTACTGTCCACCCTACTACATTTATTACTTACAACAGTAAGAATTACGATTGGTATTACACCGGAGATTCTTCAACAGACAACTCCCGTTGGACCACCTCATCAAACGATAAGTCAATCTACGATCCATGTCCATCAGGTTGGCGCGTCCCTGATGGAGGTAGTAATGGTATATGGTCAAAGGCAGGATTTTATGATACTACATACGACAGTACAAATGAAGGAATATCTTTCAGCATCTCATCACCTTCCACAACTTGGTATCCTGCTTCGGGTTATCGCTACTACAACGATGGCAGTCTCAACTATGTCGGTAACAACGGCCGCTATTGGTCTGCCTCTCCTAGCAGCGGCTATGGCGACATCGCGTACGGCCTGAGCTTCAACAGCGATGGCTACGTCGATCCGGCGTACTACTACAATCGTGCGTTCGGTTACTCAGTCCGTTGTCTCCAAGAATCAAAATAAATCTTAGTTAGCGCGGTCAGGGAGCCCAAGCGTAAGCAAGGCTCCCTTGACCATGCGTTTTGCGGGTTTCTTCTCGCGCCCGGCGCGAGAGAGTCGGCGCGAAGCGCCCCGAAATTATGACATTCAGAGAAATCATAGACAGAGAAGATCAGAACACGGACAGCATCTGGTTGTACCGTGAGGGTATGTTCATGAAGGCGTATGAGCGAAGTGCGTTCTTCGCTCATACGCTGATTCATGAATTTAAATTATCCAAGCGATACATAAAGACTGTGAACATGGATGTGATTTCTCTCGGATTTCCAGAACAGACCATCCCCAAATGGCTCAACGGATATGTATATGAGTGGGTGCAGGATGGACTGCTGCGTTGTCATATGCGGAAGAAGTTTGACGAGGTGGAGTACCATAATTGGAAGGAGGTGGTGAGTGTAAATGTGGGGGACAGGTTTACTCCTCACACTGCTGTGATAGAGAAGTCCCCGGTGTATAAGGTCGCTTATGACCTTATGACTCAGACAATGCAGTTTGCTGCCCATATCTCAAAGAATGTCTCCAATCCGGTCGGTGTGCGCATCAAGGAACTGACTTATGATTTGTGTTATGCCGTCAGGATGCTTTACGATGTTCCGGACAGGGATGCTCATATAGACAAAGCTTTAGAGTTCTGCTCGGAAATCAAGTTTGCATTGCAGGTCTTGAAAGACCTTAAGGAAATATCTGTAAATACATTTGCATTAGCCAGTGAAAGGGTAGTATCCGTCAGCAAGCAACTCTGTGCACTTCGTGGAAAGGTTACGGCTAAGGTACACGAGGGGGATTGATTCAGCAGCCCACCGTCACGGAGATTTCTCGACTCCCTTCGGTCGCTTGAAATGGCATTTGGTTATGAGTCTGTCATTCCGACTGAACGTAGCGAATGGAGGAATCTCAAGCGGTCATATATCCCAGTCTGGCGCGGTGTCAGTCTTCGGACTCCCGCTACGTCATTCATCAAAAGATAGGGCGAATGCCCGACTCTTACAGAGGCTGCTTTAAATACCTGCTTCGGGTTATCGCAACAACAACGATGGCAGTCTCAACAATGTCGGTAACAACGGCAACTATTGGTCTGCCTCTCCTAACAGCAACAATAGCAACAACGCGTACAACCTGAACTTCAACAACAATGGCAACGTCAATCCGGCGAACAACAACAATCGTGCGAACGGTTACTCAGTCCGTTGTCTCCAAGTATCAGTCGGGAGGGGTAAACTTACTGACGGATCTTTTCACTGCTTATTATTGTGCTCGAAAGAATAAACGCAACACAACTTCACAGATACGTTTTGAACGTAGTCTGTCTGATAACCTGATGAGGTTGTATGAAGATATCGTGTCTGGACGTTACCGTGTCGGTCGTAGTATGTGTTTCGTTATCCGTGATCCTGTCTTGCGTGAAGTCTTTGCAGCTTCTTTTCGTGACAGGATTGTTCACCACCTTCTCTATAATTGGCTGATGCCAATCTTTGAACCAACCTTTATCTATGATAGTTATTCCTGTCGTGAAGGTAAAGGGACTTTATTTGGGATAGAGCGTTTGGAACATCATACCCGTTCCTGTTCGGATAATTATAGACGTGAATGCTATATCCTTAAATTGGATGTCGAGGGGTATTTTATGAATATTAACCGGCAGCGATTGTATGATACGATCGAGTCTCGCCTTCTTAAGTACTCTTCAAAGCATAGTCTACCTTTTGATTTGCCTTTGGCATTACGTCTTTTGTCTCTAGTGATTTTTAATGAACCGACCAAAGGGTGCTATCGTAAAGGTTCTATTCGTGATTGGGATGAACTTCCTCGTTCCAAAAGTCTTTTCTATGCATCTGAAGGGTGTGGTCTTCCAATAGGGAATCTGACATCTCAGTTATTCAGTAACATATATCTCTCTGCTTTGGATCACTATATCAAGCGAGAATTGAAGTGTAAACACTATGGCAGATATGTGGATGATTTCTGTATAGTAGGGAATTCTTCTCAAGAACTTCTTTCTCTGATACCGCTCATTAGGAACTTTCTTTCTTCGTGTCTTGGGTTGAATTTACATCCTCGTAAAATTAACTTAACCCACGTCAATAAAGGTGTTCGATTTTTAGGAGCAGTAGTCAAACCATATCAGCGTTATATTTATCCGAAATGTCTTTCAAGGCTTAAAGGTAAGATCCTATGCGATTATATAGAAGAAAAGAATCCGTATAAAATTCTTTCTAAACGGAAGTCTTATGCTGGATATCTTTCCCACTTTGGTAATCGTTTATGTAAGGATTGAACGAGTGTCAGATGTGGGGAAAATATGGTATAATTGACATTTTTGGTTGGTGATCATGACAAAAGTGGTTGGTGAACGAGCTCGTTCACCAACCACTTTTAGCAATGTAAAGATCTCCTTATTTCTTGGACTTCTTTTCGTCATTGAAGTAC
>SUYQ01000016.1 GCA_015060325.1 Bacteroidales bacterium | reverse complement strand
CTATGGAAAGTATCATCGGATGTAAGGAACCGCCGTATGCGGACCCGCATGTACGGTGGTGTGAGAGGTCGGTAAACGAAAGTAGGAGATAAACTCCATTACTTTCGTTTACCTCCTACTCGATTTGTATGCTGTTTTGCCGCAGTTTAAAAAACAGAAAAAATGTTAAGATTCAGAAAAAGTTTGTTAAAGAAAAAGAAAAATCTGCATTCGAGGGGTTGATGTGCATGCTTTCTTGTCAGAACTTTGATGAAAAACATGAGGATATGAATCATGAGCGCACAGGTGAAATAGTTGTATATCAGCCGGACGAGGTTACCCGGCTGGAGGTCCGTGTGGAAGGCGAGACGGTGTGGCTGACGCAAGAAAGCTTGGCGAAGTTGTTTGGAGTGAATCAGCCGGCAATATCCAAACACAATAGAAATATATATAATAGTGGTGAACTGGAGCAGGATATCACATATTCCATTTTGGAATATATGGGTAATGACGGACGCCAGAAATATTCGAAAAAATATTACAATCTTGATATGATCTTATCTGTCGGTTATAGAGTGAATAGCAGAAATGCAATACAATTCAGACGATGGGCAAACACGATTCTAAAGGAATATCTTCTTAAAGGCTATTCAGTAAATGGTCGCTTGACCAATATTGAACGCCGTCTTGAGGAACACGAAAAGAAGATCGACTTCTTTGTCCGCACGTCGTTACCACCGGTGGAGGGCGTGTTTTATGACGGGCAGATCTTTGATGCCTATGTGTTTGCGTCGGATCTTATCAGGTCGGCACAGAGGAGGGTGGTGCTGATTGACAATTATGTTGATGAAAGTGTGCTGGTGCTGCTGTCAAAGCGTGGCGCTGGAGTCTCTGCGGAGATCCGTACCGGCCGTCTGCCTCAGCAGTTTCAGCTGGACCTTGACAGGCACAACAGCCAGTATCCTCCTGTTGTGGTTGTCCAGACACAGAACATCCACGACCGTTTCCTGGTCGTGGACGATACTGTCTACCATATCGGTGTCTCCCTCAAGGACCTAGGCAAGAAACTCTTCGCCTTCTCGAAGATGGGGATTTCTCCGGAGATGTTGATCAGATAGTTTTTATGTTATGAACAAGGAAAATACAGGTGAAATAGTTGTATATCAGCCGGATGAGGTTACCCGGCTGGAGGTCCGTGTGGAAGGCGAGACGGTGTGGCTGAACCGCCACCAGCTCGCTGCTTTGTTTGACAGAGATGTAAAGACCATCGGCAAACATATAAAGAATGCATTGCGGGAGGAGTTGCGTAACCTTGCAACTGTCGCAAATTTTGCGACAGTTCAGAAAGAAGGATCCAGATTCGTAGAACGAAGCGTTGAGTACTATAACCTGGATATGATTATATCGATAGGATACAGAGTTAAATCCGAACGTGGAGTTTTATTCCGTTCATGGGCGAATGCAGTCTTGAAGGAGTATCTGCTTAGAGGATATGCAGTAAATAAAAGAATAGAAGTGATTGAAGACTATATCCGTATGCATGAGCGTCGCCTGGATGAGTATGGTGAGAAGATCGACTTCTTTGTCCGCACGTCGTTACCACCGATGGAGGGTGTGTTTTATGACGGGCAGATCTTTGATGCCTATGTGTTTGCGTCGGATCTTATCAGATTGGCGCAGCGGAGGGTGGTGCTGATTGACAATTATGTTGATGAAAGTGTACTGGTGCTGTTGTCGAAGCGTGGAGCGGGTGTCTCTGCGGAGATCCGTACCGGCCGCCTGCCTCAGCAGTTTCAGCTGGATCTTGACAAGCACAACAGCCAGTATCCTCCTGTTGTGGTTGTCCAGACACAGAACATCCACGACCGATTTCTGATCGTGGATGACACAGTCTACCATATCGGTGCCTCCCTCAAGGACCTAGGCAAGAAACTCTTCGCCTTCTCGAGGATGGGGATTTCCCCGGAGATGTTGATCAGATAGTTTTTACGTTATGAATAAGGAAAATACAGGTGAAATAGTTGTATATCAGCCGGACGAGGTTACCCGGCTGGAGGTCCGTGTGGAAGGCGAGACGGTGTGGCTGACGCAAGAACAGATAGCTATGCTTTTTGGGGTGAAGCGCCCTGCTATCACCAAGCACATCCGCAATATATTTGCCATCCACGAATTAGAAGAGAAGGCAGTATGTTCCATTTTGGAACGAACTGCATCTGACGGCAAAACATATCTGACGCAGTTTTACAATCTGGACATGATACTTTCTGTAGGGTATCGTGTAAATAGCAAGAATGCTGTTACGTTCCGTCGTTGGGCAAATGTTGTTTTAAAGGAAGTTCTTCTGAAAGGATTCTCCTTAAACAATCGTTTTACTTCTATAGAGAATCAGTTGAATGAGCATAAGTTACTGCTTGACAAGCATAGCGAAAAGATCGACTTCTTTGTCCGTACGTCGTTGCCGCCGGTGGAGGGAGTGTTTTATGACGGGCAGATCTTTGATGCCTATGTGTTTGCGTCGGATCTTATCAGGTCGGCACAGAGGAGGGTGGTGCTGATTGACAATTATGTTGATGAGAGTGTGCTGGTGCTGTTGTCGAAGCGTGGAGCGGGTGTCTTTGCGGAGATCCGGACCGGCCGTCTGCCTCAGCAGTTTCAGCTGGACCTTGACAGGCACAACAGCCAGTATCCTCCTGTTTCGGTTGTCCAGACACAGAACATCCACGACCGTTTCCTGGTCGTGGACGATACTGTCTACCATATCGGTGCCTCTCTCAAGGACCTAGGCAAGAAACTCTTCGCCTTCTCGAAGATGGCGATTTCTCCGGAGATGCTTATCGGATGAAGTTGGTCATAACCGGCTTTTCCTTTACAGGGTCTGGGATGCCTGCGGCGCGGCCGGCTGCGATGCATTTGAGCAGCCATGCCATGTTGCGGCCGAGCTCTCTCATAACCTGCATGCCCTCTTCGTCTTGAAGGACCTGTTCTGGAGTGCTTCCATGCACCATGTTCCAGTATTTTGACGATACGACCGGCATTGACGAGATCGTGAAATACTTGTTGATCTGGTCGAATGCCGCTGTGGTGCCGCCGCGGCGGGCGCTGACGATGCCTGCAGCTGGCTTGTAGCGGAAGGTCTTGCCCTTGCCGTAGAATGCGCGGTCCATGAACGAAGTGAGGGCGCCCGAAAGGGCTGCGTAGTGTACGGGGCTACCGAATACGAATCCGTCAGCCTGCTCGGCCTTGTCAAGGAACTCGTTCACGATGTCGTTCATGAAGCATCTGCCGCTCGGCTTCTCGCCGTTCGGTCCGCGCTTGATGCATGCCCCGCATCCCAGACATCCTGAAATCGGTTTTGTTCCAAGCCATATGATTTCGGTCTCTATTCCTTCTGCGAGAAGTTCCTTCTCGACTTCCTTCAATGCTGTGTATGTGCATCCTTCCTTATGAGGACTGCCGTTGACAAGTAAGACTTTCATATTTTCTATTGTTTGTATGTTATTTATATGTCGGTATTTCCGCTGCTCATCTCCTAAATCCTCGACCGTCACTCCATGCTGCTCGCTGCAAAAGTCCCTTGGACTATTTGCCTACCGTTCGCGACCTCGAGAGGAGGAATTACCTTCGCTACGCTCTAAGTTGTCGTTCTGTCGTATGTGTGTTTCTGTCACTTTATGTAAGTTACCCGCCTCCGTTGTCTATTGTCATTTCTTTCGCTGTCGCTCAAGCTACTTCGTCGATTTCGTCCGAGCCGCCTTCTTGTGTGCCCCATGTCATTTCGACCGAGCCTTTCACTGTCATTTCGAGCGACCGAAGGGAGTCGAGAAATCTAAAACATATTTACGTTATCCCCTCTGGACAAAAGTAGTGAGAGATGATGGATGTTCCAAATTTTGTGCGATGAGTCTAAGATGTGCCCCCTCTAGAGGGAATCATAGGTCCGCTAGGTGGAGACTTATGGTTAAACACGTTGATTTTTGTAAGAGATTGATATTAAGTGTCTTATAATTTTCATTGTGTTTAACCCCTTGTTTGTAGCATAGGTTACACACATTGCGTTTTTGTATTTAATTGATAGTTAATCACTTGTGAGTTATCATGTGTGAGACCTCATTTCGACCGAGCGTCCCACTGTCATTTCGACCGATCCTCCCACATGTGCTCTCCACTGTCATTTCGACCGAGCGGAGCGAGTGGAGAAATCTATATGCTAGTTATGCGCGGCACCGTCGTCGGAATATGCGGTCTCCTACGACTACAGCTCAGGCGCTGCGGGGAGCTCGACCCCAAAGGGCTCTCCTCGCGCCTGGCTGTTGCCCGAATATCACCCCAAATGTCCATATGGAACTTTTTTAGAGAAATTCGTCACCCCGAATGTCCAGGTGACCCCGAAAGTTGCAGTTTTATGGACACGTAATGCGCTATCTATGAATCGTTTAACCATCAACACGGTGGGTCAAAAATGCCCACCGTGTTGATGGTTATGTCGCTGAGGGTGAGAGTGTTACGTGACCATGTTGGCAAGGCGGCTGGGTGCCTTTGTGGTCTTTTCTGTATGTTCCGAATTACTATTATGTGGTGAAGTTGGCGTTTCGGCAGCTGCGGTGCATGCAAGTCATTGTGTATCTCTTTTGCAAAACCCTTGGCATGGGAGATCGTGCTCTGGTGTGTTCTGTGGCATGTTGTGACTCCTACTGGTTCATGATTCTGCACCCTTGGGAGTCCGAATCGGCAATTTGTGCGCTGTGTGCCATCTCGGTCCTCCCAAGGGTTTTACTGTAGGTTTCCAGTAGGGCAAAAGATCCTTCGCTGCGCTCAGGATGACAGGGAGGTGCTCAGCATGACATTTCGGCACTTAGGATGACATGTTATTCGAAATGTCAACCCTGTCATGTTGAGCGAAGCGAAACATCTTTCACCCCCCCTTCGCCTACTATCATCCCTTCTTTTTGAGTCACTGTAATTTCGACCGAGCCTCTCATTGTCATTTCGACCGAGCGAAGCGAGTGGAGAAATCTGTATGCTAGTTGTGCGCGGCACCGTCGTCGGAATATACGGTCTCCGACGACTACAGCTCAGGCGCTGCGGGGAACTCGACCCCAAAGGGCTCTCCTCGCGCCTGACTGTTGCCCGAATATCACCCCAAATGTCCATATGGAACTTTTTTAGAGAAATCCGTCACCCCGAATGTCCAGGTGACCCCGAAAGTTGCAGTTTTATGGATACGTAATACGCTGTCTATCAATTGTTTGACCATCAATACGGTGGGTCAAAAATGCCCACCGTGTTGATAGTTATATTGCTGAGGGTGAGAGTGTTACGTGACCATGTTGGCAAGGCGGCGGGGTGCCTTTGTGGTCTTTTCTGTATGTTCCGAATTACTATTATGTGGTGAAGTTGGCGTTTCGGCAGCTGCGGTGCATGCAAGTCATTGTGTATCTCTGTTGCGAAACCCTTAGGACTGGAGATCGTGCTCTGGTGCATTCTGTGGTATGTTGCGACTCCTACTGGTGCATGATTCTGCACCCTTGGGAGTTTGAATCTGCATTTTGTGCGCTGTGTGACATCTCGGTCCTCCCAAGGGTTTTGCTATAGGTTACCATTAGAGCAGAAGATCCTTCGCTGCGCTCAGGATGACAGGGAGGTGCTCAGCATGACATTTCGGCACTTAGGATGACATGTTATTCGAAATGTCAACCCTGTCATGTTGAGCGAAGCGAAACATCTTTCACCCCCCCCTTCGCCTACTATCATCCCTTCTTTTTGAGTCACTGTAATTTCGACCGAGCCTCTCATTGTCATTTCGACCGAGCGGAGCGAGTGGAGAAATCTGTATGCTAGTTATGCGCGGCACCGTCGTCGGAATATACGTTCTCCGGCGACTACAGCTCAGGCGCTGCGGGGAGCTGACCCTGCAGGGCTCTCCTCGCGCCGGGCTGTTGCCTTTTAGCCACCCATTATGTATATGTACGTGCTCGAAGGGTAGTTTTTATTGCCCTTTAAGCTACGTCTGTTTTTGTAATGTGTTAGTTATTTGGTAGATACCCGAAATTGCCTTGCTCGAAGGGTAGCGAAAATCACCCTTAAAGCATGCTTCGGATGGGAATAGAGTGCTTGGCCATGAAATGCCCCAAACTCGGCCAAGCGGTATTGTTTTTATGCAGAAAAGCATGTTTGCGGTACAGCTTGTGCCCGAATTGCTCGAAACTCGTCCAAGCTGTCCCAACTTTCGAAACGCGGAGTTCTGCTGGTGATCCGCAAAGATCCTTCGCTGGCGCTCTGGATGACAGTGAGACACTCAGGATGACAGTGAGGCGCTTAGGAAGGCGGTGGGGAGAACATGGTGCGCAATGCAAAACGTTGATTATCAGATTGTTGAACTGTTTGTATGGCATCAAAATGCGCGGTGTTATGGGCTTAACTGGCTGTCGTTTAGGGGATTACGTTGCGCAGTAGTGTTTACGCCAGCTTAAGCGTCAGGGCGATGAAGTCCTCGACGCTGAGGCGCTCGGGACGGAGTTCGAAGACCGGATCGGCTATGAACTCTGCGAGCTGCTCTTCTGACCAGCCGCAGCGGTCGGCCTTGGCGCGGATGAGCGGCTTCAAGGAATTGCGAAGAGTCTTGCGGCGCTGGTTGAAGCCGGTCTTTACGACCGTCTTGAAAAGTGCTTCGTCGCAGCCGAGTTCCCTGCGGCTGTTACGGACGAGCCTGATGACTGCCGACTTTACCTTTGGTGGCGGGTTGAATGCTCCCTCGCCGACAGTGAACATGTACTCGATGTCGTACCAGGCCTGGAGCAGCACGGAAAGAATGCCGTAAGTCTTTGTGCCCGGCTTCTCGGCTATGCGCTCTGCGACCTCCTTCTGGATCATGCAGACCACCTGCGGCACCTGCTCCTTGTAATCCAGAATCTTGAAGAAGATCTGGGAGGAAATGTTGTATGGGAAGTTTCCGATGACGCAGAACTTATCCGGGAAGAATGTCTCCAGTTTCAGCTTCAGGAAGTCAGCTTCGATGAGCTTGCCATTGACCTGAGGGAAGTGAACCAGTAGGTAGTCAACGGATTCAGTATCAATCTCTACCATTCGCAGGTCGACCTCCGGTCTTTGCAGAAGATATTGGGTCAGGACTCCCATTCCGGGGCCTACTTCAAGCGCTGGCATGGGGTGTTCTGCATTGTAGACGGTGTCGATGCCGGGACATGGCACCAGCAGTCCGTCAGCTATCCTTTGCGCGATGGAAAGGTCTGTCAAAAAGTGCTGGCCGAGGGCCTTCTTAGCTCTAACTTCCATATGTTATTTCAGGTATTTTCTTGATTTCTTCTGTTTGAACAGCCACTCCATGAAGTCATCACGGTTGAATGCCGGATTCCAGCTTCCGTGGGTGCATCCCGGGAATTCTATATACTCCACATCCGCTCCTGCCTCCCGAAGCGCCTTGTATGCCTTGCGCGAGCACTCGACCGGCACGACCGTGTCAGCATCTCCGTGGAAGATCCTGAAGCTCACCCCTTCGATGTCCTCCAGACGTGCAGGATCAACGGCTCCGCAGATCGGGATTGCTGCTGCAAATATTTCAGGGAATCTTGCCACCATGTCGTATGTCGCCATTCCTCCCATCGAGAGACCGATGATATACACCCTTGACCTGTCTACATCAGGGTATTTCAGATATGTGTCGATCATTTCCTTTACAGCCTTGAACGGAGCCGGCATTACTTCTTCCGCCTTCAGGTTGGTGAATGAAGCCGGGATGTTCTTGTATGCCCAGAATGCTGTCTCGGGGCACTGCGGGAACAACACATATGCAGGATATCTTTCCTGGGTTGCAGGGTTTAGGAACATCTGTCCGCCCCATGTCAGCTGCTTTTGATTGTCAGTTCCGCGCTCTCCCAGTCCGTGCAGGAAGATGATGAGCGGGAATTTCTTTGCCTTGGCTGTCTCGGATGGCCTGAGCAGACGGTAGTTGAGTTCCGTTCCGTCCTCAGCTGTGAATGTCTTGCGCTCGAACTCCTGTCCGAATGCAGCAAGGCATCCTCCCACCAGCAGGGCTAATATTATAAGTGCTCTTTTCATGCTTTCATCATTTGCCTTGCAAATATAACTTCTTTCGGATTAATATGCTACAAGATTGCCTCGCTTCGTTTGCAATGACGTGTGTCACAGCCCGACTTGTCTGTCATACAGATGTCTCGACTACGCTCGACATGACAGTGTGCTGCGCTCGGCATGATAGTGTGGTTACGTTTGACATGATAGTTTGACTGCGCTCGACATGACAGTGTGGCTACGTTTGGCATGACAACTTGGCTGCGTTTGCCATAAGGAGTCACTGTCTCTGCTGTTCCCTAGGTGTCTTATGGACATGCAACTCGCAGATCCTCAGGGTTTTAACTAGCAACACGGTGGGGCAAAATGACCCACCGTGTTGCTAGTTATGTGGTTGATAGTGAAATAGTTACGTGTCCAGATTACGTGTCCAGATTGCGTGTCCAGGTTATGTGTCCAGGTTATGTGTTCAGGTTATGTGTCCAGGCTATGTGTTCAGGCTGTATGTCCAGGTTAGGTGTTCGGGTTGTGTGTCCGAGTTGTGTGTTCAGGTCACTTGCCTGGGTTGTCAGATGTTGAGCTTACCGTGTGCCGATCCAGATGAGGGCCATCCCGACGAGCAGGAGGGCGAGATCGAGGAGCTTTGCCTTGATGTTCCTCTCCTTGAAGATTACCACTCCGCAGATGAATGAAATGATGACGGAGCTGCGGCGTACCAGTGATATTACGGAAATCATGGAGTCGGGATCATCCAAGGCCGAGAAATATGCAAAATCTGCAATGCAGATGAATATGGAAATCAGAGGAATTGCCCAGCTCCAGCGGAATTGGGTGCCATGATGGCGCCGAGGGTACCACATCAGTCCGCAGACGGCAGCCATGATGATCATCTGGTAGAAATTGAACCAGCTCTGCACGAACATCGGGCTTATCGACTGCATTATGTGCTTGTCATATAGTCCGCTGACAGCTCCCAGGATGGTCGCTGCCGCCACGCACCATATCCATCTGTTGCTCTTGAAGTCGATGTCCTCCTTCTTTCCGGCCCGGCTCATCAGGAAGATGGAGGCCAGTGCCATCAGCACGCCGCCCCACTGCCAGATGTTGAGTCTTTCGCCGAACAGGAGCATCGCGCCGACCAGCACGATGACCGGTCTGGTCGCATTGATCGGGCCGACGATGGTAAGCGGCAGGTGCTTAAGCCCGAAATAGCCGCAGATCCATGAAGACAGCACGATCAGTGCCTTCAGCACCACCAGCAGGTGGGCATACAGTATAGGATGGCTGGTGGCAAACTCGCTGAAAATCAGCGAGTTGCTGAAACCGCGTGCCGCCAAAGGGGAGCACGCGGTTTCAGCAAAGCTTTGACAGTCAGCTGTTTGCGCGCCAGCGCAAAGGCCGCAGTTGCCGGCGCTAGCGCCGCAGCTGCCACAGTCACAGCCAGCATAACAGCCGCAGCTACAGCCACCGCAGCCCCAGCTGCCGCCAGCATAGCTGCAGCTGTCACTGAAACTGCTGTCGATGCCGAATGGGAGGGTGTCGAGGAAGGTGCCGCTGAACCAGCCGAAGCCGCCGATGTAGTCCAGCAGGAAGGGCGAGAAGATCAGCGTTGAGAACACCGTGTTCAGAAACAGTACAGGAAGGACAGCGTTCCCTCGCAGGGACGCTTTCTTCGATGTATCATAGAATCCGAGAAGGGTCGCGGAAACGAATGCGAGCACCAGCCACATAAGCAAAATCCAATTTAGGGGTGCAAATGTATTACATTTATTATTTATTTCGTACTTTTGTCAGATTTTAGATTGGGGAGATTTCTCGACTCGCTTCGCTCGCTCGAAATGACAGAGCTGAACGTCCGGTCAAGAAGAAAGGGCCGAACGTTTGGTCGTGAGGGCAGAAGGATCGTGTGAGCATGGAGACGGACGTTGCATATGGTCGAGAGGGCAGAAGGAACATGTAGTCGAGATGACGGAACGAACCTTTGGTCGTGGGGACAGGCGATGCGTTTGGCTGAAATGACAGAAGGAACGTCTAGTCAAGGATGCAGAAGTCGCGTGTGGGAATTATGAGAGGGCTGAACGTGTGGGTCGAGAGGGCAGAAGGATCGTGTGAGCATGGAGACGGACGTTGCATATGGTCGAGATGGCAGAAGGAACATGTAGTCGAGATGACGGAACGAAACTTTGGTCGTGGGGACAGGCGATGCGTTTAGCTGAAATGACAGAAGGAACGTCTAGTCAAGAATGCAGAAGTAGCGTGTGGAAGTTATGACAAAGCGAATATTAAGTAGAGAAGATATTCTGTCATTTCGAGCGGCCGGAGGGAGACAATAAATCTGATAAATATAAAAACAACACATATATGTACAGAACACACACCTGCGGAGAACTCCGCATTGAGAATGTTGGCCAGACAGTTACACTGGCCGGATGGGTACAGAAGTCAAGGAAGCTCGGCGGCATGACCTTCGTGGACCTCAGAGACCGCTACGGCATCACTCAGCTCGTAGTTGACGCGCATGCAGCAGCAGAACTCGTTGAGACAGCAAGCTCGCTCGGACGCGAATGGGTGCTCCAGGTGACCGGAGAGGTCATCGAGCGTCAGAGCAAGAACCCTAAGATGCCGACAGGCGACATCGAGATCAGCCTCACTGAGATCAAGGTCCTCAACAAGGCCAATACTCCTCCGTTCACAATCGAGGACGAGAGTGACGGCGGCGAGGAGCTCAGAGCGAAGTACCGCTACCTTGACCTCCGCAGAAACCCTCTCCAGAGGGCTCTAAAGATCCGTCACCAGATCGCTCACGAGGTGCGCAACTACCTTGACGCGCAGAACTTCCTCGAGATCGAGACCCCATACCTGATCAAGTCCACCCCTGAGGGAGCGCGTGACTTCGTGGTTCCGTCAAGAATGAACCCTGGTCAGTTCTACGCCCTTCCACAGTCTCCTCAGACATTCAAGCAGCTCCTGATGGTAGCCGGCTATGACCGCTATTTCCAGATCGTGCGCTGCTTCCGTGACGAGGACCTCCGTGCAGACCGTCAGCCTGAGTTCACCCAGATCGACTGCGAGATGTCGTTCGTGGAGCAGGAGGATGTGCTGAATACATTCGAGGGAATGATGAGGACACTCTTCAAGAACGTTCTCAATGTTGAGATCGCAGAGCGCATCCCACGCATGAGCTGGTATGACGCAATGGATTTCTACGGATCTGACAAGCCGGACATCCGCTTCGACATGAAGATCCACGAGATCACAGACCTCGTGAAAGGCTATGGCTTCTCTGTGTTCGACGGCGTGGAATATATCGGCGCGATCAACGTAGAGGGCACTGCAAACTATACCCGCAAGCAGATCGACGAGCTCACAGAGTGGGTGAAGAGACCTCAGGTCGGTGCAAAGGGACTGGTTTACATCAAGCTCAACGAGGACGGCACCATCAAGTCTTCAATCGACAAGTTCTATACTCCTGAGCAGCTCCAGGCTGTCGCAGACCGCCTCGGCGCGAAGAAGGGCGACATGATGCTCGTCCTCTGCGGCGCGAAGAGAAAGACTCAGAACATGCTCGGCGTGCTCCGTATCGAGATGGGTAACCGCCTCGGCCTGCGTGATCCGTTCAACTTCGCACCTCTCTGGGTGGTTGACTTCCCTCTCGTGGAGTGGGACGACGAGACTCAGCGCTTCTACGCAATGCACCATCCGTTCACAGCGCCTAAGCCAGAGCATCTCGAACTGTTCTATAGCGACAAGAAGGAAGACCTCGAGAAGGTCTGCGCAAACGCATACGACTTCGTCCTCAACGGTACTGAGCTTGGCGGTGGTTCGATAAGAATCCACGAAGCAGCAATGCAGGAGCGTATGTTCGAAGTTCTTGGCATCAGCAAGGAGGACGCCGAATACAAGTTCGGCTTCATCATCAACGCCTTCAAGTTCGGCGCGCCGCCTCACGGAGGTCTCGCCTTCGGCTTCGACCGCGTATGCTCGCTCTTCGGCGGACAGGAGACAATCCGTGACTACATCGCATTCCCTAAGAACAACCAGGGCCGCGACGTGATGATCGACTCTCCTTCATACATCGACCAGGAGCAGATGGACGAGCTTTTCCTTGAGTCAAAGGCGGAGCGTAAGGAGTAATTACTGATGTATCAGGATTTCCTGAAGGACGATTCCCGGATCCAGAAGCCATATTCTGACCTTCTGTGCTCCGGAACATCCGGACGGAATGCTCACACTGCGTGAGGAATATCCATGCAGCACATTATAACGCCATTCTGCAGAGAAATCTGAAGTGTGGATTGAGAATACCCGGGGAGCCGTGTCGCCTATCTGTATGGCGTAGCGTGCTTCCCGGCCTTCGTATACATGCAGTGTAGGCAGGCCATCAGGCCTGCTGAAAGGCAGCAGAGGAAAGATATGAACCGTTTCATGGGTCTATTGATTCTTTAGGCGTTCTATGATCTCCATGCACATGCGGCCGTTGTGGTAAGGACATTTCCAGAAGCCGGCCTTGTCGTCTTCACGATTGACGGTGCCGTCTGATCGAAGGCTCCAGAACCATTCGCCGTGCTCGTGGTCAATGATGGAACTTTTGATGAACTCCCAGCTCATCAAGGCGTTTTCCATGCCTTCAGACGAACCGAAATGGTCCCACAGGTTGAAATAGCCCACTACTGTCTCGGCCTGCACCCACCAGTGGCGGTCACCGTCGGTTTCCGCCCCCTTCTTCTCGTAGATCATGCCTCCTTCCGGAGTGAAGCCTTCGCCTGCGGCTGCGGCGATGCGCGGCACAAGTGCCGCGATACGTTCCAGCACCTGAGCGTCACCGAGCACCAGCGCCGCCTCATGGATGAGCCATGAGGCCTCTATGTCATGACCATATGAGACTATGTCATAGCTGCAGTTCCAGTCGTCGTCGAAGAAGAGTTTAAGGTGCCCGTCAGGGCCGAGTATGCGCGTCTCGAAAATCCCTATAAGCCCGCGCAGGCGCTCCTCCAGCAGCGGATTCTTCCAAACGCGATAGAGGCAGGTGTATGCCTCCAGCACATGCAGATGCGTGTTCATGGTCTTGCTCTCGTTCGCATCCTTGTCGCTCAGGCGCATGTCCTCGATGACGTTCCACTCACGTGTGAAAGCCTCGAAATAACCGTCCTTCACCTTATCGAAACTATGATCTTCGATAGAGTTGAAAAGTTTGATGGCATACTCAAGAGCCTGTCCGTCTCCGGTCGCCCTGTTGAGTTCAGCCAGACCATATATGGTAAATGCAATGGCGTAGATCTGCTTTTTCGTATCGAGCGGTGTTCCGTCCGGGTTGAGGGCCCAATAAGTGCCTCCGAACTCCGAATCGTTAAATTTGTTAAGAAGCAAGTCCTTGGCTCTCAATGCAATATCCAGATATTTTTCGTCTCCGAGAATTCTGTATGCAGATGCAAATGTCCAAAGGATTCTGGATGTCATGATGTTGCCCAGAGGAGCAGTCCTGTCAAGATTTTCCGTTCCGTCGATGCGGCCATGGAAACTGCCGTCTTCACGGCACATCCGTGATGTCCAATATGGGAGAATGTTCTCAGTCAGTTCCTTCTTGACTTGTGCTTTAAGTGCTTGTGCTGCAAAAAGTTCTGCTGGGTTTTTCTGTGCCTTTTTCATGATGTTGTCCTGCTTTTCGCAAATATAGTCAAAAAGTCGTCGTGCGCTCAAGCCTGATTATTAAATACGCATATTTTGTAGAAAAATATGTTAAAAAAGTATCATATTTGAGAAAATGTGTATATTTGTGGCATGAGCAAGGTTTTTACAGAGATAACGAGGCTTTCGGACAAGGATTGTTTCTATATTGTCGAGCGCCATAAGACGGAATTTACATATCCGCTGCACCGTCACAAGGAGTTTGAACTGAACTTCATCCAGAATGGGAAAGGGGTCCGGAGAATTGTCGGTGACAGCGTCGAGGAGATCGGTGACTACGAGCTTGTGCTGGTCGGCGGAGCTGATCTGGAGCATGTGTGGGAACAGGGTTCCTGTCACTCCAAGGATATCCGTGAGATCACCATCCAGTTCTCCGGCGACATCTTCGGCAACGAGCTGCTTTCGAAGAACCAGTTCGCGTCGATAAGAAGGATGCTGAAGAGGGCCGAACACGGCCTTGCCTTCTCCATTTCATCCATCATGAAAGTGTACTCTACGCTTGATGACATCGCCAACGAAAATGAGCGTTTCGTGCAGTTCCTCAAGTCTTTATACATTCTGTACGAGCTGTCTGTCTCTGAGGATGCGAGGGTCCTTGCGTCCAGTTCTTTCGCCCATTCCGGAAGGGTGGGAGAGAGCCGCCGTGTGGAGAAGGTCAAGCAGTATATAAACGAGCATTATGCCAAGCCTCTCAAGCTTGAAGATCTGGCCGGACTTGTGGGTATGAGCCCGGTTGCGTTCAGCCGTTTTTTCCGTCAGAGGACCGGTCGTACGCTTTCGGAATATATAGTTGAAATCAGGCTCGGATATGCTGCCAGAATGCTTGTCGACAGCACCAAGAACATCTCTGAAATCTGCTATGAATGCGGTTTCAACAACCTTTCCAACTTCAACCGTACCTTCAAGGCGAAGAGGCGTTACACGCCGCGTGATTTCAGGGCTATGTTCAAGAAAAACAAGGTAATTGTTTAATTTGTATCATAATTGGATAAATTTGTATTTGTTTAACTCTCGCGTGCGTTATATATTTGCAATAACAAACCACTAGCGCTAGAACTTAATGAAATTTATCCGGAATCTTTTGATTCCTCTTCTCGCAACAGCTTTCGTGCTGCTGTCTTGCAGATCGGGAAAAGACGCTGAAAATGCGTCACTTACGTCTTCTTTTGTCAGAGTTGAAGACGGAGTTTTCGTTTGTGAAGACTATCCTTCCCACTTCGTCGGAACCAATTTCTGGTATGGCGCCATCCTCGGCAGCGAGGGTGAAGGTGGCGATCGTGCCCGCCTTGAGGCGGAGCTTGATACGCTCAAGGCTCTTGGAATGACCAATCTCCGTGTTCTTGTCGGCGGTGATGGCCCTGATGGTATTCCTACCCGTGTAAGCCCTACTCTTCAGAAGGAGCCAGGTGTGTACAACGACACTATTTTCCGCGGACTTGACTACCTGCTTGCAGAGATGGCTGAGAGGAATATGAAGGCTGTTCTTTACATCAACAATTCATGGGAATGGTCCGGCGGATATGGAATGTATCTTGAGTGGGCTGGAGAAGGTAAGGCACTGATTCCAGCAGAAGTGGGATATATGCCGTTCATGGAATCTGTATCGAAGTTTGTGACAAACGACAAGGCCAAGGAACTTTTCTACAACCACGTAAAGCATGTCGTGAGCCGCACCAATACTGTCACAGGCAAGCCATACAAGGACGATCCGGCAATCTTCTCATGGCAGATCGGCAACGAACCTCGTTGCTTCAGGTCAGACTCCCTTGGCCAGGCTGCATTTGCAGACTTCATGTGGGAAACCGCATCGCTTATCAAGTCGATTGACCCGAACCATATGGTATCTTCCGGCAGCGAAGGTTCATGGGGATGCGAGAACAGCATGGAACTCTTTGAGAAGATCCATTCGTGTCCGGATATCGACTACATGAACATCCACATCTGGCCATACAACTGGAGCTGGGTGCGTGAAAATACCCTTGACACAAATCTTCCTGTAGCGATAAGCAACACTGACGAATATATCGATGCCCATCTTGAGGTGGCTGCAAAATATGGCAAGCCTGTCGTCCTCGAAGAGTTCGGTTTCCCACGTGACGGTTTCCAGTTTGCCAAAGGCACATCGACTGAATCCCGTGATGCTTATTACAAGCACGTTTTCGGACGCATAGCCGAGTCGGCAAAGGAAGGCGGCCTTTTCGCAGGAGTGAATTTCTGGGGATGGGGCGGTCTGGCAGAGCAGTCGGAAACCAATCTTTACTGGCAGCCGGGCGATGACTATTGCGGTGATCCGGCTCAGGAACAGCAGGGGCTCAACTCCGTATACGCAAGCGATGCGTCTACGGTTGCGATCATCAGTGAAGCTGCAAGAGCTATAGATGAGGCACTCGTTCCGAATGCATGGTTCGATATTGCAGACAATTCAGGAATCTTCACTGGCGAAGGCCCGCACACTTTAAAGGTCGGGATGTACAGGAAGGGCGTGGCAGAGGCTGAGGTTGTACTCGAAATCTTGACAGACTTCGGCCAAAGTGTTGATACTCAGGCTGATATGGTGAAATTCCACCAGGGGGGGGCAGAACTAGAATTTGATCTTGACCTTGCTCCGGGTTTCTATAAGGCTGTTCTGTATCTCGTCAAGGACGGCAACCGTACGGAACTCACCCGTACAAATCTCGGATTCAATCCTGAAAATATAATCTCCGATCAGGACAAGCAGCCTGATTTCGATCAGTTCTGGGAGCAGACTCTTGCTGAGCTCTCCTCAGTTGCTCCTGAATATAAGTTCACTCTTCTTGAAGATCACTCAAATGATGTCCGCAAGTCGTATCGCGTTGATATGAAATCGCTTGGCGGAGAACAGATAAGTGGTCTTCTTGTCGTTCCTGCAGCAGAAGGAAAATACCCTGCGATAATCTCCTATATGGGATATGGAAGTGATGTCTGGTATCCTGATCCATCCCATAATCCCGAAACAATAGAGTTCCAGCTCTGCGTCCGCAATCAGGCGTTCAACAGGCTTCCTGGTGAAAAGGACGACTGGTGCACCAGAGGACTGGACGACAAATATCAATATTACTATCGTGGTGCCTTCGCAGATGCTGTGAGGGCAATAGATTTCATCTGCTCTCTTCCTCAGACCGACACCGACCGTGTCGTTGCAAACGGCGAAAGCCAGGGCGGCGCCCTGACCCTGGTCGCAGCTTCGCTCGACCATAGGCTCAAGGCGATAGCGCCTTCGGCGCCGTTCCTGTGCGACTACAAGGACTATTTCGCCTTAGTAGACTGGCCAGGAAACTGGATCCTTGAGGCTGCAAAGGATAGGGGCATATCGGAAGAGGACCTCTACACGACCCTCAGCTACTTCGATGTAAAGAACTTCACGGACAAGATACAGTGTCCTGTACTCATGGCTATCGGCCTTCAGGATCCTGTCTGTCCGCCACATACAAATTTTGCAGGATACAACCATATAAAGACAGAAAAATCATGGATATGCTATCCGCTTGCAGGACACAATGTCTGGGAGCAGGAAGGATGGCCGGAAAGGAAACAGCAGTTCCTTGACTTATATATAAAGAAATAACATGGCCATCGGCAATGTAAAATAATGCCTTTGACTACTATTTACATATCAATAACCAATAATTAATTAACCCTATCATTATGCAAAGGAAAATGCTAACTCATTTGTTCGTAGCTGTGGTGCTTTCGCTCATAGCTTCCGGACAGGCTTTTGCCCAGAACCTGCATGTTCAAGGACGGGTACTGGATGAACTTGGGGAAGGAGTCGTTGGCGCCGGCGTGGTTGTACAAGGAACCACCAACGGTACCATTTCTGACGTAGATGGAAATTACGAGATTCCATCTGTTCCTCAGGGTGCTACGCTTGAATTTTCTTGCGTGGGCTACAAGACGCTGTTGGTTCAGGTTACAGGATCAAGACTTGATGTCACATTGATGCCTGACAAAGAACTGATAGATGAGTCTGTAGTAATTGCTTATGGTCATCAGAATAAGGTGACTATTACAGGTTCGGTCGCTGCTGTCGGTGGCGAGACCCTGTTGAAATCTCCGGTAGCGAACGTTGCGAACTCGCTTCAGGGTAACCTCCCTGGCGTCTCAGCAGTTCAGCCATCGGGTATGCCTGGTGCCGATGAACCGGTCATCAGAATCCGTGGAGTCGGCTCCCTCAACAGTGCTGAACCACTCGTGTTGGTCGACGGCGTTGAACGTCCGTTCTCACAGCTCGACCCTAACGAAATCGAGAGTATTTCAGTCCTCAAGGACGCATCCGCAACTGCAGTATTCGGTGTGCGTGGTGCGAACGGTGTCATCCTCGTTACTACAAAGCGTGGTGAGGTCGGAAGAGCATCTGTTACCGCTTCTGTAAGTGCTGCAATGCAGACAATCTCGAAGTTCATCGACTTCACTGATTCATACACATATGGTCAGATGTACAACTACACTCAGATCACTGACGCCCTTCCTATGGACCAGTGGCCTGGCACTGTAGCAATTGCTGACTATACTCCTTATAATGATATAGTGAAGTTTGATCATGATGTTATGGAGCATTTCCGTACTGGTGACATGCCTACTACTTTCCCTAACACAGACTGGATCGACTATATCATGAATGATGCTGCTTGGCAGGAGCAGGCTAACGTAAACGTATCGGGCGGTACTGAGAAGGTACGCTACTTCGTTTCAGCTGGTTTCCTCAACCAGAACTCTCTCTTCAAGACATTCTCAAGCAACAAGAACGAGACATTCGACTATCAGCGTCTGAACTATCGTGCAAACCTCGATATCGACCTCTCTAAGTACAGCCAGCTCAACCTCACTCTCGGTGGCCGTATGCAGGACCGTAATACAATGGGAGGTGGTGAAGGATTCCTCTTCCGTTATCTCCAGGGTGCAACGCCTTATGCAGGTATCGGAGTGGATGAGCAGGGTCGTCATATCATTGCTGATGAGAACATCGTAGGTGAGTATGACCGTGATGCGCTTTCAAACTACTATAACCTCGGTTATGTAAACGAGAGCACAAACGCCCTCAACTTCGATATCCAGTACAAGCTCGACATGAGCTTCCTCACAAAGGGTTTGAACTTCAAGGTGAAGGCTTCTTACAACTCTGAATACACCGCTCAGAAGAACCGTCAGAACGGTTTCGGTACCGGTGTGACTTACGTTGCTACACTTGTCAATAACGAAGAGGTTCTCCGTAAGGAAAACGTTACATGGCCTATCCCTTATAATGAAGGCAAATGGGGCAGCCGTAACTGGTATGCTGAGGCAAGCTTCGACTATGCCCGCAAGTTCGGAAAGCACAATGTAGGTGCCCTCCTCCTCTACAACCAGAGCAAGACATATTATCCATGGGACTCAAGCAACAGTTTGTATCAGTCGATTCCTAAGGGTTATGTAGGTCTCGTAGGTCGTGTTACATATGACTATGATACCAAGTATCTCCTCGATTTCAACATCGGTTACAACGGTTCTGAAAACTTTGCTCCTGGAAAGCGTTACGGTCTCTTCCCTTCAGTCTCTGTAGGTTGGATTCCTTCGCAGGAGAAATGGTGGCAGCCGGTCAAGAATGTGATCGGATATCTGAAGCTCCGCGCTTCTTATGGTCTCGTAGGTAACGACAGTACAAACGGTGCACGTTTCCTCTATCTGCCTGGTACATGGCAGTTCTATGAAGGTAAGATGACAGTCAACCCTCAGGACCGTGGAACCAACTTCGGTACAAACGGTAACTGGCTCCAGGCTGTACGTGAGCTTACCGCAGGTAACCCTAACGTGACATGGGAAAAGGCAACCAAGATCAACGTCGGTCTCGATGCAGGATTCTTCAAGGATCAGCTCCATGCTTATGTTGACTTCTTCTGGGAGGACCGTAAGGACATCCTCGTGTCAAATGCCTCAACTCTTCCTGCCGTTACTTCACTTCCTGCAAACTACGTGAATGAAGGCCGCGTGAAGAACCATGGTTTCGAGGTTACCTTGAACTGGGAGCAGAAATTCGGTGATTTCCGTTACTCTATCTCGCCAAACTTCGCGTTTGCAAGAAACCAGGTGATAGAGATGCTTGAGGTTCCACCTATGTATGCGTACCTCAGTCGTACTGGACTTCCAGTAGGTCAGCCATTCGGTTATGATCTCTTCGAGTTCTACGAGCAGGGTGCTACAGAGGAGCGTTACTTCGAGAAGTATGGCGTTCAAATGCCAGACCAGAACATCGACCTCAAGAATGGTGATGCTGTTTACGTTGACCTGAATGGAGACGGTATCGTTGACCAGAACGACCAGAAGCCGCTCGGTTATACTGATAACCCTGAGATTACATACTCAGTGAACTTCAACTTCCAGTGGAAGGGTCTCGACTTCACAATGCTGTGGATTGGTGCTGATCACGTAAGCCGTTCTCTCAACGGATACTTCCGTGACCAGTTCGGTTCTACAAACACATCTGCCCTCACTCAGTGGGTAGCTGACAACTCTTGGACAGAGGATAATACAAATGCTATTCTGCCTCGTATCTCTTTCGACCACCGTGTTCACAACAACCGCAACTCACAGGCATGGATGGTTGACTCAAGATATATCCGTCTGAAGAACGTTGAGATCGGTTATACATTCACTCCTAAGAAGAGAGATGCATTCTTTAATTATATAAGGGTGTACGCTTCAGGAAACAACCTCCTCACTTTTGCAGACTTCAAGGGTAACGACCCTGAGGCTCCTGGTTCAGGACTTGACTATGGAATGCGCTATCCGATGACCAGACTCTTCAACATCGGTGCACAGTTTAACTTCTAACATTATATATAATGAAAAAGATATTGAAAAGTACACTTGTTCTGGGAATATGCGCAGCATTCTTCAGCACATCCTGTGTAGAGAAGTTTGCTGTCGGAGATGCTTTCCTTGAGAAGGCTCCTGGTGTTGATGTCAACATCGATACAGTATTCACCAGCGCAGAATATACGCGTAACTTCCTTTGGAGTGCTTACGGACAGATATATTGCACTTATACTTCAGGTAATATGATGAACGGTGCGCCTATCGACGCTCTTTCAGATTCTTACCATTGCTTCTGTACATGGGGCGGCCCTATTCAGAGTTATTATCCAGGAGCTCTTACTGAGGATGCTCAGGATACAGACAACTCCAACTATCAGGGAAAATTCTCATACTCAACAAAGAACCCTTCTGCTGATGCAGACGGTCGTGTTTCAATCTATGAGACTGTGCGCAAGTGCTGGCAGATCATTGAGAACATCGATAGGGTTCCTGACATGTCAGAGGATGAGAAGAGCCGCCTTCGCGGTGAGGCTTACACCATCATGGCAAGCCGTTATTTCGATGCGTTCCGTAACTTCGGAGGACTTTGCCTTGCAAAGAAGGCATATGCCGTAGGTGAGAATTTCGAAGGTGGTCGTGCTACAGCGTGGGAGACAGCTCTATATATTGACGAACTCATCCAGAAGGCTATCGATGAACCTGGTTTCATCTGGAACCTTGAAAACTCAGACCAGGCACAGTGGTCAGGTCGTCTGACACGTGCTTCTGCGCGTGCTCTCCGTGCTAAGCTCTGGATGTTTGCAGCATCTCCTCTCTTCAACAGCAAGGAGCCTTACATGAACTATACTCCTGGAAAGACAACAGAGTTCACAAACATCGAGCATGTATGGTTCGGCAAGGAGGATCCTACTCTCTGGAACCGTTGTCTTCAGGCATGTGAGGACTTCTTCAAGGATAATGAGGCAAACGGAAACTATTATCAGCTGATTCAGCCTGTAACTCAGGACGAGGCTGGTTACCGTATGGCATTCCGTAATGCCTACAGATACCGTAATGATGAGAACAACCATGAGAAGCTCTTTGACGCTCATCCTACACAGTGGATGTCAAGTACAGGAGTTGACGGTGTCATCACCCAGAACGGCTGGGGATGGGGCTGGGATGGTTTCGCCATTGACGGTGTGCGTCAAGGCGGAGCGGTTCCTACCAACGAGCTCATGGAGTGCTTCGGTATGGCAGACGGAACAAACTTCCCATATGGAGACATCTATGGTGAAGGAAAGAACCCTGAGGGAATCGACATGTTCGCTGACCGTGACCCTCGTCTCTATGAGACAATGACAGTTCCAAGACAGTCATTCCCTTCAGATGTAGTCGGTGACTACAATGGTTTCAAGTACATTGATACATGGGTGGACGGAGCTATGGCAAACGATGCAGGTAACTTCGGTAGCCTTGCAGATGATGCCCATACCGGTTACAGAAAGTTCAAATGGTTCCTTGATTACTCAGGCGGTAAGATGGATGACAAGTTCATCGGCGTATCATATATCCGTCTTGCTGAGATGTATCTCATCTATGCTGAGGCTCTCGCTGAGACAGGAAACCTCAAGGGAGCTCTCGATCAGCTCCACGTGGTACGCAGCCGTGTAGGTCTTGGTCGTCTTGAGGACATGAACCGTGGTCTGAATCTTACTACAAACAAGGATAACCTCATCAATGAGATCCTTCGTGAGAGAAACTGTGAGATCGGAGCAGAGTGCGGTGACCGTGTATATGACATGATCCGTCGCAAGCGTGAGGACCTCTTTACCAAGACTCTCCACGAGATCAGGATCTATCGTCTTGATGCAGAAGGAAACCGTCTGACAGGCGGAGACCAGCGTTGGAAGCCAGACGAAACAGGGGCCCCTTGGCCAAAGTTCGAATACGAGAAGACTGCAATCCAGATCGGTGCCCGCAGATGGTGGGAGCCAGGCGGATGGTCAAACAAGTGGTATCTTGACCCTGTTTCACGTATTGAGATCCAGAAGGGTTATGGTCTTACTCAGAATCCTGGTTGGTAACAATTAGAACTTATTATTATGAAATTACGTAATATATTTATTTTTAGCCTGTTGGGATTCTGTCTTGTTCCTATGACAGCCAATGCTCAGCTGCAGCTCAGCGACAAGCAGTCGCAGACAGTGGATCTGGGTTATGGTGTCGAGAGCTCGGAATTCCTGACAACGGCGGCGACATATACCATCACCGCCGAGGAGCTTAGCCGCACTTCTGCAATCAGTCTTGCAGATGCACTCTATGGCAAATTGCTTGGCCTTACTGCCACTCAGAACACCGGTTTCAAGGGTGAAGAGGACAGAGGCGGTTCTTTCAATATCCGCGGTATCCAGACTACCGGCGAGCAGGATATCCTTATCCTCGTTGATGGCGTGGAGCGTCCGATCGACAGACTTACAGTAGAAGAGGTTGAGAGCGTTACCGTTCTCAAGGATGCTGCAGCTGTCGCTCTCTATGGTCATGAAGCTGTGAACGGAGTTCTCCTGGTAAAGACCAAGAGAGGTCAGGCTGGCAGCGGATTCAACTTCAAGGTAGGCGCTTCGCATAAGCTTCAGTTTGATCCTGACTATGCTGACATGGTGAGCGCATATGATTATGCAAATGCTCTCAACATTGCGAGAGTGAACGACGGAAACTCAGTTGCATATTCTCAGGCTGAGCTTGATAAGTTCCTTGACGGCAGCGATCCTTTCGTTTATCCGAACGTGAACTGGAAGGATGAGGTCTTCAAGAACACAGCTCATGAGACCAACGCTTTCGTTTCAATGTATGGCGGATCAGACAAGGTGCAGTACTACTCTATCCTGGACTATACTGACGCTCGCGGTCTCTATGCCAATCCTGATCAGGGTGACTGGAACTCACAGCTGAAGTATTCAAAGGCAAATATCCGCACAAATGTGGACTTTGAAGTGACCAAGAGCACAAGAGTGAAGACCAATATCCTTGCTATCTTCATGGAGACAAACGGCGTTCCTAACGTCAACTCCAACGATGCATGGTGGCATCTTTACAAGGTTCCTGCACTGGCATTCCCTATCAAGACCCAGCAGGGTACTTGGGGAGGTAGCCAGACATACGGTGACTTCAACCTTCTGGCCAAGTCACAGGGCGCCGGCTTTACAAAGAGTCATCAGCGTCAGATCTGGGCTGACATCACTCTGGAGCAGGATCTTTACATGATCCTCAAGGGTCTCCAGTTCTATGTAGGCGGATCATATGACAATGCTTCAAACACAATCGAGAACCGTACAAAGGGTTATCAGTATGGTTGGAACTACTATGGTGCAGACGGCGCGATGCAGGAGACTGTGATGGGTACCATCGAGGACAAGCTCGTCTTCAATCATTGGGTTGATTCTCAGTGGCGTGCCGGTACAATCAAGGCTGGTTTCAAGTATGCGACCCAGTTCAGAAACGGTGATAATCTTGCCGCTAACCTCAACTATAACATGAAGAGCGAGTTCCGTGACGGTCAGAGCAACACATGGCATCGCCAGAATGTAGCCCTTGCCGCTCATTACGACCATGCGAACAAGCTCATGGTTGACCTCGTTCTTGCAGCAAACGGCTCTAACCGTTCATATCCTGCAAAGTGGGCGTTCTCTCCAACACTCGGTCTCGGCTGGATCTACGCTAACAACCCTGACAAGGGTCTCTACGGAAAGCTTCGCGCTTCTGCAGGTATCCAGCACACTGACTATGTTCCTGCAGCAGGCCTCTGGCTTGACCGTTGGAACAGCTCACACGGAGATTTCTTCTACGGAAACAACTTCGCACAGTCTTGGGGTGCCTTCCTTACTCAGTTCCCTACAACATCATTCCGTCAGGAAGCTGCCTACAAGGCTAATATCGGAACTGACATCAGAGTGGCAGGATGCCTGGACATCATTGCTGACGTATTCTATCAGCAGAGACGCAATATCCTCGTAAGCGCATCATCTTTGAACTCATCAGTTGTGGGTATCCAGTCAGCATATGACGACAAGGGTGCTGTAGCAAGCTATGGAGCTGAGCTCGGTCTTCGCTTTGCAAAGACATTCGGCAACGGTCTCAACGTGAATGCAAGCGCATTTGCAACTTACTCGAGAAACGAAATCCTCGAGTGGATCGAGAACCCTGTATATCCTAACATGTCAGTGATAGGAACTCCGGCAGATGCGGCTCGCGGTCTTGTTGCCCTTGGTTTCTTCGAGAGCCAGGAAGACATCGACAACAGCCCTCTCCAGCAGTTCGGTCAGGTGAAGGTCGGTGACATCAAGTACAAGGATGTCAACGGTGACGGCGTTGTCAATCAGAACGACGCGGTAGCCCTTGACTTCGGCGCTGCAGTTCCTCAGCTCAACTACTCATTCAGCCTCGGCCTCGAGTGGAAGGGTATCGGAATCAACGCTACATTCCAGGGTGCTGGCAATCAGATCAAGAACCTCCGTTATGTTGACGGCGTATGGGGAGCTCTCTCAGACAACAGAAACATGTCACAGGAGTATTATGACAATTGCTATGACGTAGCTGGTGCAAACGCATTGTATCCACGTCTCTCTACTGAGAGCGTAGCCAACAATGCTCAGGAATCTACAATCTGGTATCGCAACGTTTCTTGGTTGAAGATGCGTGACTGCGAACTTTACTACAGATTCCCTGCATCTCTCCTCAAGCATGCCAAGATGTCCGACGCCAAGGTATTTGTAAAGGGACAGAATCTCCTGTCGTTTGACAACATCCCAGCAATGGATGCTGAAAACCTCAACACAGGCTACCCTGTGATGAAGGCAGTTACATTTGGACTTTCTGTAGTATTCTAATAAAGGATTGACATATGAAACTATATAGAATTTGTTTATTTACTCTCGCCTGTGCCATGACGGCTGCGTGTGCGGACCTCAACTATACCGAGGAAAACACACGTGATGAGGATTGGACTTACGAATACTATGGTGAAGGTATCAAGAACATGGTATACGATGCGTATGCACAGGTATATAATCAGGAGTTTGCTTCCAACAGCACATCATTCCTGGCTGGCGCAACTGACGAGGCTATGTATGCCTTGGAGACAGGTGCGATCAACAGCTATGTAAATGGTGGATGGAGCACAGCTAACCCGTTCTCGACTACATGGGATAAGTCATATACTGCTATCTCGACAATCCACATGTATCTTGAGAAGATCCATAAGACAGACATTTCTGACTGGGAGCACAATGCTCAGTATCAGAACTGGATCCAGCAGATGGAACTCTTCCCTTATGAACTCCGTTTCCTCAGGGCATACTTCTATTTCGAGCTGTTCAAGACTTATGGAGACGTTCCTCTTGTAACAACTACTCTCACAAATGCTCAGGCTAACAACGTAACACGTACTCCTGCTGCTGAGGTTGTCAAGTTCATCGTTGATGAAATTGACGAGATCGCTCCGCATCTTCCTGTTTCTTATGCAACAGAAGTAGGAAATGAGTATGGACGTGCAAACAGAGTGGCTGCTTATGCTCTCAAGGCACGCACCCTCCTCTATGCTGCATCTCCTCTCCACAACCCTGATGGTGACAAGACAAAGTGGGAAGAGGCTGCAAAGGCTTGCGCATTCATCATTGACAATGCTGATGCATGGGGCCTGAAGCTGAGCAAGTATGCTGACCTTTGGGGCGATAACGCATTCTTCAACCAGGAGCTCATCTGGGGTATCGGACGTGGAGCAAGCAATGACTTCGAAAAGGCTCACTATCCTATCGGAGTAGAGAATGCTTCTTCAGGAAACTGCCCTACTCAGAGCCTTGTTGACCAGTATGAATATCAGGCTGACGGCGTCACTTTCGGCGAGCGCAACCCAGGCAGCATCGACCTTACAGCAGGTGATCCTTATGAAGGTCTCGATCCACGTTTCGCTCTTACAGTAGTGAAGAACGGTGACGAGTGGCCTACAAACGGTTCGCAGAAGAAGGTCATCGAGACATTCTTCGGTGGATTCAACGCATCTCCTAAGTATGGTGCTACTCCTACCGGATATTATCTCAGGAAGTATGTTGACGGTGCAGCTGTGACTACTGCTGACAATCAGGTTACACGCCGCCATACATGGATTGTCTTCCGTCTCGGTGAGTTCTACCTCGACTATGCAGAGGCAGCATTCAACGCTACAGGCAGCGCAAATGACAAGACTTTCGGTCTTTCTGCAAACGAGGCCATCAACGTGCTTCGTAACCGTGCAGACATCATGATGCCAGAGTTCAAGGAAGACGGTGCAGCTTGGGTAGAGCGCTACGAGCGCGAGCGTCTTGTGGAGCTTGCATTCGAGAATCATCGTTTCTGGGATGTACGCCGTTGGAAGAAGGGTGAAAAGTACTTCAAGAACGTAGTGGTTGCAAATATCAGCGCTGAAAAGCAGCTCACAAGGTCTACAGTGACACGTGAGTGGGATGACAAGTACTATCTGTACCCTATCCCTCAGACTGAAATCAAGAAGAACCCTGCCCTCGTACAGAATCCAGGATGGTAGTAATTTATAAGGAGTTCAATTATGAAGAATATATTCAAATTTTTCAGAGCGTTTCTGACAGTTGTCCTTGCCGCATCCCTTACAGGATGTCTCGCTGAGGACCAGCTCGAATCTGCTGATGAGGGATTGAACATCAAGGTGTTCTTCCCGACAAAGGTGGTTAAGGGACAGCCTATGACCATCAACGGAGGTGGATTCTCTGATGTTACTGAGGTGGTTTTCCCAGGAACTGAGGAAGGCATCGTCGTAACAGACTTCCAGATTGTCAGCAATGGCATGATCAGGGTTGATGCGCCTGCAGGCATTTCGGCAGAGGGCGGTCATATCCTTGTGCGTACAGAGGCTGGAGAGCAGGCGGAGTCACCTCTCCCTCTCACCCTCGGTAATACAGATATCACAGGTTATTCCGCTGACGGATCTGTTCCTGTTGACGGAGGCAGCCAGATTACAATCTATGGTACTGACCTCGAGTTCATCACCGGTGTCGAGCTGCTTGATGCAGACGGAAATCCGGCACTCATAGAGGACAAGCTCTTCAACCGCAAGGGTACCAGCAACGTTATCTTCACTGTGCCTAAGAAGGTATTCGAAGGCAAGTTCCAGGGTAAGGTCTATACTATCGACGGCAAGACATTCCTCATGCCTGAGCTCGAGTACAAGCCAGCTTCAGACGGCGGATACTGGGAGACAGTCGAGACTGTCCTCTGGGAGAATGCTGATCCTGAGGGTGTAGGTTCTGTAAGCTGGAGCGGCCAGTATCGCTTCGGTCTCGAAGGAAAGGACGGTAACAACGAGTGTATCGCTACATTCCCTGCCGAGACTTGGGACATCATCAAGAACGGTACATTCATCCTTAAGTTCGCTCCTGCAGCTGATGCATATCAGATCCGTGCGACTACAGGATGGTGGTCATTCGACGGTGACGGTGTTTACGATATCCATGGTGGTGACGAGCGCATCATTGACAATGGCGACGGTACATTCTCTCTTGCATACACTATTTCTGAGGAGCCTCTCAAGAGCGGTATCTATGACCTCATCGACGATCAGCACCTCCTCTTCACAGGTAGCGGCTATACTCCTCTCAAGCTCGTTGTGACTGAGGAAGTATGGGTACCTGGCGGTTCTGTAGAGATCGTCAAGAACGTATTCTGGAAGAATGAGGATCCTGAAGGTAACGGTGAAATCAGCTGGAGCGGTCAGTATCGCTTCGGTCTCGAAGGAACCGACGGCAACAACGAGTGTATCGCTACATTCCCTGCCGAGACTTGGGATATCATCAAGAACGGTACATTCCGTATGAAGTTTGCTGCTACTGCTGCTCAGTTGCGTATCACTACCGGATGGTGGAGCACAACTTGGACAGGCAATGACATCATGGCTGGAGATGAGCGTATCGTTGATAACGGTGATGGTACTTACTACATTGAAATCAACCTCGCTGGAGATCCTATCCTTGATCTGCTTGATGAGCAGCACCTCCTCTTTACAGGTGGCGGCTATACTCCTCTCGAACTCTACACTGAGGAAGAAGTATTCGTTCCAGGTGGCGGAGGACCTAAGGAAGTAGTCCTCTGGGAAGGCGAGGCTATCGCTGACGACTGGACAAATCAGCCGACAATCCTCTCAGACGCAGGTCTTGAGCTTGTTGATGCTGGCGCTACAGTCGGACAGACCCTTTACTTCTACTTTGAGCCTCTCGAGGATGCTTGGCAGGTTAAGATCGTAGAAGGTCACTGGGGACCTGAATATGCTTGTATCTGCTCAGAAGGCAATGACAATGGCGGTGAGTTCACCGTATATGACCTTGCCGGCAACGATGGCAAGTTCGGTCTCGAACTTACTCAGGAGATCCTTGATGCAGCCCTTACACAGCAGTGGTGGGGTGGCGCATTCCTCCTCAATGGTGACAACATCAAGTGTACTAAGGTAACACTTCTGTAAACCATACTTTTTCCCAGGGAGGCCTGACCGCCTCCTTGGGAGCAAAATCGGGACGATTTTGATTCCGTTTGATGTTCATTGAAAATATGAAGCAGAAGAAAAACGGAACGACCGGTATTACCCGGCCGTTCCTGTGTTGAGGGGATATGTACAGTCTGATGCTGTAACCCGTTACTCTTTGTCGTCTTTGCCCAATACTCGACGATAGTGTGAACGGATTTTCACAATTTTGTTATTGACAAGGCGCGTATGCGCCTTGACTTTAACAAAAGTTTCAGGCTCGCAAATCTCTATCGAGATTCTGAGCGTCTTCGGGAAACGTCCTCCCATTGTCATGTTCTTAGTAATCCGTAAGAAGACTTTCCGGAAGAAACGACCTCCTTGAATCTACGCCTCAACACCCAACTTTCATTTAAAAATAGGCACTCCAATTGGGGTGGAGGTGCCTATTCAAGATTACTAAGTTTTCAATGACGATGCAAAGTTAAGCATATTTTCGTAATCTGCAAACTTTTTGCTTTTAATACGCTGAAAATCAGCACTATATAAATAGTATACCATATAGTATATATATTATATATATAATATTATTAATATAGATGAAGAGGTTTTTGTTGGGATTTCTGGTTTTGGGACTGGCTCTGGCTGGTTGTCAGGAGAAGGAACCGGTGCAGACGGTTGCCGGGCCGAAGCTGGTGTCGTGCGACCCTTCTGACGGGGCGCGCGACCTTGTGGGCGGCGCCTTGACTATTACCATGATATTCGACCGCAGCATCAAGTGTCTTCCTGACGGGAAGGCTAAGATTTCTGTTGACGGCGAAGCCTCTATCCGGGATGTCACAGCTTCCACCAACAAGCTTGAAATAGGCGTTCTTGGACTCAAACAGGGTGAAACATACACTGTCACAGTGCCTGAGGGAACCGTTCTGGGTTATGGTTCCAATCAGAAGCCGGCGGAGGAGATCAGCATTACTTTCTCCATGAAACATGTCGAGCCTTACGTCCCTTCCGATCCCGGCTCAATGAAGCCTCTGGTCAATCCGAATGCATCCAAGGAGACTAAGCTGGTCTATAATTTCCTGCAAGAACAGAGTGGCAAAAAGACCTTGTCCGGAGCACAGTCCAGCCATTCCCACAAGAATGATTTCGTGGACTTCATATATAATAATATAGGTGAGCATCCTGCTCTCGCAGGCTATGATTTCTTATTCCTTCAGTTTTCTCCGACCCCGTCAAACTGGAACTGGGTGCAGAACTACAATGACATTTCGGCACCGAGGGAGCAGTGGGCTTCGGGCGGACTGGTAAGCTATATGTGGCACTGGAACGTGCCGGACAGCAAGGAGGCGTGGGACAATGGCGTGAAGAACTACAACTTCGACGGATATGCCTTCTATACCAGCGATACTTCATTTGACATCAGGGAGGCCCTGAAGCCAGGTACCTGGCAGAATGACTTCATCATGAAGGATATACAAGAGGTGGCAGGTTATCTCCAGCTTCTTGAAGACGAGAATATTCCGGTGCTGTGGCGTCCGCTTCATGAGGCTGCGGGAAACTATGATGTATACGGCTCCAACGGAGCATGGTTCTGGTGGGGAAGCCAGGGCGCAGAGCCTTGCAAACAGCTGTGGAGGCTTCTCTATGACCAGCTCGTGAATGTCCACGGCCTGGACAATCTCATATGGGTATGGACCGTGGACGTGACCAAGGGAGCTGAAGACCAGTATCTCGACTGGTATCCGGGAGATGAATATGTTGACATCCTTGGAGTGGATATATATGCGCAGGATGTGGAGGCCAAGACCCGTCAGTATGAGGCGCTTGTCGATATGACAGGAGGTGAGAAGCTTGTAGCGATAAGCGAGTGCGGCAACATTCCGGACCCTGCAAAATGCATGGAGGCCGGCAACAAGTGGTCATGGTTCATGGTGTGGTGTACGACAGACTCGAACGGAAACCTGGCCCTGAACAATACGGACTGGTCATATAATACTCTTGAACATTGGAATAACGTGATGGGCAGTCCATATGTCCTCAACCGCGAGGATATGCCATCATTTATCATTCCGAGCACCACCCACTGTCATTCCGAGTGCCCCACTATCATTCCGAGCGAGCCCTTCCGAGTGCCACACTGTCATTCCGAGCGGCCCTTTCCGAGTGCCCCATTGTCATTCCGAGCGAGCGAAGCGAGTCGAGGAATCTGAATAATAAAAGACTATGATAAAAATGCTATACATATTTGCGGCTATGCTATTAGCCATGTCCTGCGGACCGGAAAGTCCGGAGCAGCAGGAGAATGTAATCTTGTCAGTGGACAAGACCAGTATGGAATTCAACGCTGATGGAGGCGAGAAGACATTTACCGTCACATCTTCCGGACCGTTCTCGGTCCTCCCCGGCGAGAAATGGATTACTGCTACCAAAGGTGCAAAGGACGGTGACAAGACAGTCGTGACCGTGACTGCGTCAAAGACTTATGCACTGGAGACTCGCAAGACCAGGATTACAATCACATCCGGAGACCAGAAACGTTATGTCGAGGTTTCACAGAAGTCTGCTCAGGCAGCTCCAAGCGGCGACATAACAAAGGATTATGCCGAACGTCTTGGTATTGGTTGGAATCTCGGAAACCATTTCGACGCATATAACAACGGTGTGTCTGGAGAGACCGCATGGGGCAACCCTAAGGCCACTCAGGCAACCATGAACAAGGTCAAGGCTGCAGGATTCAGCACAGTCCGCATCCCTGTGACCTGGCTGGGACATATAGGTGCGGCACCTGATTATAAGATTGATGAGAAGTGGCTCAATAGAGTCGCTGAGGTGGTTGGTTATGCAGAAGCAGCAGGCCTGAATGTGATAGTCAATATGCACCACGACGGAGCGGACAGCAAGAACTGGCTTGACATCAAGACTGCGGCCAAAGATCCGGCCGTTCACCAGCAGATCCTCGATCAGGTTAGTGCTATGTGGGGACAGATTGCCGACAAGTTCAAGGACAAGGGCGATTTCCTCATCTTCGAGGCCTTCAACGAGATCCATGACGGAGGCTGGGGCTGGGGAGAAAACCGCAATGACGGCGGCAAGCAGTACCAGTGCCTCAACGAGTGGAACCAGGCGTTTGTGGACGCAGTGCGTGCATCAGGTGGAGAGAATGCAAACCGTATTCTCGGCATTCCGGCATACTGTACAAATGTGGACATCGCCGTTCAGACATTCAAGATGCCTGAAGACGTAGTCGAGGGCCGTCTCATCATGGCCGTTCACTGCTATGATCCATATGATTACACTCTGCCTGCGACAAAATCGGAGTGGGGTCACACAGCAGACGAGTCAAAGAAGGTTTCCGGCAACAACGAGGCTGACCTGAAGAGGGTATTTGAGAAGATATATAACAATTTCATAAAGAAGGGTATTCCTGTATACATGGGAGAGTTCGGCTGCGTCAACCGCGCTACTGAGCGTGAACAGGCCTTCCAGCAGTATTACCTGAAATATTATGCAAAGCTGGCAAAGACATATTTCGTTCCTTCAATAATATGGGACAACGGAGCGAAGGGAGCAGGAAATGAAAAGCACGCCTTTATAGACCACGGCACAGGAGAATACTGCTCGCCGGAGGCCAAGGCTGCAATCGAAGCCCTCGTCGATTCATACAAGAACACCCTCTCACTCGAAGACATATACAATAGCGCACCTACCTGGTAGACTTTTGTCATTTCGAGCGAGTCCCTCCTCTTGTCATTACAAGTAGCCTTGTCATTTCGAGCGAGCCCTCCTCCCTTGTCATTTCGAGCGAGCCCCCTTCCTGTCATTTCGAGCGAGCGAAGCGAGTCGAGAAATCTAAAAAACAATATCATTATGAAATACATCCTAAAACCTATAACCCTGATTGCAGCCGCTACCGTCATCATTTCGTGCGGCAGTCCTAAAAAGTCCGACATTCAGACTCCTGCCGACGCCCTTCTGGACCGTCTTTCCGGCCTTGTAGACGAAGGAAAGATAATGTATGGCCATCAGGATGACCTGATGTACGGCCATTCATGGAAACTGGCGGATGATGCTACAGAGTATGTCCAGTCTGACGTATTTGCTACATGCGGACAATATCCGGCTGTCTACGGTATGGACCTTGGCGGCATAGAGATGGGCTGGCCGGCAAATCTGGACAAGAACAACTTTGACCACATGCGCGCTTCCGCTGTCGCCCATCATGAGCGCGGCGGCATCGTGACTTTCTCATGGCATCCGCGCAACCCGCTCACAGGCGGAGATGCATGGGATGTTTCATCTGACCAGGTTGTGGCTTCAATCCTTCCTGGCGGCGAGAAGCATGAGTATTTCATGACATGGCTTGCAAAGGCTGCGGATTTCCTCGGCTCCATCAAGACTGCTGACGGTGAGACAGTACCTGTCATCTGGAGACCTTGGCATGAGCACACCGGAAGCTGGTTCTGGTGGGGACAGAAGCTCTGTACCACAGAGCAGTACAAGGCCCTCTGGCAGATGACCTATGACTATATGGTAGGCGAGCGCGGCCTCGACAACCTCGTATGGGCATATTCTCCGGGAGCAGGAGAACTGACCTCGGTTGAGGTTTTCGGCGAGAGATATCCAGGTGATGAAATCATTGATATGGTCGGCTTCGACTGCTATTTCTACAGCACCCGTGAGGATTATATCGCCAAGATGACGAATGCCCTTGAAATAACCAAAGCATTTGCTGACGAGCATGGAAAGCTTATGGCGATCACCGAGACAGGCTATGAGGGCGTGAAGGACCCGAAATGGTGGACAGAGGTGCTTTATCCTGTGATGAAAGATTACCCTGTATCTTATGTGCTCACATGGAGAAATGCCTGTGACGCGCATATGCAGCACCATTTCTACGCTCCATTCCCGGGACAGGACTCGGCAGAAGACTTCAAAGCCTTCGCTGCCTTGGAAGATATAGTCTTATTGTAAAGAATCTTCGCTGCTCCTCCTTGTCATTTCGAGCGAGCCCTCCTCTTGTCATTACAAGTAGCCTTGTCATTTCGAGCGAGCGAAGCGAGTCGAGAAATCTAAAACAATAGAAATAAAACCAAAAAAAAATATGACTTTCGAACAAAGACTCGAGTGGCTGAAGTCCCAGCACGAAGCCCTCATTACCAGAAAGAACGAACCTGTCGAGGGTAATGGTGTCTATGAACGCTATGTCAACCCGATACTTACAGGTGCCCATGCGCCTCTTTTCTGGCGCTACGACCTCAATAAGGAGACCAACCCATACCTGATGGAACGTTTTGAAGTGCATGCAGCATTCAATTCAGGAGCCATCAAATGGAACGGAAAGTATATCCTTGTAGTGCGTGTCGAAGGTGCTGACCGCAAATCATTCTTTGCCGTTGCAGAGAGCCCTAACGGAGTGGATAATTTCCGTTTCTGGGACCGTCCGATCACAATGCCTGAATATGGCGAGCCTGCAACGAATGTCTATGACATGCGCCTGACTGCCCATGAGGACGGGTGGATCTACGGTATCTTCTGCGTGGAGCGCAAGGACCCTTCTGCAGCCCCGGGCGACCTTTCTTCAGCGGTAGCCGCAGCCGGAGTGGCACGTACCAAGGACCTTGTGAACTGGGAACGCCTTCCGGATATGGAGTCTTCATCCCAGCAGCGTAATGTTGTTCTTCATCCGGAGTTTGTCGACGGAAAATATGCCCTTTATACACGTCCGCAGGACGGTTTCATCGACGCCGGTAACGGCGGCGGCATAGGCTGGGCTCTTGTCGACAGCATGGAGAAGGTGGTCATCAAGGATGAAAAGATCATCAACCATCGCTTCTACCACACTATAAAGGAAGTCAAGAACGGCGAAGGTCCTCATCCGATAAAGACAGACCGCGGTTGGCTGCATCTCGCGCACGGAGTGCGTGGCTGTGCTTCCGGCCTCCGCTATGTCCTTTATATGTATATGACATCTCTCGAGGATCCTTCAAAGGTCATCGCAGAGCCTGCAGGATTCTTCATGGCTCCTGAAGGATGGGAGTATATAGGCGACGTGATGAATGTGCTTTTTGCAAACGGCTGGATTGCAGACGAGGACGGAAAGGTCTTCATCTACTATGCTTCAAGCGACACCCGTATGCACGTTGCGACTTCTACGATTGACCGTCTGGTAGACTACTGCATGAATACGGAGCAGGATGACCTGACTACGGGTGAAACAGTGAAACGTCTCAACCGACTCATCGACCGCAACATGATGTAAAGATTCTTCACTTTGTTCAGAATGACATTTAAGTACCTGTCTTCTGACAAGTTCATGTTAAATCCATTACTGTCATTCTGAGCGTCAGCGAAGAATCTTAAAACCAACAATAAACCAATAGTATGAAACTAACAGAAAAAATAGGATATGGTTTCGGCGACATGGCATCGTCGATGTTCTGGAAGCTCTTCTCTTACTTCCTCCCGTTCTTCTACACAAACGTTTTCGGCCTCGGCCTGGGTGATGCAGCAGCCTTGATGCTTGTGACACGTATATGGGATGCCGTATCCGACCCTATGATGGGAATAATCGCTGACAGAACCAATACCAGATGGGGAAAATATCGTCCTTATCTCCTGTTTTTTGCCATACCGTTTGCTGTAGCAGGAGTGCTTCTTTTCACAACACCGGATTTCGGTTATGAAGGCAAGAGAATATGGGCATATGCGACATATATCCTGATGATGACCGTATATACCGGCATCAACGTCCCTTACGGTGCAATGTTGAACACAATGACAACTGATTCGGATCAGAAGTCGGTGCTGTCATCATATAGAATGTTCTTTGCTTATGCAGGTAGCTTCATTGCATTGTTTGCATGGGAGCCGTTGTGCAACACATTTGCTCCGGCTGAAAAGGTGGATGATTCAATATCAAGGATCGAGCTAAGCTCGGACAACTCTACAATGACTGTCGAGGTGCCTGTAGATGTATTGGAATATTTCGAAGTTGAGAAATCCGAAATGCAGGTTTCAGATATGCTTGCAGTACTGAGGCAGCATGAGGCGAAAGAATTGGATTCAAAATCCACATACGACCAGATCAAGAAATTCGATATTGAAATAGTAAACCACGAACTTGACAGTCTGAACAAGGCTCATTCATTGAACCTTGGCAGCATTACAGTCAATGAAATCGGCAATCAATATAAGAATATTTCCCTTAGTCCGACTGCATGGGGCAATGCAATGATCGTCATTGCTGTGTTCTGTTTTGCATTGTTCATCCTGTGCTTCCTGATGACACGCGAGCATGTAAAGAGTGTGTCAACCGTATCAGTGGGCAAGGACCTTAAGCTTCTGCTCAAGAACAAGCCGTGGTGGATACTTATAGGCGCAGCACTTGCTTCCAACCTTTTCAATACTGTAAGAGGTACGACTACGGCCTACTTTTTCAATGACTATCTGACCAGATTTGTGGAGATGGATTCATCATTGGCTTTCCTCCTTTCAGCCAGCATCTTCCTTTCGATCGGAGAAGTTGCAAACATGGTCGGTGTCGTTATTGCAGTGCCTATGTCCAAGCATCTCGGCAAGAAGAGCACATATATGATTTCGATGGCTGCTCTCATCGGATTGAGCATAGCATTCTTCTTCCTTCCTGCAACTTCCGGCGGTTATCTGGCGATGGTTGCATTCCAGATCATCATTTCCGTATTCACAGGCATCATTTCACCTCTCGTATGGAGTATGTATGCTGACGTTGCCGACTACTCTGAACTTAAGGACGGTACAGCATCTACAGGTCTCATCTTCTCGTCTGCATCCATGGCTCAGAAGTTCGGCGGAGCATTCGGTGGTTCGGCTGTGATGTGGCTGCTTGCAGCATTCGGATACAATACGGCAGAAGGTGCTGTCCAGACTGAGGAAGCCCTCACCGGTCTTAAGATCCTTATGAGCTGGGTACCGGCGATTGTTGCGGCTCTGTCTATCCTTGTCGTATGGTTCTACCCGCTCACTAAGAAGAAGATGCAGGGCGTGCAGACCGACCTTGCCGCAAAACGCGGAGATGTTGTGGCGCATAAGTAATTGCTCCACAGACCTTTACTCCACTCTGCGTGCTCCCCTTTGGCGGCACGCAGTAATAGCGAATTAATTGATTATTAATGTTTTACGTGCCACTATTATGAAAAGAATAATAATGTCTATTGTTTTTATGGCAGCTGCGGTAGCTGCCATGGCACAGGTACGTATCGCAACGCCGGATACGGAGATGGTGCTGAAGGCTGAGCTGGGCGGGGAACTGCAGATCCTGTATTTCGGTGTCAGGCTTTCCGATGCTGATGTAAAGGTGCTGGAAGCAGCAGGTGTTCCGCACCATAATGCATACCAGCCATACGGCATATGGTGCGCTTCAGAGGCATCTTTGGGCGTAACTCACGCTGACGGCAACCTCTCGACCGTTCTTAAGGTCGAAAGCGTAACCACAGAAGACGAACCGACCGCAAAGGTGACCAGAATCAAACTCAAGGATACGGTATATCCTTTCTATGTGACCGTATGCTACCGTGCATATCAAGATGTGGACATGATCGAGACATGGACGGAGATAGAGAATCAGGAGAAGAAACCTGTCACATTGACCCGCTTTGATTCAGGATATCTCCCTATCCGCGTCGGAGACGTATGGGTGAGCCATCTTCATGGCACATGGGCCAATGAAGGTCTTCTGGTGCAGGAGCCGCTCGAGCGTGGGATGAGAGTAATCAAGAACAAGGACGGATCACGAAATTCGCATACAGACCATGCTGAAGTGATGTTCTCTCTCGACGGCAAGCCGCAGGAGAATGCCGGCCGCGTTATCGGCGCAGCCCTCTGCTACAGCGGAAACTATGAACTTCGCATAGACACCCGCGACACTGATTACCATCAGTTCTATGCGGGCATCAACCCCGACAACTCATCGTATAAGCTCGAGCCTAAGGAAGTCTTCAAGACTCCGGAACTTGCTCTGACATATTCATATGAAGGCCTCAGCGGCGCCAGCCGCAACTTCCACAGATGGGGCCGCAACTATAAGCTTGCGCATGGAGATAAGCTTCGCAAGATCCTCCTGAACAGTTGGGAAGGCGTTTATTTCAACATCAATGAGCCGGGAATGGACCAGATGATGGCAGACATCGCATCAATGGGAGGAGAACTCTTCGTGATGGATGACGGCTGGTTCGGAGTGAAGTATCCTCGTCTGACGGACAACTGCGCTCTGGGTGACTGGCAGGTGGACAGAAACAAGCTGCCGAACGGCATAGGATGGCTTGTCGAGCAGGCCCATAAGCATGGCATCAAATTCGGCATCTGGATTGAGCCGGAAATGACCAACACCACCAGCGAACTGTATGAAAAACATCCGGACTGGGTGCTCAAGGCGCCTGAGCGTGATGTGGTGACAGGCCGTGGAGGCACTCAGCTGGTGCTTGATCTGGCAAATCCTGAGGTTCAGGACTTCATCTTCAAGGTAGTGGATGACCTGATGACAGAGAACCCTGATATCGACTATATCAAGTGGGACGCTAACATGCCGGTGGCAAATCATGGTTCGCAGTACCTGCCGAAGGATAGGCAGAGCCATCTCTATATAGAGTATCATCGCGGTTTCGCAGCAGTATGCGACAGGATCCGCGCGAAATATCCGGACCTCACCATCCAGGCCTGCGCTTCCGGCGGCGGCCGCGCCAACTGGGGAGTGCTCCCTTGGTTCGACGAGTTCTGGGTGAGCGACAATACAGATGCTCTTCAGCGAGTATACATGCAGTGGGGAACATCATATTTCTTCCCTGCAATAGCGATGGCATCGCATATCAGTGCAACTCCGAACCATACGGTATTCCGTACCACATCGTTGAAATATCGTATCGACGTGGCCATGAGCGGCCGCCTGGGCATGGAGATCCAGCCGAAGAACATGACGGAGGAGGAAAAGGCCCTGTGCCGCAAGGCGATATCCGAGTATAAGGAAATCCGCCATGTGGTGCAGCTGGGCGACATTTACAGACTTGTTTCACCATATGACGGACACAATATGGCTTCCATGATGTATGTTTCTCCGGAAAAGTCAGAAGCGGTGTTCTATTGGTGGAAGACAGAGACATTCTATGACGACCATCTCCCACGTGTGAAGATGGCCGGTCTGGATCCGGACCGCATGTACAAGGTGCGCGAACTCAACCGCATCGACAACGTGCCGCTTCCGTACGAAGGCCTCGCCTTCAGCGGAAAGTTCCTCATGGAGAACGGCCTGGAGATACCTCTCAAGCATAACGTGGACTATCACAAGCAGGACGACTGGAGCAGCCGTGTGCTTTATCTTATAGCTGAATAATTATGAAGACATTCGGACATTTTGATGACAGGAATCGCGAATACGTGATCACCGACCCCAAGACGCCTTGGCCTTGGATCAATTATCTCGGCAACGAGGACTTCTTCTCGCTGATATCAAACACAGCGGGAGGATATACATTCTGCAAGGACGCCAAGTTCCGCAGAATCACCCGTTACCGTTATAACAATGTCCCGATGGACAACGGCGGAAGGTATTTCTATATCAATGACGCCGGCACCGTGTGGTCGCCGGGTTGGAAGCCTTGCAAGACTCCGCTCGACTTCTATGAGTGCCGTCACGGAATGAGCTACACCCGCATCACCGGAGCCAAGGACGGCATCGAGGCCAGCGTCCTCTTCTTCGTGCCGCTCGGAGTGTGGGGTGAGGTGCAGAAGATGACCCTCCGCAATACATCCGGAGTCAAGAAGAGTTTCAAGCTGTATTCATTCGCCGAGTGGTGTCTCTGGAATGCCGCTACAGACATGGAGAACTTCCAGCGCAACTTCTCGACAGGAGAAGTCGAGGTGGACGGCTCCGTCATATATCACAAGACAGAATACAAGGAGCGTCGCAACCACTATGCTTTCTATAGCGTGAACGCTCCTGTGGACGGATTCGACACCGACAGGGAGACATTCATAGGCCTGTACAACGAGTTCCGTGACCCTCAGAATGTCATGGAAGGCGTTGCGGGCAACAGCATTGCCCACGGCTGGAGTCCGATAGCATCGCATTATATCGAGGTGGAACTCGAGCCGGGCGAGAGCCGGGACTATATATTCCTCCTGGGATATGTGGAGAATGAGCAGGATGAAAAGTTCGTGCTGGATGCTGACGGCAAACTGGTGTTTGATGTGCCGGGCCTGCTGCACAGCGGCAGCTCGCCTGTGATCAACAAGGCGAAGGCCCGGGCGCTTATCTCCGCCTTTGACACGACAGATAAGGTGGACGCGGCATTCGCCCAGCTCAAGGCATATTGGGACGCTCTGCTGGACATATTCTCCGTAAAGAGTCCGGAGGAGAAGCTCGACAGGATGGTGAACATATGGAACCAGTACCAGTGCATGGTGACCTTCAACATGTCCCGTTCCGCTTCGTTCTTCGAGAGCGGTATCGGCCGCGGAATGGGCTTCCGCGACTCCAACCAGGACCTTGTGGGATTCGTACATCAGATACCTGAAAGGGCGCGTGAGCGTATCATAGACATAGCTTCGACCCAGTTCCCTGACGGCGGCTGCTACCATCAGTACCAGCCGCTGACAAAACGTGGAAACAACGACATCGGAGGCGGTTTCAACGACGATCCGATGTGGCTGATCTTCGGTACCGTGGCATATGTAAAGGAGACAGGTGACTTCAGCATACTTGACGAGATGGTGCCGTTTGACAACGAGCCGGGCTCGGAGGTGTCGCTGATGGAGCATCTGCGCATATCGTTCGATCATGTCGTGAACAACCTTGGCCCTCATATGCTTCCACTCATAGGACGTGCCGACTGGAACGACTGTCTCAACCTGAACTGCTTCTCATGGGATCCGAACGAGTCCTTCCAGACCACGGAGAACAAGACGGAAGGCTCGCAGGCCGAGTCTCTGATGATCGCCGGCCTCTTCGTCGTATGTGGCCGTGATTATGTGGAACTATGCCGCGAGAGAGGCCTCCAGGCCGAGGCAGACAGGGCTCAGAGGCTCGTGGACAATATGGTAGAGGCCGTGAAGAAGCATGGATGGGACGGTGACTGGTACCTCCGTGCATATGACTATTTCGGCCGCAAGATCGGCTCGCACGAGAATGAGGAAGGCCAGATCTTCATCGAGTCGCAGGGATGGTGCTCTATGGCGGGCATCGGACTCGAGGAGGGAATGGTGCAGAAGGCGCTTGACTCTGTCAAGGAGCGCCTCGACTGCGAGCATGGCATCGTGCTGAACAACCCTGCCTTTACAAGATATTTCGTGGAGTATGGAGAGATTTCTTCATATCCTGCAGGTTATAAGGAGAATGCCGGCATCTTCTGCCACAACAACCCTTGGGTCATCATAGGCGAGACCGTCCTCGGACGCGGCGACTATGCATGGGAATATTTCAGGAAGATATGTCCTTCATACACAGAGGAGAACAGCGCCCTGCACAAGGTCGAGCCTTATGTATACTCACAGATGATTGCGGGCAAGGATGCTGCAAAGCCTGGCGAAGCCAAGAACAGCTGGCTGACTGGTACTGCAGCATGGAACTGGTATGCGATCACCCAGCATATCCTGGGAATAAAGCCTGCGTACAACGGTCTTGAAATCGATCCGTGCATCTGCTCGCAGTGGAGGGAATACACCGTAAGACGCCGATTCCGTGGAGCCCTCTACGAGATTACCGTCCAGAATCCTGAAGGAGTCTGCAAGGGTGTCCGCGAAATGATTCTCGACGGTCAGAAGATAGGGGGAAACATTGTTCCATGCGTTCCTGGCGAGCATAAAGTAACAGTAGTTTTAGGATAATGCTGAAAAGGATATTCATATTTATGCTGGCTCTGACTGTAGGTTTGGCTCCTGTATCTTGTGAACGCGAGATCGAGGAACTGGATGACCAGCAGACTACTGTGGAGCCTGACCCTGAACCAGAGCCAGAACCCGAGCCGGAGCCCGAACCGGACCCAGAGCCGGAACCCGAGCCTCTGCCGGTGTTTGAAACATCATTCGAAGCCATCGCCAACATGGGTGTAGGCTGGAATCTCGGCAATACGTTGGAATCTCAATGGGTCGGCGACACTGACGGCAGAGACTGGAAGAAATGGGAGACAGGATGGGGACAGTCCGTCACCCGCCCGGAACTCATGACCATGATGAGGGATGCGGGTTTCGGAGCCATCCGCGTGCCTGTGTCCTGGGGTGTGCATATGGATGCGGACGGCAAGGTCTATGAAGAGTGGATGAACCGCGTGCAGGAAGTCGTGGACTATGTTCTTGATGCCGGACTATACTGCATTATCAATATCCATCACGACACCGGAGCAGATGTGGAACTCGCCTGGCTGGTGGCATCTGCAGAAGGCTATGCAAAAGAAAGACAGAGATATGAATATCTTTGGAAACAGATCGCCGAGAGGTTCCGTGACTATGACCAGCGTCTTCTTTTCGAGTCATATAATGAGATGCTTGACGAGGCACGTTCATGGTGCTTTTCATCATTTGCAGTCGGTTATGATCCTGTAATGGCGGAAGAAGCATATCAGGCGATAAATAATTATGCGCAGAGTTTCGTGGATGTGGTTCGTGCAACAGGCGGCAACAATGCGGTCAGAAATCTCGTAGTGAATACATATGGAGCCTGCAACGGTTCAGGAAACTGGAATCCATATCTCCTGGAACCTCTCCTGAATATGAAGATGCCTGTTGACAAGGTCAAGGACCATATATTGTTCCAGGTACATTCTTATCCCATGATTGACGACCTTGCGGCAATGGAGAGAGAGGTCACACAGATGCTTGACGATCTGGAGGCATACCTCGTCTCGCAAGGCGGTCCTGTCATAGTTGGAGAGTGGGGGACATTCAGCGAGAATCCTACGCTGGAAAACTACTGCCATTATGCCAGGTGGTTTGCCGGTGAGTGCAAGCGTCGCGGCATAGGAACATTCCATTGGATGAACCTGTCAGACGGCATGTACAGGTCTATTCCATGCTTCAACTCCCCGGAGCTGGCAGAAGCCATAGTCAAAGGCTATCATGGCGACGGGTTCATGCCTGTGATACCGGTCATTGGTGACTATGACCTTGATTTCAAAGTCATTTACCGGGACCTTTGGTCAGAATTGCACCTTACGTCTTCCCCGGTAGACCTGAATGAGTATAAAGGAATAACCTTTGAACTGGATCAGGTTCCTGCCGAAGGATTGCTTCATGTCAAGGTCTATGGAGATTCTGACGGGAAAGAACAATATATCAAATTTTCTGGTTCATCTTCCGCTGTTGAATTTGATGCGGCTGTTTTAGGCTCCAGGGCAGAAAGGGTTACTCTTCAGCTCCTCCAGTCCGGAGGCCTTACAATCACAGTAAAAAGCGTCCATCTGATTAAGAAGGACGGCACCCTTGAGCCATGCACGCCATCCCCATTCTGGGGCTGCTCGGTAGAACTCATCATAACCGGTTAAAAGCCTGGCGCGCAAGTTGTTGTCACTCAATGAATTATAGAAACTGCGTGCTCCCCAAAGGGAGCACGCAGTTTCCGTAATACGTTGATATGCAATGGGTTATGCGCCAGCGATTTTACAGTCCGATTTCTTCGATGATGCGGGTCATGCCGGCGTAGCGGTCGAGAGTCCAGAGGATGAAGCGGATGTCGACGCAGACACATTTGTTGTAGCCAGCTTCGCACCATACGTCGCTTGTCAGCGACTCCTTGTTGCCGTCGAAGGCCAGACCGATAAGTTCGCCTTTTGAGTTCATGACAGGACTGCCGGAGTTTCCTCCAGTGATATCGTTATCAGTGAGGAAGTTCACGTACACCAGACTGTTGTCCGGACCGAATCCCCATCTTCCCCAGTCTGCAGAGCGATAGAGCAGGTACTGTCTGTCGTTCAGATGGAAGTCATAGTCGGAAGGATTATACTTCTCGAGGATTCCTGCAGGAGTGGTCTTCCAGTCGCATATCATTCCGTCGCATGGCTCCAGCTGACCTACAGTTCCGTATGTGATGCGCATGGTAGAGTTTGCATCAGGGTACTGCGGCTCTCCCTTGTCGAGCCTCATCTGATATAGGGCATGAGTGAACTCCTTGTCAAGAGAAATTGTGCTGACTCCGTTTTCTGCTGCCTTCTTGTCGTTGTTGAATGAAGTTATGTTCACTTCCATTATGAAACGCCCCAGAGGGTCTGCTGTAATCTCCTCGTGAGAAACCTCTTTCCTGTGCATCCTTTCAATGCCTTCAGGTGTAGAGAATAGACTTGTGCTCCAGAGGCTGTCAACCAGCGCCTTGGTGTTGCATGCTCCATCCTCTGTGAACTTCGCCATCAGTTCCTTCATCCACGGTGTGAAGTACTTCGGATCAATGTTTTCGATGAAGGTTCCGATCGCATATTCCATAAGATCGTGCTCGACCCTGAGATCCATAGCCTCATATTCCTTCATCATCCTCTTGCCGGTGCCGTCAGGGTTTCGTGCGTTGAATGCGCGTCTGATGATGTTGCTCAGACGGCTTCCCCTGATGAGGGTCTCCCTGTAATAAGACGCGTTGCGCTCAGCAGGAGCGATGGCTTCATAGTTTCTTTCAAGGCTCTCAAGCAGGTCTCCCCACTGCTTTGTGCGCTCTGGAGAGGTCGCTATCCATGCTGCGAGTTCCTGCTCTACAGCCTGTTTCTTTTCAACCACACCGAACCTCTTGCAGCATGCCACCTGACCGCTGTACAGTTCCTGCACGTTGCTGAGACTGAAGAAATAGTCTGCATACTTCAGACGTATTTCAGGGTCTGCATCCATCCATTTCTTGATGATCTCCATCTGTTTTCCGCGGATGGAATTGTTTATAGGAAGTTTCGTGTCCGTGTCAAACGCCACCTCGAACGAGCTGCTGTAACGATTGGTTCTTCCCGGATAGCCGATTACCATTGTAAAGTCTCCAGCCTGATATCCGTCAAGTGATATCTTGAGCTTGGCTGCCGGCTTCATCGGGATGTTGTCAGGTGAATAAGCTGCTGGAGAACCGTCTGGGGCGGTGTAGACACGATACATCGCGAAGTCGCATTTGTGCTGAGGCCACTCCCAGTTGTCGACGTCACCTCCAAATGCCGCCGCTGATACCGGAGGAGCTGCAACGATACGCACATCGCTGTAGACTTCATAAAGAGCGATATAATACTTCGAACCTCCCCACATCGAAGCGAACCATGCTTCGAGTCCGGTCTGCTCGCCGTATCTTGTCTCCATCAGGTAGCTCAGCTTTCTGCCTCCCAAGAATTTTCCCTCTGCCTCGTAGCTTTCCATCAGTTCCTTCGCCTCGTCTGTCACATCGATTACCTTTTTCAGGAAGTAGACGCTCTTGTCCTTGATGTTGATTTCCTCGTCAGCATTCATGGCCCAGAAACCCTCTTCGAGGTAGTTGTGTTCCGGGGTGCTCAATGCGTGGATATCGCCATATGCGCAATGATGGTTTGTTATCAGAAGTCCCTGGTCAGATATGATGCTGCCTGTACATCCGAATTCCATGGATACCACAGCATCAGAAACAGATGTTCCCGGTGCATCGGCATTATATATCTCGTTAGCAGAAAGTTCCAGCCCGCGTTCCTGCATATTCTTCTCGAGGGCCTCATTGATGAGGTTGATCATCCACATCCCCTCGTCAGCTTTGGCAATATGACCGATCGTCATACCCGCCAGCAGAATCACTATATAGTAAAGTCTCTTCATAGTTCAGCGCGCATGATATATTACTTTTCAATAAGAATATACCCGTAATCCTTCGCTACGCATTCTTTCCATTTTTCGGTGTATCCCGGCTGCTGGATTTTACCTGGGATGCCATCTGAATGTTCACTCCTGATGAAACTTCCGTCTTCGTTCTGCATCTTGACGTTACCGTCAATGAATTTCACCAGAAGGAGCTGCTCAAGTGCCACCCATTTGTCAAAGATGGTCTGGGCATTGTTGACGGAGAAGTCTGTCAGATATCTGCGGACACCGGCGAACTTGTCAACGGTCTTGCGTGCCTTGTCGTTGCGGCGGATCTTCTTCTGAGGAGCCGAATCCGCTGCACGGTAAAGTTCAAGTGCCTCCTTGTCAGCCTTTTCCACAGCTTCCATCATGCTCAGTTCCCAAGCGTCGATTTCTGCATCCACTGTCGGGAACATGATGTTGTATGCCTTGTAGCAGGCGTTTGCTACGCGGTTCGTCATCCAGAATGCCGAAGTTGGCGAGTATTCCAGCAGGTTTCCGTTTCCTTCACGGAAACATTCTGGGATTTCATAGGTGGATGCGTAAATAGGGGTCAGATATGAAGTGGCCGCATCGTCGCATCCGAACCAGTTGATTCCTCCGATTTCGTCAGGCATCCACGCACGTGACTGTCCGATGAACCAGAATCCTGTCTGCTGAGTGGCGATGGCTCTTTCATTTACATAGCTTTTTCCGTTGTATTCGAATCCCATAGGCCTCCATCTGTATGGAAGTGCGTTTCCTCCGGCTCCGATATCTTCTGTCATATCCATAGGTGTGCCTTCATAGTGGTCACGCATCACGTCTGCCAGTTCCTTTACGTCTATAAGATCTGCCGGCTTTACGAAAAGCGGCATTCTTACTTTCTTGTCCCATCCCATGGCATAATCTATAAAGTCATATGCGTCCTTTGTCACGACTTTACCCTTTTCGTTGCAGAATGTAAACTTACCGTCACAAAGTATATTATATGCCGACCAGACTCTTGCCTCACATCCTCTCATTCCGCTGAAGTCAAGCGGAGCATATGCGTCGCAGAAACTGAAATCCTCGTCTTTTCCGTTGAAATAGCCCTTTTCACGTGCAAATGTGATCACATCCGGAGCATAAAGGCAGTTTTCCGGGTCATCAAGAGGGAAGGTGCTGATGCGCGCCTGGTTTGCATGCGCGCAGATGTATCCGTCCGGAACTCTTCTGGCTACCCAGACGATGCCCTTGCCGTTGCCTTTGCCTATCAGGTCCATTACCCATGCTTCGTCAGTGTCAGCGATAGAGAATGATTCACCACCGGAACAATATCCGTAAGTGTTTGCCAGGTCGACTATGATCTCAATGGCTTCACGCGCTGTCCTGGCCCTTTCCAATGTTACATATATAAGTGATCCATAATCCATTATGCCGATCTGATCTTCAAGTTCGGGGCGACCTCCATATGTGGTTTCGGCGATGATGAGCTGATGCTCGTTCATGTTTCCAACCCTTTGGTAGGTCCTGCTGACCTGTGGAATGTAACCTATGAACCTTCCCGTGTCCCACTCTCTGATCTCTCTCATTGAGCCTTCTTCCCATATCCCTGCCGGAGCATAATACAGTTCTCCGTAGAGATAGTGTGAATCTGCTGAGTATGAGATCATGTTCGATCCGTCAGCACTGGCTCCTCGTGTGACTATAACATTTGTGCATGCCTCGCTCTCGATGCTGCTGAAACTCATCGTGGCAAGCGCAGCCATAATCATTTTTTTTGAAATTATTCTCATTTTGAACTTTTATTTATAATCTTTACCTTTGTATGTTTTGAGAGTTGTCTCTCAAGAACGCAAAGAATTGCAAAATTATAAAATTTCCGATAGATATGAAATTCGTACAGACCGGCCTGTTTGCAATATTGCTGTTTATGGCTGTTCCTCAGCAGACATCAGCCCAGCAGCAGGAAGAACCGGATATCTACGAGCAGATAGAAAAGGAGGCTGACAGGCTGCAGAGGGTTCTGGACCTTGAGGACTGGCAGGTTTTCTATGTTGACTCGACTCTTAAGCACGATTTCCCTGCAATGAGGGAGGAGGCCCAGAAACTGGCTGATGCCAAGGTCGCAAACAGAGATATGTACATTCAGGTACAGGACAAGTGGATGGATCAGATTGATGCTACATACAAGAGGATCTTTACTGAAGAACAATGGGCAGAATATCTGAAACAGGGTGCTGCCAAGGCACAGAAGGCGAGGGCAAAGCGTAAAGCTAAAAAGTGAATTCCGTCTGACCGTCAGCAGTGATTTCCCGTCCATGAAAATGGCCCTAAACGTGGACGGCAGCACAAATAATAACTTCCCGTCCATAAAAATGGCCCTAAACGTGGACGGCAGCATTGTAACTATGGATTTTTTAGAGGTAATAGAGAAAAGGCACAGTGTCAGGAAGTATTCTGACAGGCCGGTTGAGAAGGAATTGCTGGATGCTATCGTAAAGGTGGCTCAGACAGCTCCGTCGTCGCGAAACAGCAAGAGTTCGGCGTTCATGATAATCGAGGACAGAGATACTCTCGATGCCCTTTCGCAGATGCGTGACTATGGCTCAGCACTGCTTTCAGGTGCACAGGCAGCCATCATCGTTCTCGGTGACGACACGAAGACAGACCTTTGGGTGGACAACTGCGCAATCTCGGCAACTTTCGTCCAGCTTGCAGTTACAGCAATGGATCTTGTCAGCTGCTGGGTACACATCAACGGTCGTCCGGTACTGAAGGCTGAGCCGGCAGGAGCGAAAGCGGAAGACTATGTCCGCAATCTCCTCGGCATAAAGGACGGTCTCCGTCCGTACTGCGCCATAGCTATCGGCTACCCGGTAGAAGAATAACGCAAAAACATTATATTTGCACCGGCCGGCCACAAAATGATAGTGTTTTTGTGGCCAGGTCGGCAAAAAAGAGTAGGTTGGCCACAAAAACAGCTTATAATGTGGCCGTATAGATAAAACGTGAAAATATGAAGGAAAAAATAGAGGCCCTGATGGCCGAAATCGCAGGTTTGAACTGCAAGACAGAGCAGGAAGTTGAGGAGGCACGTGTGCGTCTCCTTGGAAAGAAGGGCTCGGTAACAGCCCTTTTCGAAGAGTTCAGAACAGTTGCTCCGGAGCTCAAGAGAGAGTTCGGACAGAAACTCAACATCCTTAAGAACACTGCTGCAGCAAAGATAGAAGAACTAAAAGAGGCCGCATCCGAGGCGCAGACCGGTGGAGCACCTTCGTTTGACTATACAATGCCAGGAGATCCTGTCCAGCTTGGTTCACGCCATCCTGTATCAATCGCCCGCGAGGAAATTGTCAACATCTTCCGCAAGTTCGGATATGACGTTGCAGAAGGACCGGAAATCGAAGATGACTGGCATGTATTCGAGGCCCTCAACTTTCCTCCAGAGCACCCTGCACGCGAGATGCAGGATACTTTCTTCATCAGCGACAGTGACAATCCTGTCCTCCTGCGTACCCACACATCTTCTGTTCAGGTACGTGCAATGGAGAAGATGCCGCTTCCGATCCGCATCGTATGTCCTGGCCGAGTTTTCCGTAATGAGGCTATCTCGGCACGTGCACACTGCATCTTCCATCAGGTTGAGGGACTTTACATCGACGAGAACGTGACCTTCGCAGACATGAAGCAGGCTATCCTCCTCTTCGCCCGCGAAATGTTCGGTGCCCAGACCCAGATCCGTATGCGTCCTTCATACTTCCCGTTCACAGAACCGTCAGCTGAGATCGACGTGAGCTGCAACATCTGCGGTGGTAAGGGCTGCAACATCTGCAAGGGCACAGGCTGGCTTGAGATCATGGGCTGCGGCATGGTAGATCCTAACGTTCTTGAAGCTTCAGGTATCGACAGCAAGAAGTACAGCGGCTTTGCCTTCGGTATGGGTGTGGAGCGTATTGCAATGCTCAAATGGCAGGTGCGTGACCTCCGCAACTATTTCGAAAACGACCTACGCTTCCTCAAAGAGTTTGAAACTTCACTCTAGAGGAGGCAGAGGCCATAACCTAAAGATATGAGAAATTTCAATTTGATTGCAATTGCCTTTTTGGCAGTTCTTGCAGCGACGTCATGCTGTAATTCTACAGATAAGACATCAGAGAGCCAGAAGGAGCCTGAAGTCAAGAATGTCATCTTTCTGATTGGCGACGGAATGGGCTTTGGTGCTGTTTCGTCTTTGCTTCTGACAGAAGATTCCGTAACAGGATTTGAACTTGCTCCTGTCATCGGTCTCAATGAGACCTGCTCGGCAGACAACTATGTTACCGATTCACCTGCCGGAGGTACGGCCTTGGCAACAGGTGTCCGTACAAAGAACGGATATTGCGGCGTGGATCCTGAGGGAAATCAATTGACCAGCATCATGCGCAAGGCGCAGGCCATGGGCATGAAAAGCGGCATAGTGGTAAACACTACATTGACCGAAGCTACCCCGGCTGCTTTTTATGCCGGTGTAACTGACCGTGACATGGTTTATGACATTGCTAAGCAGTTTACAGAATGTGGCCTGGATGTAGCCATAGGCTCAGGTCTTGATCCTTTTATCGATCGCCCGGATTCATTGGACCTCACTGCGACGCTTATAGATAAAGGCTACGACGTTTATCTGAATTGGGAATCCGTCCTGAAAACAGATTCTGACAGATTCATAGGCATTCTTCCTATGGCGGACGTACATAGAAGGGAGTCCGGCAGAAAGGAAGCAGGGGCTGCTGCAGGTCATGATATCTGCCTGGCTGCCCGTATGGCATCCGTCTCGGAAGATACCGGTGCCTCACATCTGTCAGAGCCGACTGTTTATCTTCAGAAGGCGTCTGCAAAGGCATTGGAGACTCTTTCGCGCAACAACGATAGGGGATTCTTCCTGATGATCGAGAGTGCAATCATTGACGGATACGGACACAACAATGATTCGGAAGGGTTGATTGCAGAAATGAAGGAGTTTGATGCCGTTCTGCGTGAGCTGATCGCTTATGTTGACAAGAATCCTGAAACATTGCTGGTAGTTACTGCAGATCACGACACCGGTAGTCCATGGCTGACCTATACAGGTCATGAAGTCGGCGGGTCATCACCGATTACATTTTCATTTGGCACCAGGGGACATTCCGGTATAGTGGTTCCCGTCTTTGCATATGGAGCTGGTGCAGAATCCTTTGCCGGGGCCATGAAGAATGTGGATATCCCCAAAAGGATGGAAGGCCTTCTAAACGGAAGCAGGTAGACTGCATATAAAGAAAAAAGCCGCCTTGTGCACAAGGACGACTGACATATGATAGAGCCCCGTCGGGCGATAATTTTCAAAAAGTAAGTCAGCATTTCTGCTGACTTCTTTTGTTCTGGAGCGGAAAACGAGGCTCGAACTCGCGACCCCAACCTTGGCAAGGTTGTGCTCTACCAACTGAGCTATTTCCGCATTTGGTCCCGTACTATTCGTTTGGGATTGCAAAGGTACAAAGAAAAATGAAACCTGCAAACTTTTTTGATAAAATTTATAAAAATATTGTTTGCAGGTTCTTTTTAGCGTTCCATGATGCCTATGCAAGCAGCTTCTTTACCGTTGCTGAGATGGCACGTCCGTCTGCGAGGCCAGCCAGCTTCTTGGTTGCGACGCCCATCACCTTGCCCATATCCTGTGGCTTTGTGGCGCCGACCTCTGCAATGATCTTTGTCAGCTCGGCCTCAAGCTCGGCCTCTGTCAGCTGCTTTGGAAGATAAACTTCCATTACGGCTGCTTCTGCAAGTTCGTTGTCTGCAAGTTCAGGTCTTCCTGCATCAACGTACTGCTGTGCGCTTTCCTTGCGCTGCTTCACAAGTTTCTGGATGATCTTGACGATCTCCTGATCCGTAACTTCTCCGGTTGCGCCTTCTGCTGTCTTTGCCAGCATTATGGCGGCTTTAATTGCACGGAGTGATGCAAGACGTACTGTCTCTTTTGCTTTCATGGCAGCTACCATGTCAGCCTGTATTCTTTTTTCCATATTATTATTATAAAGGTATTTGAATTCCCGGTCAGGCCGGGGATAACGTAATATGTAACTCTATCGGTATTTTTCGTATTCCGGCATTCCTATCCCAGAGATGAAATCCTTGAAACTCCTGTCATCCTTAGGACATATGATAAGAGCGTCTTCAGTATCTACTATCATGTAATTGTCAAGTCCCTTTACCGCTATCATCTTTTTCTTTTCGGAACATACTGCCATCACATTGTGTGTATCCTTGATGAGTGCTGTTTCCGAATTGATTACATTTCCATGGCGGTCTTTTTCAGACATGCTATATAATGATTCCCAGGTTCCAATGTCTCTCCATCCGAACTTGACCGGGTATATCCAAGCCCTGTCGGTCTTCTCCATGATTCCGTAATCAACAGAGATGTTTGGGCAGTCCGTGAAGGCTCTGAGGATAAATTCATTCTCTATCTTTGAGCCGAGCGCTCTTTCCCATCCTTCGAACAATCCGTTCACTTCCGGAAGATGTTTCCTGATTTCGTCACGGATTGTCTTTGCCTTCCAAAGGAATATACCTGCATTCCAGAAGAATTCTCCTGTGCTTATGAACAGTTCCGCCATACTCTTGTCTGGTTTCTCCGTGAAGGTCTTTACCGGCAGGGGAGTATTGCTTGACATAGCTTCTTTGCCACCACAAGCCTGCACATATCCGTAATTGGTGTCCGGTCTTGTCGGAACCACTCCAAGGGTCATCAGTACATCGTTCTGCTCTACATATTCGAAAGCTTTGAGGATTGTTTCCTCAAACAGTTCAATGTCCTGAATCGCGTGGTCTGAAGGAGTTACCACTACATGTGCGTCGGGATTTCTTGTCAGAAGCTTGTATGTCGCGTAGGCGATACAGGGAGCTGTGTTTCTTGAGTATGGCTCGAGAAGAAGGTTGTCTTCGCTCAATTGTGGGAGCTGCTCTCTTACCAGGTCGCGATATCTCTCTGCGGTGACGACAAGGATGTTTTCCGTAGGGACGATCCTGCTGAATCTGTCGTATGTCTGCTGAATGAATGTCTTGCCCGTTCCGGTGATGTCCAGGAATTGCTTTGGTTTTGCTGCTCTGCTGACAGGCCAGAATCTCGTTCCTGATCCACCAGCCATGATTACGCAATAACAGTTCTGTATGTTCATTATTATGTGGTTTTTATGGATAGTTCTTTATAAATATATAGGTATAAATGCTTGAGGAATCCATTCCGTCTTTACATCATCTTCTTCAAAAGTTACAGCAACTATGTCGAAAAAACATTCGTGGTCTCCGTACGGAATCCCGTTTCTGCTTTTCAGAAAACTTTGGGCAGCCTTGGCTATCTTTACCTGCTTCCGATGGTCTACATTATTCTGAGGCGGAGCCTGGATGTTCTTTCGGCGGGTCTTTACCTCCACAAAATGTATTCCATCCTTGTCTAGAGAAATGATGTCTATTTCCAGATGCCCGCTACGCCAGTTACGTCTCAGGATGGTATGTCCTTGAATCCGGAGCAGCCGGCATGCAATATCTTCTCCTTTCTGACCTAGATCTCGTCTGTAATTGCCGCTACCTTCCATTCCCCTTTCTCCTTCTTAGCGGTTGCCCTGCATTCTTTTTTATTATGGTCGAGTTCCAGTGTGTAGCTTATCAGGCAGACTCCGTCTTTGTTCTCAACCTCCGTTATAAGGAACTTTGTATCTGCAACAATAGATCTGATTGTTGCAGATGTGGCGCTGTCCTGCTGCGCATAATATTCCCATTTATGTCGATATGTTTCCATATAGTCCTCCATCATGGTAGTGTCGCACAATGTGGAGGCTTTTGTAAAATCACCGGCCTTCATCGCCGAAATGAATTCTTCAAGTACCGTCTCCGGTCCGGTCGCTTCGGTCCTCTCCTTGTCTGACGATTTTCCTTTGAAAAGGAACCCTGCCGCTACTCCGGCGGCAATGATTGCAATGCCTGCGATGAGGTAATATTTTATTTTCCCATTATTCATTTCCCTGTCTTTAATCAAATGTAACTATAGTAACTCCGGTACCGCCAAACTGAATATGTTCATCCCTTACAGTTGCGACGCCTGGCATGGTCCGTATAAGTTTCTGAAGCTCGTCGCGTAATACTCCTGTGCCCTTGCCATGTATTATACGTACGTTTGACACACCAAGCATTATTGCGTCGTCAATATATCTTGTCACCTTCTCCACAGCATCGTTGAGCCGTTCGCCCCTGACGTCTATCTCGGTGCTGAAGTTGAGTTTCCTTTCGTTGATGGACGAGTCCACCTTTATGGCAGAAGCAGTTCTTGTACTTTCCTTTGTTGCGCTCTTGAATTCGTTGGATGTGATCCTTTCCACCTTGTCAACAGGCATCTTGCTGCTGATGTTTCCGATGATGACGACCACTGCCTTGGCGGAAACCTTTACCACTTCTCCGACCATTCCATTGTCCTTGACCCTGATTTTTTCTCCAACTTTCAGCGGAGCGTTCCGGAAAGCCTCCTGCCTTTGCATCTCGGCCTGCATTTCCCTCTGCTCCATCAAGGCCTTTTCGTCCGCCTTCAGAGATTTTCTCTGCTTCTGCCTTTCTCTGCGTGCGTCAAGCTGGCGTATTTTTTTCTCTATATAATCTTCCTTCTCCTTCTGCTCCTTCTCCTTCTTTGCAGCGAGGATAGACATGAAGTCCTGAAGGCCCTTCCTTGCTTCCTGGGTGGATTCCTTTTCCGCCTGCTTTTCCTTTATGGTTCTTATGGTATTCTCTACCTGCCTGTTGGCTCCCTTGATGATTTCTTCAGCTTCCTTCTTGGCCTGATCCAGAATCTCTTTCTTCAACTGTTTGATCTGCTGAAGTTCTTTCTGATAGCGGTCCGTTATGTTTTCCAGTGTCTTGTCCGTATGCTTTATGCGCTCGAGCTTTTCGTCCAGGGCTTTGCGGTTTCTGGCTATTTTGCGGAGATTGCGTTCGATTCCCACAAACTCTTCTCCTGCTCTTGCTTCTGCATCCTTGATGATGTTTTCCGGCATGCCCATCTTTCGAGCGAGCTCGAAAGCGAACGAGTTGCCCGGAAGTCCCATCTCCAGCTTGAACATGGGAGCGATGTTCTTGACGTCAAACATCATTGCTCCGTTGATCACCCCAGTATCAGCTGAAGCGTAGAGCTTGAGATTTGTATAGTGAGTCGTGATGACTCCATATGCACCTCTTTTGTCAAGTTCGCTTAGTATTGCTTCCGCAATCGCACCTCCTGCAGCCGGCTCGGTTCCTGAGCCGAACTCATCAATAAGCACCAGTGTGCGTGAATCAGCCTCGGCAAGCATGTCCTTCATGTTCGAAAGGAATGAACTGTATGTACTGAGGTCGTTATCTATTGACTGGTCGTCTCCGATGTCGACCATTATCCGGTCGAAGACCAGCATCTCGGAAGTTTCGGAAGTGGGTATGAGCATTCCCCACTGGAACATATACTGCAACAGACCGACTGTCTTCAGACAGACTGATTTTCCGCCTGCGTTTGGTCCGGAAATGAGCAGTATGTGTTTTTGAGGAGTCAAGGTCGCTGTCAGAGGAACGATCTCCTTCCTTTCCTTTTTCAGTGCACGTTCAAGGAGGGGGTGGCGGGCCTTGCGGAGATTCATCTCCCCGTTTTCGGAGATTACAGGCATGCCGGCGATGAAATCCAGTGCTGTCTGCGCCTTCGCCATAAGGAAGTCAATCTCTCCAAGGTAATGTGCCGCATCCAGAAGCTCAGGAATGTATGGCCTCATGAAATCCGTGAATTCCAGCAGTATACGCAGAATTTCACGCTGTTCGGAGAATTGCAGTTCCTTGATCTGGTTGTCGAGTTCAACAACTTCCGCTGGTTCGATGAATGCTGTCTTTCCAGACGCGGATTCGTCGTATATGAATCCTGATATGCGTTTTTTGTTCGCAGCACTTACAGGGATGAGCATCTTGCCGTCGCGTACGGATACACCGGCATCTGCGTCAACGATACCCTCCTCCTGAGCTTTTTTCAGGATGGCGCTCATCCGTCTGGATATGGCTCCTTCCTTCTCCCGCAATGCCTTTCTTATGCCGTAGAGTTCATCTGAAGCCGTATCCTTGATTTCCCCGTATCTGTCGATGATTGTGTCGATCCTGCGGTGGACCTCAGGAAAACTCAATATTCCCGAACTCATCCTCTTGAGATTCGGATAGACTTCATCCTTGACTGAACCGAAGAATGCTGTGACTTTTCTGAGCGTGTCAAGCATGGTCCTCAGCTTGCGGAGCGAAACAAGATCAATAGATGAGGAATTCCTCTCAAGCGGCTTAAGAAAATCTATGCAGTCTATGAATCCTCCGGACGGGAAGCTGTCTTCAAACATCATGATCAGCCTCATCTCGTCTGTAAGCAGCAGCCTTCTGCGGATTTCTGCGGTTTGTGTAGAAAAGGTTTCGTATGCAGTCCTTTCTGCCGCATAGGAAGTGGAACATCTGTCGGAAATGAGTTGCCTTACGCGGTCAAATCCGATTTTCTGTTCGAGCCTGATATCTATTTTAGATATGTCTTTCAATTCAATTAAAGTTCTTAATGTTGTCCGACTGACGAGTTCAGCATAAGCTTGAGCTCATTTATGTTGGTTATAGGCGTCACTATACCGGATCTTACGAACGATATTTTTCCGGTCTCTTCTGAAACAACTATAGCGTCAGCATCGGTCTCTTCTGTTATTCCTATGGCTGCCTTATGCCTCATTCCGAAATTTGCGGGCACATCCGTTCTTTCAGTTATCGGTAATGTGCATCTGGCAGCAACAATCCGGTCTCCTGATATTACAAGTGCTCCGTCATGAAGCGGTGAGTTCTTGAAGAACAGATTCATGATGAGTCTCCTGTGGATACTGGCATCTATCTTGTCTCCCGTGCTGATTATGTCATCAAGAGGTGAGCTTCGTGATATCACTATGAGTGCTCCTGTCTTTTCTTCGGACATTCTCCTGCATGCTTCTGTGATGTTGTTTATCTCTTCTCCATACTCGGTGTGGGATGTTTTCCTTCCTAAAAGTTTGTCAAGAATGTCTCTTCCCTTGCTGGTTCCCATGTATCTGTTTCCAAGTCGGGTGAGTAACTTTCTGATTTCCGGCTGAAAGATGACAATGAATGCAATTACTCCTACATCGAGAATCATGCTGAGGATGGCCTCGATAAGTCTCATGTTGAATGCGGATACAAGTACCCGTATCAGGTACAATGACACAATGGCTAAGAATATACTTATAGCGGAAGATCCTTTCAGCCATCTGAATGCCAGAAAGATGATAAGTCCCAGAAGGATTATGTCGAGGATGTCGGCAAAGGACATCTGTATGAATTCAAACGCGCCTAAAAACATATACCTATATATATATCCGCGCAAAGATAGTAATAATAATTGTAATAGATTTCTCGACTTCGCTCGAAATGACAAAAAGGTGCCCTCTGTCATTTCGTGATGATCAAAATGTTCCCCTGGTTCTTCCGGACTGAGCGGAAAGTCCCCCCCTCTGTCATTCCGAGCGAGCGGAGCGAGTCGAGGAATCTAAAAGTTATCAACAATTTTTTGCCGTAATGTGTTGAAAATTAAAATAATAATCGTATATTTGCAGCCCGCAAAAATGTATTGCGGAGTATAAAGTATTTATAATCAATTAATTAAACAAACCAATGCCTGGATTAATTGGAAAGAAAATCGGAATGACTTCCGTTTTCGGTGCCGATGGAAAGAATATTCCATGCACCGTTATTGAGGCTGGTCCATGTGTAGTTACGCAGATTCGTACAGTAGAGAAAGACGGCTATGCCGCTGTACAGCTTGCCTATGACGAAATGAGCGAGAAGCATGCCAGCAAGGCTCTTAAGGGCCATTTTGAAAAGGCAGGAACAACTCCTAAGCGCAAACTCGTTGAGTTCAAGGCTGACTTCGCTAAGGAGCTCCAGCTTGGCGACACACTCACAGTGGCTGACGTTTTCGAAGGCGTATCATTCGTGGATGTAGTCGGAACATCAAAAGGTAAGGGTTTCCAGGGCGTAGTTAAGCGTCACGGATTTGCAGGAGTAGGTGGAACTACCCACGGCCAGCACAACCGTCTTCGTCACCCTGGTTCACTCGGTGCATCATCATGGCCTTCACGCGTATTCAAGGGAATGCGTATGGCCGGTCACATGGGTAACGAGCGCGTGACAGTGTTCAACCTCGAGGTGATCAAGGTTATGCCTGAGAACAACCTTATCGTAGTAAAGGGCTCTGTACCAGGAGCTAAGGGTTCATATGTAATTGTGGAGGACTAAGCTATGGAGTTGTCAGTTTACAAAATCGATGGTACTGTTGCTAAGACAGTGACTCTCAATGAGGAGATTTTCGGCATTCAGCCAAACGACCACGCTATCTACCTCGACGTAAAGCAGTATCTTGCTAACCAGCGTCAGGGAACAGCTAAGTCAAAGGATCGCAGCGAAGTTGCATACAGCACCAAGAAGCTTATCCGCCAGAAGGGTTCAGGTGGCGCACGTCACGGTTCTCTCAAGGCAGGTATCTATGTAGGTGGTGGACGCGTATTCGGTCCTCAGCCACGTTGCTACCGCAAGAAACTCAACAAGAAGCTCAAGCAGCTTGCAAGATTCTCAGCTCTTTCATACAAGGCACAGGAGAACGCAATCGTAATGGTTGAGCAGTTCACAATGGAAGCACCTAAGACCAAGGAGTTCCTCCAGATCCTTGCAAACATCAAGGCTGGCACAAGAAAGGTACTCTTCGTACTTCCAGAGAATTCTTCTAATATTTACCTTTCGTCTCGTAACCTTCCTGAGGTTAACGTGATCACTGTAGACGAGATCAACACTTACGCTATCATGAATTCATATTCACTCGTACTTGTTGACGGTGTTCAGGAGATCCTTGCTTCAAGAATCAGACGATAAACCGATTGAGAAATGGGAATTTTAATTAAGCCAATAGTAACTGAGAAGTTGACGGTTCAGGGCGAGAAGTTGAACCGTTACGGATTCATTGTTGACCGCGAGGCCAACAAGCTTCAGATCAAAGCTGCGGTTGAGCAGACATACAACGTGACAGTTGCAGAAGTAAACACTGCAAACTATCATGGTAAGAGAAAGGCACGCTATACCAAGGCTGGTATGCTTACAGGTCGCACAAATCACTATAAGAAAGCTTATGTGACACTTGCAGGCGAGGATAAGATTGATTTTTACGCAAACATTTAAGGTAATTGAGCAATGGCAGTAAGAAAATTCAAACCGGTAACTCCCGGACAGAGAAATAAGGTAATTAGTGCTTTTGACGATATTACCGCAAAGAGACCTGAGAAGTCACTCCTTGAGCCTCTCAAGAAGTCAGGTGGACGTAACAATCAGGGTAAGATGACAATGCGCTACATCGGTGGCGGTCATAAGAGAATGTATCGTGTGATCGACTTCCTCCGTGATAAGGATGAGTGCACAGCTACAGTCATGACTATCGAGTACGATCCAAACCGTAGTGCACGTATCGCATTGGTACAGTATACAGATGGTGAGAAGAGATACATCATCGCTCCTAACGGACTTAAGGTAGGACAGGAAATCGCTTCAGGCGCAGGTGTTGCTCCTGAACTCGGTAACACACTCCCACTCTCTGAAATTCCGCTTGGTACACTTGTTCACAACATTGAGCTTCGTCCTGGTCAGGGTGCTGCAATGGCACGTTCAGCAGGAACATACGCTCAGCTTGCAGCTCGTGAGGGCAACCACGCAATTCTTCGCCTCCCTTCAGGTGAGACAAGAATGGTTCTCGTAACTTGCCGCGCAACAGTTGGGACTGTATCAAATCCAGATCACAACCTGGAGTCACACGGAAAGGCAGGACGTAGAAGATGGCTCGGTCGCAGACCTCGCAACCGTGGTGTCGTAATGAACCCGGTAGATCACCCTATGGGTGGTGGTGAAGGTCGTGCATCAGGAGGACATCCACGTTCACGCAAGGGTCTGCCAGCTAAGGGCTATAAGACTCGTAATCCAAAGGCGACTTCAAACA
>SUYQ01000015.1 GCA_015060325.1 Bacteroidales bacterium | reverse complement strand
GCTCAAGCCTATGAAAAGGCGTTGACATATGCTCAAGGAGATTCGCTCATGGTGGCCATGGCGCAGAAAGGCCTCGGGCGGGTGTATATGGAAGAGGGGAAGACCAGGAAAGCGCTCCGCTATCTGCTCAAGGCCGATGAGTATTTTTCGGCCCATGACAAAGAGGAACTGACCTTCACCAAAGAAAATTACGAGTATATGTCGGCGGCGCTGCTTGCCCAGCGGCGGCAGATGATGCTTTTGGGCGGCGGGGCCATCCTGTTCCTGCTGCTTCTGCTGGCGATCCTGCTGATTGGAAGGATGCTTCGTCGTTCCCGGAAAGAACAGGCCGAAGTGTCGGCCGTTCTGGAAGAAACCATTCAAGAGATGGGACAGCCGGCATCCGACGACAGACTGCCGCAAGTATCTGAGCGTGAAAAAGAGATACTTGAGCTGCTTACCAAAGGCTATACCACAACGCAAATCGCCGACTGTCTGGGCCTCAGCCCGGAAACCGTGAAGTGGTACCGCAAGAAGCTCCTTGTGAAATTTGATGTTGCCAACACGGCCGAGCTTACCTCAACAGTCAAGGATATGGGGCTGATATAGATGTGCCATTTTGCGCTTTCTTCAGTGTAAACCACGAAGAGCTGATGACCCTACATCGACTTCACCGAAAAAGCCAAAACCGACGCCATGGACGCGATGGAAAAAGCGCTGAATGGATGAACTATAACATTGATAATTAGCGAAGTATAAGAAAATAGGACGTCCGAATGTTCCGCCAAACTTTGATTTTTTGAACTAATGAAGATTTATACTATATGTCTATCGCGAGACATTTAGGCTTTAAATCTCGTTTATTGGATTGGACTGCAGGCTTTTGGATAGCGTTATCTTTTTTTACTCTCAATCCATTCCTCAATCCCTTCTACGTGTGTATCGATGATAGCCTGCTTGCCGGTTTGGTTCTGCAGATATTTAAGGTCAGATTTGTTGTCCATGAAATAGTTTTCACTGAGCACTGCCGCGCATGGAGTTTTTCGTAGGATATAGAAGTTTTCTTCCCAGTCGGGATCTCCGTCTCTTGCGTAGTCGGTGCGGATTACCTGGTTCTTGAGAATCTGCTCTGCAGCTTTATAGAGGCAGTCTGCGAGTCGGTCTGATTCTGTTTGTCCTTTACACGTGTAGCAGCTCCAGCCTGTGGCGTTCATCCATTTGGTGCCGTCGCCGGCGGCGTTGATGTGGAGGGAGATGAGGATGACGTCGTGATGCCCGGTCGGGGCCGGGCATGACGGTTCGTATGTGAGGCAGATTTCATTTATACGCCTTACTCGTTCTGATAGAGGGATGTCGTCGTCTTCAGGAACCAGGAGTTCGGAGTCGTAGCCTCTGTATTGGAGGATCTTGACGATTTGCCTTGCGAGTTCTCGGGTGTAGGCGTATTCGAGGAGGGTGCCGTCTGGGGAGCGTTTGCCTTTGGTTTGGATGCCGTGGCCGTTGTTGATTAGGATTTTCATGGGGCTGTGGGGGACAGCTCTTCGATTCCGAGTGAGATCCCCGGTCAAGCCGGGGATGACGGGGATGGCCGATCAGGTCGGCCATGACGGGACAAAGGTAATGAAATGTTGTCGCGAAAGAAACAATAGGGAATGATAATTGTTATTATTGTGAACGAGACTTAGAAGATATTGGATTATTGAAATAAATCCGTATCTTTGCAGTAATAGAAAATGAGTCCTACTCTGTACGAAGGCTTTAGTTCCACTTTAGCGGTTTATGTAGTACAAGCGGGGCTTGTTTCTTTTATATACACTTCTGATCTCTGAATTCGGTCACCCCAAATGTCCAGGTGACCAAAATCTCTGTTGCAAGCAAGCTGCATTACGCAAGAATCAGATGCCCCGGACAATGAAGTCAATGGAATGTTGATTTTATTGACGTCGAGAGAAGAAAACAATCATTTTGACTGAAAAACAGCACCTGTCGTCAATATAATCCCGGTTTTATTGACGTCATTATCGTCAGACTAATATCACTATACTTTCTTTTCCAACCGACTATTTACCTTGATCCACAAAAGCAAGGATTGTGGACTTGACTGTCTGCCAACAGTATGACAGTCCTTAGGATTGTTCTAGCCGAGGGATGCAGATATGGCAAACAGTGCTATGATCAATATGATCGCCCAAATGATTCTTGTGCCGTCTTTACCTTTCTTAATGTTGATTTCGGTTGCGGAATTTTCCTTACTTGTTACTGTTGCATTCAGGCTCCCTGTCATACGGTTGAAAGACAGGACAACTGCATCTCCTGGCTTGACCATGCATCGGGTCGTACGAAAGCTGGATTTGAATTTCAATTCGCATGGCTCCGCTATTTCCAGCTCGACTTTGCTGTTTCTGGAGACTGTAGCAAGCAAGGCTTCGTCTTTGGTAATCTCTACAGCCGGATTGACTGCGAAAGTTTCTGTATAACCATAGATTACTACCGTGTTGTCTTCTCTGAATCCACAATGTGGGCATGCCTCAAGAGTATCACTATACTCTTTCTTGCATTCTTTACATAATTTTAGTGCCATAGGTTATTTATAATTGGTTGTCTATTTCTTGACCTCAACTACAAGGGGAACGAAGTGGTCGACGTGGCGGTCATACCAGAAGTCGATGACTGGCTTGCCGCTCTCGTCTTTTGAACCATAGAAGTTGCAGTAGACCTTGTCAGTTCCGCTTTCATAGAAATATCCGTTCTTGTCAGAACTGATGGTGACCCCTTCGTATGTCACAGGAAGGATGATTCCGTTGGCATCCGGCTTCACCTCCGGTTCTTCCGAATCCTCCGGTACTTCCGGCTCCGAAGTCCCTTCGTCTGCCGTTTGCAGCTCCTCCTCTTCAGGGAAGGCAGTTTCAATGTATTCCATGACCATTTCCGCACCGGTCAGAGTCTGGACCTTCCAGTAGGAATTATCTATCTGGAGCGATCCTGAAGCATGGTCGTAGACATATGGGAATGTACCCTTGGTACCTTCTATGCAACAAAGACCTTCCTGGTAGAATGAGATTGCCGGATACATGCATCCTTCAGCTTCTCCTACCATCTTGCCGTTGAAGTAGTAGTCGGTCTTGACTCCGTCCCAGTTTCCGACAGGGGAGTCAAGCGGGCCTGTGTACTCTTCCGGCTTGCATGCGGCAAGTGCCGCCAAAGTCAATATTCCTGTTAAAAATCTTTTCATGGCTTGCGGAATTTAATGCAGCACCAGTTGTCGATCGAATCATGACTTACGTATTCGAGACCGGCATGTGCTGCAGTTCCTATTATCATCGGCATGTCGTCAACGTAGAATCCGCTGACAAAGAGCAGGCCGCCTTTCCTGATGCATAGCGAATATGTCGGGATGTCCTGAAGCAGGATGTTCCTGTTGATGTTGGCCAGGAAGACATCATAACTGTTCCTCTGCAGAAGCGAGGCGTCTCCGCAGTATGTCTCTATCTTTGTTCCCACACGGTTGAGGCGGGCATTGTCATAAGCGGAAATCGCTGCCACGGCGTCGATGTCTATGCCGTATACTTTGGCAGCTTTCATCTTTGCTGCAAGGATAGCCAGGATGGCAGTGCCGCATCCCATATCCATCACTACCTTGTCTTTTACCTCTTCTTCATTCTGCAGAAGTGCACGGCACATCATATATGTGGTCTGATGGTGGCCGGTCCCGAATGCCATCTTAGGATCGATGGTTATGTTGAATCGGGTACGCTTCAGACCTTCATGGAACGATGCTTTTATCGTACATTGGTTATCGACGACTATCGGGTTGAACTGACTCTCCCACAATGCATTCCAGTTTGTCGCCGGAATCAGATTGGCAGAGTGCTCGATCTCGAATCCATACCCTTCGATGCCGCTCAATACTACTTTAAGTGCCTGTGCATCATATAGATCCTTCTGGATGTAGCATTTCAGATACGGCTCCTCGCTGCTGAAGGACTCGAACGGAAGTTCGCTTACTTCTGCTGTCACGATCTCAGCATTCTCCTCGCTGAAAGGAGTGATCTTTATTGAAACTTCTATGTACTCCTGACTATTCATATTTATGTTTCTTTAATGCTTCCTGTATTGCAGCCATCGCTGCTGTCATTGCGTCTTCTACCATTGAGTCTGCGGCCTCCATTTCCTGGAATTCGCTCAGTTCCTTCTCATCCAGTTCTTCGAGTTCGAGGTTTGCTGCATTGACATATCCGATATTGGTTTCATACTCATTTATCAATGACTGAACGTCGCTGTTTGCAATTGTCTGGTTGACTCCTGTCTCGAACAAGTTGTATATGGAATAACGAAGGTCATTCTTGGTCTGGTCGATTACAGCTGTAAATGAAGGTATTTTCTTTATCCTATACTTCGCTTTTCCTATTCTGAATTTCATGTGATCATAGTCGGGACCACTTATGTTCAGGCCAAGTCTGATCAACAGAGGTGACCGCAATACGGAGATATGGTGTTTGTATGACATATCCATGTTCTGTATGCCGCTCAGGCCCAAGGTATACCTGTCAAGCTTGAGAATGAACGGGAAGACTTCCAGGCTGCTGTCCTTTATCTTTCCTTCTATCATTAGTTCCTTTATCTCTCCTTTTCTCTTGTTCTTGAACAGAAGTTTCCGGGCTATGGAGGTGTATACAGGGTCGTCTGATATGGTCAGGTCCTTTCCTCCCAATCTGGCGATGCCGTTGACCGTATTCATCCTGATGCTCATGGTGGTGTCGAGGTCGGCTGTAGCTGCGACTTCACAGTTGAGCAGGCCGTTGAGGGAACCTATCATAGGAATGATCTCGCCGATTTCCGGAATCATCGATATGACCCTTGCAGATGTCACATTCTCAAGGTCCAGACAGAAACCGCTCTTGATGTCCTCTTTGCTACGCACAGCATAAAATGCATCGAAAGACGCATTACCCATGTTGCTCCTCAATGTCGTTCCTGTCATCTGGGCACATCTATCCTTTATGATTATATCGGAACTGAACTTTGATATGTCGAGGTCCTGATATTTCATTCCGGACATTCTGATTCCTATGTCGGCCGTTATGTTTCCAGGTATGATGAACAGCGCCGATCTGGTTTCTGCCTTCCTGACGGTGTCTGTTGTGACCTGCTTGAAGAACTCGGCATTTGTAAGAGTCTCTTCCGATTCTTTTCGCGTTTCAGTTTTGGATTGGTACTGACTGCCTATTGAATAGGCTTTAAGCAACTCGTCCGCATCTACCGATGAGGAAGAAATATCGAGGTCAATCTTTAATTTGCCATTACGCAGCATGGCCCTTTTGAGATTGCTGATCCCACCTTTTGCACATAACTCAGATTCTCCGGCCATGATCTTTATGCTGTCGATTGTAGCCTGGTCATTTGTAAAACTGAATTCGGCACCTCGTATAATGTTCCTCAAAGGAAAATATGGGGTCATGATGATACCTGTACGGATCTCTACGTCTCCGGACAGGTCCCATTCCCTGAAGTACTTTCGTGCTGTCTCATTGATGTTGATCTTGACGTCCTGTTCCTTGAAGTCATCATCGTCAATCGTCAGTGTGCCGATTCTCTTGGAACCTCTCTGGGAGCGTGCATGCCTCCAGAGAGAGTCTCTTGGTATTTCAGGATATACTTTGGACAGAGAGTCAAGCATCGCTTCCCATCTGGCTTTCTTGTCGAACGTGTTCAGTTTGGATTTTGCCTTGATCCTGGAATCAGTAAGGATTATACGATTGTCTGGTGTGACATATGTGATTCGCAAGTTCTTATTTGACAGTGAAAGGATAGGGATGGCAGGATTCCTGCGATCCGGACGCATCTGGAATCTGTTGTTTGTCTCATCCAGCTTGATGCTTGTTCCTTCTGAGTCTTCAATGTTAAGCAGTTTTGCGTTAAGTCTTCCGCCAAGATAACTTACCTCCTCATCCCCGGTATCATCATTGTCCGTTGAGTTCTTTGCTGCAAAGTCAAGGTTCTTTCCTTGGAATGCGAATTCATCCTTATACTGTATGTCGGCAGACCCCAGTGTTCCGGATATTCCCATGAGCCTTATCTTATTGTCCGGCTCCCTTTTGGATGATACATATTCAGGCGTCAGCCTGATGTCAAGTCCGTCAATAGTGACATCTATCGAATCTTCCGGCATCCGGAGAATCATACTGTCACTGTCTAGATGTCCGTTAAGTCCGGCTCTGGAAAATTTGTACATCCCCAGATCCGACATCTTGATGGTTCCGTCCAAATCTAATGTAAAACCTCCCTTGGCAACAATGTCCATGGTATCAGGGAGGAATGCCCTCAACGAGTCAAGACATGCGTCGAGATTGCCATCAATATTGATTTCACGGTCCGTATTTCCCAAAGGAATAGTTCCCCCGTAGCCATACAGATTCAATCCGCTGGTCTTAAGTTTTGTCCTTGATATGTCTGCATAAAGCTGACCGTACTTGTCCATGCGCGCACTGGCGCTGAGCCCTATGGTAATCTTGTCCGGGAAACTGCGGCTGTCAATCTTTGAATCAGGGATATCGATGTCTACCAGGATTTCAGGTAGCGTGCCCTTGCTGGAGTTGATTGCTCCGTCCGCTCTTGCATGGACAGTTACTTCGGTGTCTGTATGCAGTATTCCGAGATCCGGGGCATAAATGTGCGCAAATGCATTCAAGAGCATCTGTATCCTGTGGCTGTTTATGTCCAGCCTTCCGTCAATAACAGTACTGTCAGCACGAAGCTTTACATCAATGTCACCTTCTCCCGGTATGGTGGCTACATCCGCCTTTATGTTCTTGAGGGATATTGCTGTGCCGTCGTCCTTCGGGAAAGCAAGGTCTCCACTGATCATGATCGGAACAGGTCGCATTCCCATGTCGTCCATTTCCGTAAGGACGTGGGCTTTGATGTCCATGTACATCTTTCCGCCTTGCCGTTTAAGGGCCATTTTTGAAATTTCTCCTGACAGTGAGTCTGCTCCATAATTTCCGTTAATGCTCAGCTTGGTGATGTGGGCGTCAGCCAGAGTCCTATGGATGGCATTGGTTTCAAAGTTGCCGTCAAATCCGATGCTCTTCACACCTAACCTTACGAACAGGCTGTCCTGACTGTCTGTATATATGATTTCTGGCTTTCCATTGATGCTGATCTTGCGGAATATTATGTTCATCCCCTCATCACTGCTGCTCTCTGATTTCGGTTTTTCCACAGCGGATGTGTCTTTCGGAGCGCTGCTTCCGGAAGATCCGAATATGTTCCAGTTGGCATGTCCGTCACCATACGAATGGGCATATATCCGAGGACTCTCGACTTCAATGTCAGGAAGTTTTACATTTCCGGAAAGAAGGGATGTCAGTGTGATGCTTGCAGACAGTCTTTTGATGGATGCCAGTGTATCCACCTCTTGTCCGCATCCTCTGTATAAAAGATGATTCTGCGCGCCAGCTCTTGCCACGGAGTCAAATCTTTCATGTGGATACGTTATCTCAAGATCTTCAACTTCAAAAGATATTCTAGGGAATTGCCTGAGGACTGACCCATATGCACGACCGATCGAAACATCTGCATTGACATACTTGTTTGCAAGGGAGTTGGCTATCCTTGTGAAAATAGGGGGCAGAAGTACTATCTGGATAATGATCAGGAGCCCTATCCAGATTCCCAATATCCATAGAATGACTTTCCCCGTTATTTTTGAAGCTTTTTTAATGTTCATCTCCCGATAATGAAATCAATTTACAAAAATAGCAATTATCTTTTGTATTACTATAATTAAAACGGTCAATTATTGATAACATTTTTGTTGCATAATGTCTCGGATTATATTACATTTGTGAGGTTAACATTGATGGGATATGGATACTCCTTTTATATACGACAGATACGTGACAGGCCGGGCATTCGTAGGAAGGAAGAAAGAGTGCGACATATTGACCAATCTTCTTGATGCTGGCGAACATGTGGTGCTTTATGAACCTCCTAAGACCGGTAAGATGTCATTGATCCAGCAGACGCTGATGAATATGCGTTCTTCGGGGAAGCAGTTCATCACTGCCTCAGTAGATTTGTTCAATGTCAGGACTCTTGAAGAGTTTCTTGTAAAGTTGGGCACTGCTGTCATGCGTGCTGCCATGACGACCCCGGAACAGTATAGGGAAGCGGTGGGAAAATACCTTTCCGGCACTCATTTCGTATTTGACGTCAGCCGTTTTTATCGTGATGGGACCATTGTATCGATGAACTGGAGCCCGGACAGTGAAGATGTAAGGGCAATGATGATGTTGCCTCAACGTCTGGCGGAGGAAAAGGGTATTCCCTTTTATGTCGTCATCAAGGAATTCCAGATGCTTCTCTCTGACGACAAGTGTGAGGATGCGCTGAAAGTTATTGAAGACGTGTTCCGTGACAGGCGTCCAAAGCCGTCTGCAGCATTCATAATGACCGGTTCTCAGGTCAATGCGATGAAATACATCTTTGCGGAAAAGAAATATTTCTATCGTCAGGTTGTCCATCTTCCGCTTCAGCCTTTTGAAGAAAGAGACATTGTTGAGCATATTGTGAAAGGATTTCTGTACGGGCAGGGAAAGTCCTTCGACAGAAACCTGGCGATCGGGGCTTGCGGCCTCTTCAAATGCCATATGTGGTATCTGAATCATATGTCGGCGATATGTGACTCGATGTCTAAAGGTTTTGTAAATGAACACATAATGGTGGATGCTCTCAATTCAATGCTATCGCTGCATCAGCCGAGGTTCATAAACATGGTCAATGACCTGACAGACCACCAGATGAGTCTGATGCGGGCAGTTCTTGACGGCGTGGTGAGGTTCAGTGCATCTGACGTCATTGAAAAATACCACTTGAATTCATCTGCAAATGTACGTAGGGTAAAGGATGCATTGCGGAAAAAGGAGATATTGATGTTCAACGAGAAAGACGAACCTGTGATTCAGGATCCTTTGTTTGAATATTGGTTGTCGAAGTATTATTTTGAAAGACAGTAGGTTATGAAGAGAAAACTGGTTGTTTTGACTGGAGCCGGAGTCAGTGCTGAAAGTGGCGTGTCCACTTTCAGGGATAGCAATGGCTTATGGGAGAATCATCGGGTGGAGGAGGTTGCATCCATCGAGGGATGGTATGCCAATCCTGAAATCGTCCTGGAATTTTACAATCAGCGTAGGCTTCAGCTGGCGACGGTCAAGCCGAATGCCGCTCATCTTGCTCTTGCAGAGCTGGAGAAGGAATGGGATGTTACTGTTGTCACCCAGAATGTGGACAATCTGCATGAGAGGGCCGGCAGTACAAGGATCATCCATCTCCATGGAGAACTCACGAAGGTGCGTCCTGAGAACTGTTACAATGACATGGACAATTATTCCGAGGAAAAGGTTTTCGATATAGGATACGATACGATAAAGTTGGGTGACCTTGCGCCCAATGGGGCACAGCTGCGTCCGCACATCGTATGGTTCGGTGAGCCGGTTCCTTATATCAATGCCGCCATCGATCAGGTTATGAAGGCCGACGTACTGCTGATAGTCGGCACATCCCTTCAGGTGTATCCCGCAGCAGGACTCTATGCATATGCCAAGGCCGATACTCCTATATATATTATAGATCCGAAGGATGTTGCGATCAGAGACGGAAGGATCACCCATATCAAGGATGTGGCTACCAATGGAATGGAAGTGTTTAAAAATCTGATAAATTCAAAATGATAGGCTTGGAAATTAAATTTTTATGCCTATCTTTGCAGCCCTATAATGAAAAGGAGGTGATTTAGACATGATTATAGTTCCAGTAAAGGATGGTGAGAGCATTGAGAGAGCTCTGAAGAAGTTCAAGAGAAAGTTCGAGAAGACAGGTGCAATCCGTGAGCTTCGCGCAAGAAAGAACTTCGTAAAGCCGTCAGTGAAGAAGAGAATGCAGATGCAGAAGGCTATCTACGTTCAGCAGCTTCAGCTCCAGGACGAGCAGTAGTATTTGATATACGCAAAGAAGATTATTTTTACAGATTGTCAAGCCAAAGATAAAGAGTTGCACATGCAACCGCTTGCTGTCTAAAACTTTTAATATTTTAAGTTTTTTATGTACGCAATCGTAGACATTGCAGGCCAGCAGTTCAAAGTAGAGGCTGGTATGGAAATCTTCGTACACCGCCTTGCGGATGAGAAGGGCGCTACAGTTGAGTTCAACAAGGTTCTTCTTGTTGACGAGGATGGCGCAGTAAAAGTAGGTGCACCTTACGTTGAGGGTGTAAAGGTAACAGCAACAGTTCTCGGCCGTGCTGAGAGAGGCGTTGAGGACGGTCTTAAGGGAGACAAGGTTCTTGTTTTCAAGAAGAAGCGTCGCAAGGGTTACCAGAAGTGTAACGGTCACCGTCAGTATTTCACTAAACTTCAGATCAATACGATCGCTTAATTAATTGAGGAGGAAACATTATGGCACATAAAAAAGGCGTCGGTAGTTCCAAGAACGGTCGTGAGTCACATAGCAAACGACTCGGTATCAAGAAATTCGGTGATCAGACTGTAAAGGCTGGCAACATCCTCGTTCGTCAGAGAGGTACAGTTCACAACCCAGGTCTGAACGTAGGTATGGGTAAGGATCACACTCTTTACGCTCTTATTGACGGTAAGGTAAGCTTCCGCAAGAAGGCAGACAACAAGTCTTACGTTTCAGTACTCCCATTCGAGAACTAATTCTCGAGGGATACGGGAAAAGACATAAAGGCAGTAATCCATATGGATTATTGCCTTTTATTTTTTCTGGAAAATATTTAAATTTGCATGTTTTGTTCGATTGATAAAGGATTTTAAAAATTATACGCTATGCTTACTTTAAAATTGCTTCGTGAAAATCCGGAATTTGTGATTTCGAAGCTTGCGGTAAAGAATTTTGATGCAAGGGAGATTGTGGAGAAAATCATCGCCCTTGACCAGAGCAGAAGATCACTTCAGGCAGAATTGGACTCATGCCTGGCAGAACAGAAGAAGAAGGCGGCACAGATCGGCGGTCTTATGAAGGAAGGCAGAAGAGACGAGGCTGATGCCGTGAAGGCTGAAGTTGCAGCACTCAAGGCTCGTTCTGCAGAAATTGAAAAGACTTCACAGGAGAATAACTCAGAGCTTGACTCCCTGGTTGTTCTTCTTCCTAATATCCCTTGCGACATGGTTCCTGAAGGAAAGGGAGCAGAGGATAATGTCGTTCTCAAGACCGGTAACGAGATTCCGGAGCTTGGAGAGAACAGCCTTCCTCACTGGGAACTCGCAAAGAAGTTTGACATCATTGACTTTGACCTTGGTGTGAAGCTTACAGGAGCTGGTTTCCCTGTATACAAGGGCAAGGGTGCAAGGCTTCAGAGGGCCCTCATCAACTTTTTCCTTGACTACAATACAAATGCAGGTTATCTTGAGGTCGAGCCACCTGTAATGGTAAATGAGGCTTCCGGTTTCGGTACCGGTCAGCTTCCTGACAAGGAAGGACAGATGTATCATGCGACAGCTGACAACTTCTATCTTGTGCCTACAGCAGAAGTCCCTGTGACAAACATCTACAGGGATGTGATACTTGGAAACAATGATTTCCCTGTGAAGATGACGGCATATACTCCTTGTTTCCGTCGCGAGGCAGGATCATATGGAAAGGATGTACGCGGACTTAACCGTCTGCACCAGTTTGACAAGGTGGAGATAGTCCGCATCGAAAAACCTGAGGATTCATATGCCGCGCTTGATGATATGGTGGCACACGTTGAGAGCATTGTCAATGCTCTCGGACTTCCATATCGCATTCTTCGTCTTTGTGGTGGCGACATGAGCTTCACTTCTGCCATAACTTATGACTTCGAGGTATATTCTGCTGCTCAGGGAAGATGGCTTGAAATCTCTTCAGTTTCAAACTTTGAGTCATATCAGGCTAACCGTCTGAAACTCAGGTATAAGGATGGGGACGGCAAGACTCAGCTTGCTCATACTCTCAACGGAAGTTCGCTTGCTCTTCCAAGAGTTGTCGCAGCTCTCCTTGAGAACAATCAGAAGGGTGACAGGATAGAGATTCCTGAGGCACTCCGCCCATATACCGGCTTTGACTATATAGATTAACCTGTCATTTCGACCGAGCGAAGCGAGTGGAGAAATCTAAAACCATATTAGGCATTGACCCTGGAACCAATATCCTTGGTTACGGTATCATAAGTGTGGACTCAAAGGGTCCACACTATGTAGATATGGGAGTCTTCGATCTCCGCAAGATCAAGGACCCGTTTGAAAAGCTCGCCAATATCTTTGCCGGAGTCGGAGAACTCATTGATGAACACTCTCCTGACTACCTTGCGGTAGAATCTCCGTTTTATGGAAAGAATGCGCAGGTGATCCTCAAATTGGGACGGGCTCAGGGAGCTGCACTTACGGCTGCTGTCATGCGTGGCATACCGGTTGCTGAGTATGCCCCGAGGAAAGCCAAGATCGCCATCTGCGGAAATGGAGCTGCTTCCAAGGAACAGGTGTCGATGATGATACAGAAAACTTTGAAAGTGGATCTTGATCCAAAGTATCTTGATGCCACTGATGCACTTGCAATAGCATTATGTCACCACTACCAGCTGTCCAATCCTCTGGCATCAGCGGGTGGAAAGACTGATTGGAAGAAATTCCTTGAAAATAACCCTGACAGGATCAGGAAATGATGATTCGCGTTAAACCTTTGGTTTAATGTCGTGTCGAATATCTTGATGTAAAATAATAAACTATGAAAGAGAGACTGCATTTTCGTTTTATTCTTGCATTTCTGATGGCAGCAATGCTTTTCCCTGCATTGTCTGCATCGGCTCAGTCGTATAATGTAAAACTGAAGCTGGTAGATGACAAGACTTCTGATCCGGTTGCATTTGCAACCACTTCATTGACCAAGGCGGGGGAGAGTAACGCAGTGAGGTATATGTTGACGGATTCGGAAGGAAATGTTTCTCTTTCCAAGGTGCGTAAAGGAAGCTACACCCTCAAGGCAGAACTGATGGGATATAAGCCATATGTCCGGAATATCACTTTGGATAAGGATCTTGACCTGGGTACCATCAGGATGAAAGAGGATGTCGAGGTGCTTGATGCCGCTAGTGTTTCAGCAGTCGGTAATCCTATCGTTGTGAAAAAGGATACGATCGAGTATACTGCTTCTTCTTTCAAGACATCTGACAATGATATGCTCGAGGAACTTCTTAAGAAGCTTCCTGGAGTGGAAGTCGAGGCGGACGGTACCATCACGGCTAATGGCGAGACTATCAAGAAGATCACCATTGACGGCAAGACCTTCTTCCTTGACGATCCGCAGCTCGCATCCAAGAATATCCCGGCAAAACTCATCGAAAAGGTGAAGGTGGTCGAGAAAAAGTCTGATCAGGCGATGTTTACCGGAATTGACGATGGAGAAGAAGAGACAGTCATAGATCTTTCCATGAGACCGGGAATGATGCAGGGATGGTTCGGAAATGTCATGGGCGGTGGCGGTCATGATGTTCCCGGGGGTGGCTCGGATATGAATGACTGGCGTTATCAGGGCGCTGCTATGGTGGGCCGCTTTACGAAGAAGAGCCAGATCAGTGTGATACTCAACGGTAATAATACCAACAACAGAGGTTTCAACGATATGGCCGGAAGCATGATGCAGGGCATGCGCGGTGGCGGAATGGGCCGTGGAATGGGCGGCTGGGGACGTCGGAACGGTATCACAACTTCCTGGATGGGAGGACTTAACGGCGCGTTCACCCTTCTTGACGACCAGATGGACCTTGCAGGTAACTACCTGTACAATGGCTCGATCAATGATGTGCTGGAAAGCAGTTCGAAGATTACCTACGTTGATGATGCGACACGTCTTCTCAATGACCAGTCCGGAACCGGCAGGACCATGACTCAGGGCCATAGATTCGGTGTAAGGCTCGAACATAAGTTCTCGGAGAATACATCGATCCTCTTTGAACCTCAGTTCAACTTCGGCCATGGCAATTATAATGAATATTCTGCATTCCAGACAGCTACGGAACGGAACGGGGTTTCTGAAGAGACAAATAAAGGTTATACAAGCAACCTGGGCGACAACAACAACTGGCAGACCAGCGGTTTCCTCCTTTTCCGTCAGAGACTTGGAAAGCCGGGCAGGACTATTTCAGCAAATATCCGTTACAGCTTCAGTAACAACAAAATGAACGGTTTCAATCAGTCGTTGACTGAAGTCAGGGATGCACAGACCGGGACATGGAGTGACGAGATCGTCAACCAGAGATTTGACCAGAACTCAAAAGGTTCATCTTTGAGCGGCAGGGTAGTGTATACCGAACCTCTCGGCCATGACTTCTATCTTGAGGCTAACTATCAGTACAGCTGGAACAAGAACACTTCATACAAGAATACTTTCAGCAGCGGGTCCGATCTCATGGAGGACGGATTGCTGATATTCAATCCTGAAGGGGAATCTCTGGATGACAGATATTCAAACCGCATCTCCAACATGTCACAGAACCATAGGGCAGGAGCTAACATCAGCTACCAGAAGGAGAAGTTCCGTGCCCAGCTGGGAGCGTCATACAATCCGACCATTACTGACAATATCACTACCGGACATGATCCTTATCATAGTGTAACTCATAACTGGTCGCCCCAGGCGATGCTCAACTATGAGTTCAGCGATAACTCTCATATCAGGTTCTTCTATTTCGGACGCTCCGCTCAGCCTTCGACTTCGCAGCTCCTTCCTGTTCCGGACAATTCCAACCCGTTGAACATCTCTCTCGGTAATCCGAATCTCAATCCATATTTCAACCACAACATCCGTGGAATGTTCGGCTATACCAACAAGAAGACATTCACTTCTGTGCATGCACGTTTCGGTGCTAGCCTTGTCGAGGATGCCATTACCAACGCCCAGTGGTATGATCCTGCCGGAGTACAGTATTCGATACCTGTGAACGGTCCGGGAACTGGTTCGGCAGACATGCGTGTCATGGTCAACTCACCATTCGGAAGTACCGGATTGTCCATCTTCTCGATGACTTTTGCCCGATATAATCAGAGTACTTCATTCATCGGTACCGGCGCCCTTGATACAGACAAGTATTATAATGCTGATGAGGCTTCATTTGATTATTTTGCATTCAATCAGGACTATTCTGACCTGGCTGAGAGCAGTGACTTCATCACCAACAAGACCCAGACGATGAGTTTCACTCAGAGGCTTCGTCTGACTTATAGAAACGATTTTGTGGAACTTACAGTCGGAGGACGAACCAGAATGAACAAGTCATGGTATACCATGGAGAACAGCCAGCTCAAGGCTACATGGAACAACCAGATTGACGGCTCCATGAACTGGACCATCCCGGGTGGCATCAACCTGATTGCAGATGTGGACTACAACTGGTACAACGGATATACAACTCCTCAGGAAGATGAGATTATCCTCAATGCAGAAGTTACAAAGCTGCTGTTCAAGGGAAAATGTACGCTTGCCCTCAAGGCTTATGATATTCTCGGACAGTCCAAGAACCTCTCGGTTTCAGACTCCGCCAACTATCACCTGGAAACACGAAACAATACTCTGGGACGATACATCATCCTCTCTTTGACATATAGATTCGGTAACTTCGGAGGTGGTCCTGGTGGTCCGGGCGGCCGTCCGGGTGGTCCGATGGGAGGCCCGCACAGGCGTTAGTCCTTTTTTGCAAGGAAACGGACTCCGAGCGCAAGCAGCAACAGCCAGAATACAAAGTTACAGATACGGCCGATGATGTCTCCGTGGCGTACGAAGAAAGTCAGGTCATCGCGCAAAGGAATATGACTCTTTATTACAGCCGGCTTCCACCACGGGGTCGGCTGAAGTATTTCTCCGCTAGGGCTTATGATTGCGCTGATACCGGTGTTTGCACAACGTGCAATTGCGCGGCGGGTCTCGATCGCCCTGAGTGAGGCATAGCTGAGATGCTGGCGGTAGCCAGGTGTATCGCCCCACCATGCGTCATTGGTTATGATAGTCATCGCCCTTGCCCCCTTCTTGATATATTCAGTATAATATTCTCCGTATACGGATTCGTAGCAAATTGCGCAACCGACAGGGATATCCTTGCTGTTGTCTGCCCGGACATTCATGATCTTCACTTCGCCGTCTCCTACGCATCTGCCCATTACCCCGCCGAGTTTGTCGTCTATTGGACAGAATAAGGCCGGGTAAGGAGTCTTTTCAACGGCAACTACCAGTTTGTTCTTGTGGAATATTTCAGTGCGTCCGCTTCCGTCTGTCATCAAGGCAGAGTTGTGTGATTCAGACCAGAGCCCGTCCATGACTTTCCGTGCTGTATGTGAAGGGGCGTCATCTGATTCTATATAGGTCCTGCTTGAAGCTCCGAAAAGCAGGTTGACGTTCGGATATTCCCGGAGGAATGATACGAATGTCTGCCAGCTTGGGCTTGACGTAACGTCATTGGTAATGATGTCCGGAGTGAAGGTTTCTGGTGCCAGAACAAGAAGGGGAGTAGCCGTCGTATCACCTTTTCTGTCTGAAAGGTTCTCTTCAGCGGCGGCTGTAAGCCTGGCATTCTGGTCTTCTTGTGACATTGCCTGGAACTTGTTGTACGGGTCGATGTTCGGCTGGATTATGAGCACTTCCAGCTGTTCGCCTTCATTCATCGCATTCTTATATCTGTTTCCTATGACGGCTGATAAGATGAAAGGTAAGATCAGCACTGTGCAGATACCTGTGATGACGGCTGTCTTGGCCTTCCAGTTGAATGAGTGCCACTTCCCGTCAGAAAGAGATACCATAAGTCCGAACAGACCGAGGTTGCACGCCCAGATCCAGAGGGAGCCTCCCAGCGTTCCGGTGTACTCATACCATTGGACCGCCCAGGTGGACTGGGCAAAGGAGTTACCCATCACCAGCCATGGCCATGAGATTTCAGCATCAAAATAGAATCTCTCCCATGCGATCCATATGACCATCAGGAAGATGTAAGGCAGAGAGCCTGTGAATTTCTTTTTACTGAGTCGGAAAAGTCCGAAGATCAGCGACATCTGAAGTGCGTTGGCAAATATTGCAAAAAGTCCTCCTCCCATTGTTGCGTTGCATACCCAGAACGTGGTAAAGGCGTTCCACAGTACAAACGCACTATAATGATATCTCCATACGTGCTTCTTGCCGCTGTATGTGGCTATCCTGTCCATGCAGAGGAGCGGTACGAGCCCAATCAATGCAAGGAATCCTGTGTTTGGTAAAAGAAAAGGAACGGACATCAATACAGCCGACAAGGCTGCCAGACCCCAAAGCAATATGTTTTCTTTCTTCATGATATCGTAATATGGTCGACGCAGCAAAGATATAAATAAAATTACTATCTTTGTACGAATGTATATTTGTATATGGAGTGGTTTCTTAATATAATAAAGGCCTTCATGGTCGGTTTTGCGGCTTCTGTACCAGTAGGGCCGGTGGCTATTCTAGTAGTACAGAAATCTTTGAGTAAAGGCCATAGAGCTGGCTTTGTAACAGGCTTGGGAGCCAGCGTCGTGGACACGTTGTATGCTGTCATTGCTATGTTTGCCCTCGCATTTATGCAGAATTTCCTTAGCCATCATCAAGTCGTGATTCTTCTGGCTGGTGGTGTCATTCTGATAGGGCTGGGACTGTCTATGGCTCTCAAGGATCCTTTCAGAAAAATTAAGGCCGACGGCACTTCCAAGCCGTCTGCAGCCGATTTTCTTCAGGCCTCTCTTATGACGATATCCAATCCGGGAGCAATCTTCGTGATGCTGGCTCTGTTCGCATTCTTCGGCATCACCGATGATGCTCCGAGCACATGGCATGTTGCTCCTATTCTCCTGTCCGTAGCATCCGGTTCGGTTGTTTATTGGTTCCTGTTGTCATGGGCACTCGGATATTTCAGAAACAAATTTACAATGAATACCATACTTTGGGTCAGCAGAGTGACAGGCGCGATTGTCGTGATCATAGGAATCGTACTTCTCACCCAGGGACTCTTCAAGATAATATTCCAAGGAATGCCTATACAATAATCATATGAACAGCTCTAAAGTTTATTTCACTGATCTCAGGACTGTGCCTGGGAATGACATGCTTACAAAGCTGGAAAAACTGGTCCGCAAGGCCGGTATCGCTGATATTGACTTTGACGGTAAGTTTACTGCCATAAAGATTCATTTTGGTGAACCAGGTAACCTGGCATATATCCGCCCGAACTATGCGGCAAGAATTGTGGACGTCATTAGGTCTCTTGGCGGAAAGCCGTTTCTCACTGACTCCAATACCCTTTATACCGGAGGGCGCTCGAATGCAGTAGACCATCTGAATGCCGCCAATGAGAACGGATTCAACAGGATTGCCGCTCATGCGGATGTAATTATTGCTGACGGCCTCAAGGGAACAGACTATAAGGAAGTCCCATGCGGAGGGTCCTACTGTCCTTCTCCAAAGATTGGAGCTGCTATCGCTGATGCTGACATCGTGATTTCCATGAACCATTTCAAGGGACATGAGCAAAGCGGATTCGGCGGAGCGCTCAAGAATCTCGGAATGGGCTCTGCCAGCGTAGGAGGCAAGCTTGAACTTCATTCATCTTCGCAGCCTTGCATCGATCTTGAGAATTGTATAGGTTGCCGCATATGTGAGCGTTATTGTCGTCATGATGCGGTGAAGGTGGTTGACAGAAAGGCAGTCATTGATTATGACAAGTGTGTGGGGTGCGGACAGTGTGTTGCAGTATGCCAGAAATCTGCTGCAGTTATCAAGGACTATGATACTTCCGAGGTGCTGAACAGCAAGATTGCAGAATATGCTCTGGCGGTTGTGAAGGGTAAGCCGTCATTCCATATCAGCTTTATCATGAATGTCTCGCCGAATTGTGACTGCTGGGGACATAATGATGCGGCTATTGTTCCGGATCTTGGAATTGCTGCTTCATTTGATCCTGTGGCACTTGATTGCGCTTGTGCAGATATGGTTAAAGCTGCCCCTAGCCTGGTTGGCAATGCCATTTCTGATAAAGATAAGGATTGTGAGTGTTCATGCGGTCACCATCATAAGGGGGAAGATAAGTTCCGCATAGTCCATCCCGATACAGACTGGGAGTCAGGCGTCGCATATGGCGAGAAGATCGGTCTGGGTAACAGGACATATGAATTAGTATATGTAAAATAGCATATGGCAAAGAAGAAAGGATATAAGAAGATAACAGGATGGAAATGGTTCTGGGTTGTAGGGAATCTTACAATTGCATTGATCGTATTCCTGATTATCTGGTTTGGTTCTGGTTCTGTTCTTGAATCAATCACAAGGCACGGAGAAACTCTTGAAGTCCCTGATTTTCAGGGAAAGACTTTGGAAGAGGCTGAAAAACTGGCATCTGATGCCGGTGTAAGACTTCAGGTCACTGACTCTATCTATGTAAAGGAACGCAGAGGGACAGTCGACCGTCAGGATCCTATGCCTGGTTCGAAGGTGAAGAAGGACAGAAAGATTCGCGTCGTCATGCGTGCCAAGGGGATCAGGAAGGTGGTGGTTCCTAATCTTGTAGGTTATTCCACAAGGCAGGCTCTGGCCGAACTGGGTTCAAGAGGACTTCTTGTGGGAACCATAATTTATGATGATAAAGTGCCTACTTCAAACAACGTTCTGGAGCAAAGGTACCGTGGACGTGAAATTATGCCGGGAGATTCGGTTGAGGCCGAATCAACTATAGATCTTGTGGTTGGATTGAGTTCTGAGGATTGTGAAACGAGAATACCGGATGTGACAGGTAAGAAAGGTACCGAGGCTGTCAGACTGCTTCATAACTATTATCTCAATGTGAGATGTAAATATGACAGAGAAGTCAATACGTCTGAGGAACGGGCTAATGCTGTCGTTTACAAGCAGACTCCTGCTCCTTCCGATCTGCCTGTACAGATGGGTATAGATGTGACTCTATATTTGAGGAATGAGGCTTCTGAGAAATAGCGGATATGGATTTTAAGGAGAATTTCTTTGATATAGAGGAGGATTTCGATTCCGCCCAGGTAGGTGACGAGGTAGCCTATGAGGACGAACAACAGGATATGTTCGAGCACTATCGCTTCGACATAGCTGCCGGTCAGGTGCCGATGCGTGTTGACAAGTATCTGGCGACTCATATGGAATATACCTCAAGGCACCGCATACAGCTTGCCATCAAGGCCGAGTACATCCGTGTCAATGATAAGATAGTAAAGGCCAATTACGTGGTCCGTCCCGGTGATGTGGTCACTTTCGTGATGCCTTATCAGCGTCGTGGGCTGGAGATTCTGCCTGAAGCTATTCCTTTGAATATAGTGTATGAAGATGAGGACGTGCTTGTGCTCAACAAGGAGGCAGGCATGGTTGTTCATCCTGGACATGGTCATTTCAGCGGTACGCTTGTCAATGCCCTTGCCCACCATCTTGGCATATCACAGGGCCCTGATGCTCAGGACGAAAGGATGGGCGTGCTTGTGCACCGCATCGACAAGGATACATCAGGCCTTCTTGTCGTGGCCAAGAACGATGAGGCACAGCTCAATCTTGCAAAACAGTTCTTCGTGCACTCCATAGAGCGTCGCTATGTAGCCATAGTCTGGGGCAATCTCAAGGATGATGAAGGGACCATCATAGGAAATATCGGACGTGACCCTAATGACAGGATGAGGTTCAAGGTCTTTCCGGAAGGTGACCATGGCAAGCATGCAGTGACTCATTACAAGGTGCTGGAGAGATTCGGGTATGTTACGGTGGTGGAGTGCCGTCTAGAAACCGGCCGGACCCACCAGATCCGTGTCCATTTCAACTGGATAGGCCACCCTCTCTTCAATGACGAGCGCTATGACGGTTCGGAAATCCGCAAGGGAACCATCTACGCCAAATACCGTCAGTTCATCGAGAACTGCTTCAAGCTCCTCCCTCGGCAGGCGCTGCACGCAAAGACCCTTGGTTTCGTGCACCCTCGCACAAAGGAGATGGTCCGCTTCGATTCACAGCTGCCGTCTGACATGCAGTCCCTGATCGACAAGTGGCGCAAATATTCTGAGAACATGTCTCAGTTTCTGGAAGAATAAAAACGGTGGAAAGCTAGTCAAGCTTTCCACCGTTTTCATCGTAGAATTCATTCTGCAAGACTGTGAAGTCGGTTGATTCGACAACCTCTATCTTACATCTGTACTTCTTTTTCCATTTTCCCACTATAGAGGAGAAGATGCCTCGTGTCAGGTATGCTCCCAGGATAGGGTTGACCTTGAGCGTAAGTCGGGTCAGCTTCTTCTCTGTTGTGTAATAGGCGAGTCTTCTTTCTATGGCCTCGTCTATCACGACACTTGATGATATCTTTCCGGTGCCGTTGCATACCGGACAAACCTCCATGGTGTTGATCTCGGTAGCCGGTCTTACCCTTTGCCTGGTGATCTGCATGAGTCCGAACTTGGTGAGCGGCAGCACATTGTGCTTTGCTCTGTCTGACTCCATGAGCTCGGTCATCTTCTTGTAGAGGGCATTCTTGTGTTCGTTGTTGTCCATGTCTATGAAGTCAACGATCACGATGCCTCCCATGTCTCTGAGCCTGAGCTGTCGGGCGATCTCCTCGGCTGCATAGCAGTTGACGTCGAATGTGTTCTGTTCCTGCTCCTTGTTCTTGGAGCGTGTGCCGCTGTTGACGTCTATCACATGCAATGCTTCTGTGTGCTCGATCACAAGGTATGCTCCCTGCTTGATAGGGACCACTTTTCCGAATGAACTCTTGATCTGTCTCGTTACTTCGAAGTGGTCGAAGATCGGTGTCTTGTCCTTGTATAACTTGACTATCTTCTCCTGCTCCGGTGAGATCAGCGAGATGTACTTCCGGATTTCCTCATAGATGGTCTCGTTGTTGACATAAATGTTGCTGAACGAGTCGTTGAGGAGATCCCTGAGGATCGTAGTGGTCTTGCTGTATTCGGTGAACAGCAGCTGCACTCCCTTTGATTTTGCCAGTTTCTTCCAAGAGTCTTCCCATTTCTCTACGAGTGACATCAGCTCTGCGTCAAGTACAGCGGCGTTCTTGCCTTCTGCAGCTGTGCGGATGATGGCTCCGTAATTCTTTGGGAGGATGCTCTTTACAAGTGTCTCAAGTCGTCTCTTCTCTTCTTTGGAAGAGATCTTCTGGGATACGCTCACCTTCTCTGCGAAGGGGAGCAGTACGATGTTTCGTCCTGCCAATGAAATTTCTGCAGTCAGTCGTGATCCTTTGGTCGAGATCGGTTCCTTCACGATCTGGACGATGATCATCTGTCCGGGCGTAAGCACATTCTCGATGCGTCCTTCCTTTTCGAGGATCTTGGATGCCTTTATGTGCTTGTACATTCCCTTTGCATCTGTGTTGGGATTGATCCTCTTGACAAACTCGTCAAAGGCTTCAAAGTAAAGTCCCAGATCCAGATAGTGGACAAATGCCTCCTTCTCGTCTCCGATGTCGACAAAAGCAGCGTTCAGGGCCGGAAGAATCTTCTTTACTTTTCCGAGGTGAACATCTCCTACGGAAAAGCTGTGACCCTGGCTGGACTCCTTGTTCAGCTCGATCAGCTTGTGGTTTTCCATCAAGGCTATCGAGACTTCCGTTGAATTTACGTCAACGATCAGATCTTTTTCAGACTCCATCAGGAATTTCAGTGATAAGAGAATTTTTAAAATAAAGAGGCCGACCATCCTGGTCGGCCCTCTTTAGCAGACTGCTAAAATGGCAGACACTGCAAGAAAATTACTTTCTCTTCTTGTGTCTGTTCTTGCGAAGACGCTTCTTGCGCTTGTGTGTCGCCATCTTATGCCTTTTATGCTTCTTTCCGTTTGGCATAGTATTAAGGTTTTAATATAATGATTGATAATTATTTTACAGTGCTTACGAATACCTTAGCCGGCTTGAAAGCAGGAATGTTGTGTGCCGGAATGGTCATTGTAGTATTCTTGGTGATGTTTCTGGCTGCCTTCTCAGCTCTGTGCTTGATGATGAAGCTGCCGAATCCGCGAAGGTATACAGGATTGCCCTTTGCAAGAGAGTTCTTTACGCTCTCCATGAATGACTCTACAACAATCTGAACTGTAGCCTTCTCAATACCGGTTGCCTTGGCAACCTCGTTTACGATTTCTGCCTTTGTCATAACTATTTTTATTTAATTCAATTACTATTTAGCGATTTAGCTCGCAAAATTAGTCTTAATTTTTTAATTAACCAAATAGCATGGCTAAAAAATTGTGAAATTGAGTGCGGTATTTCGATTTTTATTGCAGTTTGCCAGCAGGAGGCTTATACATGATTTTTGCAGTCTGACACAATGTTGTCTGGCTGGGATTTTTTTTGTTGCGCAGTGTAATGTGTTGGTAGTCAACTTTATAGCTCTTTGGCATGTTGCTAAAATTCGCGATGTAAAGTGTTTATGTTATTGATTTATAGGCAGTTGTGTTGCGCGGGGACTGTGTGAGGTCTCCGTTGGTTGGATTATGGACGTGTAATATCTTGAAAGACAACGATTTAACTAGTAACACGGTGGGTCATTTTGACCCACCGTGTTACTAGTCTTCTTATTGATTATCATGTAGTTACATGTCTATCTGATTTTGTCTGGCCTTATGGTGCCAGCGCGGTATGACATATAAATATGGCATGGAGATTGACCATATTATATATTGTATTATTTTTGTGGGCAAAGTATGACATTTTGTCAGTCTTGTGTCGTGTTTCGGGGGAAATATGGTGTAAAGATCCTTCGCTGGCGCTCAGGATGACAGGGATGCGTCAGTCGAGGATTCAGGAGGAATGTGACAGAGCCACAGAACATAAAAGAAAGAACAACATTGAACGATTTGAGCTCAGCGATGGTAAGTCCTCCTCCCGAGGAGGAGGATTTAGGAGGAGGGTAACGTTGAATATATTTTCATATTCGGTACTACCTTCGATATAGTGATGGAGAAACGAGCATAAAAGAAAGAACAACATTGAATGATTTGAGCTCAGCGATGGTAAGTCCTCCTCCCGAGGAGGAGGATTTAGGAGGAGTGTAACGTTGAATATATTTTCATATTCGGTACGACCTTCGATATAGTGGCAGAGACATAGAGCATAAAATAAAGAACAACATTGAAAATATGAAAGATATAATGAATGATATTTTGTCAGCAGGCGGAGCTGAAGTGAGCATCATCCCTGTAGTGCAGGGAGATGGTGTGATGAAGATCGACCAGTCTCAGCTTCCTGACTCACTGCCGATTCTGGCATTAAGGAATGCAGTGCTTTTCCCTGGTACTGTGTTCCCGATCACGATCGGTCGTGAGAAGTCTATAAGACTTATCGAAGATGCGGAAAAATCCAATTCCTTCATAGGAGCGGTGCCGCAGAATGACCTTTCAATCGAAGAACCGCATAAGGAGGACCTGTTCCCATATGGAACTGTGGCAAAGATCGTGAAGACTCTTGAAATGCCGGACGGAACCATTACAGCTATCCTGCAGGGCTTCAAGCGTTTTGAACTTGAGGATGTCTTTGACTATGAACCATATATGCTTGGCCGTGTCAGATATCTGGACGACGTTGTGCCTGAGGATGATACCAAGGTGAGGATGATCGCCGAGACCCTGAAGGAAAAAGCCATGGCAGTCATCCGTTCGTCTTCATTTGTTCCGCGTGAGGCCGCCAGTGCATTGAAAAGCATTGACAGCTTTGAGTTCCTTGTGAATTTCATTGCGACTACAGTTGAAGTGGAGAATTATATGGACAAGGTTGACCTTCTACAGTACGGTGATCTCAGAGCCCGTGCCATGAAGCTCCTGTCGGTTCTCGACACGCAGGTGGAGCTCCAGAAGATCAAGCAGGAGATCAACCAGAAGGTCAAGACCGAAATCGATCAGCAGCAGAGGGAGTACTACCTTAACAATCAGCTCAAGACCATTCAGGAAGAACTCGGAATGGACGATGTCGAGGAGTTTTCACAGCTGCGTGCCCGTGCTGAGGAGAAGTTGTGGCCTGCTGCCGTGCAGGAAATCTTCGACAAGGAAATGGCAAAGCTTGAGAGATACAACCCGAGCTCTCCTGACTACAGCATCCAATACAATTATATTCAGTTCATGCTGGATCTTCCATGGGGTGAGATGTCAGAGGATAATCTTGACCTGAAGCATGCCCAGAAGGTGCTTGACGAGGACCATTACGGTCTTGACCGTGTGAAGGAAAGAATCATCGAATACCTTGCCGTGCTTAAGCTCAAGGGTGATATGAAGTCTCCGATCCTCTGCCTATACGGCCCTCCGGGCGTGGGAAAGACCAGCCTCGGAAAGTCTGTCGCAAGAGCTCTCGGACGTAAGTACATCCGTATCGCTCTCGGTGGCGTGCATGACGAGTCGGAAATCCGCGGACATAGGAAGACATATGTCGGTGCCCTTCCTGGCCGTATCCTCAACGGCATCAACAGGGCCGGAACTTCCAATCCTGTGATCGTTCTCGATGAGGTCGACAAGCTGACTAAGGACATAAAGGGGGATCCGTCGTCGGCTCTTCTTGAGGCTCTTGATCCTGAGCAGAATACTGCATTCCATGACAATTATCTGGATATTGACTACGATCTGTCGAATGTCCTGTTCATAACTACTGCGAACAATATCGACACGATCCAGCCTGCTCTCAAGGACCGTATGGAGATGATCAACGTGAGCGGATATCTTGCAGAGGAGAAGTATGAGATCGCGAAGAACTATCTGATACCGAAGCAGCTCGAGGAGCATGGGCTTGACAAGTCTCAGCTTAAGATCGACAAGGCTGCAATAGCCAAGATCATCGATGAGTATACCCATGAGTCCGGAGTCCGTGGCCTGGAGAAGCAGATCGCCAAGATTGCACGTGTGACTGCAAAGAAGATTGCTCTTGAGCAGGATCGTCCTTCGACAATAAAGAAGGAACTTCTGCGTGAATATCTCGGTCTTCCTACCAGCTCTCACGACAAGCAGAAGGGCAATGAGGCACCCGGAGTCGTGACCGGTCTTGCATGGACTGCCATGGGCGGTGAGATCCTTTTCATTGAGAGTTCTGTCAGCAAGGGCAAGGGAGTCCTTACGATGACCGGTAACCTTGGAGATGTCATGAAGGAGTCGGCTACAATAGCATACCAGTACATAAAGGCCCATCCGGAACTCACAGGAATGACTTACGAGGAGTTTGCCGAAAAGGATATCCATGTACACGTCCCTGAAGGAGCAGTCCCTAAGGATGGCCCGTCTGCGGGTATCACAATGGTGACTTCGATGGTGTCTGCGTTCCGTAACAGGAAGGTCAAGAGCGGAATAGCGATGACTGGTGAGATGACCCTCAGAGGCCGTGTCCTGCCGGTCGGAGGCATAAAGGAGAAGATCCTGGCTGCCAAGAGGTCGGGTATCCATACCATCGTGATTTCCGAGGAAAACCGAAAAGATGTCGAGGATATAAAGGAAATTTACATAAAAGGTCTTACCTTTGTCTATGTCAGGAACATCCAGGATGTCATAGAAGCAGTGTTTTAGAGCACTGTCATTTCGACTGACCGTTTAACCTGTCATTTCGACCGACCGTTTAACCTGTCATTTCGACCGACCGTTTAACCTGTCATTTCGACCGACCGTTTAACCTGTCATTTCGACCGACCGAAGGGAGTGGAGAAATCTATACAATGGAAGTACGCATAGAACAGAGTTGGAAAAACGCGCTGGCGGGCGAATTTGAGAAACCATATTTCGCATCGCTTGTGCGTTTTCTTCATGAAGAAAAGGCTGCTGGGGTACGGGTCTTTCCTCCCGGCAGCCAGATATTCCGGGCGTTCGACCTGACGCCCGTATCGCAGCTGAAGGTCGTGATCCTGGGACAGGATCCCTATCACGGCCCGGGTCAGGCCCATGGCCTGTCTTTTTCCGTGCCCGCAGGGGTGCCTGCGCCCCCGTCCTTGAAGAACATCTTCAAGGAGATCGAATCAGATCTCGGCATCAGGATGAGCGGGTATCCCGATCTCGAGAGCTGGGCGCGTCAGGGAGTCTTGCTGCTGAATGCTGTCCTGACAGTCCGCTGCTCGGAAGCGGCATCCCATAGCCGGATAGGATGGCAGGAGTTTACCGATGCAGTAATCCGTCATATATCCGATAACTGTGAGGGAGTCGTCTTTATGCTCTGGGGCAATTTCGCCCGTACGAAAGCCCAGCTTATCGACTGTTCCCGCCACTGCGTCCTGGAGGCTGCCCATCCTTCTCCTCTTGCTCGCGGCGCTTTCTTCGGATGCAGACATTTTTCTAAAGCAAATGATTATCTGGCCTCAACAGGCCGTGCACCAATAAACTGGCAATTATGAAAAGAAAAGCATTGTTCCCGGGATCTTTCGATCCTTTCACAGCAGGACATCTCAATATTCTCAAACGTGCGCTGACCATGTTTGATGAAGTGGTTGTGGCTGTAGGTGTGAACATAGATAAACGCGGATTCTTTCCAAACGAAAAGCGTATTGACATCATCAGACAGGCCGTTGCCGGTCTTGACGGAGTCAGCATCATCCAATATGACAGTCTGACAATTGATATCTGCCGTGAGCTCGGCATTAGGCATATCGTCAGGGGAGTTCGTAACATGATCGATTTCGAGACTGAACGTTCGATTGCAGATGCGAACAGAAAGTTGGCTCCGGATATTGAGACCATAATAATTCCTACAGCCCAGGAATATGCCCACATTTCATCCACTGCTGTGCGTGATCTCCTCAAGCATGGTGGCGACACCTCGCTCTTTGTTCCCGACGGAGTTGAACTTTAGTCCCACTGTCAACCTGATCATCTCACTGTCATCCTGAGCGTAGCGAAGGATCTTCACATATTATGAAAAAACCAATAATCATACTGTCTGTATTACTGGCCACAGCCTATACGGCTGTTGCCCAGCAACTTGATTCGTTGACCCGAGCCGGACTTTCCGCCAAGCTGGATGAATACCTTGCAGCCATAGAGACCGCTGGAGCGGATGCCCAGATAAAGGAGGCCGATTTTCTTATCGAGGCTTCCACGGATTCACTGATACGCCAGTTTACGGCGATCAAAGTATATGAGCATTACATAACCTCTCCGGTCATGGGGGCAGATGCGGTCGCGATACATGTCTTCGACAAATGGTTCGAAAGCGGGAAGGTCAGCATGTATGATGATATCGACCTTCTGAATGCGCGTGTGTATGCGGATTTCAACCGCCAGTCTCTGATAGGCAAACGTGCGCCTTCCCTCGAGCTGAAGACGATGGAAGGTGGTTCAGAGGTCCTTTTCCCTGAGGGGGAATATCCCGACAAGTCGGCTGTCCTGTATTTCTATGATACCGACTGCTCCAAGTGTAAGCTCGAATCTATCATGTTGAACGCAGCCTTTGCGGAAAAAGACTATCCTGTAGATTTCCATGCTGTCTATACGGGGGACAATCCTGAGAAATGGAAAGAGTATGCCGGCAGGAACTTCAATTTCGCTTCAATGACGGTCCGTCATTATTGGGATCCTGAGCTGGACTCTGATTTTCAGCGCAAATACGGAGTCCTCCAGACTCCGCGTATGTTCCTCATAGCTCCCGACGGGACTATTCTTGGACGCGCCCTCGATACGGATGCGCTGATTCAGCTCGTCGAGTCGTTGACGGATGGCCGTGATCTTGAATATGGCGGTCAGGAGTCGGTTGAGCTCTTTGATTATCTTCTAGGGAATGTAGAATCTGCATTTGATATTTCCTTTACTGCTGCCATCATCGAGGCGAGTACGCTTATGAAAGGTAATATGGTGATGTATAGGCAGCTGATGGGTGATTATCTTTACTATCTTGCTTCAAAGCCTGGGCGCTTCTATCGTGAAGGGTTGGCGGAGCATATCGAGAAGAATATCTTCGGCCGTCCGGAAGTGTGGACCTCTGACGATCACGTCAAAGTTATAGGATTTGCCGAGATCATGCATGATCTGCTGTCCAAGTCCAAGCCAGGAACACGCGTCGCTGATATCAAGGTTCAAGGTGAACTTATACGCGGGGATAGGGCTGTGCTGAAGAAAAAGAATCTCAGAAGCCTGCGCAAGGGTATGAACTATATAATCTTCCATACCGAGTCCTGCAACGTGTGTGCGGCAGAGGTGGCAGCTGCGCGTAAACTTGCCCTGGATTCGGATGATGTGCAGTTCTTTCTTGTCAACGTTGACGAAATGATGGTGTCTTCGCCTGCTTTGGCTAACCGTATGTTTGATCTCTTTGACCTTTCGACTTTACCATATATATTGGTTACAGATAAGAAAGGCGTGATCATGAGCAGATATGAAACATTACTAGATTAGAAATAATATTACAACTGCTGTGTAAAATTATTACAAAGTTTGTAAGGTTTGGCGCACCATTTGAAAAGCAGTCGTCTATCCGTAACCGGATGGACGACTGCTTTTATATGAATTATTAAAATAGACTGCTATGAGTACCTTTATTGAGGACTATATCCTGAACCCTTCGCAGGCAATCATGACTGCACGTCAGGAGGCTGACCGCCGTTTCGCTGATATGGATTGTCCGGATGATCTGATCTACGACCAGATATCTTCGCCGGAGTTCCGCCTTTACGAAGAGATTATCCTTTCCTGAACCTATTTGAAGAGCTTAGGAGCAAATTCGCTGAGATAGATTCTCCAGTTCTTCCAGATGTGACCTTCGCCATTCTCGTAATATTCGTAAGGATGGCCTTTTTCGTCAAGATACTGTCTCAGCTTGACATTCTCGTCATACAGGAAGTCTTCTCTGCCGATTGCTATCCAGTAGAGCTTCACGCCCTTGGCAAACTGTCTGTCCAGCTGTGCCTTTTCATCCTGGTATACTGGACATTCCGAATTTTCGTGGAATCTGGCAGCCGCTGAGAAGAGACCGACATAATCAAAGAGGTCAGGATAGTACTTCGAGATATGCAGAGAATGATATCCGCCCATAGACAGGCCGGCAATTGCTCTGTGCTTCTTGTCCTTGTAGACTCTGTAGTTGCTTTCCACAAACTTTATCACATCAGGGAAGTGCATTTCGAACGAGCCTTCCATCATGCCGCGCTGCTGGAATCCCGGTATGCGCTCAAATCCGTCAGGACACTGTCCTGGAGCTGCCTTCTCTCCGGCATTTCCGTTGGTCATCACCACCAGCATAGGCTCAGCCTTGCCCTGGGCTATGAGATTGTCCAGAATCTGTGATGTGCGTCCAAGATCCATCCATGCCTCTTCGTCTCCGCCTGCGCCATGGAGCAGGTAAAGCACCGGATATTTCTGCTTCCTGTTCTTCTCATATCCGGCAGGAGTGTATACGGTAAGTCTCCTGTCAAAGCCGAGGGTAGGACTGTTGTACCATACCTTTGATACGCTTCCGTGAGGGACATCCTGTACCTTGTACAGGTCTGCACGGTCTCCGCCTATGATGAAAACGTTGGTGACTGTAGCGACGTCGCGTATCATGTATACGTTGCTTGGGTCGCGCACTACAAGTCCGTCAACTACAAAGGAATAGCTGTAGAGTTCCGGAGCAAGAGGGGCTGTGGTGAATTCCCAGATTCCGTCCTTTTCGACCATCTCTCCACCGGCAAAATCTCCGATGACCTGGACCTTTACTGCCTTGGGTGCATGAAGTCTGAATGTTACGCTGTTGTCATCGTTGATTTCAGGTGATATGATCTTTGATCCGCCCCAGAGGGCCTGTTGTGCAAATGCCATAGATGTGATGAGCATGGCTGTGCAGAATGTCAGAAGTCTTTTCATTGCTTTAGTGTTTTGTGGTAAAGATAGTTTTTATATCAATAAAATGCTAACTTTGCGGAGTTATTAGCATGAACATTTAAAGAATTTAGCGGTGGCCAGGAAGAAAAAGATGTCAGTACAGGTAGATCCTGAATATCTGAAGAAGCAAAAGGAGGCGCTGGTGCGTCGTCATCGTCAGGTCATCTATCTGAATGACAGTGAAATGGCTGCGATAAGTCATTATTGTGAAAAGTTTCGTGTCGATGCGAAGGCAGCACTCTTCCGTGAGGCTATAATGGAAAAGGTGTTGTCTGAGCTTGACGACAATCCTCCTACATTATTTTAATGAATATGAGAAAACTGGTAGTTACATTAATTATGGCTGCGTTCTGTATCGCTGCAAATGCGCAGCAACAGCAGACCGTCCCTGCTCAACCTCAGGAAACCATGACAGCGGATGATTTTACCATTGTAAAGGATGAAGTTATAGATGGAGTAAGGTATGTGACAGCTACTCCTAGTGCTAAGGTCTGCTCAAATCAGATAGACATCCAGATCCAGGACGGGATCATCCTTTCTGTAGTTTATACAAGAGGATGCAATGGAAATGCAAAGGGAATCGGAGCTTTGATAAAGGGTATGTCGGTAGAAGAGGCGATACGTCGTCTGGACGGCATCACATGCGGCAAGAGACCGACGTCATGTCCCGATCAGCTGGCGAGAGTCCTCAAGAGCTTGAAATAAACATAAAAAGGAAGCTGACCGCTTCCTTTTTTTTTATTTTTTTGCTTCCATAGCTGCGTTGTAGCAGTGTCTGCAGAGGGGTTCATAAATGTCTGTTTCTCCAAGGACTACAAGCTCGTCGCTCTTTGAAAGCCTGTGGGAGTGGTTAGCCGGACTGCCGCATCTTACGCAGATGGCATGCACCTTCTGAATGTCCTCAGCTACTGCCATGAGCGCCGGCATAGGACCGAACGGCTTGCCCATGAAGTCGGTGTCAAGGCCTGCGATGATGACTCTGATGCCTTTATTTGCAAGTTTCTGCACGACCTCCACGATGGTCTCATCAAAGAACTGTGCCTCGTCTACACCGACAACCTCTACGTCTGCAGAGAGTTCCAGCATACGTGCCGGTGAGTCGATGGGTGTCGAAGGAATGCTGTGTGCATCGTGTGATACGACCTTGTCCTCGGAATATCTTACGTCAATGCATGGCTTGTAGATTGCTACCTTCTGCTTGGCGAACTGAGCCCTTTTCATTCTTCTGATGAGTTCTTCGGTCTTTCCTGAGAACATCGAGCCGCAAATTACTTCAATTGCGCCCGGTTTTTTTGCACTTTCTAAAAACATTTCCTTACTTTTGTAGATGAGAACGCAAATATAGAAATTTATTGCCTTATGGAAAATAGAGAGCAGCAAATTTTATCGGAAATCAAGGTCATGGTCGCGTCGATCAGAACGCAGCTTCAGCAGCTTGATGCAAAGATGATGGAACTTCAGTCAGCTGTAGATCCTGATAATCTCAGTACCAAGCCTATTGACATCGATATGGATGACATGGAGTTGATAGGACTGGCTGCGGCGGCTTCTGTAAATGATGATATGCCGGTAGCAGGTTTCCCTGATGTCGAGGAGACAATTCCTGTTGAGGAACCGGAACCACTTCCGGAACCAGAACCTGTACCGGAACCGATGGCTGAACCGGAACCGATGGCTGAACCCGAGCCACTCCCTGTTGCTGAACCTGAGTCAGCCCCTGTCGTGACACCTGCGGAGCCCGTGGAAGACGATGACGACGATCTGCCGTTGTTCTCAGAACCAAAGCCACTTTTCGAGGCGGCACAGGATTCGCCAAAGGTCAAGAAAGCAGTGATCGATGTGATGACAGACAGGCAGGCATGGCGTACCGATATGGCTGGCACTCCTGTGAGAGACCTTTTGAGCGCCATTTCATTGAACGACCGCGTACATTTCATCAAGACTCTGTTCAAGAATGATGCAGTACTCTTCCAGCAGACCAGAGCGAAGGTCAATTCGATGTCATCACTTGACGAAGTCGTTGACTATATTACTTCGAATTTTGACTGGGATATGTCTTCTCCGGCCGTTTATCGTTTCATGATGGCTGTCCGCCGTAAGGTCCAGGCATAATGGCAGGGCTTCTTTATATAGTTCCTACTCCTGTAGGCAATCTGGAGGATATGACCTTCAGGGCCATCAAGGTTCTGAAAGAAGCAGATCTGATTCTTGCTGAAGATACAAGGACCAGTTCAGTGCTTCTGAAACATTATGACATAAAGGGCCGTCTGGAGTCGCATCATAAGTTCAATGAGCATAAGACAGTCTCTATCGTCAAGGAAAGGATACTTGCCGGTATGAATGTCGCCCTCATAAGTGATGCCGGTACCCCTGGTATTTCCGATCCGGGATTTCTGCTTGTCAGGACATGTGTACAGGAGGGGATAGAGGTCCAGACCCTTCCGGGTGCTACTGCCTTTGTTCCGGCACTTGTCTCGTCAGGGTATCCATGTGACCGCTTCTGCTTTGAAGGATTCCTGCCTCAGAAGAAGGGACGTCAGACCAGACTGACCGAACTTGCCATGGAGACCCGTACGATGATATTCTATGAATCTCCGTATCGCCTGGTCAAGACATTGGAGCAGTTTGCCGAGTTTTTCGGCGAAGACCGTGAATGCTCTGTGGCCCGTGAGATTTCAAAGAAGTTCGAAGAACACAGAAGGGGCACGTTGACAGAGGTTGCAGCCTGGTATAGAGAGCATGAACCAAAGGGTGAGATTGTGATTATCGTTGCCGGAGCACCTGAAGTGAAGAAGGAAAAGAAGTCCTATCACAAGGCCGACGAAGACTGATCTGTTAAAGAAAAAGAAAAAATTTAAAGAAAAAGAAAAATCTGCAGGTGAAATGACGATTTTTTGAAGCATCTCCCGTTAAAGATGTATCTTTGTATATGAGGATGAATGTTACGGGTGTCTGAAATTTCAGATGCCCGTATTTTATGAAACAAAGTCAATCAAACAGGTCATTGTCCCGCTCCTTCATATTAGGAGTCATCGCGCTGGTGTTTCTCATCGTCGGATACCAGACTGCACTTTTCATCCATCGTGCTGCAGTGATGCGTATAGCAGCCAACAGGGATAGCCCCGATACTGTATATGTCATCAAGGAGGCAGTTGCTTTTGCAGATGAGCCGAAGGCTGTAGCATCGTTGCCTGATGAAACATCAGGGAAAAGTGAAACTATCGTTTCGACCAAGAGACATAATGCCTCTCACTCGCCTCGGGCGGAGGCAGTGCGTCAGAACCTGCCTTATCCGGAGCAGAAGCCGTTCAGGTTTGATCCCAATACTGTCTCTGTCGAAGATCTGTGCCGGCTGGGATTTTCCCGTAAGCAGGCTGAATCAATAGACGCTTATCGTCAGAAAGGGGGAGTGTTCCGGAGGAAGCAGGACTTTTCCAAGTCTTATGTCGTGTCTGACGAGACCTACAGACGCCTCGAACCTTACATTGACATACCGTTGGTAGACCTTAATCTTGCAGATTCAGCAGCGTTTGATGATCTTCCGGGGATAGGCGGCTGGTTTGCAAGCAAGATCATAGAGCATCGGGAGACTCTGGGAGGCTATTCCTGTATAGAACAGCTTATGGATATCTACAGGTTTGACCAGGAAAAGTTCGATGCCCTGAAAGATCTGGTCTGTGTGAAGTCACCGCGTTTTTTCCCGCTTTGGACCTTGCCGGCAGACTCCCTTCGACAGCATCCTTATATCCGGAACGAAGAGACAGCTAAAGCCATTGTCTTGTTCAGGGAGCATAATCCCGAAGAGCAATGGAAGGTTGACAAACTTCGTGACGCCGGGATTCTGTCTGAGGCAGATGCTCTGCGTCTGTCACGTTGTGTAAAATAAAAAAGTCACGGAAAACCGTGACTTTATCTCTCTACTTCGACCTCATCCCAGGCGTAGTAACCGTCTCCTGTAATTATATCGGTAACTTCCCACCAGAAGTCGAATACCCTCGTCTTTTTGTAATTGTCGAAATTGTCATATATGTCAATTTCAAGTATGGCGCTGGAGAAACCAGGACGAACCATTTCCGACAGTTCATAGAAGATGTCCTCAATGTCCCTGTCAGATAAATGACGGTAGTCAAGCAACTCATATGTCTGCTTTGCGGATGCTGCCGGTAGTCCTCCTGCATAATAGCATTCCAGATATGCTTCTCCTATGCCGGAATCATCCTGCCATTCTATGTCACATGAAGTGAAGCTCAGCAGGGCTATGATACCTGCTGAGATGATTGTCATGATTCTTTTCATCAGTCTTGTGCGTTTTTGAGTGCCTCGCGGATCTTGCCCTCGATCTCCTCACAAAGTTCTACATTGTCTGTAAGCAACTGCTTTACCGCTTCACGGCCCTGTGCCAGTTTGCTTTCTCCATAGCTGAACCATGACCCGCTCTTCTTGATGATGTCGTATTCGACACCTAGGTCAATGACTTCTCCTACTTTTGAGATGCCTTCGCCATATACGATGTCGAATTCAGCTTTCTTGAATGGAGGTGCCATCTTGTTCTTGACTATCTTCACCTTTGTGCGGTTTCCGAGAGCCTCGTCACCATCCTTGATCTGGGTTGTTCTGCGTACATCTACTCGTACTGATGCGTAGAACTTGAGTGCGTTTCCTCCGGTAGTTGTTTCAGGGTTTCCGAACATCACTCCGATCTTGTCACGGAGCTGGTTGATGAAGATGCAGCATGTGTTGGTCTTGCTGATGTTCGCTGTGAGCTTTCTTAATGCCTGACTCATGAGCCTTGCCTGAAGTCCCATCTTCGAATCTCCCATTTCTCCTTCGATCTCAGCCTTTGGAGTAAGTGCTGCAACAGAGTCGATCACGATGATGTCGATAGCGCCTGAGCGAATCAGGTTGTCTGCAATCTCCAGCGCCTGTTCGCCGTTGTCAGGCTGAGATATGAGCAGAGTGTCAAGGTCTACTCCGAGGTTCTTTGCATAAGTCCTGTCAAATGCATGCTCTGCATCGATGATAGCTGCAATTCCGCCCTGTTTCTGCGCCTGCGCGATTGCGTGGATGGCGAGGGTGGTCTTACCGCTGGATTCCGGACCATAGATCTCGATGACTCTGCCGCGAGGATAACCTCCGATGCCGAGTGCTGCGTCCAACGCAATGGAACCGCTCGGAATGACCGAAACTTCCCATTTTGGCTGATCTCCCAGCTTCATGATCGTACCTTTGCCGTAGTCTTTCTCAATCTTGTCAATCGTCGCCTGCAATGCCTTGAGTTTCGCAGCATTGATGCCGGTACCGTCCTGTACTTCTTCTTTAGCCATAAATGTTTAAATATTAAAATGTTTACGTTGAAGGAACTTTTCCAACAACAAAGCAAAAATAATCAAAAAACTGGAACTTCTCCAACTTTTCGTCTGCAAAATTATACGTACTTTGTGCCAAACAACAGCACATGTAAATTATTTTTGTCTTATATGTCATTTAGAGCAGATAAAGCGGACCGAGAAATCTTAAAATTAGTATTTTTGTACCGGTAAAACAGATGTTATGAAGATAAAGCTTCTCGGAAAGAATCTGGATGATCTCAAGAAACTTGTTGCAGAGGAAGGGCTTCCTTCCTTTACGGCCAGGCAGATTGCCCAGTGGCTGTATGTAAAGAAGGTGCGTTCGATCGATGAGATGACAAATCTGTCCAAGGTAGCAAGGGCAAGGTTGGCTGAAAAGTATGAGGTCGGCGTCATTCCATATGCCGGTCTTCAGATTTCGTCCGATGGGACAAAGAAGTACCTGTTCCCGGTTGCATGTGCGCATAAAAGGGGATTGAATGTCCATGTGTCCGAGGAGGAACTGGAGAAAAGTGCGGTGGAGGCTGTGATGATTCCTGATGATGACAGAGCAACACTCTGTGTGTCTTCGCAGGCCGGATGCCGTATGGGCTGCAAGTTCTGCATGACTGGAAGGCAGGGATTTCATGGTCATATGTCGGCAGCGGATATCATATCCCAGTTCATTGCCATAGATGAGTCAGACAGGCTGACAAATGCCGTCTTCATGGGAATGGGAGAACCTCTTGACAATTACGACAATGTCATGAGAGCCATTGAGATACTTACTGCTGACTGGGGATTCGGCTGGAGCCCGAAGCGAATCACCTTGTCTACCATCGGTGTTCTTCCGAATCTTAAGCGATATCTTGACGAGTGCAAGTGCCATCTGGCAGTGTCTTTGCATAATCCGTTCGGCCCCGAACGCCTGAGTGTAATGCCGGTGCAGGGTGCATGGCCTATACAGGAAGTAATAGATCTGATAAAGCAATATGACTTTACCGGCCAGAGGCGAGTAAGCTTTGAATATACGATGTTCGCCGGGTTCAATGATACAAAGGCGCATGCGGATGCTCTTTTCAGGATGTTGAAAGGGCTGGAATGCAGGATGAACCTTATACGGTTCCATAAGATACCGGACTTCCCGTATGAGACATCTCCCGATGTGATCATCGAAAACTTCAAGTCTCGTCTGAATAATCTGGGCATTACAACCACTGTCAGAGCATCGCGTGGAGAAGATATTCTTGCGGCATGCGGTATGCTGGCAGGACAACATGATAATAAGTAGTTGAAGAGATTTCTTACATATGTGATTCTGATTCTGACGATGTCAGTCAGCGTTGCGGCAAGGGGAGTGGATCCGGTAGCGGACTCTCTTGCCGTGAAGGAGATGCGTGCGCGGATGGACAATATCCGTAAATCCCGTCCCACTGTGGCGTTGGTGCTCAGTGGAGGTGGTGCAAAAGGACTTGCCCATGTCGGGGTGATAGAATATCTCGATTCATTGGGCATACCCGTGGACCTGGTTGTCGGAACCAGCATGGGTGGTCTTATCGGCGGACTGTATTCGCTCGGATATACTTATGACCAGATGGAGGCGTTGGTCAGAAGCATTGACTGGGGGTGGATATTCAGTGACAGGCTGTCCAGAAACTATTACTCATATTCAGATGCAAGATATAGAGAGAAGTATCTGATATCCATACCTTTTTATTATGAAAAGGAATACTTCGAGATGAAGGTTGCCGACGAAAACCGATACAGCTCTCTTCATAAACATGATGTGCTTCACATCGGAGCGGACAATGAGGATGCAGGTGAGATGTTCAAGAAAAACATTCTCGGAAGCCTTCCTTCAGGATATATCTATGGTCAGAATGTCAGCAACCTTATAAGTTCCCTTACTATCGGCTATCAGGATTCCATGGATTTCAAGGATCTCCCTGTCCCTTATGTATGTGTCGCTGCTGATATGGTGTCAGGAAAGGCCAAGGTATGGCATAGCGGAAAGATAAACGACGCCATGCGGTCGACCATGTCCATACCGGGAGTATTCGCACCTGTCAGGGTGGATGGAATGGTGCTTGTGGATGGCGGTCTGCGTGACAATTACCCCACTTCCATTGCACGTCAGATGGGGGCTGATATAATAATAGGTGTGGATCTGTCCCATCATCGGCGCACTTATGTGGAGGTGAACAATATCGGAGACATAATAAGTCAAGGAGTTGACATGCTGGGCCGTGATGCTTTTGAGCGGAACGTCAATATCCCGGATGTCAAGATCAAGCCTGATCTCAAGGAATTCAATATGCTGAGCTACGGTGCTGCCAATGCTGAAATCATAATGGACAGAGGCTATCAGGCTGCTCAGGCGCAGGATTCTCTTCTGCGCGATATCGCGGCTCGTACCAAGGGAAAGTATCATTCTCTTCCCAAGCCCCCGGCATTGGGGATGTCAAAGGATTCCATTGTTATCGGAGAATTCAATGTAATCGGTGTCCTTCCTAAAGAGAAGGCCCTGCTCAAGGACAGACTGAAACTGAAATATGGTCAGAAGGTAAGTCTGGCTGATCTGGATCATATCGTGGCGCAGATATATGGTACCCAGGCTTATGATTACGTCACATATGAACTTCGGGGAGATGATGAGCCGTTCGATCTTGTGCTGAATTGCAGGAAAGGACCTATCCATCAGTTCGGACTTGGAGTAAGGGCAGATACGGAAGAGATAGTTTCAGTTCTCCTGAATATAGGATATAATGCTCATAAACTCAGTGGTCATACATTTGATCTTACCGGAAAGATCAGTGCCAATCCTCGCGTTTCGCTCAAATGGTCATATGACATGCCGAAGATCCCTACGGTCAATGCGTCTGTTTCTGCACGATGGACAGACCTCGGGCTGCTTAACTTCGGACAGAACAGATTGAGCCTCAACTTGTTCCATAGCCAGCAGGAGGTCTTTCTGTCGAATATGAAATGGAAGCATATGGACATAAGGAGCGGTATTAGAAACGATGTGATATCTATACGTAACCTCAAGTCCTCACAGATTATAGGAGATTATGACCTCAGTCAGTCAACCAATGATTATGTGTCCATATTCGCAGAAGGAGAGACCTACACATTTGATGACGGGTATTTCCCAACAAGAGGTGTGGATGCGGGCTTGTCCTATTCTTGGGTTTTTGCAGGATTCCCGCATAAGATAAACAATTTCCATATCGTGCAGGCTGACGCCAAGGTTGTCGCATATTCCGGTGATGTGTTTACATTTATCCCGTCGTTCAATTTCCGATTCCTGTTCGGCAGTGATATACCGGTAGCATATTTCAATGCTGTAGGAGGGTCATTGCCAGGCAGATATGTAGATCAGCAGATGCCTTTCATCGGAGCAAACCATCTGTCTGCAATGAAGAACATACTTACCTTGTACAGGACGGATTTCAGATTCAGACTGGCTAAGAATCACTATCTTACCGGTATCATAAACTATGCTCGAGACTGCGATTATTTCAGTGGTTATGTCAAGGGATTGGGCTATTTCGGAGCCGGAGCGGAATACTCTTTCGATACTGTGTTCGGTCCATTGACAGCAAATATACATTGGTCCAACCTCACGAACAAGGTAGGATTTTATCTAAGTGCCGGCTTTAACTTCTGATATATGGAAGAGGAGATATTGAAATTGACAGACAGGCTCAGGGGGCAGTGCTCGCGTCGCGAGTACTGTATTGCCGACATACGTAAGAAGGCGTTGAAGGCACTTGACGGAAATGCGGATGCGGCATCCAGAGTGGTTGACGTACTTGTGGAGGAGAAATATGTAGATGACCTGCGGTTTGCCTCAGCTTTTGCGAGGGATAAATCCTCTATCCAGGGCTGGGGAGAGGTCAAGATCAGGTATATGCTTGCTGCCAAAGGCATTTCGCGTCAAAATATAGATAGTGCTTTAGAGGAGATAGATGGGGCTAGGGCAGCTTCCAGACTGGAAAAACTTATGGAAAACAAATACAGATCACTCAAGGATGATCCGCAGTGCCGTCTCAAGATGCTGAGGTTCGCTCTTGGAAGAGGATACGGATATGAGGAGATCTCAGGAATCGTCGAACAGTTGACGAGCAGAAAAGATGAAGACATTTAGAAAACTTACTGATTCAGAAATCACATCTCTCAAGGAGCAGATGTGCACTGCGGCAGATTGGAGCAGGATTGAGGTTGCAGAGGGGTTTGTGCCGGATTATGTCAGATATACACGTTTCTCTGGTGATATCCGTATAGGAGTCTTTGAAAAAGAGTTCGAACTTGCCGGGGGAATGAGGAAACATTCTGGGCTTTATCATACGACCCTTCATAATGTTTCGTTGGGAGACAATTGCTGTATTGAGAATGTGAAGAACTATATTGCCAATTATGAGATAGGCGATGATACCTTTATAGAGAACGTTGACATCATCTTGACGGATTGTGCCAGCAGTTTCGGAAATGGAGTCGATGTGGCTGTACTGAATGAGACCGGTGGCCGTGAGGTCAGGATCTATGACGGCCTGTCTGCACAGACGGCATATATGATGGCACTCTATCGTCATCGTCCGATGCTTATCGAGCAACTCAAGAAGATGATAGACGCCTATGTGCTTTCCGTGACATCTTCCGTCGGAAAGATCGGCTCCAACGTCACGATTGCGGATGCAGGTTATATCAAGAATGTGAAGGTAGGTGACTGCTGCGAGATTGAGGGAGCGGCAAGGCTGAAGAACGGCAGCATCAACAGTAATGCGGATGCTCCTGTGCATATCGGTGTCGGAGTCATCGGTGATGATTTCATCATATCAAGCGGTTCAAGCATTGAGGATGGGGTTACCTTTTCACGTTGCTTCGTCGGTCAGGCCTGTCGTCTGGGACATAATTATTCGGCAACGGACTCGTTGTTCTTCGGCAACTGTCAGGGAGAAAACGGTGAAGCATGTGCTCTTTTTGCCGGTCCGTTCACCGTGACGCATCATAAGTCCACGCTTCTTATTGCCGGTATGTTCTCCTTCATGAACGCCGGTTCGGGATCGAACCAGAGCAATCATATGTACAAGCTCGGCCCTATCCATCAGGGAATCATGGAAAGGGGAGCGAAGACAGCGTCGGATTCGTATATCCTGTGGCCAGCCAAGGTCGGAGCCTTCTCGCTCGTTATGGGAAGACATGTCAGCCATCAGGACACATCGGATCTTCCGTTTTCATATCTGATAGAACAGCAGAGCACCTCTTATATAGTCCCTGGAGCCAACCTCAAGAGTGTCGGAACCATCCGTGATGCCAAGAAGTGGCCTATGCGTGATGCTCGTCGCGATCCGCTCAGGCTGGACTGCATAAATTACAATCTCCTGAGCCCGTACACTATCCAGAAGATGCTTCGTGGACAGGCTTTGTTGAAGGACCTCAAGCAGGTGTCGGGAGAGAACTCGGATACCTATTCTTTCCAGAGCGGACAGATCCGCAGGTCTTCGCTTAACAACGGTATCCGTCTCTATGGGATGGCTATAGACAAGTTCCTCGGCAACTCTTTGATCACCAGACTTATGTCTTCTGAGTTTAATTCTCTGGATCAGCTTCGTGATGCATTGAGACCGCGTGCAGAGTATGGAGAAGGCGATTGGGTGGACATATCAGGAATGCTGGCGCCAAAGGCGGCAGTAGCTGATCTGATCGGGTCGATCGAGTGCGGGAATATCGTTGATGTGGATATGTTGGGCAAACTTTTCCATGATATCCATGATGAATATTATGAATATGAATGGAAGTGGGCCTATGGGGTCATCGGATCATATTATGGAATTTCACTTTCAGAAGCATCTGTCGAAGATCTCAGATCTCTGGTAGTCAGATGGAAGGAATCTGTAGTTGCTTTGGACAGGATGATATATGAAGATGCACGAAAGGAGTTTTCGCTCAGCTTCATGACAAGTTTCGGTGCCGACGGCGACCAGCAGGAGCGTGAGCAGGATTTCATGAATGTGCGTGGCTCCCTCTTCGAATCAGATCCGTTCGTCCGTTCGGTCCAGGATCATATCCGTGTCAAGTCCGCCCTAGGTGACGAGGCATTGCAGAAATTGCAACAGATATGTTAAAACATGTATATCGTTCCCATTATTTATGTTAGGAGCACTATGTTGATATTCACAAACTACATGTCTTCTGTGGATAACCCTCTGTATACAATATCGTATCCCTTGAAGGCTCCGACAGCTTTGAAGAACTGCTCGGATTTGTCCTTCAGGACCTCTTCGTCGAGGTTCTTCGACTGTCGTTTTACTTCGATGAATTCAATCCTGCTTTCCAGCTCGTCCTCAGCGATGATATCGATCTCGTTTTCGCCTTTTCTGTCGTGCCAATAGCCAAGGCGAGTGTAGTTTCCTGACTCTTTCAGAACCTCGCCAAAGTAGCTTTCAAGCGATTTGCCGCTCACTGTCGGAAAGTCACGCTCGGCTATAGCTCTCAACTTGTCATTTCCGCCGGCCTCGATGATGTGCATGTATTTGTATATGAATCGGAACCAGAATTTCAGGAACTGGTCGTTGATAGCATAATGTACATTCTTGTTGCTTGACTTCTCATAGACTGGCTGCATCTTGCTGACCAAGCCATACTCTTCACTGAGATTCTTAAGGTATCCCGACAGCTCTTTTATATTGAGAGCATTCTCAAGTTCAGAGCGTGTGTTCTTGCCCTGTGCTATAAGCGTCAGAATCGAGAAGTAGATGCCATAATCCTTGCCGAATTCGTCGACAAGCATGTTCTTTCCCTCGAGCAGAAAATAGGAGTCCCGCTCAAAGAACATATCCATCATTTTCTTCTGGGTGAACTTCTTCCTGTCGATAAACAGCTCGACATACTTCGCTACGCCGCCTGTCAGGGTATAAAGAGCCAACAGGTCGGACTTCTTGTAGTCAGGACAGTATTCTGACATGATCTCCTTGAGGACAGAAGGCCTGAAGGGGCGGACGTTCATTGTCGCGGTCTGCCTTCCGAAAAGCGGCTGCTTCTTGTCCTTGAATATCTTGTTCATCAGAGTGTTCACGGATCCGGCCACGATCAGGTTGATGTGTGCCGTATTCTTATAGCTGTCCCATATGTTCTGCATATCGGAATAGATGGAAGGGTTCACTCTATAGAAGTCCTGGAACTCGTCAATGAAAAGGCTGATATGCTGAGTCTGAGACAATTCCATGATAAGCTTGAATATCGCTGCAAAGGAGGTCGCATTGCCTAGAATCGGTACGCCGAGTTTTGAGCGGACCTCATCCACGAATATTTCGCACAGATCGGCTTCCGCCTTACGAGCGACAAAGAAGTACAGCATAGGCCTGTCCTCGTAAAACTTCTTGACCATCTCGGTCTTACCGATGCGACGTCTTCCTGTGATGATCGTGAATTGGGCCACTTCATGAGAAAGCTCCTCAATTTCCCTAAGTTTTTCAAACTCCTGTTCCCTGTCAAAAAATCTCATAGCTATAAGTTTTATCGTAATATTCATTACCGTAACGGTGGTTACGATAGTGCAAAGATATAAATTAAATTTATCATTTGCACAAGAAGTTCATTTATTATGCCTGGAAAGTAGCGTAGGCAACGTGTTTCGCAAACTTTTGTGGGGAGTTCTGTCTTTCACGTAACGCATCAGTGGGCATTCTGTATATTAAGAAGTGGGTGATCCCGCAGGAGCACGGAAGACTAACTAACAAATAGATACTGATATGAAACATTGTGAGAAGAAGTACATCAAGAATCAGACAAAAAGGATTTCAGAGGAGAGACTCAATTTCAAGGGCGGCATAGCCCTGAGGGAAGTTGATATCTTCATCGACGGCGGCAAGACAAGAAACAAGGTGAGACGAATCATCGAGAAGAGAGTCAGTCAGGACTACTGGAGACAATGTGCAATAAAATATCCTGACAACTTCGGGAGATACCGTACCTGTCACCATGTCTCCAATCATCTGAAGAATAGGGATAATTCACCAAAAAAAGGATGACCATTGGGTCATCCTCTTCGTATTATATCAAGCTTGGATTATTTAGAAGCCTTGATTGCAGCCTGAGCCGCAGCGAGGCGTGCGATAGGAACACGGAATGGCGAGCATGATACATAGTTGAGACCTGTCTTGTAGCAGAACTCTACTGATGCAGGATCACCACCGTGCTCACCGCAGATACCGCACTTGAGGTTCTCGCGAGTACCGCGACCTTCCTTTACAGCGTAGTCAACGAGCTTACCTACAGACTTGGTGTCGAGAGTCTTGAATGGGTCAGCATCGAGGATCTTGTTGCCGAGGTAGTCACCCATGAATGTTCCTACGTCGTCACGTGAGAAACCGAATGTCATCTGAGTGAGGTCGTTTGTACCGAATGAGAAGAACTCAGCGGTCTTGGCCATACGGTCAGCAGTGAGGGCTGCACGTGGGATCTCGATCATTGTACCGAACATGTACTCGATCTCGAAGCCGAACTGTGCCTCAACCTCAGCCTTGATCTTCTCGCAGATAGCCTTCTGGAAGCGAAGCTCGCGCTCTGAGATGGTTACTGGAACCATGATCTCTGGCTTAGGAGTATAGCCTTCCTTCTTGAGCTCTGCTGCTGCAGTGAAGATTGCACGGAACTGAGTCTCTGAAATCATAGGATATGTGATGTGGAGACGTACACCACGGTGACCCATCATTGGGTTTACCTCGTGGAGTGACTCACCACGCTTCTCGATCTCGCCTACAGTGATGTGAAGTTCCTCTGCAAGCTCGTTCTTCTTGAGGTCAGTCTGTGGAACGAACTCATGGAGAGGTGGGTCGAGGAGACGGAATGTAACAGGCTTGCCGTTCATTACCTTCATGGTGCCCTTTACAGCAGCCTTGATGAATGGCTCGAGCTCTGCGAGAGCTGCCTTTCTTTCCTCATCGTTCTTTGCAAGGATCATCTTGCGGAGCTTAGAGAGCGGAGTCTCGGCGTTCTGTCCGTAGAACATGTGCTCGATACGGAAGAGACCGATACCCTCAGCGCCGAAGCTGATGGCACGTGCTGCATCCTCTGGAGTATCAGCATTTGTGCGTACGCCCATTGTACGGAACTTGTCAACGATAGCCATGAACTGCTGGAAACGTGGGTTGTCAGAAGCGTCCATAGTCTCGATTGCTACATCATATACAGCACCCTTTGCACCGTTGATTGAGAGAACGTCACCCTCGTGGTACTCTTTGTCTGAGCCCTTGAAGCGGATGACCTTGTTCTCGAGGTCGATGTGCATAGCCTCGCAACCTACGATACAGCACTTGCCCCATCCGCGTGCTACGAGAGCAGCGTGTGAAGTCATACCACCGCGCTGTGTAAGGATACCTGCACAAGCACGCATACCCTCTACGTCCTCTGGAGAAGTCTCTTCACGGACGAGGATTGTTGCGATGCCCTGGGCAGCAGCTTCCATAGCAGCCTCTGATGTGAAGGCGATCTTACCTACTGCTCCACCTGGAGATGCTGGAAGACCGTTAGCGATAACTGTTGCCTTCTTCTCTGAAGCAGGGTCGAGGATAGGGTGGAGGATCTCGTCGAGCTGGGCTGGAGCAACGCGTGTTACAGCTGTCTTCTCGTCGATCATGCCTTCTGCGAGCATGTCCATTGCCATGTTGAGGGCAGCAAGACCTGTTCTCTTACCGATACGGCACTGGAGCATCCAGAGCTTTCCGTCCTGGATAGTGAACTCGATGTCCTGCATATCGTGGAAGTGGTTCTCAAGGTGGAGACGGATGCCGTCAAGCTCCTTGTAAACCTCTGGCATAGAAGTCTCGAGTGAAGCGAGGTTCTGGTTGTGCGGGTTCTTTGTTGCCTCGTTGAGAGGGTTTGGAGTACGGATACCAGCAACAACGTCCTCACCCTGAGCGTTGATGAGCCACTCGCCGTAGAACTTGTTGTCACCGTTGGCAGGGTTACGTGAGAATGCCACACCTGTAGCAGAGTTGTCACCCATGTTACCGAATACCATTGACTGTACGTTTACAGCTGTACCCCACTCATCTGGAATACCCTCGATGCGACGGTATGCGATAGCTCGCTTTCCGTTCCATGACTTGAACACACCACCGATTGATCCCCAGAGCTGAGCCTCTGCTGAATCAGGGAACTCGGTTCCGAGAACTTCCTTCACGCGAACCTTGAAGCGCTCGCAGAGATCCTGGAGCTCTTCAGCAGTGAGGTCTGTGTCAGAAGCATAGCCCTTGGCTACCTTTACTTCCTCCATCATTCTGTCGAGCTGCTGGCGGATACCCTGTCCGTCTGCCGGCTCGATGCCCTCTGCCTTCTCCATCACAACGTCAGAGTACATCATGATGAGACGACGGTAAGCGTCATATACGAAACGTGGGTTGTTTGTCTTTGCGATCATGCCAGGGATAGTCTCAGAGCAGAGACCGATGTTGAGGATTGTGTCCATCATACCAGGCATTGAGCTGCGGGCACCTGAACGGCAGGATACGAGGAGAGGGTTCTCCTTGTCACCGAAAGTCATGCCCATGATAGCCTCAGTCTTCTTGAGGGCCTCAGCTACCTCAGCCTTGAGGGCGTCGTTGTAGCCGCCACCGAGCTCGTAGTACTCAGTACAGCACTCGGTTGTGATTGTGAAACCTGCAGGAACAGGAATGTTGAGAGTACACATCTCAGCGAGGTTAGCACCCTTACCGCCGAGAAGCTCACGCATAGTGCCATTACCCTCAGCGGTCTTGCCGCCGAAGCAATACACTCTTTTCTTGTTAGATTCCATAAAACTTTGTAAGTATTTGATTAATAATGAATAATTTCCATTTATGAAGGAATTCACAGAAATTCCGGCGCGAATTTAGTGAAAATTCTTGGAATTACTGTAAAGAAAAACGCCTTTTTAGTCTTCTCCTTCGGAAGCCTGACCCAGCAGCGATGCAAGAATGCCTGCGACTCCCGATTTTGCACTGTTTCCTATAGAGATTCCTGAGCCGTCTCCTGAGGGATGGCCGACAGGATAGTAGGCTATGTCCTGAAGCAGGAACTGCGAGTCCACATAGTCATAGTTTTCGTCACTGATCTGTATCAGCACGCCCGGAACCTCACCGAAAAGTATCCTGATCCTGTCTTCTTCCTGATATGATGCGCAGATCCCGGAAAGGTCCATCCTGAGACCATGTCTTCCGCACATTGAGTCGGCAGCGACTGCAAGACCTCCGTCTGCGACGGTGCATCCGGACATTATGATCCCGTCTTCTGTCAGCTCGCGTACAACTTCATAGCAGTCAATGAAATAGTCGGGATCCTGAATCGCAGGAGCCTGGCCTCCGTTGTCGTCGTTTGCCTGCGCAAGAAGCGAACCTCCCAGCTTGTGACGGCAGGTGTCGAAAGGAATATATATGATCCAGCTCTTAGGGTCGTTCTTCATCTCGCCGGGACATCTGCGGCGCTCGCTTATCCATGGGTGGGTACTTTCGTACGGCGATGATTTGAACAGTCTGTCTTCCTGCTCGAGCTCAGGTTCGTCTTCGGTCATGGATGTCTCCGGAAGCCATGCGAAGAACTTCACATTGCTGGTGTGGTCGCTTTCTATGAAAACGTAATCTTCAAGACACGTACCGAGGCCATAGATGTATTCGCTGGCGTTTCTGACGCTTTCATAGAATGCCGCCATGTTGCCGATCGGCCTTGTGTTCCACTCCCACTGAGCCCATATCCTGAGGTCTCCAAGCCTGAAATGACCTTCGCTCCATAGCCTGTTCAGCAGAGCCTTCGCTATCTGCATCCTTGTGAAGTGGCTCGGGTAGAGCAGGGTGAAGTCCCTGTCCGCATTGGCCTTGCCTGAAATCTGCTCTATGTAATCACCTGTCCTGCTGTCGTCATATGTGACGGATGACAGCGGCGGCTCGGTCGTTTCATCAATGATGTCATTGAACGTCCCTTCCGGAGCTGAGCATGGCTCGTCATATCCCATGCATTCTTCCAGGAGTTCTGCAGGGGTTGCAGGACATCTTGCTCCGTCGATGATGTACTGTGAATGTAAGGCTGATTCGTTTTCCTTCATAATAAATATCCCTTATAATGGATAAAGTTTGTAAAAATAAGTAAATTTGTGCGTACAACAAGCGATTTTCGGTGATATGAACGAGAATTTTTCAGAAGAAAGGTATCAGGAGATGATCCAGAAGCTCTTTGTGCGCTTTCCGTCCTTTCAGAAGGTGGGAGCCGGAGCCTACAAGCCTGGAATGGCGAATATGGAGTTTGCGGACCAGCTGATGGGGCATCCCCACAGGGGATATAAGATCGTCCATGTGGCCGGTACCAACGGCAAGGGCTCTGTCTCCAACATGCTGACTTCGGCCCTCGCTGCATCCGGGCTGAAGGTAGGTCTCTATACTTCTCCTCACATCCTGGACTTCCGCGAGCGCATCAGGGTTGTCTCCGGATCCTTCACCCTCATCCCCAAGGAAGACGTATGGTCCTTCGTGCAGCAGTGGCGGGAAACCTTCGACCACCTCGACATGTCCTTTTTTGAGATCACCACATTGATGGCTCTCGACTGGTTCTCAAAGCAGAAAGTGGATGTCGTGGTGCTGGAAACCGGACTGGGAGGCCGTCTGGATAGCACCAATATTGTGACTCCTGTCCTCAGCGTCATCACCAACATCGGTCTCGACCATTGCGACATGCTTGGCGACACCCTGTCGGAAATCGCATTTGAAAAGGCGGGCATCATCAAGCCCAAGGTGCCGGTGGTAGTGGGGGAGAGTCATCCCGAAACTGATCCTGTCTTTGAACGTAAGGTGCTGTATACCAATCTACCGGAACCGTCGTTCATGGGAAACAGGAATGCGATCATGTCTCTCCTTACTTTTGCCGACAAGACGGAGCCGGCATTGTGGGAGAAGAGTGATGAAATACTTGCCGGGATGGACCTGCAGGGGTCTTATCAGAAAAAGAATCTCCGCACCGTCCTTGCGGCATTGGAGGCTCTTTCCCGTCAGGGCATGACATGCGGAATCGGCCTGAAGGAAGCATTGATGCTCACGGCCGCCCGTACCGGATTCAGGGGACGTTGGGAAAAGATTTCCGATGCACCTTATACTATATGCGACATCGGGCATAATGAGCATGGCCTGAAATATAACTTCGCTCAGCTGACGAAAATGGTTGAAAGCGGTGAGTTCACCCACCTTATCATCGTCTATGGCTCCGTGGCTGACAAGGATGTGGATGCTGTAATGCACCTGATGCCTGAAAATGCGATTTTTGTCTTTACCCAGGCCTCTGGCAAGAGGGCGCTTCCAGCCGGAGAGGTGACGAAGAAATATCTTGCTTTTTGCGCTGCCTCCGGAAGGAAGTCCGGAGATGTTCATGCCGCTGGTACGGTAGTTGAGGCAATGCGCATAGCTGAAAAAGTTGCAGCTTCAATAGTAGAATCCGATGCTGCTGCCCGTCCGATGATATATGTCGGCGGCAGCACTTATGTCGTGTCTGAAGCTGTGGCCTCCCGAGTCTGATTTATTTTGAAACCCTTATATATTATGAAACACCTGATCTTGATTCTTCTGTCCGTGGTTTTTGCCTCGGGGCAGATTTTCAATGCCAATGTTTCCGAGGATAAGAAGGAACGTTCGTTGGAAACACTTTGGAAAGAGTATGAAAGTGCTTCGAAAAAGGATTATGTCGAAGATATGACGGATGTCCTGGAGCAGATAAAGGAGCAGTCTCTCAAGGAGAGGAGTGCATGGGACTATTATAAGGCATGCCGGCTCTATGCCCAGGTCAAGTCATATCAGAACTGGAAGCTATGGGAAGAACTTGACAAAAAGGCTGAAGGGGAGATCGAAGCTTTTGGGGAACCTGTTATTGAATATCTTTTCAAGCGTGATATGATGGGTCTGAAAGACGGTCTGGCCTTTCTGGAGAAACATGAAGACAGGCTTAAGTCTGCAAGGAATGAGGATGTTTATGAGGGAGCCGGGATGATTTATAAGGAAGTCTTGCTGCCTGTCGTAAGCAGTGACTATGAGTTCATTCTATGGGATATGTTGGCCAGATATAGTGCCTGGGCTGAAGAGTATTCCAGAATTCAAGACCTTCTTAAGGAGACCTTCGGAGACGTTTATCCCCAGGCAGGAATCATGGAATACGTATCCATGGAAAACAAGTTTTTCTTGGACGCTGATCGTGACCTGTCCGGATTCAGAGCCCTTGCGGACAAATATGCAGGCAAGGCTCTTGGAGTAGTTGCCAATGAACGTGTTCTGATAGGAGAATTCGAGGCTGGGCGTGACTCGGCTTCATCAGAGTACTATCGTCAGATCAGAAGCAGGCTGGTGCAGCTGATCAGGGAGCGTGATTCCTTCAAGGATCCGTCTGAAAAGGCTTTGGCTGGATCATGTACGTCTTTGGACAAGATTTTTGATGTCCTGGAGTCCCAATGTGCATATATGAGTGCGGAGGATGGCGAGGTAAAGGTGACTCTCCGTAATCTTGATGAGTTGAAAATCAAGGTGTTCCGTAAGAAGAACTGCGTATATGAAAAGGTGTTGCAGAATCCTTCCGGAAACTATTATGTATGCGATGAACTGACCTTCAGCCTTCCGGAACTGGCCGATGGAGACTATGAGGTGGTATGCAGTTCCGGTTATCGTGTAATGGGAAAAATGCCTCTGCATAAATATTCATTGTCAGCCGCCACCCGTAAGGATGCGGATGGTATAGCTCTTTATGTGGCTGATTATCTTACTGGAGAGCCGCTGAAGACGGTGGACGTACGGCTGTATCATCATGATAAGATGCTGGCTGAGGTGAAGGGTATGAATTTGAATGGATTTACACGTCTGCCTGATGCAATCTGGGACAAAGTGGATGATGGATATTATGGATACGAACTGATATGCATATCTGAAGACAAGGATGGAAGGGAACGTCGTAGTCGTGCAGTCGGTATCTCTAAGGATGTAGAAGGAAGTGCCATGGCAGGTGATATGACCGAGGCGGTAATCAGACTGGACCGTCCTGTCTATAATCCCGGAGAATCTGTCATGTTCAAGGCTGTTGTGTTTCAGAGATTCCCGGATGGGGCGATGAGCACTGCTCCGGAGGGATGCTCATATGAGGCCAGGATCGTTGATTCGCGAGGAAATGTGCTCGCATCCGATAGATTTGTCACCAATGATTTCGGTTCCATAGCTGGAGAGTTTGCACTTGACGATGTGCAGAGGAACGGCAGGCATATGATTCAGATTCTTGATGAGGAATGTGAAATAGGAACAGTTTATTTCCATGTAGATGAGTTTGTGCTTCCGACTTATGACGTGGCCTTTGATGTTCAGGAAAAGGTGTTCTTCCCGGGAGATGATGTGACAGTGAGCGGCAATGTGAAGAGTTTCGCAGGCCATTCTTTGGCTTCTGCAAAAGTAGAAGTGATCGTGAAGTGTTCAGGGGATGTGATTCTGGATGAAACACTTGCTCCGGACAATGACGGCAGATTCTCTCTTTCATTCAAGGATGTCTCTGACGACAGATACATGCAGGTGTATTCGATAGAGGTCAAGGTTACTGACCAGACAGGTGAGACACATTCGTTTACCCATAGGCAGTCCGTGATGTATGATCCGTACCTTACTTGTATTCCGCAGAATTTGGCTGAAGGACAATGTAAGCTTAGCGAAGGATATGATAGGGTCATGATGTTTGATGGGGATGTGATGTCTGTGGAGTGTAAGGCAGGATACCATGCTGGCGAACTGGTTGACGGATTGCCGCTCAGATACAGAGTCATGAAGGGCGACAAGGTTGTTCTTCAGGGTGATGTGCTCTCCGGTGAGGTCCTTGCGTTTGATGTCAGTGGAATTGATGGTGGGCTGTATGACTTCGTGCTTTCCATGGAGAAGGAATGCGTCACTGGTGAGGTTTTGAAAGGAGAATACAAAAGAGGATTCCTGATTCTTCCTTCGGATCCTGCAAAGATGGTCGTTCCGGAAGAGGTGGAGAATGTGTTCCATGTGGTTGATGATGACCGTATTACACTACAGATAGGTGCGGGCGCGGCGCCGGTGTGGGCTGTGGTCGAACTGTTCGATGACTCGAAGCGGCTGCTCAAGTCTGAGCTTGTATATGTCGGTAAGGGGACTCTGAAGACCATCAGTCATGACTGGCAGTCAGACTATCCGGAAGGAGTGGTGATGAATGTCCTATATTTCCGTGACAGCAAGTGTTTTGAGTTTACAGAGATATGGCGACGCCCGGTTTCCGAGAGGACGATACCTTTGAATTTCACGCGTTTCGTTGATGAATGCCTTCCGGGTGCGAGATGCTCCGTGTCCATACAGTCTGTGCCTGAGGTTGAGGCTGTCGCTTCCGTCTATGACATTGCGGCAGACAGGATTCAGTATAGACCATGGGGAACCGTACGTCGTGTTTTGCCTCCTGTCGGGACTGTGTATATGAATGATGTGTCAGGACATTACAGCAACGGATATTATGAAGTGTTGTGTGACGTTCCTGTATGGTATGGTTATCATGGGGCATATGAGTATGAAGAAAGTGAATTTCTTGCGGGTAGTGTAAGAGGTGTGACGATGTCTGAAATTGCCAGGAATGATATGCCTAGGATGACCAAGGCATCGCTGGAACCATCTGAACCCGTGGCAATTACATTCGATGCTTCGATGCAGGTGGGACATGCTGAAGTTGAAATCAGGGATGAGTTCTCGACTACGCTGGCCTTCGAGCCTTTCCTGCGTTCGGATAAGGATGGTATGCTGACTTTTGATTTCACTGCTTCGGACAAGTTGTCGACATATGTGGTTTCGGTATTTGCCCATGACAGGGAGATGAACAATGCCGTTGCGCGCAAGGAGATGCTGGTGACGCTTCCGATGAAGGTGTCCCTTGCCCGGCCTCAGTATCTTTATTCAGGAGATGTCTATGTGATGAATGCTTCTGTTTCAAATGTTTCTGATGCCGATCTTGGCGGAACAGTCATGTTCGAGGTGTATGATGGAGAATCTTACGAAGGGGCTGATCCTTTGATGCGTGAGGTGGTCGGTGGCGTTGTTGCGCCGGCACACGGATCTGTTGCCGTTCCTTTTGAGATCAAGGTTCCGGAAGGAGTTGATACTCTGGGAATAAAGGTCGTGTTTGCAGGTGAGGGGCTCTCTGACGGAATCTTTGTCACAGTTCCTGTATCTCCTGCCGCTCAGGTCATCCGTGAGGCGCACTCCGCCGTGCTTCTTTCCGGAATGTCGGAAGAGTCTGTCCTTCAGGAACTTCGTTACCAGTTTGTCAATGGATCGTCATCGGGTGCCGAGCATCAGTCGGTGTCGGTGATGGATATGCTGAAGGAGGCACTTCCGCTTGTGGTGCAGGCAGACGGAAAGGATGCTGTGTCGCAGTCTGAGGCTCTGTATGTCAATCTGCTGGCTGCCGGACTCAGGGAGGCTGAAGATGTGAGCGGATATGTGGGCTGTGCTGCTGATGCTCTGGCCAAGGTCCTCTCATGTGCAAATGCTGATGGCGGATTCGGCTGGTTCAGTGGAATGAAGTCTTCTCCAGTGGTCACAGCTCTCATCCTAGAGCGTTATGCCGGATTGAAGGACAGGGGATTGCTGGATATGCTCGGAACCGATGCCGCAGAGGTCATGGCTTCTGCCGTGAAGTATCTGGACTCAGTGTATTTCGCTGATCTGGACCGTCCTGAGTGGTATGGAGCCTTGTCGTTGTGGCAGTATCTCAATGTAAGGACAATGTATCCGGAGGTTGATTTTGATGCAGCTGCGGCGCGAAAGGCTGCCGGTTCGAAGGGATACCAGGAATTTTTATCTGAGGTCAAGGGGCTTCTTGTGCCGAAGGACGGCAATACCTGGACCAATGGTGCCATTCTGAACAAGGTGCGGATGATTCGCGTGCTGCGTCAGTTGAGTTCTTCTGCTGAGGGCAGGAAACTGGCCGGGACATGGGGCGTGCCTGTCTCTTCGAAGATGGACAAGAGCATCGGGCGCGAACTCGAGTCGTTGAAGCAATATGCAGTTGAGCATCCTTCGGGAGGAATCTACTATCCTAATGCCGTGCTGCCGTGGAGAGGTCTCCTGGAGAGTGAGGCGTATGCGCATGCATCGATAGCCGACCTGTTCCGTGATCTGTCTGAAGATGCAGAGTATGGTTCCGGGCTGGAGGATATGGCAGACGGAATATGCCTCTGGATCATGCTTCAGAAGGAGACCCAGCAGTGGAGTTCGGATCCTGCATTCGTTGAGGCGATGGCATCTGTATATGATGCGTCTGCTGCGGTGAAGGATACTAAGATCATCGTGCTTTCTAAACGTTTCATGAAGCCGTTTGACACTATCGATGCAGCTGGCAATGGTTTCAGGATATCTGTCAGATATTACAGGGACGGAAAGGAACTGTCGGCAGGAGATGTGCTGCATGTGGGCGACAAGGTGACTGCAAAGTGTTCGGTCTGGAGCGAGGAGAACAGAAGCTTTGTCAGGATCTCTGTTCCGAGACCGGCATGCATGCGTCCGTGCGAGCAACTCTCAGGATGGACCGGTGGCTGGTTCAGGCCTCTTTCTTACAGTGTGTTCAGCATCTCTCCATATGCATACAGGGAGGTGAAGTCAGACTGTACATTGTATTGGGTCGACACGTTCCCGGAAGAGGAGTCGACTCTGGAGGAGGAGTGGTTCGTCACTCAGGAAGGTGTCTTCGCATCCCCTGTCGCTGAGGTCGAATCCATCTATGCACCGCACTACATTGCCAACGACGCGTTTTGCGGGAATTTTGAGTCGAAATTTTAAAAGTAGTTTGTTTTTATAATAAAGTATATTAACTTTGAGTGTCTCAATTTAAAAATACAATTATGAAAAAGGTATTATTATTCTGCGCGACTATCGTGTTGGCATTTTCTCTGGTTTCTTGTTCTGGTGGCTCATCAAAGAAAGATCGTAATGCTGCAATTAAGGCAAAGGCGGAGTATATAGTCAAGGAAGCAGCAAAAGCTTCAATGAATGGCGATTATGATCGTTTGCAAGAAATAGCTATGGAAGAGGCTGAGTATGCAGAAACTTTGTCTGAAAGTGAACTTGAAATTTACAATGAGGCTGCACTTGAAGCAGGAGAAAGGTTACTCTACTGAGACGAGTTTAATACATGATATCCTAAGGGTTGGTCTTGAAACAAGGCCAACCCTTTTGCAATAGCTCTGTCCAAGCACTGCTCTGCCATGCATGTAGCCGTATTATACTAATGCGACGTCAAAAAATACCTTACTTTTTTGACGAGACGAGGCCAAAACGGCATTTAAAACGAAAAAACAGCTCACGACGTCAATAAATATGCTGTTTTGTTGACGTCAAGACATACCACTCTCCCATATCCCAATCACGACAACTTTTCAGCTGTTTTTCTGTCCAACCTTCTACAGTCATTTTCCCGCTTGAACTGCAGCGAGATACATCTACCCAACCGACCTGCCACCTGTCATTTTGACCGAATGTTCCACTGGTACGCCCCATTAGTCTTACATGTTATTAGAAGTGCCAACCCTGTCATGTTGAGCGAAGCGAAACATTTTTTGCATCATTTTCCTTACTGTCATTCCTTCCTTTCGTCTCATTGTCATTTCTTTCGCTGGCGCTCAAGCGGCAAGTCGATTTCGACCGAGTGATTCCCACTGTCATTTCGACCGAGCGCGCCCCATTGTCATGTTGAGCGAAGCGAAACATCTTTCGCACTATTCCGCCCACTGTCATTTCGACCGAGCGGAGCGAGTGGAGAAATCTATCCAACCGACCAGCCACCTGTCATTCTGATCGAAGGTTCCACTTGCGCGCTCCACTGTCATTTCGACCGAGCGGAGCGAGTGGAGAAATCTGTATGCTAGTTATGCGCGGCACCGTCGTCGGAATATACGGTTTCCGACGACTACAGCGCAGGCGCTGCGGGGAGCTCGACCCTGAGGGGCTCTCCTCGCGCCTGGCTGTTGCCTATTAGCCCCTCTGGAATGGTTTGTTTATGGACACGTAATGCGCTGTCTATTAATTGTTTGACTATCAACACGGTGGGTATTTTTGACCCACCGTGTTGATTGTTATGTTGCTGATGGTGAGGGCGTTACGTGACCATTTTGGCATGGCTGCAGGGTGCCTTTGTGGTCTTTTCTATTTGTTGCGAATTACTATTATTTGGAGAAGTTGGCGTTTCGGCAGCTGCGGTGCATGCAAGTCATTGTGTATCTCTTTTGCAAAACCCTTGGGACAGGAGATCTTGCTCTGGTGCGTTCTGTGGCATGTTGCGATTCCTACTGGTTCATGATTCTGCACCCTTGGGAGTCCTAATCTGCATTTTGTGCGCTGTGTGCCACATCGGTCCTCCCAAGGGTTTTGCTGTAGGTTTCCAGCAGAGCAAAAGATCCTTCGCTGCGCTCAGGATGACAGTGGGGCGGTAAGTGTTCGAGATCCTCACGTCGCTGTGCTCCTCAGGATGACATGTTGTTCGAGATGCTCAAGTTGTCATGTTGAGCGAAGCGAAACATCTTTCACACTATTTCTCCCACTGTCATTTCGACCGAGCGTAGCGAGTGGAGAAATCTACTCACCAGACCTGCCCCCGTCATTTCATACGGAAATCCCACCATTTCGTACAGTAAGCGTGAGCGGTTTGCTTGGTAGTCAATAAAATGTTACCTTTGGGTTGCAATTCATAAGACAAACCGAAATCATTATGCATTTGAAAAACGGTGCCGTCCTTAAGCGCGGCGAATACAGGATAGAGAAACTGCTCGGTCAGGGCGGCTTCGGCATCACATATCTGGCTGTCCAGTCAGGTCTAGACCGCAAGGTGGCGATCAAGGAGTTCTTCATGAAGGATCTCTGTGAGCGTGATGCCGACACATCTTCTGTCACCCTTGGCACCAGCGGCAGCCGCCAGACGGTCATCCGCTTCAAGGAGAAGTTCATACGTGAGGCAAAGACCATCGCGTCGCTCAGACATCCCAATATCGTCAATATATATGATGTCTTCGAGGAGAACGGTACTGCCTACTATGTGATGGAATATCATGACGGCGGCTCATTGTCTTCACTTGACCTCCCATTGTCTGTTGACGAAGCCTCCGGCTATATCCGTCAGATCGCATCGGCCCTTTCTTATCTCCACAAGCGTAATACGATGCATCTGGACGTCAAGCCGTCAAATATTCTTCTGGATGAGAGCGGCAATGCTGTGCTGATCGATTTCGGTGTCTCGAAGCACTATGATGCTGAAGACGGCAGCCAGACCAGCTCGACCCCGGTGGGTCTGAGTCGTGGCTATGCTCCATTGGAGCAGAACAAGTCTGGCGGAGTATCGCAGTTCACTCCGTCTACCGACATCTATTCTTTAGGTGCAACTTTTTACAAGCTCATTACAGGGCATACTCCTCCGGAGGCGGATGATGTGTATGAAGATGGTCTTCCACCATTCCCTTCATCTGTACCTTCCGAAATTGCATCCGTCATTGAGAAATCCATGCAGCCCCGCCGCAAGGATCGTCCTCAGAGCATCGAGGAGTTCCTCGGTCTTCTTGATGCCGCTCTGGCCGTTCCCGTTCCGGCTGAAGATCCGGATGAATCGACTGAGATCGAGACTGTAGAAGCGGTTGCAGTCGACGATTCGGAACCGGTTCCTACCCCGTCTCATGAATCTCGTCAGTCTTCAAAGAAGCCATCCCGCAAATGGCTGTGGTTGTTGCTGGCATTGTTTGTGGCTTTCACTTGTGCAGCTGCGGTGCTGTTTATGGGTAACCCTTCATCCTCAACAGAAGCCGATCAAGCAAGAAGTGACGCTCAGCAGAGTGTAAGTAAATCCCCAACAGAAGCCGATCAAGCAAGAAGTGACGCTCAGCAGTATGCAAGTTTGATGGAGATGGGAGCGGAGTTTGAAGAGAATGATGCGACTTTACTGAAGGCCAAAGAGAAGTATACCTCAGCAAAAGAATTAGAAGAGAAATGGTCACAGTCCAAGGATTACGGTTCGTTGTTCTGTCAGGATGCCGCCGGAGCATTGAAACGAGTGGAAAATAAACTTAAGGAATTGGAGGAGGCAGAATCGAAGAAGAAAGCAGCTGAAGAACAATTCAATGACGACCTTACGAGATATAACGACCTGATATCCGCCGCAGATAAACTATGTGATAAAGGAGACGAGTCTTCTCTTAAGTCTGCAATTGAGAAGTACAAGTCCGCAGCGGAAATAGAGTCGGGATATACGCGAATAGAGTATTCAGACCGATTCAATCGGAATGCTTCCGCTTCTGCCGGCCGTGCGGTGAAACGTTTGTCCGAGGTTCAAGCAGCAGCGGAGCTAGCTAAAGAACAGGCAGCGGCAAAGAAGAAAGCCGAAGAGGCAACCAAGAATAAGGCAGTAGGGTCTGCTTCCCTGACCGGCACTCATAAGAATCATGAATGGGTAGACTTGGGCTTGAGCGTCAAATGGGCAACGTGCAACGTAGGTGCTTCTCGTCCGGGAGATTATGGGAAATATTATGCCTGGGGAGATACGAGGACCAAGTCAACATATACGGATAACAACAGCGATTCTTACGGAAGTTCAGATTCAAAATGGAAAAATATCGGAGGTAAACCATCGTACGACGCTGCTCGTGCGAGCTGGGGTGGCGACTGGCGCCTGCCGACGGAGAAAGAATTTGAGGAACTGTGTGAACACTGTACCTGGGAATGGACAACTCAGAACGGTCACAACGGTTACAAGGTTACCAGTAAGAAGAACGGCCAGAGCATCTTCCTCCCTGCTGCGGGCTGGCGCTACGGTGCTGATGAGAACGGCGTTGGTTCGAACGGCTTCTACTGGAGCTCTACGCCATACGAGGACAATGCCGACTGCGCGTACGGCCTCGGCTTCGGCGAGGTCCGCCACGGTGTGAGTTGGGGCGGCCGTAGCTACGGGTTCAGTGTCCGCCCAGTCCTAGAAGATTAGAACCAGGCGGGAGCCTGTTCATTGATGTATTTGATTCATTTGATTTATTTACGTGCTGCATTTAAGGCAGCACGTTTTGTTGAATACAATCGTGTCTGTGCAGCGGGTCGACAATATTCATGTAAAGATCCTTCGCTGGCGCTCAGGATGACAGAGGAGCGCTCAAGCGACTTTGTTGATTTCAACCGAGCGCCCACTGTCATTTCGACTGAGCGGAGCGAGTGGAGAAATCTGGTATGTTGTGCGCGGCACCGTCGTCGGAATATGCGGTCTCCGACGACTACAGCGCAGGCGCTGCGGCGAGCTCGACCCTGAAGGGCTCTCCTCGCGCCTGGCTGTTGCCTTTTAGCCCCCCTATTCTGATGCGTACATGCGTGCTTGAAGGGCGGTTTTGGTCGCCCTTTAAGCACGGTGTGTTTTTGTAATGTGTTGGTTGTCTGGTGGATGCGAGAATTTCTCGTGCTCGAAGGGTAGCAAAATTACCCTTTACGCACGCTTTGTCTGGTGACGGAGTGCTTAGCTATGAAATGCTCCAAACTCGGCCAAGCGGTGGTGATTTTATGCCGAAATGAATTTTTGCGGTACCGCTTGTGCCTGAATCGCTTGAAACTCGTTCAGGCGGTTTCACTTTGCTGACTCGGAGTTCTGCGGGTTAGCCGTAAAGATCCTTCGCTTCGCTCAGGATGACAGAGGGACGCTCAGGATGAAAGTGAGGCGGTCTGTGTTCAAGATCCTTCGCTGCGCTCAGGATGACAATGGGGCGGTAAGTGTTCAAGAACAACATGCCGGACGGTCTGACAGAATGCAAAACAACCGGTATTTTCCGTTGAGTCTGTATAACGTCATAAAATGCCATGCTAGAAAGGTGTAGCTTTTATCTTTCTAGCATGGCAGTGCAATCGAAATATTTCGCCTTATTGTGCCTTTAAGCAATTAGGCGGAACACTTTGTATGTAATACGACTTTTAGTTCCAGATATTGGCGATGGATGTTTGTCCATCCACTTGAGGGCAGCCTTATCAGCTTTCCTCTTGTCGCTTGAGCTCAAATCGTCGTACCAATCCATCATTTGGTCGTAGCGTTCAGATGCTTTCTTTTCATCTCCATCTAATGCGGCGTCATAAATTTCATCGAGATACCACTCGGCACAATCTTCGGTTGGATAAAATGTCTCATGAATCCAACGGCAGGATGGTGTGCATAGAAGAGTCACACTCAATGCCATAATAATGAACAATTTTTTCATAATAATCGTGTTTAGTGTTATTGTGTTTGATTTCTACAAATTTAGGTATAATTGACATTTTTGGTTGGTGATCATGACAAAAGTGGTTGGTGAACGAGCTCGTTCACCAACCACTTTTAGCAATGTAAAGATCTCCTTATTTCTTGGACTTCTTTTCGTCATTGAAGTACA
>SUYQ01000014.1 GCA_015060325.1 Bacteroidales bacterium | reverse complement strand
GACTTTTTGTGTCCTTTATGTCAAGGTAGATGTAATATGATGACTTTGGCTCGATGATGGTCTTGAGAAGATCAAAGTACAGTTTGTAATACAGAGAGTCGTGAGACATTTTTGCCTCAGAGAGATTTAGCACGGATTTGTCTGGAACTATGACTGTACGGAAATGCAGATCCTGGTTGTCAAAGAAGTAGTTGATGACATCAATGTAGTATGCCAGTTTTGCTGATGATACGGCATTCCACTTTAGTTCACAGGTTGGTTTCAGACCATGCTCAATCTTGATCTCGCGTAGTCTTTTGAAGATTTCGTCCTTTGCTTCTTTGGGGCACCATACGGCTCCAAGTGCCATAGGTTTGATGTTGTCGTGTTCGAGGTGACAGGTTTCGTCACAATATACGGTATATTCCATATCGTTTTCCGCGTTTCTTTCTGCAAATGTAATCATAAAGATTTGGATTAGTGTGATGAGAGTTGATAAAGGAGGACTCACAATACTCATAAACAATCTTCCCATCCGTAAAACTTGTTGTTTTATAGATGGGAATACTAGTGATGCGTTAATCGACGCATCACTAGTGTTGAAACATATGGATTCACATTAATACATGATTTCCCGCAACGGGATCATCACAAAATCCCTCTCATACATCAGCTTATGCGGAACCGTAAGTTCCTCACAATCAATCTTGTTGTCGCCGAACAGCAATATATCTATGTCTATAGGCCGGTCAGAATATATCCTCTCACCCTTTTCGTCGTATTGAGGCTTTCCTGTCCTGCCAAGCCTCTTCTCTATATCCTTGCATATTTCCAGGATCATCAGCCCTTCCGCCTCGGGATTATATCCCTTCCTCAACCTCAACTGATAGCGGACCGCCGCATTAAGGAACTTATCTTCCGACTCAAATCCCCATGGCTCCGTCTCCAGAAGCGAAGAAACTGCCGTATATGGCGTTCCGAGCTCCACATTAAGCAAAGATATCGCATCCTCGATATTTTTTGCCCTGTCACCCTGATTTGAGCCTAATGAAAGGTATAAATCTACTGTCTCCCACTCGTTGTCAGCAGCGCTGCCATCCCTCTCCCCTTCAGACCTTCAGTCTTCGTCAAGTCCGAGCTCGACCAATGCCTCTTCACTCATCCTGCTCTTGTCCCAAACAGGCTCGAACACCAGATCCACCCTCACAGTCACAACTCCCGGAACATCAGCCACAGCCGCCCTCACCTGCTCCACCACATAATCGGCCATCGGACAGTTAGGAGCAGTGAGTGTCATCTGGATGTAAACATTATGATCGTCATCAACCCTAACCTCGTAAATAAGTCCCAGATCATAAACATTCACAGGTATCTCAGGGTCATAAACCTGCCTGAGAGCCATGATTATATCTCTTTCAAGTCTCATTCGTCTTTCTTTATCTTCTTCTGCAACTTCTGCAGATTTTCTTTTAATCCAGTCTTTCAGTCCCATATGAAATAGATTTCTCCACTCGCTTCGCTCGGTCGAAATGACAGGTTGGCAAATTGGCTTCGCTTATCGTCATGCCAAGTCATCGTCGATTATAGTAATAACAAGTCATCGTCGCTTATCGTCATGTCAAGTTGGCATCGTTCAGTCGTAATCTCGCTTCGCTCGGTCGAAATGACAGGTTACACTAATCGGTCGTATTTACAATTCCATACTGTTCAGTCGAAACGACATTCTGCATTGTTCAGTCGTAACGACATTCTGCACTGTTCAGTCGTAACGACATGTCATTCCGAGCTTGTCGAGGAATCTATATATTATTCTTTGCTATTTCTCTAATTTTAGCAATCATAGAAACCAGTCCGTTTGCCCTGGTAGGCGAGAGGTTCTCCTTCAACCCGATCTTTTCCACTACGGAAAAATCGGACGAAAGTATCTCCTCGGGAGTACGTCCTGAATAAAGTCCTATAAGCAAAGAAATTATCCCCTTGGTAATGATAGCATCACTGTCAGCATTAAAGATGATCTTGCCATCCTCGACTTTATAGTCCAGCCATACCCTTGACTGGCAACCCTTTATAAGCTTATCATCAGTCTTGGCAGACTCAGGATAATCCTTCAGGGACTTTCCCAGTTCTATAAGGTATTCATATTTGTCAAGCCACTCCTCATATATCGAGAACTCCTCGATAATGACATTTTCCGCTTCCTGTAAATTCATTTCTACAAAATATATCTATTATAAGATTCTTCACTTCGTTCAGAATGACACCCGATCATTCAAATAGCACCTCAATAATTATTAATCCACTTCTGTCATCCTGAGCGTCAGCGAAGGATCTTTACACCAACATCATTATTGCCTTGTTCAGGCACTTCACAAAATACTCTGCCTCCTCCATCGTGTTGTATGGAGCAAATGAAGCTCTCAACATCCCGGTAACCCCAAACCTGTCCATAAGCGGCTCAGCACACATCTGTCCTGACCTTACAGCAATTCCCATCTTATCTAAGATCAAAGTCAGATCCTCATGATGCACACCATTTACAGTGAATGAAAACAAAGGAATCTTTTCATCATATGTTCCACGGGGAACACCATAAAGATTTATTCTTGAATCGTTTTTAAAATAATCCAGCAGATAATCTCTTATTGAATCTAAATTATTTATTAACTCATTATCATTCAATAAGTTAATAAAATTTAAAGCAGGCTTTAACGTTGCTGCAGAAGCGAAATTCTGAGTACCTGCCTCATACTTCATCGGAAGAGGAGCATATGTAGTTTCATCAAAAGTGACAGTACCTACCATCTCTCCCCCACCCATATACGGAGGCATTGCTTCAAGCCACTTTTTCTTTCCATAGAGAACTCCAGTCCCTGTGGCCGCATAAAGCTTATGTCCGGAGAATGCATAGAAGTCACAATCCAGTTCCCGTACATCAACCTTACAATGTACTGCTCCCTGAGCACCATCAACCAGTACGGGAATTCCCTTGGAATGACATATTTCCACAATCTGTCTAACCGGATTTATAATACCGAGAACATTTGATATATGAGTAACCGCCATTATGCGAGTGCGCTCAGTCAGCAGCTCATCAAGATTATCGATCATAAGATGACCACTGTCATCAACGGGAAGAACCTTCAGAAATGCACCTTTTCTCTTGCACATCATCTGCCACGGAACTATATTGGAGTGATGTTCCGCTTCTGTTACCAAAACCTCATCGCCCTCCTTGACGAAAGCCTCACCAAAACAGAAAGCAGCAAGATTGATTGCAGAAGTAGTTCCACTGGTAAAAACTATCTCCTCGCGAAATTCAGCATTCAGGAAATCCTTTACAGTATCCCTGGCAGACTCATAAGCCTGAGTAGCCTCATCTGCAAGACGATGGACAGCTCTATGAATGTTAGCGTTGGATTCCGTACTTATTCTGTTCCATTCATCAAGCACGGACTGTAAACGCTGGCTCGTAGCAGCATTATCCAGATACACAAGATCCTTCCCGTATACTTTGCGGGAAAGTGCAGGAAATTCAGCCCTTATGTCGTTAACATTCATCAATTTCGCTAATTACGCAAATAGCCTGCAAATTTAGCAAAAACAATCTTTCTTTTACAGGATTTTATCATAATTTTGCAAGTGGTATAATTAAATGAGCCATGATAGATTACATAAAAGGAAATATTGTAGAGCTTACTCCAGCAGAAATGACTCTGGAGTGTTATGGAATAGGATATAAGATTCTTATTTCACTGCAGACTTATGAGGAGTTGAACGGCAAGGGGGAAGGTAAGATATATATCCATCATTACATTAGAGAAGACGAAGAACTCTACTATGGATTTGCATCGAAAGATGAGAGAGAATTATTCAGGCTCCTGATAGGAGTTTCTGGAATAGGCGCAGCAACTGCCAGAATGATGCTATCTTCGCTCAGTTCAGAGGAAATCAGGAATGCTATCTTAGCAGAAGATATAAATAAGATCAAAAGTATTAAAGGTATAGGTCTAAAGAGCGCACAAAGACTGATTCTTGAACTAAAAGATAAAGTTGTCAAGGGAGGCGGAACAGATAATTCGACACTATTCTCCCCTACTTCAAACAGCGCAGCGGAAGAGGCTACAGCAGCCCTTGTACTGCTTGGATTCACAAAAGCAAATGTAACCAAAGCTGTATCTGCTGTACTTAAAGAAAAACCAGGAGCTACGCTTGAAGAAATTATAAAACTGGCTCTTAAGAGACTTTAGAAATGTAAAGATAATAAAAGAAAGGTGTTCCACGTGGAACACCTTTCTTTTATTATCTACCAAAATATACTAGCAATACTGAAATATCTGCTGGTGAAACGCCAGATATTCTGGAAGCCTGGGCAATGGTTCTCGGAGAATATTTCTTTAACTTCTGACGACATTCAATTGAAAGACTTTCGACCTTATCAAAATCAAAACCTTCAGGAATAATCAGATTTTCCAGGCGCTTTATCTTATCAGCCATCTGCTGCTCGCGCTGAATATATCCCTTATATTTTATCGAAATTTCTGACGAATCAAGTATTTCACGCCTATAATTATCAGCAACAATAGTATCCATATCACTATTATCCAAAGAAGATATAGGATATTCAGTATTTGACTGTAATACATAAACAGCATCCTTATATGAGACGTTAGAAGAATATGTATCCGTAAAATACCTTGACAAATCTCTATAAGAATTATATTTCACCAGATCTGAATATGTTAATTCGGATTTAATAAGCGAATTCAAAGGAGAAGTGAATTCGGTATCAATATCTATATTAAACTTCGAGAAAGTTCCACGTGGAACTAATTTAAATAACTCCGATATTCGCGTCTGAGGTCGAGAAATAAGCTCAGCAATCCTTTTTCTTGAATCTATCTTGGTTGAAGACACTGAATCTAAATACTCGTTTACATTGTCAGGCCTTACAGATGCATCGGCAAAAAAGGTATTAAAACGATCTATTGAATCATATTTTTTCATCGTGTAATCATACCTGTATGAATCCGCAAGACCTATTTCATAAGATCTAGGTGTAAGTCTCAAATCTGCATTATCCTGCCTTAACAGTATACGATATTCAGCTCTTGAAGTGAACATTCTATATGGTTCGTCAACTCCTTTAGTGATGAGATCATCTATCAATACTCCAATATAAGCCTCATCACGCTTGAGTATGAAAGGATCTTTCTGAGCAACTTTCAGATGTGCATTTATTCCAGCCATCAGACCTTGTGCAGCAGCTTCTTCATAGCCGGTTGTTCCATTAACCTGGCCGGCCAGGAAAAGATTTTCAACAACCTTGGATTCCAATGTAGGTTTCAATAAAGTTGGATCAAAATAATCATATTCCACTGCATAAGCAGGTCTATAAACCTTGGCATTTTCCAGACCCTTGATATGATGGAGAGCTTCCATCTGAACTTCGAGCGGAAGAGAAGAAGAAAATCCCTGTAGGTAATATTCATTATTTCCCCTACCCTCAGGCTCAAGAAATAACTGGTGTTCGGTCTTACCTGCAAAGGTTCTGAGTTTATCTTCGATACTTGGACAATAACGAGGACCAATACCTGTAATCAGACCAGAGAAAAGCGGTGAATCGGCAAAACCACCTCGAAGGATCTCGTGAACCTCCTCATTGGTGTGCACTACAAAACAAGGCATCTGTGGAGTGCCATTCTGAGCTGTAGACAAAAAAGGAAGATAAGAAAATTTATCAGGATTTTCGTCACCGAACTGATGAACCATCTCAGAAGTATTGACAGATGAAATATCAATTCTAGGAGGAGTACCTGTCTTCATTCTTGCAGTCTTTACTCCCCTCTCAACAAGTTGTGCCGTCAGACCATGTGATGGCAACTCACCTATTCTTCCTCCCTCGAACATCGTCCTTCCTATGAACATTCTTCCATCAAGGAAGGTTCCGGCAGTCAAAATAACTGTCTGAGAATTAAAAATTGCACCGGTAGTTGTACATACCCCCGAAATTTTTAAACCATCAAAAAGAAATTCGACTACTGTATCTTGGTAAATATCTAATTTACAGGCACTTTCGAGTATTTTTCGCCATGACAAAGAAAAATGAATCTTATCACATTGAGCACGTGGACTCCACATGGCCGGACCCTTTGAGCGATTAAGCATCCTGAATTGAAGAGTAGAGGCATCTGTAATAATTCCGGTATAACCACCCAAAGCATCGACCTCACGAACAATCTGTCCTTTCGCAATTCCACCGATAGCAGGATTACAGGACATCTGGGCAAACTTGTTCATATCCATTGAAATCAGAAGAACAGATGAACCCATACGAGAGGCAGCCATCGCCGCCTCACAACCTGCATGTCCGCCACCAACAACTATTACATCGTAATATTTATTCATAATTATACAAGTTCTCTTAAGGAAAGATAATAATTCTCCTTTGATCTCATCTCAACAATATCCTCATCCTTATGATCATCATACCCGATAAGATGAAGAATTCCATGGACGATGACACGATTAAGTTCATCTTTAAATTCAGTTCCGTACTCAATAGCATTTTCACGAACAGAATCTACACTGATAAAAAGATCACCGGATAGTTTATCTCCTTCGCAATAATCAAAGGTAATTATATCAGTAAAATAATCGTGTTGGAGATACTTCTGATTGACGTCCAGGATATAATTATCTGAACAGAAAATAATAGAAACATCACCTATACGACGGATTTCACTCTCTGCTACAAGACGAAGCCATCTGCTCGTTGCAGTCTTACCATTAAAAATAAAGTCAGTATCTTCAAAATAATAAGAAATCATTATTCAAATATTTTTTGCAAAACTACAAAATGTATAAAAAGTTTGAAATAAAAAATATAATTTATAACTTTACCGGGCAAAATGGAATACAACAAACAAAAACAGAAATGGAACTAAAAAAGTCACCAAAAGCTGATATGGGAAAGAATAAGCTCCTATTCATAGAATTAGGACTTATTGTTGCGCTTGGAATATCACTTGCTGCTTTTAACACAACGTCTCCTGTAGAATCTAAAACAAAAAAGGAACAGATTGCAGAAGATATCGTAAGTGAGGCTGAAGTACCAATTACAAACCAGAATGAACCACCTCCACCACCAGAAGAAGTAAAAATCGAAATATCATTCACCACTGACTTCGATATAGTAGATGATGAAATGAAAGTGGATGATATATTCGTCATATCAGAAGATGATAACACAGGAGTTGGTATGATAGAATACTACGATGATACTGAAGTAGAAGAAGAAGTAGTAGAAGAAGAAGCTATTCCATTCCAGCTCGTAGAGGAAAAACCTTCATTCCAGGGTGGTGATGCCAACCAGTTCTCAAAATGGGTGAACCAGAGACTCGTTTATCCTGAAATTGCAAAGGAAAATGGTGTTCAAGGTCGTGTAACTCTCCAGTTTACAGTTGAAAAGGATGGTTCTATCACAAAGGTAAAGGTTCTCCGTGGTGTTGACCCGTCACTCGACAAGGAGGCTGTTCGCGTGGTTTCAATGTCACCTAAGTGGAAGCCAGGAAAGCAGAGAGACCGTGCAGTACCTGTAACCTACACATTCCCTGTTATATTCCAGTTGAGATAATTATTTAAACTTCAAATACTTATAAGGCCGACCAAAGCAATTGATCGGCCTTATTTTTTCTAAAGGAAATGGCAAAAATAACAGAAGAACAACATCAGGAAAAAGCTGTCTTCGTAGGTGTAATCAAACAAGGCGATGACGAACGTCAGATAATGGAATACCTCGATGAACTGGAATTCCTCGCTGAGACAGCGGGCGCAATCGGTGTGAAGAAATTCATACAGAAGGTTGACAGACCTGATTCAAGAACATATATACGCAGCGGAAAGCTTCAGGAGATAAGAGAATATTGTGAAGAGAACGAAATTGAGGTAGTAATCTTCGACGATGAACTCTCCCCTACCCAGCTCAGAAACATTGAGCGTGAACTGAATATCCGAATCCTGGACAGAACAAATCTGATTCTGGATATTTTCGCACAGAGAGCTAAGACGGCATATGCAAAAATGCAGGTAGAACTCGCTCAGTATCAATATCTTCTCCCACGTCTTACCAGGATGTGGACTCACCTTGAAAGACAGAAGGGAGGTATCGGAATGAGAGGTCCGGGAGAAACTCAGATCGAGACTGACCGCCGTATAATCCAGGATAAGATATCAAAACTTAAGGAGCAGCTTAAGAAGGTAGATAAGCAGATGGCTTCACAGCGCGGAAACAGGGGTTCTTTGGTCCGTATTTCGCTCGTAGGGTACACAAACGTAGGCAAGAGTACCTTGATGAATTTATTGGCTAAAAGCGATGTATTTGCGGAAAATAAACTGTTTGCCACATTGGACACCACGGTACGCAAAGTAGTGATTGAAAATGTTCCGTTTCTGCTTAGCGATACGGTAGGATTCATCCGTAAACTCCCCCACCAGCTGGTAGAGGCATTCAAAAGTACTTTGGATGAGGTCAGAGAAGCTGATATACTTATGCATGTCGTGGATATATCGCATCCAAATTTCGAGGATCATATACGAGTAGTAGAGGAGACTCTTAAAGATATAAAGGCCATAGACAAGCCTATTTTTGTAGTTTTCAACAAGATTGATGCATATAGGTATGAAGAGTATGACGAGTTCTCCCTGGAGCCTAAAAAGCAGGAAAATTATACTCTTGACGAGTTCAAGAACAGCTGGATAGCAAAGGAAAATACACCTTGTATCTTTATCTCAGCACGTGAAAAGATAGGTATAGACAAACTGAGAGGAGACCTGTATAAAATGGTAGCAGAAATTCATGCAGGACGCTACCCTTTCGATAATTTCCTTTGGTAATTACAATAAAAAAGAGCTAGCTTATGATTCATAGCTAGCTCTTAATTATTTATAATACAGCTTATTAGTCTTTGATCTTAGCTGAAAGGAACTCGCGGTTGAGGCGAGCGATATGAGATACAGTGATGTGCTTAGGACACTCCATCTCACATGCCTTGGTGTTGGTACAAGCACCGAAACCAAGCTCGTCCATCTTTGCAACCATTGCCTTTGCACGTCTTGCACCTTCGATCTTACCCTGTGGGAGAAGAGCGAGTGAGCTGACGCGTGCAGCAACGAAAAGCATAGCAGAACCGTTCTTACATGTAGCTGCACATGCACCACAGCCGATACATGCAGCTGCATCCATGCTTTCTTCAGCCTTGTCCTGTGGGATTGGAATAGCATTTCCATCAGGAACTCCACCTGTACCTACAGATACATATCCGCCTGCCTGAAGAATCTTGTCATATGCCTGACGGTCAACAACAAGGTCTTTGATTACAGGGAATCCAGCGCTTCTCCAAGGCTCGATAGTGATAGTGTCACCATCCTTGAACTTACGCATATGAAGCTGGCATGTTGTAACCTCATCGTCTGGTCCGTGTGCACGGCCGTTGATGTAGAGTGAACATGCACCGCAGATACCTTCGCGGCAGTCATGATCGAATGATACAGGACCACTGCTCTTGCATCCCTTCTCGACAGCTACCGGATCTACACCCTCAGCAACAAGCTGCTCATTGAGGATATCGAGCATTTCCAGGAATGAACTGTCAGAGGAAATATTCTTAACCTGATAGGTCTCAAAATGTCCTTGAGCCTTGGCGTTTTTCTGACGCCAAACTTTCAATGTCAAATCCATGTCTAATTAGTCTTTATAGTTTCTGGTAGCTATCTTAATGTTCTCATATACAAGCGGTTCCTTGTGGAGTTCAGGCTCAACACCCTCACCCTTGTACTCCCAAGCCGCAACGTACATGTAGTTCTCGTCATCACGCTTGGTCTCACCCTCTTCAGTCTGCATTTCCTCACGGAAGTGACCTCCGCAAGACTCGTTTCTGTTGAGAGCGTCACGAGCCATGAGCTCACCTATTTCGAAGAAGTCAACGAGGCGGAGAGCCTTCTCGAGCTCCTGGTTGAACTCACCGTTCTCACCAGCCACAAATACATTCTTCCAGAAATCCTTCTTGAGAGCCTGGATAAGCTCGATAGCCTTCTTAAGACCAGCCTCGTTACGTGCCATACCTACATACTCCCACATGATGTGACCGAGTTCCTTGTGGTATGAATCAACAGACCTCTTACCCTTCACTGCGAAAAGCTTCGCAATCTTGTCGGTAACAGCCTTCTCAGCCTCAGCAAACTCAGGTGCGTTGATGTCAGTCTTAGGCTCCTTGAATTTACCTGCGAGGTAGTCGCCGATAGTGTAAGGAAGGATGAAATAACCGTCTGCAAGACCCTGCATGAGGGCAGATGCACCAAGACGGTTTCCACCGTGGTCAGAGAAGTTTGCCTCACCGATAGCGTAAAGACCTGGTACGGTAGTCTGGAGGTTGTAATCTACCCAGATACCACCCATTGTATAGTGGATAGCAGGATAGATCATCATAGGCTCCTTATATGGGTTCACATCAGTGATCTTTTCATACATCTGGAAAAGGTTACCGTATCTTGCTCTGATGACATCCTCACCAAGACGCTCGATTGCAGTCTTGAAATCAAGGAATACTGCGAGACCTGTGTTGTTGACACCATAACCTGCATCGCAACGCTCCTTTGCAGCGCGAGAAGCAACGTCACGTGGAACGAGGTTACCGAATGCAGGATAACGACGCTCGAGATAGTAGTCACGATCCTCTTCGGCGATGTCTGAAGGCTTCTTTGTACCTGCGCGGAGAGCCTTTACGTCATCCATGCTCTTAGGCACCCAGATACGTCCGTCATTACGGAGAGACTCTGACATGAGAGTAAGCTTAGACTGCTGGTCTCCGTGTACAGGGATACATGTAGGGTGAATCTGAGCGAAGCAAGGGTTTGCGAAGAAAGCACCCTTCTTGTAGCACTGCCAAGCTGCTGAACCGTTTGAGTTCATTGCGTTGGTAGAAAGGAAGTAAGTGTTTCCGTAACCACCGGTAGCGATAACCACAGCGTGAGCTCCGAATCTCTCGATCTTGCCTGTAACAAGGTTTCTTGCGATGATACCCTTAGCCTCACCGTTGATGAGGACAACATCGAGCATCTCATAACGAGGATAGCTCTTCACTGTACCTGCTGCGATCTGACGGTTGAGGGCAGCATATGCACCGAGAAGGAGCTGCTGTCCGGTTTGACCGCGGGCATAGAAGGTACGGCTGACCTGCGCACCTCCGAAAGAGCGGTTGGCGAGAAGTCCGCCATATTCCCTTGCAAAAGGGACGCCCTGTGCCACGCACTGATCGATGATCAGATTGCTGACCTCCGCAAGACGATACACATTCGCCTCACGTGCGCGGTAGTCTCCACCTTTGATTGTGTCATAGAAGAGACGGTAGATAGAGTCGTTGTCGTTCTGGTAGTTCTTTGCAGCGTTGATACCTCCCTGTGCTGCGATAGAGTGTGCACGACGAGGGGAGTCGCTGATACAGAACACTTTGACGTTGTAGCCAAGCTCACCGAGAGAAGCAGCTGCAGCAGCTCCACCGAGACCTGTTCCGACTACGATTACTTCCATTTTTCTCTTGTTGCCAGGGCTGACAACACGGATCTGATTTTTGTGCTTTGTCCATTTCTCTGACAAAGGACCATCAGGAATCTTAGAAATAAGTTTTTCGGCCATTTTATAGAGTGTTAGTGAAATTTCGGCACGAAATTACACATTAAAACTCTATAAAACAATAATTACCTATCATTTATAATAGGTAATCAGGTTAAAGATTCTTCGCTGACGCTCAGAATGACAGTTTTTCAATCACAGCTGTCATTCTGAACGATCCTCTGTCATATTGAACAATCCTCTGTCATCTTGAGCGAAGCGAAAGATCTTTTAAAATAACGAAGGATCATCCAGATTGACACGACCTTTTTTAAGTCCCAGATGCCTGTAGGCCAATTCTGTCGCTTCCCTGCCCCTAGGTGTCCTCATTATGAATCCTTCCTTTATAAGGAATGGCTCATAAACTTCCTCAAGAGTACCTTGATCCTCCCCTACTGCTGTAGCAATGGTATTGGCTCCTACAGGACCACCCTTGAACTTTGTGATGATGGTCTTGAGTATCTTGTTGTCAATGGCATCCAATCCCCTTTTGTCTATATTGAGGGCATCAAGCGCATAACGTGCAATATTAAGGTCTATTCTTCCGCTTCCCATAACCTGAGCGAAGTCACGCACCCTTCTAAGCAGAGAGTTTGCAATACGAGGAGTTCCACGGCTTCTAAGAGCTATTTCATATGCAGCATCGTCCTCAATTTCTACCTTTAATATATTAGCGCTTCTCTTTACAATCTTTACCAGGGTCTTTGTATCGTAGTACTCCATGGCGCATGTTATGCCGAAACGTGCTCTCAAAGGAGAGGTCAGCAATCCGCTGCGAGTAGTGGCTCCAACCAGAGTAAAAGGATTGAGAGAAATACGGACAGAGCGCGCACCAGGACCCTTGTCGATCATTATATCTATAACAAAATCCTCCATTGCCGAGTAAAGATACTCCTCCACAACAGGCGATAGTCTGTGTATTTCATCAATAAAGAGCACATCTCCTTCTTCAAGGGAAGTCAGCAGCCCTGCAAGATCTCCTGGCTTATCCAGAATGGGACCTGAAGTCACCTTCATGTTTACACCCAATTCATTTGCGATAATATGCGCCAGAGTAGTCTTTCCCAGCCCCGGAGGACCGTGGAACAGGCAGTGATCGAGAGACTCCCCTCTCATCTTTGCAGCAGCCACGAATATCTTCAGGTTTGCCACAATCTTGCCTTGTCCTGTGAAGTCTTCAAGTTCTTGCGGGCGTATAATTCCGTCGAAATCTTTATCTTTGCCCTCGTTGATATTGTGCGGATCGAAGTCAGTCGCCATGGTCAATAAAATAATTATATACAAATATAGATATATTTATTTAAAGTATGATGATTATTATTTCATTGTTAATATGTTGATAACCTGAAAATATATTTGATTATCAATATATTATATAATGTGACCATTGTTGATAAGGCTGATGTGAAGTTTTTGGAAAAAAGTTGATGATAAATTTTGATTATTCTTAAGCTTCCTGTTATATAAGGAAAAATATGATTTTCTAATTTAGTTTTCATATGTTTTAAACAGTTTTTTCAACAGGTTATAAACAGAAAAACAGGTAAAATGTTAATAAGTACAAAATCAATAAATACTCTTGCAAAGAAGATAGAAGAATCTTCTGAAATATTCTGCAGCGGACTGTTTCTCTCGGCCAGATGGTTCACTGTTTCGCAACTTGACAGAGATGGTGTCCAGGTGATAATAATGCCTGACAAGGAGTCTGCAGAATACTGTTCTGTTGACCTGTATAATCTTATAGAAGGAGATAAGGTGTTTTTTCTTCCTGATTCAGGCAAGAGTCTGGAAAGAAGCAATTACAAGTCGTCATTAGGGGTTCAAAGGACATCGGCTGTCGGCAAGATAATCGAATACAAGGAGGGACAGCTTATAATTGTTACATATCCTTCTGCCTTGGAAGAGGGAATTCCATCTGAAGAAAAGATCAGAGAATCGCTTCTGATACTCTCCAGAGGAGATGAAATCAGTCATGAAAGCATAATAGAGACATTGTTCGATAGCGGATTCGAGAGAGTTGATTTTGTTGCGGAACCTGGTCAGTTTGCCATCAGAGGAGCTATTGTAGATATATTCTCATATTCATACAATGATCCTTTCCGTATATCATTCTTCGGAGATGAGATTGATTCCATAAACATATTCGACTGTAATACCCAGCTGTCTAAAGAAAAGATTGAGAAGGCTGAAATATATCCTGATATAGCTACTTCTGATGACGGATCTGAAGATCAGGCGAGTCTGATGGATATTCTTCCGGAGGATACACTTTTCTGGCTGGATTCTTCAGATATGTACAATAATCGCAGTTTCTGGCCGCTTCCTGACAGATTCAGAAGGGTATATATGGAACTTCCGCTTTCAAGGCAGGATGAAGACTGTGTGAAGTTCAATATTGCTCCTCAGCCTGTATTCAACAAGAATTTTGAACTTCTGACTGAAGATATAAGGAAACATCTTGAGGAGGGATACAGGGTAAGGATATATGGTGAAAAACCGTCTCAGCTGGAAAGACTCAGATCCATTCTTTCTCAGAATGGGGGAGTGATGCCGGAATTCATATCCGGATGCAATATCCATAACGGATTCATCGATCATGAAAACAAGGTATGCTGTTACAGCGATCATGAGATATTTGACCGTTTCCATCGTGTGAGCATCAGAAGGACTGTCGACAAGAGCGAGCAGCTTACAATCAATGACTTGACATCTTTTTCAATTGGAGACTATATTGTCCATATAGATTACGGAGTTGGTATTTTCGGTGGTCTTGTGAGGATGAGGGATGACAAGGGCAGGATGCATGAAGTAGTAAAGCTTACATATAAGGATAATGATGTAGTCTTTGTATCAGTCCATTCACTTCATAAGATATCAAGATATAAATCCAAGGATTCGGAACCTCCGAAGATCCATAAACTAGGTTCCAAGGTATGGCAGAATCTCAAGGCAAGTACAAAATCAAAGGTAAAGGATATAGCCAAGGATCTGATACAGCTTTATGCCAAGAGAAAAGCCGCTCGTGGATTTGCTTTTTCTGCTGATACATATCTTCAGCAGGAACTGGAGTCATCTTTCATGTATGAGGATACTCCGGATCAGGAAAAAGCTGTATATGCTGTCAAAAGAGACATGGAAGATACATGCCCTATGGACAGGCTTGTATGCGGTGATGTGGGATTCGGTAAGACAGAGGTTGCAATACGTGCAGCATTCAAGGCTGTTGCCGACAGCAAGCAGGTTGCGGTCCTGGTTCCTACCACCATCCTGGCTCTTCAGCATTTCAAGACTTTCCAGTCCCGTCTTAAGGATCTTCCTTGCAATATAGATTACGTCAGCCGTCTGAGAACAGCCAAAGAAATATCGGATATCCAGAAAAGGCTCAAGGCAGGTACTCTTGATATAGTGATAGGTACTCATAAGCTTATAGGTAAAGGATTTGAATTCAAGGACTTAGGACTTCTTATCATTGATGAGGAACAGAAGTTCGGTGTCAGTGCAAAGGAAAAACTCCGTCATCTAAAGGCTTCGGTGGATACTCTTACTCTTACAGCTACACCTATTCCTAGAACTCTTCAATTTTCACTTCTTGGAGCCCGTGATCTTTCGATAATAAGCACTCCTCCACCTAACAGGATACCTGTACAGACAGAGATAATGCTTTTTGATCATGATGAGATAAAGAAGATCATCAGTTACGAGCTCGGCAGGGGAGGACAGCTTTTCTTCGTTCATAACAGGGTAGAGGAACTTCTGGCAGTAGAGGATATCCTTCACAGGCTTGTACCTGATATGAAGATATGTGTTGCTCATGGTCAGATGGAGGCAAAAGTGCTTGAAAACAAGATACTTGAATTCATGGCAGGTGACTATGATATGCTTCTTTGTACCACTATCATTGAGAACGGTCTGGATATTCCCAATGCAAATACCATGATCATCAATCAGGCTCAGAATATCGGTCTGAGTGATCTTCATCAGCTTAGAGGACGTGTAGGACGTTCTAATAAACGTGCATTCTGTTATCTGATAGTACCTCCTCTTGTCTCTATAACCGACGAAGCGCGCAGGCGTCTGAAGGCTATTGAATCATTTTCGGATCTTGGAAGCGGATTCAATATAGCCATGCAGGACCTGGATATACGAGGAGCCGGAAATCTTCTTGGAGCTGAACAGAGCGGATTCATCACCGATATGGGATTTGAAACATATCAGAAGATTCTTTCTGAAGCAATGGAGGAATTGGGAGTTGAAACAGGTATTGTAACAAGAAGTTCAAATGAAAATTATGTTACCGACTGTACCATAGAAACGGATCAGCTGGCTCTTATTCCAGACAGTTACATAGATCTGACTGCCGAAAAGATCAGAATATATAAGGAACTTGATTCGCTTACTGATGAAAAGAACCTTGAACTGATGAAGATGAAGCTCACTGACCGTTTCGGAAATATGCCTGTAGAGCTTGAAAGACTTTTTGATATTGTGAGAATAAGGCAACTGGGAATAAAGCTTGGATTTGAGAAGATTATAATCAAAAATGGAGTCATGATAGCATTCTTCATTTCAAATCCTCTTTCTCAATATTACAAGTCTGATAAGTTTTCAAAAGTGCTTGAGAATATAAGCATGAATCCCAAATTATTTGAAATAAAGCAGCCGGATAACAGACTGAGGATAATGGTGAGAAATATAGACTCTATTTCAAAGGCATATGATGTATTGAAGAAATTGTAGATAATTCTTACTTTTGTGGACTTATAAAAAAATATAATAGTGGCTGTTCTTTTAGTGGATATAGGTAATACTGCTCTTAAAGCGTCATGGGCTGATGGTGTTACCTTAGGGAAAACCTTTCGTTATCAAGGCGAAAGAATGTTGGAATATATAGTTACACTTACTTCAGAGACGCGTCCCGAACTGATGGTTCTCAGCAGTGCCAGACATTTTTCTTTACTGAATATCAAGAGACTTGAAGAATTATGTGACAGGCTTGTCATACTTGATAGTAAGATATTGAATGAAAAATATGATATTCCTTCATATCTGACAGCAGACAGGGCTGCTTCCATAATAGCTTCGAGATATCTTTTCAAAGGACGACCATGTACTATATTCGACTTTGGAACCACTTTAACAATAGATTTTCTTGATTCTGATGGTAATTTTACCGGAGGATGTATTTCACCGGGCTGTCGTACGCGATTCAAAGCCATAAACAGGTACACCAGGTCACTTCCTTTACTTGATACTCCTGACGAGATTACAGAAACAGGAAACGATATTCCTTCTTCTGTATCATCTGGTGTTGTTACAGGCATGATGTTTGAAATTGACGGTTACATTTCATCTCATCCTGAAAATATATGTATTTTCACTGGTGGAGATGCAATTTATTTTGCAAAACGTCGAAAAAACTCCATCTTTGTAGTTTGTAACCTTGTACTTATGGGGTTGGCTTTAATAGCTTTAGAATATGATAAGAAAGATTGAAAAGATATTTTTGTTGTCTGTATTTCTCATCATAAGTGTCGTTGCATCTGCGCAGGACGGTACTTATGGTGCATATTCACCTTATTCAATCTATGGAATAGGAGATATATCAAAGGAAGGTACAGCATACAACAAAAGTATGGGAGGTGTTGGAATTGCTGCAAGAAACAGGAGATTTATAAATTATCTTAACCCAGCTGCTGTTACGGCGCGTGATTCACTGTCTTTTATGGCTGATTTCGGATTGCAGCAGAGTAATAACATATATAGGCAGGGGGATATAAGATCGGCTCATAATACGTTCAATATCTATGATTTCGTGATGAGTTTTCCTATTTATAGATCTTCTGCATTTATGGTTGGTATAACTCCGTTCAGTGATGTTGGATATGACTTTTCATCAATCGAAAAGGATCCTGCCATAATTGGAAACACTGGAAATATTACATATGATTCATATGGAACAGGAAGTGTATACCAGATTTTTGTAGGTGCTGGAGCAACGTTCTGGAAAAGATTGTCGGTGGGTGCGGAACTTATCTATTATTTTGGAAACATAGATAAGGTAACGAATATGGATTATTCCAATTCATCTTACAGATCAATCAACAGCGGAACGGATATTACTGTTAACGGAACTACAGGAAAATTCGGACTTCAATATGAGCAGAATCTTGGAGGAGACGTTTCAATGGTGATTGGAGCTACCTATAGGATGAGCACAAAAATGAAGGGATATTCCACAAATTATAAGTATGCAAATCAGTCAAGTGTTTCTGATACATTGAGTTATAGTGTCGATACCCTTGCTGCTGGTGGAGTACGTTTTGGAGATGAATTAGGAGTGGGAATATCTATACGTGGAGGAGAGAAGTGGAGTGCAGAATTTGATTATATCAGGTCTGATTGGAGAAATTCTGGAATGGATTCTCAAAAAGGTTTCTCATCAATAGGTGAATCAGTTTTTTCTTCTACTGTGTCCCATTCATTCAGGGCTGGTTTTGAGATTACTCCAAACAGAAACGACATCAGATATTATATGCGAAGATGTTCATATAGGGCTGGAGTATATTATGACAAGGCTTATTATAAACTGGATGGAAATAATGTAAATTCCCTAGGTCTTACATTAGGTATCACGTTACCTATTCCAAGACTGCATAATGGAATATCCTTGGGAGTGGATCTTGGACAACGGGCAAGTGCGAAGAATAATATGATCAGGGAAAGATATGCCATGTTTGTTATAGGATTCAATATACACGATATATGGTTCAGAAAGAATCAGTATCAATAGTAGCGGATAATATAAGAATTTATAAAGTATAATATGAAAAAGTTTATTGTATTGGTTGCAGTTGCTGTTATGTCCATGATGACAGGCAGTAAGGTTTCTGCTCAGGGAAAATACGGTCCTGACAGTACAGAGTGTATAAAGTATCTTTCTTACTACACTGAGTACTACAAGCAGAAGAATTATGAATCTGCTCTTCCTAACTGGAGGAAGGCATATCATTATTGTCCACCTTCATCAAGGTATTCTATGCTTTCTGATGGTTCTACTTTGATCCGTAATCTTATCAAGGATAACAGAAACAATCCTATATACAAGGCTCAGCTTCTGGATTCTCTTATGACTCTTTACGATCAGAGAGTGGAGTATTTTCCTAAATATAAAGTAAGCTCACTTAACAATAAGGCTCTTGATATGTATAACTACATGAAGGATGAGCCTATGAAGCTTCTTGAGGGACTTACTCAGGTAATATCCCAGATCGATAAGAATACAAAGCCAAATATATTCATTTTCCAGATAATGACTGCGATTGATCTTTATCAAATAGGTTTGATTGATCCTGAGCAGATAATTGATATATATAATACAGGTGTTGAATACCTTAATATTATGACTCCTAAGAATGATACAGAAAGAGAGTCGATAGATAAGGTTAAAGAGGATTTTGAACAGTTATTCATAGACAGTAAGGTCGCAAGTTGTGAAAACCTTATTGCAATGTTTACTCCTAGAGTTGAGAAAGATCCTGAAAATATCGATCTGGCTAAGAATATAGTGAAGATAATGAGTTCATCAGAAGATTGTATAAATAATGACGTATATCTTCATGCGGTAAATCTGATGTACGCTAAGGAACCTTCAGCAACATCTGCATATTATCTTTTCAAGCTTTATTCAGGAATGAATGATTATGATAATGCAGTGAAATTCCTTGAGGAAGCTATATCTGCAGAGGATTCAGATAGTCTTACTGATGGTGACTATTATTATCAGTTGGCTCTTTATCAGTTGCAGTGCAGAAATACACTCAAAGCATACGAATCTGCAAGAATGGCTGCTGAACTCAATCCTGAATTTGCAGGAAAGGCATACTTGCTTATGGGAACCATCTGGGGTTCTACCGTATGTCAGGGAAATGACATAGAGAAGAGATCTCCATTCTGGGTTGCAGTAGATTTTATGATCAAGGCCAAGAATGCTGATCCATCGATTGCTGACGAGGCTAATGATTATATCAGACAATATTCGGTATATTATCCTAAGACTTCCGAGGCATTTATGTATGATATAGTTGATGGTCAGTCCTATACTGTATCATGTGGAGGATTGAAGGCTACCACTACAGTACGAACTCAGAATTAATCAGGATTGGCAGGATCAATTAATATGCTTAAGATGATTGCAACCGCTGCGGCGGTTGCTTTCGTCGTATATTCATGCAAGGATGACTTAGGTCGGGCAAAAGATCTGAAATTAGAGGATACTCCGGTTCAGACTGTAGAAAACATGTTTATAGTGCAGTCTAAGAATGGTAATATTCAAATGCGCGCAGAGGCGGATCTTATGGAAAAATATGAAAAGGATAGTCTTTCATATGAATTGTTTCCAAAGGGTTTTTCCGTTTACGGATATACTGACGAAGGTCTCCTTGAAACTCAGATAGTAGCTGATAATGCGATTCATAGAACCTATACTGATGGTAGGGAAAGTTGGGAAGCTTATGGAAATGTTGTAGTCAAGAATCTTATCAAGCAGGAGACTTTGGAAACCGATACATTGTATTGGGATCAGAAGAATGAAAGAATATATACTCATTGTTATGTAAGGATGTATTCTCCTTCCGGTTTTATGCAGGGATATGGAATGGAATCTGATCAGAGAGCTAGAAACAACATAATATTCAATCCTTTCAACAGTTATGGTATTGTTGAGCAGGATAGTACCAAAGTCACTATAGATTCCATCAATTTTATTGGGCCTATCAAAAAAAATAACGGTGTATTGTAAGAAAATTATTATATTCGCACCCTTAATACATTTTAACGAGTAATAACTTAAAACTATTTATAAAATGGCAGTTCTCGAAACTATCCGTAACAAGTTCGGAATTCTGATAACAGTGCTCATTGCTATTGCATTGTTATCATTTATTATTGATCCGTCATCATTGTTATCTTCTATGAATGCACAGAAGATGAATAATGAGGATGTTACAGTTGCAGAAATCAATGGTCACAAGGTATCTTATCTTGATTTCGAAAATCTCAGACATTCGAATACTTCCACTAACCTCCATCCGAACATTGATTCTAAAATATACAGGAATTATGTTCATAATTATGTGATGATGAATTTCATCAATAATTATCTGTATGCAGATAATGCCAAGAATGCTGGTTTTAAGGTAAGTGATAAGGAAATGGCATTGCTTCTTTCTGGAAACATACCTTCATCTGCAGTTTCCCCTGATATGACTGTACAGATGCTTGAGGACATGGAGGCAAGAGCTGCACAAGATCCTGAATACAATGCTCAATTCAATCAGTATGTAAAGGATGTAGAGAATAACAGATATAAGTACAAATATGATGAGTATCTGATGAGGAGTTCTTTTGAAAATCCTCTTATTGCGGAAAATCAGTTCAATATCAGCAATAACAAATATAATGTAAGATTCATTCAGATTCCTTTCTCTGCGGCAGATCCATCAATTGAGGTTTCTGAAGATGAGATTGCAGAATATTATAATTCTCATATGAATCATTACAGAATCAATGACACAAGAGGAATTGATTATGTAATTGTAGAATTGGATGATGAGAATTATGATGCTATTTCCGAGAAAGCTGATTCTGTATTTGCTGATGTCAAGGGAATTGAAGAATTCCGTAAGGCAGCTGAGGATAATGGATATTCACTTCTTGCCACTGACATGACAATGATATCCAATACTCTCGAATCAGTCAAGAATACTGCAAATGTGACAAAGTGGGCGTTTGGAAAGAATGTAGGTAGTGTGTCAGATCCTTTTACTGTAGTTGATGATGATGAAAAGTCTTATCTTGTTGTAGCATGTGTTACAAAGGCAAATGATACAGGCTATGCACCTATGGAAGAAGTTGCAGAAGAGATAAAGGGTTACATTGCTGCTGAAAAGGCCGGTGATAAGCTTCTTGCTGAGGTTACTGAAAAGGTTAAAGGTCTCAACGATCTTGAATCAATGGAAGAAGTTCTTGGTGTTGCATCTATAGAAAAGGAGATGAGATTTGCAGTCAATGATCTTGATAAGAGATTTGCCGGTGCTGTATCTACAGCTGAGAAGGGAATTGTAAATGCTCCATTCAAAGGATCTAATTCAATCTACATATATGAATTACTCGACAGCTCTGTAGATTCGTTTTATACTGATGAGAATGTTGCAGACGATATCATGATGGTTGACGTAGCATATATGAATAAGTATAATTATTATTTAGGTGTCAATCAGGAATTTATGATTACATGGAATCAATACATTAATAATGCTCTATCTGAGCAGCCTGTAGAAGTTCCTGATAATGTAATGACTTATCTTACTACTTATTTCCCATATGATTTCATACTGAATCCTGATCTTGTGAAGGATTACACATCACTTCATACTTCAGATATTTAAAAATACAGATATTGAAAGGACGTGACCTCTGGTAACGTCCTTTCTTTTACTTGATGCTATGAAAAGACTTTTGATATTGTTTTCATTTGTAGGTATCATTTCAGGATGTATTCTGGAAAAGGAGCATAAATCATCTGATATACAGACAGGTGATCCGTTACCTGCTTTCAAAGTGGTGATGAATGATGGTACCGTCATTACTGATGATGATTTGAAGAAAGAAGTTTCCATAGTGATGTTTTTTCATACATCATGTCCTGATTGCCAGCAGGCTTTGCCACGAGTTCAGGCTATATATGATGAATATGCTCCCAAAGGTCTTGGATTTGCCCTTATAAGCCGCGAAGAGTCATCTTCCGATATAGATGATTATTGGAAGAATAACTCCCTGAATATGCCTTATTCAGCTCAATCCGACAGGAAGGTCTATAATAAGTTCGCTTCGAGCCGTATACCGCGAATCTACATATCTGACGAAAACGGGATCGTCAGATATATATTCACTGACGATCCCGTTCCTTCGTATGACGAATTAAAATCTGCTGTAGAGAGTCTTATACGTTGAAAAGGAAGTGCATGATGTCGCCGTCCTGAACTACGTATTCCTTTCCTTCCACTCCGAGTTTTCCTGCTGCACGGCATGCTGCTTCTGACTTGAGGGTTACGAAGTCTTCATATTTGATTACTTCCGCACGGATGAATCCTTTTTCAAAGTCCGTGTGGATCACTCCTGCAGCCTTAGGTGCCTTGTCTCCCTTGTTGATGGTCCATGCACGGCATTCATCAGCTCCTGCTGTGAAATATGTGCGGAGATTGAGAAGAGAGTATGCGCTCTGGATAAGTCTGACAACTCCGGATTCCTCCAGTCCCATCTCCTCCAGGAACATCTGCCTTTCTTCGTAATCTTCGAGTTCTGCTATATCTGACTCGATCTTTGCTGCTATGACCAGGATTTCTGCATCTTCATCCTTTACTGCTTCGCGTACTTTCTCGACATATTCGTTTCCGGTCTTTGCAGAAGCCTCATCCACGTTGCAGACATACATTACAGGCTTGTTTGTAAGAAGGAAAAGTTCTTTTGCGAGCTGTTCTTCCTCAGCATTTTCCGGCTTTACGGTACGGCATGACTTACCCTGCTGGAGGGCATCCCTGTACCTGCAGAGAAGGTCGAAAAGTTTCTTTGCATTCTTGTCTCCACCGGTCTGAGCCTGCTTCTGTACCTTTGCAATGCGGTTTTCAACAGTCTCAAGGTCCTTGAGCTGAAGTTCGAAGTCTATTACTTCCTTGTCGCGGACAGGATCCACGCTTCCATCGACATGGACGATATTAGGATCATCAAAGCAGCGGAGGACATGCAGAATGGCGTCAGTCTCTCTGATGTTTGCGAGGAACTGGTTACCTAGTCCTTCTCCTTTGCTTGCTCCCTTTACAAGTCCTGCGATGTCTACAATCTCCACTGTAGCCGGAACCACTCTCTTTGGATTGCAGAGGCTTTCCAGTACTTCAAGTCTCTTATCAGGAACAATTGTGGAGCCTATGTTAGGTTCGATCGTACAGAACGGGAAGTTTGCACTCTGTGCCTTTCCTGAGCTTACGCAATTGAACAATGTTGATTTTCCTACGTTAGGAAGTCCTACTATGCCGCATTTAAGTGCCATTATCAGTTGTTTTTAATGGTAATTATTCTCTATTCTTTATCAGGGCGCAAATTTACGCTAACTTTTTCTTTTTCTTTAAATTATTTCTTTTTTTTAAACTAACTTTTTCTCTTTTTTAAAGCCTTTCTGATATTTTCCTCCCACTTTTACACCGACCTGTCGTGCGACCTTGATAGCGACCCGCCCCACTGTCATTTCTTTCGCTTACGCTCAAGCGGCAGGCCGATTACGAGCGACCGAAGGCCCACTGTCATTTCGAGCGACCCGCCCCACTGTCATTTCTTTCGCTTACGCTCAAGCGGCAGGCCGATTACGAGCGACCGAAGGCCCACTGTCATTTCGAGCGACCCGCTCCCACTGTCATTTCGAGCGACCGAAGGGAGTCGAGAAATCTATAACCCTAAAATATGTACAACATGAAATCACTTATCTGTTCACTATTCATTCTGACCTCCCTCTCATCATCTGCCAAAGCCCCTTACCAGTCCGATCCTCTGCTCATCCTGTTCTGGAACGTCGAAAATTTCTTCGACTATATCGATGATGGAACAGGGGAGTCTGACAATGAGTTCTCCTCTTTCGGAATCAGGAGGTGGAACAAGCGAAAGTTCTATTCAAAATGTGATGCCATAGCCAAAAGCATATTCTGGATAGGGGAGAGGTATGACCGGATGCCGGACGTCATAGGATTTGCTGAGATAGAAAACAGGAGAGTATTGTATAAATTACTGAATTCTACTTTATTACGAAAATTTGATTATAAAGTGGTGCATTTTGATTCCAATGACAGGCGCGGTATTGATGTGGCGCTGCTGTACCGGGAGTCAGTATTCAGTAAAGTGTCAGTTTCACGTAAAGTTCCCGAATATCAAGGTCAGAAAATGAAAACGAGAGATATTCTTCATGTATGTCTTGAGGATAGAATGGGGCAGAATATTAATCTGATAGTGAATCATCATCCTTCCAGATTCGGTGGTGAGCGGGAGTCTGCTGGGCGCAGGCAGGCGGCTATGTGTTCTTTGAAATATATGTGTGATTCATTGGTTTCCGCAGGGGAAAAGTCTATCGTCGCGATGGGGGATTTCAATGATGCTCCTGACGGAGAACAATTCAATATCATTGAAGAGGTTCTGGTCAATGAGACTGACAGTCTTTTTGACGAAGGACGTGGTACGATCAGGTATAAGGGAAAATGGGATCTCATAGATATGTTTCTGGTTTCTGAAGATCTTGCGCCCATATCGGAAATGGAAATACTTGAGATACCTTTTCTGATGGTATATGACCGGAGTTATCCCGGCATCAAGCCGTTAAGGACATACTCGGGTCCTCGTTACATTGGAGGTGTAAGTGATCATTGTCCGATAGTCCTGAAAATTTCAGATTTCAATATTATCAGATAATTATTATCTTTGAAGGATTTTACAGATATCTCGACTCCCTTCGGTCGCTCGATATGACAGTGTTTCGGGTCGATTATGGTGTCAGTCGGACAAGTAGCTCGATATGACAGTGAGACTTGGGACTCTTGATATGACATTAAGCAGTAATCAATAAAACTAATAGCATAATTAATATAATATGAAACAGAAAATTACTGAGAAATTCCAGACCCTTTTCCAGGCAGAGGGTGAATTCTTTGCATCAGCAGGTCGTATCAACCTTATCGGTGAGCATACCGATTACAACGGAGGTTTCGTGTTCCCTGGTGCCATCGACAAGGGAATGATCGCCGAGATCAAGCTTAACGGCACACAGACAGTACGTGCATTTGCTCTCGACCTCGACGAGTACTGCGAGTTCGGTCTCAATGAAGAGGATGCACCTTCACAGAGCTGGGCACGCTACATCTTCGGCGTATGCCGCGAGATTCAGAAGAGAGGTGGCGTTATCGCTGGTTTCGACACCGTGTTTGCAGGCGACGTTCCTCTCGGAGCCGGCATGTCATCGTCAGCAGCCCTTGAGAGCACATTCGCATTCGCTCTTAACGAACTCTTCAACCTCGGCATCGACAAGTTCGAGCTTGCACGCATCGGCCAGAGCACAGAGCATAACTACTGCGGCGTGAAGTGCGGCATCATGGACCAGTTCGCTTCAGTGTTCGGCAAGGCAGGCAACCTCATGCGCCTCGACTGCCGTTCTATGGAGTTCGCATACTTCCCGTTCGACCCGGAGCAGCACGGCTACAAGCTCGTTCTCCTGAACTCTTGCGTGAAGCATGAGCTGGTAGGCTCGCCATACAACGATCGCCGCGCATCATGCGAGAGGGTTGCAAAGGTCCTCGGACAGGAGTTCCTCCGTGGCGCTACCATGGACCAGCTTGAGGCTATCAAAGATCAGATTTCAGAGGAAGACTATCTCCGTGCACGCTATGTGATCGGTGAGGAGAGACGCGTCCTTGACGTATGTGATGCTCTTGAGAAGGGCGACTACGAGACAGTAGGCGCACGCATGTATGAGACTCACTGGGGCATGTCGAAGGACTACGAAGTGTCATGCGAGGAGCTTGACTTCCTCGCTACAGTGGCACAGGAGTGCGGCGTGACAGGTTCACGCATCATGGGCGGCGGCTTCGGCGGCTGCACCATCAACCTCGTGAAGGCAGAGCTCTACGATGCCTTCATCGAGAAGGCGAAGGCTTCCTTCGCCCAGAAGTACGGTCACGAGCCGGTAGTCATCCCTGTCGTTATCAGCGACGGTGCCCGCAAGCTCTAAAAACCCTGGCGCGTATTTCACTGATTCTCAGTCTATTATAGAAAGTGCGTGCTCCCTTTGGGGAGCACGCACTTTTAGGAAGTGGCTGATTTTCACATAGTTATGCGCCAGGGATCGGCGCTGTTTATGCCATCACCGAGGCGAGCCAGGCGGCATCGATGCGGGCGAAGCCTTCTGCAGGGCGGATCTGCGGATTGCGCTCCAGGATGCCGGCGCAATCCTGGTAGACGTTCCAGCCGATATTGACGCCGAGCATCTGCCCGTCGAGGGCGTACATGAACGTAAGGATACGCTCGTCACCTTCGCATTCCGAGCGGTAGAAGTGGAACACTGATGCCATGAATTCATCCTTCTGCTCGGCAGCCACGCTTTTCTGAATCATTTCCAGTTTTGTGATATACTTGCACATCTCAAGTACTACATCGTCAAGTCCGGCCTCGGATATCAGTACCTTTTCCATCAGTGATCCCATGTCATTCACACGGCGGAGTGTATAGCCTCCCATAGCCTTTGTGTGCATCGTGATGGCATGCATCTGAGTCTCGGATATCTCTCCGGAAGGAATGAGCCACACCATCAGTTTGCTTACAGGGTCATGATAGAGCGTCTCATACTTGGCAAGATTCACCTGACCGCAGTGCGGACATTCCCACAGGAAGAGGGAGCCGTCCTTGACCTTGTCCTTAAGTTCAGGATTTTCTGATATGTTGATGCTCTTGTAGAGCGTTACCTTGTTCTGCTGGCCACATTTGCTGCACGGAGCCAGAGCTTCTGTTGTTATTGACATGTTTTATTAAAATGATACGTTAAATACAAATCCTACGTGGTGCGGGTTCATTTCTATTCCTGTCTGTTGCTTGACAAGACTGTAATCCCCCAGTCCGCTGTATGAATAGGTCGCTCCAATCGATACCGGCCAGTCTATCCATATTATTCCGTTGAGGTCCAGTGTAAGTGCAGACCCCACTGAGAACAGATCGGTTTTTCCTGCACGTGTATAGTCGACATGTGGCGTCAGACATAGTCTCTTTATATATACGAGTCCTCCTGCGATGGAAAGATCGCCTATATAGATCGGAATGGCATAGTCAGCAGAAAACTTCGTGACTGACGGGTTGTTTACTGCCATGAAGCTGCTGAGAGCAGGGTAGGATTCAAGTCCTCTTGGCATGACCTGCACCGCCGGTTGGCCGAATATGGCGTTCTTATCCAGTTTCTGCTGGTGCATGACCGAAAGTTTGAGTCCTTGCTCACGGATGATTCCAGGGACATATCCGTAGAGATATCCGTAACCCATAGGCGAGAGTATATTTTCGCTTTCAAGGCTTCCTGTCGCTCCTATTTCCGCTCCGATACCCCATCTCGGATATACTGCTGAGTTAGGGGTGGATGTGATTGTATAAGCTCTTATCGAACCGCTCAGGTAATGTCTGAACCTGTTCTTACCTTCAATGACTTCTTTGAAAGGAGGATTCCAAGGGTATTGTCCGATTCCTTCTTCTTCAAGTATCGGGATGGAAGTGTTGAACATATCGTTTGTGATCCGATATGACAGCCGTGGGATGAGTCCCTTGTACCATCCTCCAGATGAGAAGTTGAACGGAATGTATGTGGTAAGTCTTCCGTCAAAAAATGGGGAAGACAGTTCGCTGGAGTATAGTCCGACGCTTGTCCCTTGTTCAGATCTGACGGCATATACATTATATTGCCTTGCACCTCTGTCATTGAAGTCGATCTTAGCCTCTATGACAGGATAAAGACCTGAATATGTGAATTTGAAATGTCCCGAGTGCCTCCACTTTGACCTGTCATAAGGGTCCTTGTGAGCCGAATATCCGAATTCTCCGACACCTGTGGCCAGCCTGTTCTGCATTATGGCAGCGGCACCAAGAGATGCAGCCTGGAAGATGTAGTCATAGGACATGTTCATTATATTGTCCACATTGACATAGACTGGAGCCCATGAGTGGATGTTGAACATGTGGGCTGCCTTACGGTAACGCTTGGGTTCGCTCATCCGCACTTCGATGTCATTGTCTACAGCCTCCGCACTTCCTGCAATCTCCTTTTCCTGCTCCGCCAGCCGGTCTGCTATGATATATTTATAGCGATCGGTAAAGTCTACCTTTCTGTCGAATAGTGAATCAACAGGAGTTCTGAACATCTTTTTGCCTTTCAGAGTCTGTGATGAGAAATATAGATTCCGTCCGTCTTCGCTGTAGGTGTAGTCGTCAGCTCCGTATCTTGTCGATGTCTTTTGTCTGAGTTCTCCGGTGACAGGATCAAGATGATACAGTTCATTTGTTCCTGTTCTGTCCGATATGAACGTGAGTTCACCATCCCAGCTTTTGAAGCAGGTGACTCTCACAGGCTGCGGGGCAAGAACCATATCCCATTCTCCGTCATATGAATATATTCCGAATCCGTTATCTGAGATTGCAGTAGCATATACCGTATCTCCGATCCATGCAGTCTCCACAATCTGAAGACTGTCAGGAGCCATGATCGTCTCTCCGTCAATGTTCAGTGCCGTTCCTCCGGATGGGAAGTACTGGGCGGTCGCCATATTCTTATCCGAGAATGAAGGGTTGAACAGAAGCTGTCTCCTGTCCGAACAGTTGACCTTCTTCCTGCCTTTCAGGTCAATTGACCTTATTCTGGAATCTGCCTTCATGCTCCATCTCGGGTCCGGAATCTCTTCGCTCCAATATATCCTGCCGTCATGATATTTCAGTTCGGATACGGTGTAGGCAAATTCTGATATCTTATGTTCTTTTCCGGTGGAATCTATCCTTATCAGGGCCGGACTGTCAAGAAACCCGCTCTTGACGGTATATATATCCTTTCCGACAGATATCTTGCTTCCATAATCCGTGTAGAGACGCGGCTCTTCGGTCACTTCCTCCATGAATATGAACGGTGCCCTCTTTTCTGCATCCCTGCTCCATATGCCCTGCATCGTATCGCAGACCTCTTTGAATATCTCTCTGGCAACCCTCCTGTCCTTTCCGCTCTTCTTTCCTGAGACAGTGAACATAGGTGCAAAGTCAAACAGTCTGCGTGATGCTCTGGCATATCCGTCCTTCATCACGTACGGATAGTCGTACAGATATCTGATGCCTGAGAGAGTCATGTATCCCAGAGCATAATGATCCGGTGTATAATGCTTCTGAGAGCCGAACTGCCATATGTCCCATCTAAGATATTCTCCCTGGTCAAAGGCGACTCTATAGTAATTCAGGAAATCAGCGGTCCTTCCTCTTCCGGAAGGAGTGAAGGCGGTTTCTGCAATTACAGCATCTCCCTCAATGAAATACATACCCGGATAGAGAAGGGATACAAGGATGTTCCACATTTCTCCGAACACGTATGTGAACGGCTTCTGTGCATTGGTCATGCCGAACTGCATCTGGGTGATATGTCTGCCTTCATGCACAGACAACATTGTAGACCATGGCATAGGTTCGGGATCATATGCTGTAGGAATGGTGAACAGGTCCATTCTCTTAGGAGCCCATGCTACGGAACCGTTTGCAGTATTATATGCATGAATCACCGCCGGCATCAGCCGTCCGTCTCCCTGGCCGACCATATATCCGGTAGTGCGTGATACGGGAATCTTATATTTTTCAAGCTTGAATCCGTATTCCCTTGCAAGTGAGTCGCTTCCCTGAGGATAAATGACACGGAAATTATCCGTATCAATGTAGTTCCACTTCAATCTTCCAGGATCATCTCCAGGAACGAAGAACTGTGCCTGTGTCAGCAGAGGGATTAATATCAGGTATATGAAGAGTATTATTTTTTTCAAAATGTGTCAGTTTTTAATAAAACTTGTCAGCTGATTGTCGTAAACAACCTCGCAAATCTAATTATTTTTTATATTTTTGTGGCTTATTCGCCTATTTTAGTAAGCAAATAACAACTATAATTTCTATATGGAAACTATTCTTAATGTGCTTTCTATACTTGGAGGACTTGCAATGTTCCTCTATGGTATGACACTGATGAGTGAAGGTCTGCAGAAGTCTGCCGGTGACCGCCTGAGGACATTCATGGCAAAGATGACTTCAAATTCTGCAAAACGAGTATTTACCGGTACTTTGGTGACAGCCCTTGTGCAGTCATCTTCCGCTACTACTATCATGGTGGTAAGTTTTGTGAATGCAGGTCTTCTGTCTCTTGGAAATGCCATAGGGGTCATAATGGGAGCCAATATAGGTACTACTCTTACAGCTTGGGTTACATCCCTTGGATTTTCTGTAAATATCGCCCTGTTTGCAGTTCCTATGATGGCATTCGGATTTGTAATGCACTCTTCCAAGAAAGCCACTCTGAAAAATATCGGTCAGTTCCTTATGGGATTTGCAGTTATGTATGTGGGACTGACATTCATGAAGGACTGTGCAAATAAGGTGCTTGGTCAATATGAGACTGAAATGATGGGCTTCTTCGGAAGCATCAATGATTTCGGATTCGGATCGGTACTGTTATTCCTTTTTGCAGGTGCGATCCTGACCATCGTACTTCAGGCTTCCAGCGCGACAATGGCAATCACCATGCTTCTTGCAGCATCCGGTCTCATTGACTTCAAATTGGCTATAGCCATGGTGCTTGGTGAGAATATCGGAACTACCATCACTGCAAACATTGCTGCTTCGGTTGCCAACACTTCAGCAAAGAGAGCTGCACGTGCACATACCATCTTCAATATCATAGGTGTGATATGGGTATTGATCCTTTTGGGTCCTATTCTTAAACTTATAAGTCTTATTATGGTCTCATTGGGATTTTCAGATCCTATGACAGTCGATATGGCTGGTCTTAATGAGGCCTTCAAGGCTGCCAAGGATACGCCAGGTGAGGCCAAGGCCGAGGCTGCATTTCTTGCTGCAAAGGATTCGATGCTATATGGTATCGCAATGTTGCACACTCTCTTCAATGTAACCAATACAATGGTGCTCATATGGTTCACCAAGTATATAGAAAAGGCTGTGGTATGGCTTGTCAAGGAGCCTAAGGGTGAGGCTGAAGTATTCAGACTCAAGTATATCTCAGGTGGTCCTCTCAGCACAGCGGAACTTTCGCTTCAGGAGGCCAAGCAGGAAATCGTACACTTTGCAGAAATATGCAGCAACGGTTTCGGCTATGTGCGTCAGGCTATAAATGAGCAGGATCCGGAAAAATTCGATGCAATAAACGACAAGCTCATCAAATATGAGGAAATCACTGACAGGATCGAGTATGAGATAGCTACATATCTCAATGAAGTTTCAAAGAATGAAATCAGTCAGGAGGCAACCGAGCAGATCAAGATGATGTATAAGATCATCGGCGAAATGGAATCCCTCGGAGACTCGGGTGAGGCAATCGGACGTATCCTCAAGAGAAAGAATATTCATAACAAGAAGTTTGACAAGTCTCTGCTTGACCGTCTCAACAAGATGATGGATCTTGTACAGAAGGGTTATGACGTCATGATTGAAAACCTCAAGAATGAGAATCTCAAGGAGATTTCAAATGCTGAGAACTGTGAGTACAATATCAACGAGTGCCGCAACCATCTCAGAGAAGAGCATATTGTCAATATCGAGGGCAACAGCTATAACTATCTGACAGGAGTTTATTATATGGACGTCCTTGCAGAGCTTGAGAAGATCGGAGACTTCCTTATCAATATCTCTCAGTCATCTGTAAAAAAGTAATATGAAATACAATCCATTGATTTCCATTCTTTCAGTTGTCTTGCTGACAGGCTGTGGCGGAAGCGGTAGCAGTGAAAGATCTCAAGGTGCTGCGGAGCCGAAAGACAAGATAATTGAAAGCAAGAATATTGAAAAGGCAGAGTTCAAACCTCTGCCTTTTCCTGATGTTCAGATTCCATCCATCATTTCCGATCAGCAGGAAGCGCTTGCATATTACTCCCAGAACTTCTGGAACGGTATTACAGATCCTTCAAGAGATTATCCCTGCGATTCTCTTTATGTGAGCGGTGTGCCGAAAGATGTGGTAGAGCAGAAGTTTGCGGATTGGACAATGCTTCTTGATGCAGCTCCTCTCGAGATTGCATTGAAATCGATGGAGAACCTGTATGACCGCGCTTATCAGTGTGAAAAGAAGAACCCTTCATCAAATGTCTTCGAGACATTTGTCCAGCTTGTTCAGAAATATCTGTATGATCCTAACTCTCCTGTAAGGAATGAAGAATATTATCTGCCTTTCGTTTCCCGATATGCTTCTTATGAGGGACTTTCCGACGTGGAAAGAGGAAAATACGAGCGGGAGGCGAGGATGTGCGGACTGAACCGTATCGGTACAAAAGCAACAGATTTCAGATTCTCTGACAAGTCGGGAAAAATCAGAAATCTTCATGATATCGATTCCGAACTGACTCTTCTCTTTTTCAGTAACCCGGGATGCGCAGCCTGCATGAGCATCATAGAGGTATTGAAAGGTGATCAGAACATATCTTCGTTGATTTCATCAGGAAGAATGGCGGTGCTGAACATCTATATAGACGAGGATATCCAGGCATGGCGTTCCTATATGCCGATATACCCGGAAGAATGGTATAATGGATTCGATCCTGATCTTGTCCTGAGAGGGGACGATGTGTATGCGATAAGAGCAATCCCTTCGTTGTACCTTCTGGATGCGGAAAAGAGGGTGATAATGAAGGATGTTCCTGAAAACAAGCTCTTTAATTATTTGATTTCCTATACTGGTACGGGGTCATATCTGTAATGACTCTGAACCATCTTGAGAAATTGTAGCTCTGAGGGATTCCTACTCGGATTCCTACTTCTTCAATGGAGAGTTTTTCTCCGGATGTGAGGATTTTCTTGCTTTCCTCTATTCTGAGTGTGTTCAGCCACACCTGGAATGTCACGCCCTTGTTGTTATTGAGATATTGTGAAAGGTAATTCTGGTTTGTCCCCATTTCCATTGCTACGTCCTTGATGCTAAGTTCAGGCTGACAGAATCTTTTCTCCTCTACCCACTTGACCAGTTTTGGTTCGATCTTCTCTGCCAGTCCGGTCACTTTCTTCACCGGTTCCGGTGCGCTATTCATAGAAAGATTGCTATGCCTGATCTTGTCGATCTTTACAGGCATGAAATTGAGAATCTTCACTACGATGAATATGTAAATGATTGGGATAGCAGGATAGTAGACGATATGTGTTGCAGGTACGTAGAATGCAACTATTGTTGCGGCTGACATGATAAGTGAGATCCATATCAATGTGTTTATCCACTGTATGTCAGGCAGCTCGTCGTAATTGTTCTCAAGCTCCCGCTTGCATTTAAGATATTCTTTCCGGCATGTATAGAACATCCAGGCGCATTTTATGCCGAATATGCATCCGAAGATGACGAACATTGCCGGCTGCAGACTTGGAACGAAGATTCCTACGACTCCTCCGATCAGCATTAACGAAACAGGTATTAATCCGTCAATCAGGAAGTTGCGTGTCATATATCGCGGCGATTCCATCAGGAAAAGCATTGTAGCATATGTCAGCCATGAATGTATCAGGGTGAAGGTTACCAACAGCCAGAAACTTACGTAATCCTCATGGTGTTGAGGAGTCAGCATTCTTATGATGCAATATATGGACAGCATAGTCAGCCCGACACCTAATGCGGTGCGTGCCTTCTTGTAACTTTCAAGTTCTGCTTGTTTTGGGGTCTTTGTCAGTAAAACAATGGCTCCAAGAATTCCGAATGTGAGTGTGTATCCGAACTCAAAGAACGCATGAATGGTAGTTTCCATTTTTCTTTAAATAACGCCACTGCAAAGGTATGTATTTTCAAAATAAAAAATAGTATCCTCATTAAATTTTTCGCTGATACAAATTATTTTTTGTGTTAGCATATGTAATTTGGTGCAAATAAAGCTGAATAAGTTGCGCCTTCGTAAAAAATAGCGCATATGAAAATAAAAATTGTATCTCTGGTAAAACCGTAATGCAAGATTTGCAGCATGGCTTCCCGTGTATCTACCTTTGTTATCGCTGAACGAAACAAAATCCAGGATCTGATATCCGGATTCTTATTTTTACTTCATTAAATATTTCTGTTTTGCTCAGCGGTTTTGAAGTTATCAACTAACAAAGATTTGCTGATGAAACGCTATCTTACACTTGTAGTCATTCTTCTTGCTTTTGCTTCGACGGCATCTGCGCAGAAGATAGCAGTGAAGACCAACTCCCTGTACTGGGCGACTACAACCCCTAACGTGGGTTTTGAATTCGCAATGGGCGACCGCTGGACATTCGAGATCGCGGGCGGATACAATCCATGGACCCTTAATAAAGAGGATAATATAAAGGCTAAGCATTTTCTGGTGACTCCTGAGTTCAGATACTGGTTCTGTGAGAGTTTCCAGGGACACTTCATTGGCATCAACGGTAATTATACCCAGTTCAACGTAAGCGGAGTGCTGATCCCGGAAGTATTTTATAAAGAGGTCTCTGAAGGCGGTTTTCTTGACAATCTGCAACATGCCAGAAGTCAAGGATGGGCAGTAGGAGCGGGAATTACCTACGGTTACGCATGGCCGATCAGCCGCAGATGGAACATGGAGTTCACTCTCGGTCTGGGATGGTGGTACACTGAATATGACAGATTTGAAAGCCGCCCTTGTGGACTTTTCCAGGAGAACGTCGCAAAGCACGCCTTCGGTCCTACAGATTTTGGTCTTTCATTCATCTATATGATAAAATAAGGAGGAAACAGATATGAAGAAAATTTTGACAACAGCAGTTCTCGTATTGGGAATGAGCATGATGACAGAGGCTCAGACTGTGATCTCAAATGAATCCCTCACTCATGATGGAACAAATGTTACTGTTTCCTTCGACGTGGATACCGACGTAAGAGATCTGCCTTCAAACAGGAAAGAAGTCATAATGCCTTATATATATAATGGAAGAGATACTCTCTGGCTCGATATGATGGAGGTCTATGGAAAGGGAAGATACAAGAGAGAGAGACAGGTCAACCATATTCAAGGAGACAAGGATTGGGAACTGGGAGAAAATCAGGTGATGAAAGGTGAGGTCTACCAGTATACCTCACAGGTTCCTCTCAAGAGATGGATGAAATCGGCAAACCTCGGTATAAGGAGACAATTGGTGGGATGTGCATGTGAACAGGAGCTGGCTGAGGAGAATCTGGCAGAAGGAATAGCACTGTTTGAGGAACCCCAGATGCCGGCAAGAAGAATTCCTGAATATGTACTGGTGGATGCTTCGAGAGAATGGGACTTCGGACAGGATGAGCTGGAAATCATCTTCAAGGTTTCAAAAATAGAGATTGATTCTTCGGTATTCAACAATGAGGTGACATTCGGAAAGATCCTTGCCGCAGTAGATAAGATTCACTCGAACCCTCATTACAAGATCGATAAGATTGAAGTGGCTGGTTACGCTTCACCTGAAGGTCGCCCGGCATTCAACAGGTGGTTGGGAGAGAATCGAGCAAAGGCCCTGATCAACTACATCATCGAGCACAGACCTGAGTACAATCTGACGATGGATGATTTCAGGATCAGGAACGGAGAAGAGAACTGGGTAGGATTGAGAAGGGTGGTGGCAGCTTCAGAAATCGAGAACAAGGACAGGGTACTGGAGATCATCGACGATGAAACCATCCCGTCGGAGCTGAAGAAGGACAAGATAAAGTGGATCGACCACGGAAAGACATGGAAGAAGATGCTCGACGAGATTTACCCTCACCTCAGATGTGCAAGATACCTGGCGGTATATTACGATTCGACAAACGACGAGGCGGTTGATATCATAAATCAGGCAAACGCTCTGATCCGCGAAGGAAAATATGCAGAAGCATATGAGCATGTGAAGCCGGTGGAGGATGACATGAGGGCTTTCAATACGGTAGGAGTGACATTCATGATGCAGGGAGAGTTTGAGGAGGCTATGAAATGGTTCGAGAAGGCACTGGATGGAAATTGCCCGTCAGCACAGAAGAATATCGACGCGATAAATGCTGAATATGAGTATGAGGCTGGTCAGAGAGCAGCCATTGAGGAATATCTTAAGAAATACGAATAACACTTAATAATTACAAACCCTTTAAATTTTACGGTTATGAAACTTACTAAATTGATGTTGTCTGCTTCTATCGCAGCTTTGGCACTTGTTTCTTGTAACAAGCAGGACACAACTCCTGAACTGGATGGACCTAATCGTCTCAAGACTGTCGAGGTTTCTCTTGAGAATGTGATCATTACAAAGAGTTCATATGCTGATGCTGAAAAAATTTCAGCTGGTGACAAGATCGTAGTAAATGACTTCCAGCTTTTCCTTCTTGACGGAAGTGGTAACGAGTATGTAGGAAAGGTTACAGACGGATCTGCTGATGCTCAGTCATACTGGGACAGTGCATTGCCTATAGGCGGAACCGCTTCTTTCCACTATGTGGATCCTAACTGTACCAAGGTCGTTGCAGTAGCAAACATGGGAAAGAAGTATGACTCTTATGCAGACCTTCTGGCAGAACTGTCAACCGATCCTATCGAGATCGTTGATCAGCAGGACCCTAAGGATCTTGTACTTTATGCAGAGGATTCTTCTTTCGATCCTGCCGGCACACATGTAGATGAGGGAAAGGATGCTGATGGCAATACTATACAGTATCAGCAGGAGGTCTACAAGGTTGAGCTTGTCCTTAAGCCACGTATCTCACGTTTCGAAGTCGATGGATTCTCAGTGATCTTCCAGGATCCTGCTAATCCTAAGTACAATGAGATCAAGATCACCCAGCTTGCATTCCAGAACTACTGCGAAACTACAGATCTTATCACAGGTGTTGAGGGAACTACAGTGACAGCTCCTATTACAGATTTCGCAAATCAGGCAGCAGTTTACACATGGCTTGACGGAATCACGACTCCTACTCCTTGGTACAGAGATGCTGTGGACGTTACAATCACTCCTGCAACTCCGGTAAAGGATCTTCCTGCAGACGGAAAGCTCGCTTACCATGCATTCTCTTGCGATGAGGTTCCTGTATTCGTGATCAAGCTCATCGTTGACGGACAGCCGGCTTACCTCTACACAAAGAACCTTAAGGATGGCAGCGGAAACCCTATCACATCATTCCAGGAAGGATATATCTATCGCATGAGCGGACAGGGCGAGGCTGGTCCTGGAACAGACGGAACAATCGAGATTCCGGAAGAGAAGATCGATCCTATGGACAGATGTCTTGACATCACAGTTGACGTGATGAGCTGGGAAGTAGCTCTCGTAACTCCTGAATTCTAAATCAGACTTTCAGCTCAGGCTGAAAAACCTTAAAACAACATCAATAAATATATGGAGGGGCTCCGGCCCCTTGAAGAAAGCTTCCGGACCCCTCCGATATTTATAATTGATTTCTCGACTGGTTCGAAATGACATTAAACATCAAAAACATGCAGCTTATGAAACTTAGAAACATTGCTTTAACCCTTCTGCTGGCCGGAGGACTCTCCACTTCCTGCATCAAGGAGGATCATAGCGATTGCTATAACGTCTATTGCCTTGCCTTGAGTTATCAGGGAGATGGAGAGACAGAGATTTTCCCGGAGAAGATCGATCGCGTGCACATGTATGTTTTTGATGAGCAGAACAACTGTGTCGTATCTGAGCAGCTTTCGGATGCGGACGTACAGGCACGTCTTACAACCCTTCCGCCGCTTGAGCCGGGGGATTATAGGATTGTATGTGTAGGTAATGCCTATGAGACAGAAGTGGAGGGTCTGTCATCGGGTGATTATGAAAGCATCGTTTTTGCCGACAAGGACTATAATTCTGGAGAGACAGTCTCAGGCAACGATCCCCTCTACTGGTCTTCCATCGACTATACCATCGCTCCATATGATGAGTATAAGCAGGTGGAGACAAAGACAACTTATTTTGCCAGTTCACACTTCGACGTCTCTGTTGAGGTCGTAGGTGTACCGGCCCTGACCAAGGCCTCGGGCTACCCATCCATAGAACTGGTTGGAGTATCGCCTCAGACTGATTTCAACAACAAGGCCAAGGGTCAGGCAACGACTTACGTGATGGATGCTTCACACGACGGCAACACAACGCTTGCAGCTGTGAACAACATCATGAGACATAACAACCATGAAGAGGTTTATCTCAGGATAGCTGCCGGAGGCGCTTCCCTGGCCGAGGTCAATTTCGCCCAGCATATCGCTAAATACAAGATCGACGTGACCAAGCACGAATGCGTGATCCCTTTCAGAGTAGAATTCAAGCCTACATCGATCTCGATAACAGTTCCTTCATGGTATCTTGAAAACATAACACCAGAATTCTAAAAACATCATGTCTATGCGTACTATCAACAACATAATGAAGAACACAGTCCTCTGCTTCCTTGCGGCAATGCTGTCTGTCAGCTGCCTGTCGGAGAAGGATGAACTGTCGGCTCGGATGCAGGGCGTGATGATACAGGTCAACGTGGCTGCAGAAGGTATGACCAAGGCGGAGTATGAGGACCCTACATCCATGGAGAAGGTTATAAAGAGTCTCAGGATTTATGCTTTCCAGGGAGAAAGACTTGCCGGTTATGCTGAAAGAGGGACTACTGCGCTTGGTGATCCTTTCTATATGGATCTTGAACTGCCTGCTACAGGTGTTCACAATGTGGATTTCTACCTTATCGCAAATGAAGCCGAAATGGGATATGAGAACGAAACCGTGCAGCTTACCAGGGATATGACCAGAGCTCAACTTGAGGCTGTGAAGTTCACAGGACTGACAAGCAGAACATCTCTTCCTATGTACTGCATGCATCTGGCAGAACCTATAAACGTAGATGCTGTTTCTGCAACAGCAAATACAGAAGCCGGTCATGAAGGTCATTTCATTCTTGCAGATCCGGTGACATTCACCCTTGAGCGTTCTCTTGCAAAACTTTCGGTTTATGCAGCAAAGACTGAGGGAGCTTCAAGCACTCCGCAGATCAGAGGAATCAGCCTGCTTGCCCAGGGTACAAGAGAATACAGTTACCTTTTCCCTCAGACAGATGCGGTACTTGATGCGGTGCCTGTCCGCCAGAACAACAGAAATCTCCTATCTTCTGTCACAGACGTCACAAAGGCTGTAGTCAAAGGTTCAGCCGAGTCTCAGAATCCTGCAAACTACACTGAGGTCCTTAGCGGACAATATATGCCTGAGGTAAGAGAGGGTGTTGCATACGACGATCCTTCTTATACATGGAATACATTTGCAGGCTATCCTGCGGATGCAGCAAGAGCAGCCGTACTTCATGTAGAGTACAGCCTTGGAGCAGGTCAGGATCTGAAAAATGCTTATGTTTATCTTCCTCGAGTGGAGCGCAACCATCATATAAAGGTCTGCATCCTCATCAATGCTGAAGGTCAGATCCTCATCAATTATCAGGTTGCGGACTGGGATTGGGATGAGGATAGGATGCAGAACTGGTTCTTTGACTATCCGACCCACACATATTTATGGCATGAGATTCCTCAGAACGACGATGATCTGCATGAAAGACCGGCTGCTAAGGCCACGATGTCAGAGACACAACCGTTCGTCGGATATTTCCAGATGACTTATCCGGCAAGCGACCAGTGGGTACCGACTCTCGAGGGACTGAATGCTTCGAAATGTGACATCAAGGTTTACAATATGACAGACCTTTCTACTCCTGTCACTCCTCCATTTGCAGCATCAGAAGACTGGTACAGGATAGAAGTCCATCCGCAGGCAGCCCATATGTATCCGACAGAGACAGTCAACCTTGCGATCACATATACTCCTGGAGGACTTACAGAAAGTGAATACCTGCTCATCAACGGATCATATCCTGACTATTTCTGGCCGGAATCCGCAAGTGTGAATTACATAACGATAACAATGGTAAACTAGAATACAATGAAAAGAATCATCAATACAGTTTTAATCTCAGTGGCATCGGTGCTTCTGTTCTCCTGCAGTATGGAGGAGACCTATGATGTGCCAATGAATGAGACAATCGTTATTGACCTTTCGTCTGGTCTTACCAAAGCTGAATTCCAACCGGATAACCAGACTGAGTCATTCGTCAATCATATTGATGTGCTTATCTTTGCCGACAACGCAGGTACTCCTGGAGATTTGAAACATTACGGCAGATATGTCGTGAACAATGCTTCCCAGCTGACTGTGGACGCTAAGAGAAGTTCGTTTGATGTGGATGCCCTCTATCATGTCTATCTTGTGGCAAACAGCAATCTTCCTAAGTCTGATTTCAAGGCAGCTGACTTTGATTACACAGATTTCATCACTATGAAGCAGACTGATGAGCAGCTTCACCTGACAGGTCTTGCCATCGAAGGTGCTCCTAAATACTTCCTTATGGATGCAAAGGCTGTTGACGGTTCCGGCACACTTGTGAAGCTGAACAATGGCAATGTGGCCGACAATACAGTCCTTGAAGCGACTCTGCGCCGTGCAGCAGCAAAGGTGGTGATCAACATTACGGCAGGACCGGATGTGCAGTTTGCTTCATTCGGCCAGTCTGCAGGCGGAAGCCTGATTTCTGACGGAGGCCTTTACTATATCCAGAACCTTCCATATCAGGCATTCCTTCTGGCCGAGGCAAGAGCTGACGACATGATCGACGCTACAGTGGTAGATGTGAGAAATACAGCTCGAGGATATGACGGACATTTCAAGTGGAATCCTGAAACCGACAAGTCAAATGCGTCACTCGTGACCTACGTCTATCCTAACAGCTGGTCAACGGACATCATCAACCGAGAGACCTGTGCAGTTGTGAACCTTCCATTGATATACACTCCTTCAGGAGGAACACCGGTCGAACATCACAACAGCTGGTACAAGATCCATATGACAGGTGAGAAGGTGTTCAGAAGAAACAACTACTATGAAGTGAATGTCACCATCAACCGTCCGGGAGCTACAACCGAAACTGTTCCTGTAGATATCGAAAATGTTCATTATGCGGTCGAGGAGTGGACCTCACAGACCATCAATGTTGGTGGAGATGACAAGCCTAAGTATCTGAGTGTGAATGAGACTTCCTTAGATATGCATAATATAGCAAAGGATGCTTCGACACTAGAGTTCGCTTCTTCTTCTCCTGTGACAATCACAGTGAAGGATGTCTACTACCTTAACAAGTTCGGAATCAAGACTCCGGTAGCAAATTCAATAGTGAGCAATATCAATGGTGTGACTGACGGTGGCATAGCCGGAAACATCACGGTCAACAGTCCGGTTCCCGGCAATAATGCAGTACGTTATTTCACCCTTGTGATAACAAACCAGGACGGTCTGACAAGAGAGGTGAAGGTTGCTCAATATCCTCTCGAATACATTACCAATCAGCAGGGATGGTATTCATACAGAAGTGATTTCTATACAGGTTCAAACGGACCTACAACATATGAGAACAAAGGTTCGCGCAGGGTGGCTGCAAACTGGAACGGAAGTTCATGGAATTACAGTACATCGGTAGAGAATAATTACTTCTTCGGCTCAAAAGTGTCGTCCATGAATAGTGACGGAACTTCCGACCTGTATTATTATTCATGGGGCCAATATGCATCTTCTCCTTCCAGAAATGCAGGAAACCTCGGATCGTTGGACAATGCCCGTATGTACCATGTACAGATAACAGCTTCTTCCGGAAAATATACGATAGGTATTCCGAAGATTGATGCAAATGGTTTTACAGATGATGGCGAAGATAACGCAAAGCTTGTTTCACCTTCATTCATGATTGCCTCACAGCTTGGAGCGACACAGCCGCCATCTTCAGTTGAACAGGCGGAGAGACATTGCAGGGAATATGTCGAGGTTCATGACCCTGACAACGATCCGGCGACAGACAATGCGATACATTATGATAACTGGCGCCTTCCTACCGCAGCAGAGATACAGATCATCATAGATTTCCAGTATGTCGAGAATGCGGCCATGGATGAGGTCCTTTCAGGACAATATTATTGGAGCGCGACAGGACAGGTCAGAAATCCTGGATCATCACAATATGACGACAACTCTGCAGTACGCTGCATCCGGGATGTATATTAGGAACGAAGCGACTTAGTCGATGACGACCGAACGAACCCCCCTCTGTCATTTCGACCGAACCCCCTCTGTCATTTCGACCGAACGAAGTGAGTGGAGAAATCTTAAAAACTTAGAGTAGATAAAACATATGAAAACTAGAATCATCAACACAATCATCGCCCTTGCTGGAATCCTGGCTTTGAACGTTGCCTGCCAGAGGGAGGACTTCCTTTCGCCGGAGGAGAATGGAACACAGGATGGTTATGTGACCCTTCGCTTCAATGTCGAGGTGCCTGATATGGACGTTGTCCAGACCAAGGCAGTCGATCCTGACGGCGGCGGAGTACAGCAGATAAGTGTATTCTGCTTTGATAAGAATGACCTGTTCATTACGGTTACTACAGCAAAGGTAACGGCAGATTCCGGTAACCCTTCGTTGTCCGGAAAGTTCGAAGTTTCTGTTCCTGAACACGCTGTAACTCTTCAGCTTGTAGGAAACCAGAACCTTACATATTTCCGTGAGGAAAACTATAGGGGAATGTCCGAGATTGACGTAATGGCAGCGCTTGAGGCTTCTGCTGGCCGTATGATTTATTGGGCAAGAAAGACCGTCAGCGAATTGCCTTCATACAATTCGGCTTCCAACCCGGTAAAGCTGCTCCGCAACCAGGCCAAGATATCCCTGTCAGTAGACGCGACAAAGACTGATTTTGAACAGAAGGGGTGGGTTGTGGTGAACTCGAATGCATTCGGTACAGTGGCTCCGTATAGCCCTGAGCATGGCGGATTTGTCGCTCCTACGCTTGCAGATCCTTTTGTCACCCTTCCTGACAACAAGGCAAAGCTCGGTGATTATCTCGATGTACGCACTGCTGTAGAGGAATATATATTTGAGACAGAAAACACACCTGCGGATCCTGTAGACTTCATCGTCAAGGGCTCTTATCCTGGAGGTGAGGACCTTTACTACCGTGTAGCTCTCATTGATGAGGCCGGCAACCATGTCATGATCATGCGTAACCACCACTATACGGTGAATATCGTCGGAGATCTCTATTATGGTCAGACTTCTTTCCAGAAGGCTCTTGAGGCGCCTGCAACCAATAATGTATGGGTATCTGTATCGGACAATATCGCTCAGGTACAGGATAGTAAGAATTCCCTTGAGGTTGAGAATACTTCCGTTGTAATCGGTGAAGGCGAGTTCAAGGAACCGAATACCTATTATCTCCACTACACAGTGAGGAATCTTGATGGTACGACTCCGTCCCAGGCACAGGTTTCATGGATGGACGGAAACGATGTCGCATTGTCAAACTTCAGTCATACTTTTGACGCATCAACAGGTGTGGGAACCATCGTGGTTACTCTCAATGATATGGGTGAACTTCAGAAACGTGAAGGTACCCTCTATATCAAGTATGGACGTCTTTCGAGAAAGATAAAGGTCGTTACAGTCAAGGAGCAGAATTTCGAGCCTGCATGGGTTACTACCAACATCTACGGTCAGGAGGCTGGCGAAAATGTCACCATGATGTTCACCATTCCGGACGATTGTCCAGCGGAACTCTTCCCTATGGATGTTCTCCTGTCAGTGAATGATATGGATATCCGTAATGCTTCAGGAATGGTGCTCCCTGTCATAAGGGCTGACGATCCGAAATATGGAGATGATAACGGCATAGGCTACAAATATGTGCTTACAGTGACTGAGCCGGGAGTTCAGCGAGTGTATCTGAAGTCCATCCTTGACCATACAGATCCATCTGCGCAGACTGTGAACCTTACTATCGAGGCCCCTCATTTCAGAAGTCTTACCAAGACCGCTACTTTCCAGACAGATGTAGATGCAAGAATACTTGTGCACAATCTCCGCACTTACGTAGGAGCTACTCCTGCAGATGAGTATATATATTACTACCTCGTACCTCAGAAGATAAATGCTCCTGTCGAGTTCCAGACCCACCTCGGTAAGGTCGTGAGCAGCGCTCCTGCAGCCGGACAAGGTGTTTCTCTGGCAAATCCTCAGGGTGAAGTGACCCATTTCGAGTATATTTCTCCTAATGTGGATTTCGATCCTGCCGGAGGATATAATGTGGATGAGTTCCTGTTCTATTCGCAGAATCTCGTACACAACCACGATTATCCTTCATCAGAATACTTCTTTGATTTCTACAGGGATCTGGATCCTGCCAACTGGGCAGCTACCGGCGGTAGAGTGATGGGATTCCACAGGAATAAGGCAGAAGGAACGGAAGCTTATGGAGCAACATTCCATCTTAAGACCAACAAGCCAAAGGCAGATGAGGTTGTCCGTATTGCTTCAAATGTATTCGGAGCCGTGTCGGTCACTACAGGAACTGCTGGAGAAAAGGCGACGACAGGTTATGTCGCTCCTGACGGAAAATGTACTGGTACAGGCCTCTACAAGTCATGTGTGTTCGAACTTTCTACCTTCCATCCTTTCCATTTCGCAGCTACGATCAATGGTATTGGTACAAATGTGACGGGAGAGAACAAGGAAGTTGTTGACGATGTGCTTCTGAGCTATGTTCCTGGTCAGACCATCAACGTTGAGTTCGATGTCACCAGCTTCAAGTCTACAATCCGCGGAAATGACAATATAGTCCTTCCGGACGACCAGCAGGTGTCTGTGGATCCTTTCGGAACAGCATTCGACATCTACATCGATGCTCCTATGCTTCAGATCGATGAGACAAGCGATGTGTATACGTCAGGCAAGGTTACAAAGCACCCGACCATCGAGGGAAGATTTGTATATCATGTTGCAGCTACCAGGGATGCAGAAAGATCCGGTTCACTCATGGCAACGGAAGACATCAGGACGACCGAAAGCCAGGTGGGAGAGAGAAAGTCCATTCCGTTCAAGACAAAGGGGATTGTTACGGCCGGTGAGATCGTCATAAGTTCAGATGAGTCCAAGGTGGTGTTCTATGAGAAGAGATTCAGGGTCCAGAACAGCTCGATGACAGGACAGATCCAGTATCGCAAGGACGGAACTGTAGTGAACATACCGGAAGGTTCGTTTGTCCCATTTGAGGTTGATCCTACCTACAACCGCATCGGAACAGTTACGGTCGGCAATGGCGGTCAGTATGAGCTTCGACTCAGAAGCGAGTACAGATATGACTGGAACACAGACAAGGTGAAGTTCCAGTTCGTGGATGGAGACGTGACATATGAAAAGACATTTGCAAGCCTGAATGCTCTCTACAGCTCTACCGGTCCGATAATTCTGGAACCAGTATTGTAAGAAAGGAAATAAGAACAGCCTGATCTACTCTAAATAACGTTCAGCGCAACCACCCCCAAAGGCTGAGTCCGTTCGGACTGGGGTGGTTGATTTTTTGTTTTGCCCTTTCATAGATTAATGTTAAATTTGCTCCTTGTCATCCTGGGGATTTCTTGAGGAGCCTGTTTCTTCTTGTCATCCTGGGGAGTCCGTTACTCCCTGTCATCCCGAGGAGTCCGTAGGACGACGTGAGGATCTATAATAAATACTGTAAGTCTATGATAACAAAAGAACTCTGGGGCAAGACCCCGTCGGGAGAGGAAATCCTCCTCTATACCCTTACCAACTCCAAAGGAGCATATGTCAAAGTATCATCTGTAGGTGCAGGAATAGTTGAGGTGGTCGTGCCTGACAAGGACGGCTTACTTGCCGATGTAGTGCTCGGTTATCCTGAGGCAGCAAGCTATTTCGGTGACGGTCCATGTTCCGGAAAGGTTCCCGGACGTTATGCAAACCGCGTCGCCCTCGGTAAGTTCACCCTTGACGGAGTCGAGTACACTCTTCCGATAAACAATGGCCCTAACCATCTTCATGGCGGTCCTGAGGGATTCCAGAACAAGGTATGGGAGAGCCGTGAGCATGAAGGCGGGGTAGAGTTCATGTATTATTCAGAGGCCGGTGAGCAGGGTTATCCGGGTGCGGTGAAGACAGTCGCGCGCTATGAATGGACCGATGAGTGCGAACTTCGTCTCACCCTTACAGCAGAGTCTGATGCTCCTACAGTGATCAACCTTACAAATCACGCATATTTCAACCTCAACGGCGAAGGTAACGGCGATATTCTCGGACATACTCTTCGTCTCAACGCATCGGAGTATCTTCCTACTGATGACACCCAGATTCCTCTCGGAGAGAGCGAGCCTGTTGCTGGCACGCCAATGGATTTCGTCAATGGCAAGCCTATAGGACAGGATATCAATGAAGACTTCAAGCCTCTGAAGATAGGTAAGGGTTACGATCACTGCTGGGTGATCGATGGAGCAGAGCCAGGTCAGCTTCAGTTCTGCGCTGAGCTTCATGCTCCTGAGAGCGGCCGTTGTCTTGAGATCTATACTACTCAGCCAGGTGTACAGGTATACACAGGAAACTGGCTTTCAGGCTGCCCTGCAGGCAAGAACGGACATGTCTATGAAGACTATACCGGAGTTGCCATCGAGTGCCAGAACTACCCTGACGCACCTAACAAGGCAGACTATCCGTCACCGGTCCTCCGTCCGGGAGAAGTATATGAACAGGCAATAATCTTCGCATTCTCCGTCCGTTAGTTTTTATTCCCTTCGCTAGCTCATATACGACAAGCGGATTTCGAGCGATTCCTCCCCACTGTCATTTCGAGCGAGCGAAGCGAGACGAGAAATCTATATACCATCTGTCACTTCTTTCGCTTGCGCTCAAGCGACTGTGTTGATTACGAGCGGTCCCTCCCACTGTCATTTCGAGCGAGCGAAGCGAGTCGAGAAATCTATATACCATGAAACAATACCTGGAACTTTTACACCGTATCCGCACCAGCGGAACCATGAAGTCCGACCGCACCGGCACGGGCACTCAAAGCGTCTTCGGACACCAGATGCGCTTTGACCTCAGCGAGGGTTTCCCTCTCCTGACCACGAAAAAACTCCATCTGAAGTCCATCATATACGAACTCCTTTGGTTCATCGCTGGAGATACCAATGTGAAGTATCTTCAGGAGCATGGAGTGAGGATATGGAACGAATGGGCTGACGAAAACGGTGACCTTGGACCTGTTTACGGCCACCAGTGGCGCAGCTGGCCGACTCCTGACGGAAAGACGATAGACCAGCTCTCCAATGTGATAGAGCAGATAAAGAATAATCCAGACTCACGCAGGATGATCGTTTCTGCGTGGAATGTTGCCGAAGTCGACAAGATGGCCCTGCCGCCTTGCCACACCATGTTCCAGTTCTATGTTGCTGACGGCAAGCTTTCGTGCCAGCTCTACCAACGCAGTGCGGATGTCTTCCTCGGAGTACCGTTCAACATCGCGTCATATGCGCTTCTGACCATGATGATTGCGCAGGTGTGCGGCCTTGAACCGGGAGAGTTCATCCATACGACAGGCGATACGCACATATATACCAACCACTTTGAGCAGGTGGAAATACAGCTTGCACGTGAACCTCGTAAACTTCCGAAGATGATCATCAATCCTGAAGTGAAGAACATCTTCGACTTCAAGTACGAGGATTTCAAGCTTGTGGACTACGATCCGCTTCCGCACATCCATGGTGACGTATCAGTGTAGCTGACGCTGTCATTTCTTTCGCTTGCGCTCAAGCGACTGTGTCGATTACGAGCGAGCCCCTTCCTGTCATTACGAGCGGTCCCTCCCACTGTCATTTCGAGCGAGCGAAGCGAGTCGAGAAATCTAAAACAAGACTTATGAAAAAAAGCATAATAGTAGCAATATCAGACAACAATGCCATAGGACGTGACAACAACCTCCTGTGGCATATTTCCGAAGACCTGCGTTTCTTCAAGCGCACCACTCTCGGGTGGCCTGTCATCATGGGCCGCAAGACATTCGAGTCCATCGGACGAGCCCTTCCGAGTCGTGTGAACATAGTGGTTTCCCGTGGTTTTTCCACAGGGGAAGACGTAGCAGTCACCGGATCCCTTGAAGAAGCGTTCCGTGTAGCCGAAGAGACCAACCTCGAGAGATGCTTCATTATCGGCGGCGGTCAGATCTACGCTCAGGCTCTTCCGATGGTGGACAGCCTTGTCGTTACGCATGTCCATACGGTGATTGAAGGGGCAGATACATTTTTTCCGCCGATCGACCCTTCTGTATGGGCAGTTGCAGAACGCTCGGAACTCTTCACCGACGAAGAAACCGGCTACACCTTTGAATTTGTAACCTATATTCGTGTCCCATAATGTCCTAGCTATCAGCAATTTAAATACCACTGCGTGCTCCCCTTTGGCGGCACGCACACCATGTTATTTGGCTGATTGTCAGTTGGTTATGCGCCACTAAGAAATAGCACCATTTCCCCTCCGAGGGTCATATTCCCTCAGGAGATATATAACTTTAAACGAACGAAAAACATTGATAACTTTGAGCGTAGCGATGGTAAGTCTCCTCTCCGAGAGAGGAGATTTAGAGGAGAGGTAACGTATAGATATTTTTCATATTTCCCCTCCGAGGGTCATATTCCCTCAGGAGATATATAACTTTAAACGAACGAAAAACATTGATAAATATGAAACGAGATAGATTCGGACGATTCGGCGCGCTTGTCGCCATGGCCGGCTCGGCAGTAGGCCTTGGCAACCTTTGGCGTTTCCCGTATCTGGTGGGAGAGAATGGCGGAGCAGCCTTCATCATAGTGTACATTCTCCTCAGCTTTGTCCTTTGTCTTCCGATATTCATTTCGGAATTCGTTATCGGACGTCGCAGCCAGAAGAATGCCTTTGCCGCATTCCGTGACCTTTCGGGAGGGTCAAGATGGAAATGGGTAGGACTGTTCACCATAATAGTGCCTCTGATCGTCCTTTCTTATTACAGTGTGATAGGCGGATGGTCTGTGGAGTATCTGTTCAAGTCACTTACGTTCTCTTTTACGGGAGAATCCAGAAGTACATTCAGCACCATGTTTACCAACTTCGTTTCTTCTCCATGGACTCCGCTTCTGTGTCACACAGTCTTTCTGCTGATGACTACCCTTATAGTCATTGTCGGCATAAAGGACGGTATCGAGAAGTTCAGCAAGGTGATGATGCCTCTGCTGTTTGTCATTGTGCTGGCCATAGCCATATATGCAGTTACACTTCCGGGTGCATCTGCCGGCCTCAACTATCTTTTCAATCCTGACTTCTCCAAGATAGACGGATCATCAATCGCTGCTGCTCTTGGACAGGCATTCTTCTCTCTGTCTCTTGGATTCGGAACCATAATGACCTATGCTTCCTATGTGGACAAGAAGGAAAACATACTGTTCCAGAGCACTGCAACAGCGGTTTCCGATCTGATGTTTGCAATGATTGCAGGCGTTGCCATAATGCCTGCCGTCTTCGCATTCGGTCTCAATCCTCAGTCCGGTCCGGGTCTTGTCTTCGATACTCTGCCGTATGTGTTCGGTCAGATGCCGGGAGGAAGTGTGATAGCCATATTGTTCTTTGTGGCTCTTCTGGTCGCTGCTCTTACATCTTCGATTTCCATGCTTGAAGTGGCAGTCGCTTATCTTGTGGAGGAAAAGAAGATGTCACGCAAGTGGGCATGCGTCATCCTGTTTGTGATCTGCTGGCTTGTAGGTGCGTTATGCTCGCTTTCATTTGGTCCTCTCTCTGACATTCATATCAATGGAAGAAATCTTTTCGATTTCTTTGACAACCTCTCGTCAAATGTCCTGATGACCCTTGGCAGTCTCTTCACAGTCCTGTTTGTGGGCTGGCGTCTCAAGAAGGCAGATATATATGACGAATTCACAAACGGCGGAACCCTCAGCCGCAACGCGAAGCTATTCGGCGTACTCTGGTTTCTGATCCGTTATGTCTGCCCGGTTGTCATCATAGCTATCTTTGTATCAGGACTTCTATGATGCAGCTAATTCACCGACCTCAACATCAATAAGAAAAAAACCGATATATTATGAAAAAACTTTTGCTGATTCTATCTCTTATTCTAGTCGGATATGCTACATCAGCCCAGACTCATACTCCGGTTGAAATAAAGGGAAGCCGCGTGTTTATGGAGGGTAAGAGGCTTACAAAAAGTGAGGCAGTTTTACTTTTCTCTGATTTCCACGGCGTAGACAGAAGTTCTGAATATCTGAGATACAGATCCGCCTACAAGACTGGTCTGGGACTTACGATAGGTGGTTCCGTGCTTACAGTCGGAGGAGGATTTACTTTTCTTACCGGGACTATAGTCGCAATTGCGGGAGGTATCACCCTTCCAATTTTTGCTATTGTCGATGCTGGCGCCGGAACAGATACCACTTCAGAATACTCATCGGAGGTTTTTGGGAAAGCCAACACTATCCTCAATGTCGGTCTCTTCGCTACGCTGGGAGGTGTTGCCATGCTTGCCAGCGGCATTCCCACCATGTGCGTTTATAACAGTAGACTGAACCATATGGAAGAGGATTATAATAAAGCTGACGTCACTCCGGTAGAGGTTACCTTCGGCCCTCAACGCCACGGCATAGGCTTTGCCCTTAGATTCTGAAAACGCCTGGGGAGAAACGCATTGATTATCAGTGAAATACGCAAACCGCGTGCCGTCAAAGGGGAGCACGCGGTTTAAGTAAGTTGTTGATACTCAGTAGAGTATATCCCAGGATTTATCTCTTTCTGCGGGAGAAGTAGACGACTGAGCCGGCAGATCCGAGAAGCAGTAGGATCAGCAGGATGGAGCTGATGCGCGAGATGTTCTCACCTGTCTTATATGATTCCGGCTCGAAGCGCATGATAAGGGTACCTTCGCCTTCCGGTATCACAACGCCACGGAGGATCCAGTCTGCGCGGAAGATGTCAACCTCTTTAGCTTTGGCCGTAGGCTGGTATCGGCCATCCACAACCTTTCCGTAATATCCGGCTGGCTCGATCCATGCCTTCCAGCCATCCGGGTAGTAGATCTCGCTGAAGATGGCAGCACGTTCGCTGGAGGTGCTGAAGTCATAGCGGAGCTCGTTTGGAGCATAGTGTGTCAGGTGGATGTCGTCGAGTAATGAGCCTGGCCTTACCTTTTCACGTGCCCATGCGAAATCCTCTCCGATGACAGCGGTTTCACGCTTATATGTCGATTTTAACATATCAAGTTCTTCGTCAGGATTCTTTGCTGCAACATAGGAATCTACAAACCAGCAGTTTCCATATGCATATGGATTTACTACATAAATTCCGTTCCATACGATATATTTTCCATTGAGCATGGATATAGCATCAAGTTCATACAACCTGTTTTCTACATCTTCGTATGTTGTTGCTGTTGAAAGTATATTATTGAAATTTCCATATATCTCAGGAATTATCAACGAATCAAGCAGATCCTCATATCTCTGCATCTTCACTGCGCTGTAACCTCCGATGCATTTGTGATGGTAACTAGGAAGGGAAGAAGTTAGGCGATCTATATCAAGAACCCTGAAATTCGGATCGGGATCCTGCAGAATCACTTTGTCAACAGCATTTGCAGAAAAATATTTTTCGGTCAGTTTTTCTTCTGTTATGAAATTTTTGCTATTGAGATATCTCTTTCCTACTCCCCATAAATCAAACAGCACAACTGCAATCACACATCCGGCGAGTATTTTTCTTGCCATATCTGAATTGAATTCTTTTCTCAGGTAAGGCAGGGCGATGAGGGCTGCTGCTATGAGGATAAGTATCAATGAGCGTGTCGCATCTGCAGTAAAAAGTTCTCTCCTGTCCACGATGAGCGCATCTTTCCAATCCTCTACACTTATTCCATATTGATTCAACTCGCTGATGCTCATTCCAAACTTTTCGTAAAGCCTCTGTGCCAGGATAGTGTTGTCATTGCTATTTGTAAATGCTCCTGCAATCTCAGGCATGAGTATTCCGATCAGGCAGAAACCGGCAGTGAGTGCGAGCGCTATTCCTCCCGCCTTGAACAGTTTCTTCCTTTCATAATTACCCTTCATGATCTTGTCCAGTACCAGGAATCCAAGCATTGGTAATGTTATCTGCAGCACAGTCAATGCCATGGATACTGCCCTGAACTTGCTGTACATAGGAACATAGTTGAAACAGAATTCGGCAAAAGCCATGAAATGGTGTCCCCATGCAACAAATACTGCAATTATGGTTGCAGCGAACATCCACCATTTTTCACGCCCTTTACATAGGATCATTCCCAGCACAAAGAGGAATATTGTAATTGCTCCCATGTACATGGGGCCTCCTGTCGGAGGTTGAGGCCCCCAGTATGTAGGCATGTCTTTTACAACTTGTTCCGCCCCATCGTCTCCGATGAACTCGGCAAAGAATTCATGGGATTCGGAATCTGTATCGAGAGGTGTGCGGGAAGCTCCTCCATTATAGTTAGGGATCATCAGATTCGGGGTTTCCTCTGTTCCGTATGAGTATTCTGTAATGTATTTCAGACTAAGGCCTCCTTTGTTTCCTGATGACAATTCCGATCCGCCTCTCATGCTTGACTTGGAGTATTCCAATGTCGGCATTAGTTTGTTTGCATTCGTTCCGATTCCTATCAGTCCTGTTCCAAGCAACAGAGCTGATGCCACAAAGAATCTTTTCAAAAGATGCTTGCGTTCCTTCAGCGTGCATAGGTAAATAAAGAGTCCTGTTGCAAAGACAAATATCACCATTGCAAGATAGTATGTTATCTGCGGATGGTTTGCCTTTATCTGCATACTGAGGGCAAAAGCGAAGAGAGTGGCTCCGAGGAAGGTTTTAGGCAGCCATTTGGCGAGATTGCCAAATCGTTTCGCTCCTTGCAATGACGTTGTAACGTCATCCTGAGCGCCTCCCCTGTCATCCTGAGCGTAAGCGAAGGATCTCAAAGCTGTCTTATAGGTGAAAATCAATCCGGCGAGCACCCATGGGAAGTAGGCGATGGCCTGCATCTTGGTGTTGTGGCCGGCAGTGATGATCTGGAAGTTATATGAACAGAAAGCCATTGCGATGGCACCACCGACAGCTATCAGCTTGCTGGTGCCCAATGACAACATCAGCAGGAATCCGCCGATCAGGGCTATGAGCAGATAGCTGGCAGGACGTCGTCCGGTGAGGAAAAGGTCGTATATGTCGTCTGTCCAATCTCCCTCGAAACTGTCAATGGTGGCGGTTGTCGGCATTCCTCCGAACATTGAATTACTCCATGCTGTAGGGTCTTCGGGGTGGGCCTCGTTATGAGTCACGGCCTCATTTGCCATGCCTTTCCATGCAACTATATCGCTTTGCTCGACTATCTTGCCGTCCAGGACCTCTGGGGTGAAGCCGTAAGCCAATCCGATGAACAGCAGGAGGATGCCTGCGTATATTCCGATGTTCTTTAATAATTTTTGGTTCATATTCATATGTTTATTCTTTATCGTTTAAAGATCCTTCGCTACGCTCAGGATGACAGAGGGCATGAGGACTGTCATTTAAAGATCCTTCGCTGCGCTCAGGATGACAGTCACTGTCATTTCGAGCGTCCGAAGGACGTCGAGAAATCTCTTCAAACAGCTGAGCCATGCGGCGGGTCAGGTTCCGACGGGTGAACTGCGCAATGTCAGCATCGGAGGCACTCAGTTCGCCTTTCTGGTGCTTCTCCCAGCACTCGTCCAGATATCTTGACATGGACTCCTTGTCATTCCAGTCAAAGACGACACCGGTCTTTGTCGAATTCACTATCATCGACATCGCTCCGTCTGCCTGTCCTATGCCGAGAATAGGGCGTGACGATGCCAGATATTCAAACAGCTTGCCCGGCAGTACGGCCTTGTATTCCGGCTCCTTCCTCAGAGGAAGTATCAGGAGTGAGGCCTGGCGCTGCTGCGCTACGGCCTCAGAGTGTGGCTGATAGCCCATGTCGTTGAGGTTTTCATGCAGCCCGGCCTCGTCAATAGCCTTTATGATCTGCTCGTCGTTCTTTCCTATGAGATTGATCTTCAATGCCTTCTTGAAGTCAGGGTCTAAGGCGCATTTCTCTGCCAGCACATCCCAGAGCACTGTAGGATTACCGTCTGCTGCAAAAAGTCCGGTGTGGGTGATAACGAAGTCCTTGTCCGGCCCTCCATCAGCGTCCCTACATTTTTCATCAGCGAAATCGCACTCGTCAAATCCGTTCGTGATGAGCTCCACGGGAGTCTTGGTCATGGCCTGGAACTCCTGCTGTACAAGTGGAGACACTGCCACCACGCGTGTCGCCTTGTCGAGCACCCGGCGTTCCATCTTCTCATGCCATTTCTGAGTGCGCCTTGTCATGGACAGATGCTTGAAGTAGAATATCTTGGTCCAAGGATCACGGAAATCTGCAATCCATGGCAGTCCGGTCTCCTCAGCGAGCCTCATGCCTATCAGATGCATTGACTGCGGAGGGCCTGTGCTGACGATCAGGTCCACAGGGTGTTCCTTCAGATATTTCTTCAGAAAGCGTACCGACGGTCTTATCCACCAGCAGCGCGGATCAGGACGGAAAAGGTTGCCCCGCACCCACATCGCCATCTTCTGAAGCACAGACTTGTTCTGGGCGTTCACAGGATTTACCTCCACAGCCTCCTTGCTGTGTCCGGACCTGCGAAGCACCTTCTTGTACATCCCGTACGGCTCCACTATACGCCTGCGGATCACCTCCGCCTCTGCCGGTACCTCCGCCTCCAGCGAGGCGTCGACCGCCAGCTGCTCCGGATTCTCCGGCGTATAGATCACCGGCTGCCATCCTTCGGCTGGCAGATACTTGGCGAACTTCACCCAGCGCTGCACCCCCGAACCACCTGTCGGCGGCCAGTAATACGATATGATCAGGACCCTTTTCATAAGCATGCAAAGATAAGCAAAAACCATTATATTTTTATAGTGGCACTTAATCTTTTGATTCTCAGCAACTTCCCATATCCTCCGTGCCGTCAAAGGGGAGCACGGATGGGTAATTAAGGTGCTGGTTGACAGCGACTTATGCTCCACCTATTTTATCTTCCAACAAAAATGAGTAAATTTGCCTAGATATAAATGATACGGAAATGGCAGAGAAGAAACCGACCGAGACTCCAATGATGAAGCAGTATTTTGCCTTCAAGGCAGAATATCCTGAAGCAGTGCTTCTTTTCAGGTGCGGTGATTTTTATGAAACATATGGTGACGATGCCCTGACGGCCAGCAAGGTGCTGGGTATCGTCCTCACAAAGCGCTCCAGCGCTACTCCAGGGGCCATTCCGATGGCCGGATTCCCCCATCATTCCCTCGAGACATATCTTCCGAGACTGGTACGGGCAGGCTACAAGGTGGCTGTCTGCGACCAGCTGGAGGACCCGAAACTTACGAAGAATATCGTAAAGCGCGGCGTCACGGAACTTGTGACGCCTGGAGTTGCCTTCAACGAGCAGCTTCTCGAGCAGAAGGAGCACAACTACATAGCGGGACTGACATTCTACAAGGACAAGTGCGGAGCGGCATTTCTGGATGTCTCCACGGGTGCATTCCAGGTGGCGGAAGGTTCGCTGGACTACATCGGCACCCTTCTCAGTTCATTCGCTCCTAAGGAGCTCCTCGTGCCAAGAGGATACGAAAAAGGTACCAGGGAAAAATACGGTGACCACTACTATATCTCCACTCTCGAAGAATGGGCCTTCGTCTATGACAACGCTGTCGAAAAGCTTAAAAGGCAGCTTAAGGTGGACTCCCTCAAGGGATTTGCCATCGATAGCTTCCCTCTCGGCATAACCTCTGCCGGAGCCCTTCTGATCTATCTCGAACAGACCCAGCACAGGGAACTGAGCAACATATGCTCCATCTCCCGTATTGACGAAAATTCTTTCGTCTGGATGGACCGTTTCACTTTCCGCAATCTTGAGATCTTTGCGTCTACCGCCGGCAAAGAGGGTACTTCCCTCGTTGAGGTCATGGACAGATGCTCATCTCCGATGGGAGCCAGACTGCTTCGCAGCTGGCTGGCGATGCCGGTGATGGACCTTCAGGAACTGGAATCCAGGTATGAAGTCGTACAACATTTTGTGGACAACAGGGATGACCTGATGCGCCTGCAGACCATGATAGGCGATATCGGTGACCTGGAGCGTATCATTTCGCGTGCGGCTGCCGGAAAGATAATGCCGCGCGAGGTCATGCAGCTTCGCAGGGGTCTGAGCCAGACTGCGCCGATAATGCAGCTCTGTGGTGGAAGGGGAGTGCGGGCCATCGACGAGATGCTTTCGAAGATGGGTGACTGCGCTGAACTTCTCGACTATCTCGGAAAGACAATGCATCCCGAGACTGCTTCGCAGCTCGGAAAGGGCGACGTAATTGCAAGCGGAGTCAACGACGAGCTTGACGAGCTCCGCAAGATCGCACGCCACGGCAAGGACTATCTGCTGGAGGTGCAGCAACGCGAGATCGAACGCACAGGAATATCATCGCTCAAGATAGGATTCAACAATGTCTTCGGATATTATCTCGAGGTCCGCAACGCCCACAAGGACAGTGTTCCGGAAGATTGGATCAGAAAGCAGACCCTTGTCAATGCGGAGCGTTATATAACCGAGGAGCTTAAGGAATACGAGCAGAAGATCCTTGGAGCTGAGGAACGCATCTATGTCCTTGAGGTTCAGATATATGCGGAGCTGGTAGCCAGGATTCAGGCAAACATTTCCATGATCCAGAAGAACTGCCGCATCCTTGCAAGACTGGACGTGCTCAGCGGATTTGCCGACCTGGCGCTGTCCAACAATTACTGCCGTCCTAAGATGAACGACAGCAAGGTCATCGACATACGCAACGGCCGTCACCCTGTCATCGAGACCATGATGCAGGCCGGCGAAGAGTTCGTTCCGAATGACATATATCTCGACAATGAAAAGCAGCAGATAATCATCCTTACAGGTCCGAACATGGCCGGTAAGTCGGCTCTCCTGCGTCAGACGGCGCTGATCGTCCTGATGGCTCAGGTGGGTTCATATGTGCCGGCGGCTTCCGCGGAGCTTGGCTACTGCGACAAGATATTCACCCGCGTAGGTGCATCCGACAACATCTCCCGTGGAGAATCCACGTTCATGGTGGAGATGTTGGAGACATCAATGATCCTGCATAACATCTCGTCGCGTTCGCTGGTGCTTCTGGATGAGATCGGCCGAGGAACTTCGACCTATGACGGTATGTCCATAGCCCGTGCCATCGTGGAATATATCCATGAATACGGTGACGGTGCAAAGACCCTTTTCGCTACGCACTATCATGAACTGAATGACCTGGAGGATATATATGACCGCGTCAAGAACTTCCATATAGCCGTGAAGGAGGTAGGAAAGAATGTGATCTTCCTTCGCAAGCTCAAGGAAGGCGGGGTGGCGCACAGCTTCGGTCTACATGTGGCCCGTATGGCAGGAATGCCAAGGCAGGTGCTGGAGTCTGCGGAGAAGACGCTGGCGGCGCTGGAGAAGGAGATTTCTCCACTCGCTTCGCTCGGTCGAAATGACAATGGGGCGCTCGGTCGAAATGACAATGGGGTGCTCGGTCGAAATGACAAAAAGAAGAATACGATCAAGCCTCATAACATCCGTGAGGGACGTGTGGAGAGCGACGGCTCCCTCCAGCTGTCATTCTTCCAGCTGGAAGACCCTTTGCTTTCGTCCCTCAAGGAAGAACTTGACAAGGCAGACCTCAACAACATGACTCCGCTTCAGGCCTTCGACCTTCTCAGGTCCATGAAGGAACAGATGGGATTGTAACACACAAATAACCACATATGCGCAGACTGATGACCTTTATCGCAGCATTAACCCCATAGCTTTGTCATTTCGAGCAATCGGAGCGCCCCACTGTCATCTCGAGTGAGCGGATCCACCTCCTGTCATCCCGAGCGAGCGGAGCCCTTCCTTGTCATCTCGAGCAATCGGAGCTCCCCGCTGTCCTCTCGAGCGAGCGGATCCACCTCCTGTCATCCCGAGCGAGCGGAGCCCTTCCTTGTCATCTCGAGCAATCGGAGCTCCCCGCTGTCATCTCGAGCGAGCGGAGCGAGTCGAGAGATCTAAACCATATGAATATGAAAAGAATACTACCATCAATCATCCTGCTTTCTTTGGCTTTTTCAGCCTATGCCCAGAATTATCAGGTTGACTCCAAGAATTCCGAAATGCTTCGTTTCGGCGATTATCATGAACCTTCACGCAAGGAAATCATTATTCCTCGTCAGGTGAACGGTTATAATGTTTATAAGGCTGATCTTCATGCTCATACCGTATTCTCTGACGGTAGTGTCACCCCTCAGTTCCGTGTAAAGGAGGCATGGATCGAAGGGTTGGATATCATTGCCATTACCGACCACATCGAGTACAGGCCTTTTGAAAAGACCATGTCTGATTATGTCAGTTCGAGGGATAAGAAGAATCCTGATCTCAATACTTCAGTTGAATTGGCCCAGGACGCAGCCGAGGAATGGGACATCTTTATAATCCCTGGCACTGAGATCACACGTGATGGCAGGACTGTCGGCCATTTCAATGCCCTTTTTACAACCAATAACAATAAGGTCTACGACAAGGATCCCATCCAGGCCATGAGGAATGCACGGAAGCAAGGAGCTTTGATCATGCACAATCATCCAGGGTGGGTGAGGAAGAATATAGATTATACTGAAGTTGAGAAGGTTGCTTATGATGAAGGCCTGATCGATGGGGTCGAGGTCATGAATTACAATGAGTTCTATCCTGGAATAATAGACAGGGTCCGTGAGCGCAATCTGTTCATTTCAGCAAATACAGACGTTCATGAGAGCTCGACAATAGATTTCAACCAGAAGGAATACATGCGTCCGATGACACTAATCTTCGCTACAGAAAGGTCAGAAAATGGTATCCGTGAGGCATTGGAAGCCGGGCGTACTCTTGCATTCGGATTCAATACTCTTTGCGGAAGCGAGCAGCTCCTGCAAGATTTCTTCAAGGCTTCAGTAATCGTCAGAAAAGTATCAGGCAATGCGTATATGCTTACAAATGAAACAGCAGTGCCTTACGTCCTGCAGTCTGACGGAGCAAATCCTATCCACCTTGATCCTTTTTCTACGATCCGTCTGGAGGGAACGTCTGTTTTCAAAGTGTTGAACATGTTCTGCGGCAAGGATGCCCATCCTACTGTAGAACTATCTTTATGACGTTGAAAGGGCGTTTTTCAATTTAAAATTGTTACCTTTATCCCGCAAATTTGATAAAACTATAATAAGTAACTCTTAAAATACTAATAATCATGGAATTACCTTTTGCAGAATCTTGGAAGATCAAGATGGTAGAGCCTCTTCGCAAGAGCACACGCGAGGAGCGCGAACAGTGGATCAAGGAAGCTGACTACAACCTTTTCCAGCTTAAGTCAGACCAGGTTTACATCGACTGTCTTACTGACTCAGGTACAGGCGCAATGAGCGACCGTCAGTGGGCAGCAATGATGATGGGTGACGAGAGCTACGCAGGCTCTGCATCATTCTTCCAGCTTAAGGACACTATCACCAAGATCACAGGCTTTGAGTATGTAATTCCTACTCACCAGGGCCGTGCTGCAGAGAACGTGCTTTTCAGCCACCTCGTGAAGGCTGGTGCCATCGTTCCGGGCAACTCACACTTCGACACTACAAAGGGTCATATCGAGAGCCGCAAGGCATTCGCGGTAGACTGCACAGTCGACGAGGCAAAGGACACTCAGCTTGAGGTTCCGTTCAAGGGTAACGTTGACCCTAAGAAGCTTGAGAAGGTGCTTGCTGAGCAGGCTGAACTCGTTCCTTTCATCATCGTTACAATCACAAACAACACAGCCGGAGGACAGCCTGTATCAATGCAGAATCTTCGCGAGGTCCGCGCAATCGCAGACAAGTATGGCAAGCGCGTGGTCTTCGACTCTGCACGCTTCGTCGAGAATGCATATTTCATCCGCACCCGTGAGGAAGGCTATGCTGACAAGAGCATCAAGGAGATCTGCAAGGAGATGTTCTCATATGCAGACGGTATGACAATGTCATCAAAGAAGGACGGTTTGGTGAACATGGGTGGTTTCATCGCTACACGTCATGAGGACTGGTACGAGGGAGCAAAGAAGTTCTGTATCCCGTTCGAGGGATTCCTTACCTATGGTGGTATGAACGGCCGTGACATGGCAGCTCTTGCAGTAGGTCTTGACGAGAACACTGAGCTCGAGACCATCGAGACACGTATCCGCCAGGTGCAGTACCTTGCAGCCAAGCTCGACGAGTATGGCATCCCATACCAGCGTCCTGTAGGCGGTCACGCTATCTTCGTTGATGCAGACAGAGTCCTCACAAACGTTCCTAAGGAAGAGTTTCCTGCACAGACACTCGCCATCGAGCTCTACATCGAGGCCGGCGTACGTGGCTGCGAGATCGGATACATCCTCGCTGACCGTGATCCTGTGACTCGTGAGAACCGCTTCGGAGGTCTCGACCTCCTCCGCCTCTGCATCGCACGCCGTGTCTACACAAACAACCACATGGACGTGATCGCAGCAGCCCTCAAGAACGTATACGACCGCAGAAACGAGATCAAGCGCGGTGTGAAGATCGTATGGGAGACAGAGCTCATGCGCCACTTCACAGTGAAGCTCGAGAGACTCTGATCAGAATTCAGTTGCGTGGCCGTCTGGCTGCCGCAATTCCATAAGCACAAGTGGGTGACTAAAAAGTCTTATGACTGATTAGTCACTCTTTTTTTTTATTTAACCGGGAGGATGATAGTGATTGCGGAGGACTCCGTTCGCTCCGCTCACTCCGGACCCTCCCAACGTTTCCTGC
>SUYQ01000038.1 GCA_015060325.1 Bacteroidales bacterium | reverse complement strand
CACTTTTCGTAGTAGACGTACAGAAGGAGATGAACGCCGTTAAAGAGGCAAATCGTCTTAACATTCCGGTTATCGCTATGGTTGATACTTGTTGCGATCCTACTCCGATTGATTATGTGATTCCGGCTAATGACGATGCAGCAAAGTCTATTGCATACATCATGGATGCACTTTGCGGCGCAATTAAAGAGGGATTGGACGAAAGGAAGCTCGAGAAGGAGAAAGAGACTCCAGAGCAGGCAGAGGAGAAGCCAGCAGGCAAGAAGCTCCGCGCTCGCAAGGGTGCAAAGCCAGCAGAGGAAGTAGCAGAGACTCCAGCTGAGTAATTTGAAGTGTAACTCTTTAAACATCTATCGAAAATGGAGATTAAAGCAGCTGACGTAGCAAAGCTCCGTCAAATGACAGGCGCAGGTATGATGGACTGCAAGAAGGCTCTCGTAGAGGCTGAAGGCGACTATGAAAGAGCTAAGGAAATCATCCGCGAAAAAGGTAAGCTCGTTGCAGCAAAGCGTGCTGACCGTGAGACTTCAGAGGGCCGCGTTATCGCAAAGGTAAACGGCAGCAAGGCTATCGTGGTAGGACTCGGTTGCGAGACTGACTTCGTGGCTAAGAACGAGGAGTTCAAGGCACTAGCTGAGGCTATCGCAGAGGCAGCTGTCGCTTCTTTCCCAGCAGACAAGGATGCCCTTATGGCATGTGTACTTGCTGACGGAAGGACAGTAGAGGCCGCTGTTACAGAGCAGACCGGTAAGACAGGTGAGAAGCACGTGATCGTAGGTTACGAGATCGTAGAGGCTCCTTACATCGTTGCTTACATGCACAATGTAACAGGTAAGCTTGCTGCTGTTGTCGGATTCAACAAGGAGTTCGACGCTCAGGTAGCAAAGGGTGTTGCAATGCAGGTGGCTTCAATGAACCCTGTAGCAGTTTCAGCTGATCAGGTTCCTCAGTCAGTTATCGATACTGAGCTCAAGACTGCAGTGGAGAAGACTAAGGAGGAGCTCGTGAAGAAGGCAGTAGATGCAGCTCTCACAAAGGCAGGCATCAACCCTACTCACGTTGACAGCGAGGCTCACATCGAGTCTAACCAGGCTAAGGGATGGATCACAGCTGAGCAGGCAGAGCAGGCTCGCGAGATCATCAAGACCGTTTCAGCAGAGAAGGCAGCAAACCTTCCGGCTCAGATGATTGACAACATCGCAAAGGGTCGTCTCCAGAAGTTCTTCAAGGAGCAGACTCTCGAGGAGCAGGGCTATCAGATGGGTGACGGCAAGACAGCTGTCAAGGATGTAGTCAAGGCAGCAGACGCTGAGGCTAAGATCCTTTGCTTCAAGAGAATCTCACTCGCTGACTAATTTCGGATCAACAGAATCCATATATAAAATGGCTATCGGGAGTACCGATAGCCATTTTTGTCATACCCTGCTTCGATCGAGCTCTGCTATTCTCCTTTCTGGAGTTCCTCGATCTGTTCGAGGATTTCGCCGGCCTTGTCGATGACCTTCCTGTTCATCTTCATTCCGATGAATCCTCCGATGATTACTCCGACAATGGCTCCGATGCAGAATCCTATCGTGGTCGGCTCTTCCAGCCCGAACCTGTTTATCATCTCATACATGAGCCATGCGATCCATATTGTAATCAAAGGAAACGCAATCCATTTCCAGTCCTGGTAATGCTTCTTCACCTCATATATTCTCTTGGCCACTTCCATGAGATTACCCTGCGAGAAGTCCAGCCTGTTGAGCTTGACACGTTGCATGATGGTCAGGATGAGGCATGTGGCAAGCATGACGGCGGTGCTGATGACGAATGCCGGTGAAAGGCCCTGGGAGCAGAAGAACCAGGTGCAGTATGGCAGCGCGAATGCACCTCCGATGATCGCCCCCAGAATGGTCTTGTTTATCTCGGACATGTTTGACTTCATCGACTTCCGTATGTGCTGCCCGTTGATGATGTTCTGCTTTTCGAGCTTCTCCTTGAGGATGCCGATCTGTGAACGCATTTCCTCAAGTTCCTGTGATATCAAAGTGTTGTTTTCCATATTCTGTGCTATTTTTCGTCCGACATATTCCTGAGCTGTTCCTTTATTCTGAAAAGGCGCACTGAAACATTCTTGGCTGTGATTCCCACGATAGCTCCGATCTCGTCATAGCTGAGGTTCTCAAGCCAGAGGAGTACTATCGCCCTGTCGAAGGGACCGAGCCTGCTGATCCTGCTCTGGAGCAACCTGATCTGCTTCAGGTCTTCCATGGAGTCATCAAAAAGGTTTATGTCCATGTCAAGAGGTACTGTTTCTCCCTTGCGTTTCTTCTTCCTTTCTGATGATATGCAGGTATTCAGGCTGACGCGATATATCCACGTCCTGACGCTGCTTTCTCCGCGGAATTTCGGGAATCCTTTCCAAAGGTTGATGAGGATGTCCTGGAAGAGGTCTGCAACCTCATCCTCATCTTTTGAGAACATATAACAGACTGTATATATGGTCCCTTTGTGTTCCCGAACAGTCCTCGCAAAATCCAGTTCCAATGTGTCCATTTCGTTTTTTTATCAATATGACGCAAGAATGGATGGAAAACTACATAAATTATATGAATTTGTCGATGATAAGCGACAGTACGAACAGAATTGTGAATGTGATCTGGAAATCTCCTGTCTTCTTGTAAAGGTCCTTCAGGATGATGGAGTCGCCGTTCCATGCCTCCAGCGGCCTTTTGCCATAGCCTATCGCCATAGGAATCGACAGGAATATGATGATGGTGGTGACTGGAAGCAGCCCTGCCATTGACAGGATGCTTACCCACACATATGGCAGCAGCATTTCCACGTTGAAGAAATATGTCTGCCACTTTGATTTCAATTGTGCATTGCTGTGTATGACGCAGTCGGACAGAACTCCTGCAGGCACTGTGGCGAGAAGGGTGATCCATTGTACCGCTCCTATGGCAGCATAAGACACGGCTGCAGTCGGAAGGAGGATGAATACTGCCCAGCTGATCAGCGCCTTGACGATGAAAGGCATGTTTCGTGCACTTTCACATTTTCCGATGCAGAAGCGGTTGACGAGCGTGTGGATGATGATGATCGCTGCGACAGATGCGATGCCGGGCAGCCACAGGATGGTCGATCCGTTCCATACCAGAAGGGCCAGGGCTGCAATTGCAGGCATCGATGATGTGGTTGTAGGACAGTATTTCATATAGTCTGAATCTTACCGGTTAAAAATTGTACTGCTAAGGTACTCATAAAATTCCACAATCCAATCCGGTCATATACATTTCCCTCCCGGAATGAAACTTTCATAAGATAGTGGCCTCCCGATTCACATCGGAAGGCCACCGCAATTCTAACCTAAAACTTAACCTATGAAAAAACTATTCGGTTGAAGTTTATTGCGAATTCTATGCCATTCTTATGATGGAAGAATAAAATAATCCCTCTATGCGAGCATCGGGATAATTTCCCGGATGTTTTGAATAATCCTGATCCTGTCTGATTGTGGCATGTCCATCATCTCATGTACCCAGACCACATCGTGCGGCGTGTTGATGGCCCAGCCTCCGATGTTGATGACAGGGGCTATGTCCGACTTGACGGAGTTCCCGATCATGAGGATGTCTTCCGGGACGATGTCGTGTCTTGCAGCAAGCTCGAGGTAGTTCCTTTCATCCTTGTTTTCCATGACTTCACAATGGTGGAAGTACTTCTCGAGTCCGGATGCACGGAACTTGGACATCTGTTCAAGATTGTCGCCTTTTGTGGCCACAACCATGGTGTAACGCCCTTCCAGGGCCTTGAGAGTGTCCTCCACTCCGTCAATTATCTGGAGCTTGTGGAAGGCAAGTTCCTTGATTATCTCCTTTATGCCGTAGTATATCCTGCTTGGTAATGAGCCTCCGCACAGGTCCATGGCAGCGTCGGCCATCCCGATCAGGTAGGTCTTGGAACCATAGCTGAACAGCGGAATGTTCTCTTCCTGTTTCTCCCACAGCATCTGCTGCACTCCTTCCGGAGTGGTGTAGTCCGCCAGCAGTTCGATGAACTTTGCCTCCGCCTGACGGAAGAAACTTTCGTTCTCCCACAGGGTGTCATCGGCATCGAAGAATATATATTTGAATTTTCCTTTCAGGTTGGTCATATGAACTGTTTAAGATGTCGCGACTCCGTCCGACATGACAGATGGTGTCTTATTCGGTTGCTGTGGTGTCTGCGGGAACTGTTTCCGGTTCTGTGATGACTGGCTTGATCGCTTCGATGAATACGTCCTCAAGCGGGCGGTCATAAAGGTCGGTGGCAACTTCGGCTATCTTGTCGATCACCTCCAGGCCGTCGATCACTTCTCCGAAGATCGAATACTGGCCGTCAAGGTGGAGACAGGCATTCTCATCATGCACGATGTAGAACTGTGATCCTGACGAAGCCTTCTTAGGATTCGCGAGGTCGCCTTTGCGGGCTGCTGCGATGGCTCCCTTCTTGTGCCAGTACTGGTTTACGAATTCTGCAGGGATGGTGTAGTCCGGTCCTCCCTGACCCCAGAGGTTGATCTTTGCTGTGTCGCGTGAGAACGGGTCTCCTGTCTGGATCATGAATCCTTCGATGACTCTGTGGAAACGGACTCCGTCATAGTACTTTTCATTTACAAGCTTCACGAAGTTGTCCCTGTGTTTCGGGGTCATGCCGTAAAGCCTGATCCTCATTGTGCCCTTGCTGGTGATGATGTCGAATTCGGGCTCTGCAATAATTGTCTTTTCCATTGTAGCTGTTGCTGTGCTGTCGTTCTGCGCCGATGCCGCATCCTTTCCCGGACGCGGTCCGCATGATGCCAGGGCGATGGCGGCAGCCATGATGATTATTGATGTAATACGTTTCATAGTCTGTTCTTATGTCTTGTCGATACGAATATCCCGACAAAAATAGTTATTTTTGTGCTCATTATGGCAAATCCACTTAAACAATTGGCAGGACAGACCGTCATTTACGGTCTGAGCACCATCCTCGCCCGGATAATCAACTTCCTTTTTGTCCCGATCTACACAAGGGTCCTTTCTCCTGAAAGCTATGGTGTGGTTACGGAGTTCATGGCATATATAGCCGTATTGCAGGTCGTTCTGGTCATGGGACTGGAGACCGGATGTTTCCGCTTTGCAAACAAGGAGGGAGTGAATCCTAAGAATGTATATTCCAGCGCTTTCGTGACTGTCTTTGGAGTCAGCGCCTCTTTCCTTGCGCTGATGATTGCCTTCGCGTCTCCTATAGCTTCATGGCTCGGATACGAGGGATATGGCTCCTGCATCATGTATATGGGAGGAATCCTTGCCCTGGATGCGGTTACGGCAATATTGTTTGCGAAGCTGCGTCAGGAGAGCAAGGCACTTAAATTCGCTATATTCAAGACTATAAAGATCATCACCGAGACTGCTGCCAACCTCTTCCTTTTCCTGTGGTTCCCCAAGCATGTCGATTCCTGCAGGTGGCTTCTCGCCTTCATTCCTGAAACTCCGGACTTCAGCTATGTCATATTTGCCATATTCATCAGCTGCGTGGTGTGCGGACTTCTCTTCATACCGGACTTCGCAAGGCTAAGCTTCAGGCTAGACAGGAAACTGATGAAGCAGATGCTCGCATATTCGCTGCCTCTGATGGTGGCGGCACTGCCGGGTGTAGTCAATGATTTCCTTGACAGGATCCTGTTCAGGTTCTTTGACACGAATGCAGATGCGTGGAGGTCTTCGCTCGGACTCTATCAGGCGGCTGTGAAGCTGGCAGTCATCATGAACCTCTTCATCCAGATGTTCCGTTATGCTGCCGAACCCTTCTTTTTCCGCAGGGCGAAGGATAAGGATTCTCCGGCCTTGTATGCGACAGTGCAGGAATATTTCACCGCCTTCTGCGGGCTCGTGTTCCTCGGAGTCATATTGTACATAGACATAATCTCCCTCATCCTCGGCCCTCAGTTCCGTGCGGCTGTCGGTATTGTCCCGGTGATGCTCCTGTCATATATGATCCTCGGAATGCTGTTCAATGTGTCGATGTGGTACAAGCTTTCGGGAAAGACGGATATGGCCATATGGATCACTCTTTCCGGTCTTGCCGTCACAGCTGTGGTGATTGTCCTGTTCATGCCTAGGTATTCGTACTGGGCTGCGGCTTTCGGCCATCTCGCAAGCTATGTCGTGATGTTCGTCATCAGTTCCGTGCTTGGTGCCCGATACTATCCTATTCCTTACAGATGGGGCCGTATCATGGGAATAATCGCTGTTATGGGACTTGTCTATGGAGCCTCGCTGCTGCTGGACAAGGTCTTCTTCTGTGATGTCGCCATAGGAACGGCATCAGCAGGGCAGCTCGTCGCAAAGCTCGGAGTGCATACCCTGCTGATTATCCTTTACGCTGCCGCGTCGATATTTATGATAAGGAAGCGTTCTATCTTACGATGATTTCGTCTACGAAGAGGAAGGCCTTGCTGCCGCGTCCGTCGTGCCACTGAGGTACCTCCTCAACGCATCTTGCTGTCACCTTCAGGTATCTTGCCGATGTTTCAGGGAAAGTCACGGTGTATTCCTTCTTGCCGTTTGCATCATCCGGTCCTTCGACAGGATATTCAGCTCGTGCCACTTCTGTGTACTCCTTTCCGTCCTCTGATGTGTATACGACCAGATCGAGAGGGTTGAATATCCAGTCATATTTCACTACTATTGTTCCGAGGGTCACGCTGCTGCAGGTCTCGTCTCCTGTCATCTCCACGACTGCCTCGAACGGCTGGCCGTACCATCCGCCGTACTCTCCGCTGCTGAAGGTGCTGCCGCCTCGTACTCCGTCTGTCAGAAGGGCAGGGGTGTCGTACCTGTAGCTGTGGTGGGTCTCTGTAAGGGTCTCTGCCGGTCTTCCCATAGCCTTGTGGCTCTGGAATTCCTTTGTGAATACGTTAGTCTGGACATTGTCCCTGATGGCCCTTGCCTTGAGGGTGCATGTCTCCCTGATTTCAACCGGACCTTCGTAGAGGGTTGAATTTCCGTCAGGCTCACTGCCGTCGAGGGTATATCTTATCGGAGCATTACCCTGAGTCTGGAGTGTCATTTCCACGCATCCCTTCTCTCTGTTTATGCTGACGCTGCCTGTCGTGTTCCTGAAGATATGCTTTGCATAATTGTATCCGGCTGCATCATATATCGCACAGAACTCGTCGGCACTGTCGTAGAAACGGTCCCAGTCCTTTTTGTCCTGGTCGCACCACTGCACCTCGCTGAGTGCTGCCATTCTTGGAAGGAGCATGTACTGAAGGTGCTCGAAGGTGGTGATGTACTCGGTCCAGAGATTGGCCTGTACGCCGAGGATGTGCTCCCTCTGCTCCGGAGTCATGCTGTCGGCGAAAGGCTCGTATGAATAGCATTTCTCCACAGGAAGGTAGCCGCCGATAGCCAGAGGCTCGTTCTCCTTGTCGAGGGTCTGGTAGTAGTCGAGATAGTAGAATGTGTTAGGAGTCATTATCACATCGTGTCCCATCTGTGCGGCCTTGATGCCTCCGGCAGTGCCTCTCCATGACATCACGATGGCATTCTCGGCAACTTCGCCCTCAAGGATCTCATCCCAGCCGATGATCTTCTTGCCGCGCTGTTCCAGAAAATCCGTCATACGGTTCATGACATAGCTCTGGAGATAGTGCTCGGCATTGTACTTGTCGTCTCCCTTGATGCCGAGTTCTTTGATCCTGGCCTGGCAGCGAGGGCATTTCTCCCACTCTACCTTAGGACATTCGTCACCTCCGATGTGTACATACTCGGAAGGGAAGAGGTCTGCAACTTCTGCCAGCACATCTTCGAGGAAAAGCATTGTCTCCTCCTTTCCGACACAGAGTACTTCGTCAGCGATGCCCCAGCGGCCCCATACTTCGTACGGCCCTCCTGTACATCCGAGCTCCGGATATGCGGCGAGTGCGGCCAGCATATGTCCCGGAAGGTCGATCTCGGGGATGATGGTTATTCCTTTGGCGGCCGCATATGCGATGATATCACGTATTTCATCCTGACTATACCAGCATCCTTCTCCGTATGGTTTGCCGTCATACTTGTCGCTTTCGAATATGTGTCCTATGATGGTCTCCTTCCTGATCGAGCCGATCTCGGTGAGTTTAGGGTATTTCTTGATCTCGATTCTCCATCCCTGGTCGTCAGTAAGGTGCCAGTGAAGAGTGTTGAGCTTGTGTATCTCCATGATGTCGAGATACTTCTTGACCTCTTCCACTGTCCAGAAATGACGTGCCGGGTCCATGTGGAGTCCTCTGTAAGCGAATCTTGGAGCGTCATCGATCTTGATGCAAGGTAGTGTCCAGTCAGCTTCAGGTGCCGGTGTGCTGCCGAATATCTGAACCGGAAGCATCTGCTTGAGGGTCTGGATGGCATAGTTGAATCCGTTGAGGGCAGAAGCTGTGACCTTGACCTTGCTGCCGGTGATCCTTATGGTGTATGCCTCAGGCTCCAATGCCGGATCCACATCAAAGACGAATCTCCCTTTCCGGCTGCCGGTCTCCGCTCCGCTGATGAAGGCGAGCTGGTCCCGGAATCTTCCGACAGCCTCAAGACTCAGACTGTCCATTTCAGCATCGCAGATGAATGTCGCTCCAGGCGCATCGAAGGAGCCGTTCTGAACCGTCACCTCGTTAGGGTACGGTACGACGTTGATTGTGCGGTCCTCATTGACGGTTCCGCATGAAAACAAAGTGGCGGTAAGAATCCCCACAAACAAGAATTTTCTCATTATTACTGGTTTTAGCGTTATTTTCCGCGAAGATATCAAAATGCCGCGTATTTGTCAACACTTATGAGCCAAGTATGAGCACAAGAAGCTGCGCAGAAATGACCCTCAGGAAGATGCTGGCAGGGTAGACGGTCGCATAGGCTACGGCAGGGTCCTCTCCCTCCCCGTTGGGGTCCGCGTAGTCCAGCGCAAACGGGTTGGCCATGCCTCCGCACAACATTCCGACGTTGTCTGCATATTCTGTCTTGAAGATTTTCGCTGCAGCAAAGCCTACCAGCAGAACCGGTATCACGGCAAGCGCTATGCTGACAGCCACCCATTTCAGTCCCTCAAGCGTGAATACCGTCTCGAAGAAGCCCGCGCCTGCGCTAAGCCCGAGGCCGGCAAGATATATGGTCAGTCCTAGCTGACGGAGCATAAGGTTGGCGCTGCGGGTGGTGTAGGTCGCGATGTGGAACCGTGGGCCGAAGGCTCCCATGAGAATTCCGACTATTATAGGTCCTCCGGCTATGCCGAGCTTGATCGGCATGCTGATGCCCGGGAGAATGATAGGAATGCTTCCGAGAATCAGTCCGAGGATGATACCTATGAAAAGCGACAGAAGGTTAGGGTTCTTCAGCTGTTTCGCTTCATTTCCAAGGATGGTGCTTACGTTCTCCACAGCACGGCTCTCTCCGACGATCGTCAGTTTGTCACCGAGCTGCAGACGCAGCGAGCGGGACGGCAGGAGGTCGATTCCGGCGCGGTTGACGCGGGTGATGTTGATGCCATAGGAGTTGCGGAGTCTCAGGTCGCCGAGCTTTACTCCGTTGTGTTCCGGCTTGGTGACCAGTATCTTACGTGAGGTGAGCTGATTGTCTATGGCGTTCCAGTCGATATCCTTCTTGTTCCAGTCCACATTCTCCTTGTGTCCGAAGATCTGTTCAATTCTCTTCACATCCTTCTTGCCGGAAACCACCAGTATGTGTTCGCCTTCTTCAAGAACTGTTTCTGAAGTAGGGATGATCAGCGTCCCGTTTCTCCAGACTCTCGAGATCACGAACTGACACTCAGCGCTTTGTCTGATGTCCTTTATGGTCTTTCCGAATATGGCCGGATTGCAGATCTCGTATTCAGTCACGAAAGTGTTGTCTGCTGCTGTTTCGTTCCCTCTGCTTCTTTTCCTGCCGCTGAATATCGAACGCAGGATAATCACGGACACGATCATTCCTATAAGCCCGAAAGGATAGCCTACCGCACAGGCTATCGCCATGTTGTTGGCAGCCTCCATGTTGTTCGGATCTGCCTGAAGCAGAGCCTGTTGGGCTGCACCGAGCATAGGGGTGTTGGTGACGGCTCCGGCAAGGAGACCGATTATGTCAGGCATGGAAATGCCGGTGGTCCAGAAGAATACTATCGCAAGCAGGGAACCGACAATGAGCAGTGCCAGTGCCAGGAGGTTGAGCTTGATGCCTCCCTGCTTGAAGGACGAGAAGAATCCAGGTCCCACCTGAAGGCCGAGAGAATATATATATAATATGAGTCCGAAATTCTGAGCCAGCGTCAGCATCTCCTGATTTATGACTACTCCGAAATGTCCGGCTATGATGCCCGCAAAGAAAACGAATGTCACTCCGAGGGAGACACCGAAGATCTTCAGATTGCCCAGGGCCAGTCCTGTTGCGCAGATTAGGGAAAGGACCATGACGGCCTGTATGAATGTCTGTTCCGTGAACAGTTCTGTAAACCAATGCATAAGCAGATGTCTTAATTTACTGTCAGTCAAAGGCCCGTCAATACAGGATCAGTCCTGCCAGAGCTCCCAGGCCTATGGCTGAGAACGGGCCGATTTTCTTGAAGAATAGCGCTGTGAAGGCTGCCAGACACAGCATGTAGCTTTTCCAGTCTATGAAGTTGTCCGGTGTGGCGAGGCCGAGCGCTGCAGTACCTATCAGTCCCAGTGTCGCAGGCTTCAGCCCTGTCATCACGCCCTGGAAAAGATAGTGGTCTCTGAACTTGTCATAGACCTTGCATATCGCCAGGACTATGATGAATGAAGGCAGTACCACCGCAAAAGTGGCTGTGAACGATCCGAGGACGCAAAAGAAGTCAGAGGCACCCGTATTGGCCAGCACGTCGTAGCCTATATAAGTGGCCGTGTTGATTCCGATAGGACCGGGAGTCATCTGGGAGATGGCCACAATGTCAGTGAAGGTCACCTCGTCAATCCATCCGTGCACCGTGACGACTTCGTTCTGTATCAGCGACAGCATCGCATAGCCGCCTCCGATGGTAAACATTCCGATAAGGAAGAATGTCAGGAACAGTTCAATATATATCATTTCAGCCCCTCCCTTCTTTTCTTTTCGACATGGTACGATATGGCCAGCGATATGACGATGACGCAGATCAATATATATATAGGTGAAACCTTCATGAAGCATACAAGCACCATAGACAGAACCACAGTCACCCATGACCACCATCTCATCCTTGTGGCTTTGATCATGTCTATCATAGGTACTCCGATCAAGGCCACCACGACAGGTCTGATGCCTTTGAATGCGCGTATCACGTACTCGTTGTCCTTGAATTCGGTAAAGAACATGGCGATCAGGAGGATGATGAGGAAAGGCGGGAGGCAGCTTGCCACTGTCGCCACCACGCTGCCCTTTGTGCCGCGGAGCTTGTAGCCGGTCAGGATGGATATGTTCGCAGCGAACAGACCGGGGGCAGTCTGTGCAAGGGCGATTATATCCAGAAAATCCTCATCTTTAAGCCAACCTCTCTGTACCAGTTCGCTTTTTATGGCGGCAATCATGGGGATTCCGCCACCGATGGTGAAGGCTCCGATCTTGCCGAAAACAAGGAATATTTCCCAAAGTGAAACCATTTCTTGAGTCGTTTTATTCGTTTTTGGGCGGGTTTCAACCGCTTTCGGGCACAAAAGTAGAAAAAATATTAAAAAAAATGCGAAAAAATTTGGAGGTTAAAAAAAAGTCCGTATCTTTGCAGCCCGTTTGAGAGAAAACGATAGCTCTCACGGAAAGAAAAGTTCATTGAAAAGATTGAAGGAAAGTACAAGAAGCAAGTACCGAGAAAAAACAATTTATCGAGAAGCGTTGATTCTTTTGAAGGAATCGAGAGTGTCAGTGACAAGCTAAGAATTATATGAATAATATACAATGAAGAGTTTGATCCTGGCTCAGGATGAACGCTAGCGGCAGGCTTAACACATGCAAGTCGAGGGGCAGCATGCGGGTTAGCAATAACCTGTGATGGCGACCGGCGCAAGGGTGCGTAACGCGTGAGCAACTTGCCCTCATCAGGGGGATAACCACTGGAAACGGTGACTAATACCCCATGGCATGCAGTCCGGGCATCCGGATTGCATTAAAGAGTTTCGGATGAGGATAGGCTCGCGTGACATTAGATAGATGGCGGGGTAACGGCCCACCATGTCTACGATGTCTAGGGGTTCTGAGAGGAAGGTCCCCCACACTGGAACTGAGACACGGTCCAGACTCCTACGGGAGGCAGCAGTGAGGAATATTGGTCAATGGTCGCAAGACTGAACCAGCCATGCCGCGTGAAGGTGACGGCCCTATGGGTCTTAAACTTCTTTTGTAAGGGAGCAATAAGTTCCACGTGTGGGACGATGAGAGTACCTTACGAATAAGCATCGGCTAACTCCGTGCCAGCAGCCGCGGTAATACGGGGGATGCAAGCGTTATCCGGATTTATTGGGTTTAAAGGGTGCGTAGGCGGCTTGTTAAGTCAGCGGTGAAATTTAGGGGCTCAACCTCTACCGTGCCGTTGATACTGGCGAGCTAGAATGCGGATGCCGTGGGAGGAATGTGTGGTGTAGCGGTGAAATGCATAGATATCACACAGAACACCGATTGCGAAGGCATCTCACGAATCCGCAATTGACGCTGATGCACGAAAGCGTGGGG
>SUYQ01000001.1 GCA_015060325.1 Bacteroidales bacterium | reverse complement strand
CTTCGTACACAATCTCTGCACCACGCTCCTTGAGGTAGTTAGTGTACTTTGCGACCGCTTCCTTCATCTGAGCATCAGACAAAACGGGAGTTGCAATGAAAACGGTTTCGTACTGTTTAAGCATTTTTGTTTGTAATTAATTGTTAAATAATAATTTGCGCCCATTCTAGAGGACTCAATCCACCAAAATGGGCTGCAAATATAGCAATTAAAATCTATTTTACAAAATATTTACTCAGCTGTTGCGAGCGGAGACGGAACATTATACACGCGCGAAGCAAGTTCCTTGTCGAGCATATACATTCCGTACTTGTTTCCTTCGACTGCCTCAAGGTTGAAGATCATGTCGCGTGCGGACTCTTCCTCCTCGATCTGCTCGTCGATGAACCATATGAGGCGGTTCTCGGATGCATAGTCCTTGTCATCCTTGGCTATAGCCACAAGATTCTGAATCATTGAAGTGACCTTCTTCTCATGTTCAAGCGTGTGCTTGTACATCTCCAGTACTGATTCCCATGTTGAAGGAACAGCCTCGATAGGAAGAAGTTCCACGTTTGCATCACGCGAGTTGAGATAGTTCATGAAGATGCGCGCATGTGCCTGCTCTTCCTGGAACTGTATATAAAACCAGTTCGCCACTCCTTTATATCCCTTGGCCTCCGCATCGAGAGACATTGCAAGATAAAGATATGCTGACCAGAGCTCGGCATTTACCTGAGCATTGATGGCATCATGCAGTTTAGTGCTTAACATATTATATAAGGTATTGATATGGTTTATAATTCAGTTTTCCAAAGTCCATGGAGGTTGCAGTACTCGTACACGGCTACAGGCTTGCTGCCACAGGTGCAGATGACAGCCTCCGGCTTATCCTTGAGGTCAACTCTGATACCTCCGTCTTCAGTCTCTACATATATGAAGGAAATGTGGTGTTCCGGAAGCATCGGATGTGCCACACTACCAACCTCAACCTTGATCTTGCACTCATCAAGCACAGTAACTACAGGAACATGCTTCTCCACACTTGCGTCAACGGTATTGGCAACCAATTCTTCCATCTTTTCGCCGCAGCACACAACAGGAACCTTACTGTCAACCACCTTTTCGATGACATTGCCGCAATGACGGCATCTATAAAATTTTACAGCCATAATAGAATTCTTTAATAGTTTATACTTTGTTCTTTCTTTGTATTGCAAAGATAAGCATAAAATTTGAATTTGCAACACTAATTTAGAATTTTTCAAAATTATTATTTAATTTTCTTCAACGCGGCAACATTGAAATCACCTTGTATATCATTCAGGACGCAAAGGGTAGGATTGAAGATCACCAGCTCTGATACCCTGTCGGTATCGGAAAACCTGGCATAAACCTCAACATCGCCGTTGGGCGAGGAATGCACGCCGAATGCATCATACGATCCTAGTGTACCATAAAGATTCTTGTCAAATATATCTTTCACGCTGTCGGACACACCTCCCATATGGAGGACAGTCAGTTTACGGACATCCGAGGCTACGGGAGCAAGTGGGGATGCCATCAAAGCAGGACGTGCTAGAGTAAGCTCGAATCCGCTTACGCTCATGCAGCTGGCACCGGAGTATTTCCTGTACTTTGCTATCAGATCTTCTACAGGAGTCTGAGCAAAGGCAGAGGCCCCAATCATGATCATTCCTAATATTATAATAAAACGTTTCATAACACACTAATTACTAACCGAAAACACACAGAGCATTAATCGTGCTAATGCGACGATGACAATAATAATATGGTCCAAAAGACTAACTGGTGTTCTGATGCGAAATCATATGTTTTTGGAAAAAACGACCTAGTTTATTACTTTTGCGGCGAATTCAACACAAGACAGACAATATGAAAAAGTTAATGACGATGCTCATATGCCTGGCTGTAATGGCAGGATGCGATGAAGAACTTTACCCTGGTGCAGACGAGTTTGCACCAGGCGACAGCAACACAGAACAACCCGGAGACAATCAGGATCCGGAGCCGGAGCCAGAGCCAGAGCCGGAACCGGAACCAGAGCCAGAGCCAGAACCGGAACCGGAGCCAGAACCGGAACCGGAGCCGGAGCCGGAGCCAAATCCTAACATGTATGAACCATTCACTACAGCCACTCTGGGCCATGCCGGAATTTCATACATCTGGGATGAGAACGTCATTCCTGAGATAACCATAAGCGTTTCGGTTGACGAATGGAACAAGTTCCTCGCTGCATACGACCAGAATCCAAGCAACAAGGATTATTTCCACTGTGATGTCACATATAAGAAAGGCAGCGAAGTCACTACCATAACAGATGCCGGCATACGACTCAGAGGTAACACCTCACGCCGCAGGCCTGAGGCCCACCGCAATGACGGCAAGCATGTCACCAACGGAGCTGACTGGCAGCACTGTCACTTCGGTATCAACCTGCGTAAGTTCAACAAGGACAGCAACCACGAGATCCAGGGCATCAGGAAGTTCAATCTAAAGTGGTTCAAGGACGATCCTTGCTATGTGCGCGAGGTATTCTGCTACGATCTTTTCCGCCGTGCAGGCATCTGGACAGCAGCCTTTGACGTATACTGCCGCCTATGGATCCACGTCGAGGGCGATTCAAAGCCTGCATATTATGGTGTTTATGAGATGATAGAGCCATACGACGACAAGTATGTTCAGAAACGTAAGCAGTGGTTCGGAACCGATGATGGAAATCTCTGGAAGTGCAGCTATGATTCACATGGTCCTGCAGACCTGAGCAATCCAGACGCAAACATGGCGTTGGACAACGACAAGGACGACTTCACATACGAGCTCAAGGAATACGGAGAGAGCTTCTCTTCTGCAAAGGCACAGCTTCAGGACTTCATAAAGAAGATCAACGGAAAGGCTCACGGCACTCCGGGCGACAGCTTCTACACATGGATCAAACAGGTATGCGACGTGGAACTTCTCATGAGAACATATGCAGTGAACGTGGCTGTCGGCATGTGGGATGACATGTGGAACAACGGCAACAACTACTACCTCTACTTCACGACAAGCGACCTGTATGACTATAAGGTCTTCCTCATTCCATATGACTACGACAACACCCTAGGAACATGCAACTGCTATGATCCTGCAAAACAGGACCCTTACAACTGGGGAGACAGGGGCGTTCTCATGGAAAGGATGATGGAATACGAAGAGTTCAGGAACATCTACCGCGACGAACTCAAGAGGCTTGTAGATCCGGCTAACGGCCTGATGGATACCGAGTCAGCAAGGGCACGAATCCTTGACTGGCAGGCAAAGATCAGGAACTACATCGAGAATGACACGGATGAAGATATGGAGATCAAGGACCGTCCTGCAGGTTGGGGCAGCTGGGGTGACTACAACCTGACGTCAACCGACAACAATTACTTCACTGAAAAGGCAAAGACTATCAATAACATGAGATAGTCTGCCCGGTATAGAATTCAATGATACGGCCGATGGCTCTCTGGCATACAGGACAGAAGTTATCGGCCTTATTTGTATGCATGCGGCAATCCTTTGCAGGTCTGAACACTCCCTTGGACTGGTATCCTGCACCTTCGAGCAGTTCAGCCTTGCCTTCATCCAGCATATCCTTCCATTTTGAGTCAAAGTCGGCAAGTGTGGTGATGTTCTGCTCCCAAGGCTCGCAGTCAGGATAGTAGAACTCAACATACTGATCATCGTAGTAATATTCGTCCGCGAGTCCCGCAAAACTATGCCCGAATTCGTGCACCACAACCGGCCTGAAAGCAGAATGATGAGCTGTAGTAAGAGTGTATGAATTATATATGCCACCTCCGCCGTATGTATCTGTATTAGCGAGAATTACGATATGTTCGTATGGGATTCCGCAGAGTCTGTCGTGCATGTTCTTCAGACGAAGAGTCGTGAGATAACGGTCCATATAGAATGTATTGAAATGAGCCTTGAGCGCAGTGTTCTTCCACTCCCCTTCTCCAGGCACGCTCACTCCGCTGTCATCCGATTCCAATGCTACGGCCACGAAATTGAAACAGTTCTTATATTGTCCGAAAGGCTCATGCGAAAGTATCGCCATGACAGCGTCCTTGGCATCTTCATAGAATCTGTCCATCTCGTCTGCCGTGTATCCTTCAGCAACGATAGCCACATCTATGCATTCTTCCGGCGAACCGCTGGCCACGATGTACTTATGAGGAACTGGAGCTGGATCGACACGACGGATCAGGATGTCCTGCGGATCCACCTGATGGTGCATTGTTCCGGATATGTTTCCATGCACATCATAAAGTTCGATGCGGATGTCAGCACTTGCGGACGGCATCGGGAGAAGGAAGACATTCTCGAATGACTTACGGACTCTTGTGGCTTCCTCAGTAGTCTGCCACTCCTGAAAAAGTGTCGAGAAGGACAGGCGGTAGAGCGTATCACCGGTCTGAAGATCAGTCATGCATATCTGACCGTTGCCACGCACAGGGACCTTGTCAAGATTGACACGGCGCCCTGCCCAACCGTCAAAGGATGACATCTCGTCCAGTGATATCTCCACTTCCTTGTCCGTTCCGGAGAATATATAGTCAACCCTCAGGGCCCTGTCCTGAGCGAAAGAGGAGCAGCAAACTAGAAAAGCTGCTAGAAACGTCAAAAACCTGTGGCACATAACACACTGTATTTCAACAAATTACCAAGAGGTGCGTGCCGTCAAAAGGGAGCACGCAGAGTTAGTGATAGTACTGAGAATCAAACACTTATGCGCCACACTATATTTTTGCGGCGCAGTTGATGCCGTCGAGGGCGGAGGAGACTATGCCTCCGGCATAGCCGGCGCCCTCGCCGCACGGGTAGAGTCCGCTCACCTGCACATGTTCGAGCGTCTCGGGATCGCGCGGGATGCGGACCGGAGAAGATGTACGGGACTCGACTCCTAGGAGAAGAGCGTCGTTGGTGTAGTAGCCGTGCATCTTCTTGTTGCCGATCTCAGGGAAGGCATATTTGAGCCTGAGTGAGACATGTTCCGGTAGGAGTTCGTGAAGAGGAGCGTTTTCTGCACCAGGATGATATGATGTCTTCGGAAGATTTGCCGAAGGTATCCTTCGGCAGAAGTCCATCATACGCTGGGCTGGAGCCTTCAACGAACCGGTATATTCAAACATCTTCCTCTCGATATCCTTCTGGAACTGAAGGAGGGCCAGTGGGCCATGCTGTGCATATTCCGGAAAGTCCTCCGGCTCTATCTGGACCACCACTCCGGAATTTGCCCACTTGGAGTTGCGCTGAGAGTTTGACATTCCGTTGAGGACGAGTTCTCCTGGTGCAGTAGCTGCAGGCACAAGTATGCCGCCCGGGCACATACAGAAGGAGAAGACTCCCCTGTCAAGGACCTGAGTCACGAAAGAGTACTCTGCCGTAGGCATATATGGCTGATATTTGCCGTGATACTGTATCTTGTTGATCAGCGACTGGGGATGTTCTACGCGGACACCGAGAGCAAAGCCCTTGGCCTGGAGTTCCCAGCCCTTGCGGTGGAACATTTCGTAGATGTCACGCGCTGAGTGACCTGTGGCGAGAATGACTTTTCGGGAGGTGTAGATAGATACACTCGACTCGCTTCGCTCGCTCGGTATGACAGACAAATCACTTGATGAGACTGAAGTAGAGACCACGACATCAAATGCCCCGTCCTGACGTTTTACTATGTCGGTGACACGGGAGTCGAAATGATATTCTCCGCCATGTCCGATGATGCATTTACGGATGTTCTCAACCACAATCGGAAGCTTGTCGCTGCCGATATGCGGATGTGCGTCAATGAGGATCGAAGGATCTGCTCCGAATCGCACCAGCTGATGAAGGACTTCGCGTATGTCTCCCCTCTTGGACGAACGCGTATACAGTTTTCCATCAGAAAAGGTTCCGGCTCCGCCCTCACCGAAACAATAGTTCGAATCCGGGTTTACCTGACCTTCCGTAGACAGTTTTGCCATGTCGAACTTACGCGCATGCACATCCTTTCCACGCTCCAGGATGACAGGCTTAAGTCCTTTCATCAGAAGCTTCAGTGCAGCAAACATTCCAGCTGGGCCGGCTCCGATTATGACTATGGGCTCAGCAGAGGAAACATCCTTGTATTCATCAAGCACATACTCTGACATAACTTCCTCAGGCTTACAGACTTCGATCCTGTAGCGGTAGAGAATATCGTTACGGGCGTCGATGGAACGGCGCAATATCCTGTATTTGAGCTGCTGCTTGATCTTCGGTGATACGCCTAGAGCCTTTACGGCTGCTGTCTGGATATCATCGGCTGTGAGCTCTTTTCCGAGTTTGCAGGTTATTTCGATTTCTTTCATGATTATTTGGTATTTAGATCCTTCGCTGCGCTCAGGATGACAGGGGGGGGAGTTCTGGATGACAAGGAGGAGTTCTGGATGACAGAGAGGAGTTCTGGATGACAGGATCACTTTGTCAAGTCTGCCAGACGGGATACCGGAGCGACGTCGAGGGATGCGCGTTCGCCGTTCTGGTAGTGGAACCATCCGGCGATTGCAATCATGGCGGCGTTGTCTGTCGTAAACTTGAATTCGGGAAGGAAGGTTGTCCATCCACGCTTGCGGCCCTCCTCTTCGATACGGGCCCGTAAGCCGCTGTTTGCCGAGACTCCTCCACCTATCGTAATCTGCTTGATGCCAGTGTGTTTTGCAGCCTTGATCAGCTTATCCATAAGTATATCGATGAGGGTTTTCTGGAAGCTGGCGCAGATATCGGCCTTGTTCTTCTCCATGAATTCAGGATCCATAGCCATCTGATCACGCACAAAATACAGAAGCGATGTCTTTATGCCGCTGAAGCTATAGTCGAATCCCGGTATATGAGGCTTGGAGAACTTATATTTGAGAGGATCGCCTTCCTTTGCAAGACGGTCGACTATCGGACCACCCGGATAGCCCAGTCCCATCATCTTAGAACATTTGTCAAATGCCTCTCCGACAGCATCATCTATGGTCTGCCCCAGGATTTCATATTCAAGAGGGCTGTTTACACGTACGATCTGAGAGTTTCCTCCTGATACAAGCAGACATAGGTATGGAAACTCCGGCTGGCGGTTTTCACTGTCATACTGCTTGATGAAATTGGCCAGAATGTGTCCCTGCAGGTGATTCACCTCTACAAGAGGCTTGTCCAGAGCCATGGAAAGACCCTTGGCAAAAGAGGTACCGACCAGAAGAGAGCCAAGCAGTCCGGGGCCTCGGGTAAAGGCAATGGCCGTTATGTCCGAAGGCTGGATTCCTGCACGCGTAATCGCCTCGCTGACAACAGGTACGATATTGACCTGATGGGCTCTGGAAGCAAGTTCCGGGATGACTCCTCCGTATGCCTTATGCACATCCTGACTGGCCAGGACGTTGGACAAAAGGTAGCCGTCTTTGATTACGGCTGCTGATGTGTCGTCGCAGGATGATTCTATTCCAAGTATTATGTCTGCCATAATGGTTGTTTTTCGTTTTTTGTTTTGTTTTTAGATCTCTCGACTCCCTTCGGTCGCTCGAGATGACAATCGGGCTTCGGTCGCTCGAGATGACAATCGGGCTTCGGTCGCTCGAGATGACAGTCGGGCATATTATATGCTCTGCATATCCGGGGACAAAAATACGGAAATTATCCGATATTTTTATTATTTTTGCAAGTTGGACAAATAAAACCTTTTCAGACATCAAAAAGGCACTGAACATACTCTGGAAGACATTCGTAACCCTTACGATCCTGCTGTTGACGTCGCTCCTGCTTCTGCAGACGCCGATGGTCCAGACTTTTATTGCCAACAAAGTACTTGAAAACCTGTCCGAGCACATCGATGGAAACATTTCATTCGAGAAGATTCACTTCAAGCCATTTTCAACCCTTGTCCTCAAAAACGTCGTAATCACCGACAAGCACCCGTATACGGATCCGTCTGATCCGACATGTCAAAGAGTCGATACGCTATTGAAGGCCCGGTATCTTATTGCAGACTTTTCGTTGAAATCGCTTATTGCACACGAAGGCATCCGTCTGGACGGAGTGCTGGTGGAAGACACCCAGATGAACCTTGTTCTTGAACCGGACAGGAAAGGTGAAGGCACGACGACAAACCTCACGAGGATACTGAAACTTGACGAGCTCGAGGAACAGGAGAAGACTGACAAGGAACTGTTCAGGATCAAGCATGCTGAGGCTCACAACCTGAAGTTCGTGATGAAGAACTATACAGACAGCAAGACCGAATTCTATGGAGGAATAAATTGGAATGATCTTCAGGTCGACAACATAGAATTTGAAGCAGACGACATCAGGCTCAAAGGCGAAGTCATGTCAGCAGACATAAACAGGCTGTCATTCAATGAGAAGAGCGGTTACATATGCAACGAACTTACAGGAAGAGTCAGGGTCGGCAATGGACTTGCCCACATTTCTGATGCACGTCTGGTGGACCATTGGTCCGAGCTGAACATGCCGTATTTCAAGCTCATGTACACGGGAGCAGAGGACTTTTCGGATTATATCAATAAAGTGATCATGGAGGCCGAGATCAACGAAAGCCTCATAGACTTCAAGTCCATAAGTTATTTTGCTCCTCAGCTGGAAGGTAACCAGCTCAAGCTAAGAGGATATCAGGGTTATTTTTACGGAACAGTGAATGACTTCATGGTAGACGGGCTGAAGGTAGAGATGGAAGGCGGAGGTCTGACAGGCACGATCAGCGGAAGAATGACAGGAATACCTGATGTAATGAAAACCAGCCTTGACGGACATATAACTGACTGTATGGTCACTAGCAGAGGCCTCAGCCGATTTGTGTCATACTGGATGGACGGAGAGAAACTGGATCTGAGCTGGATAGCTCCAGGGGAAAAGTTCAGGATAGAGGGGTCAGTATCAGGAACATTGAACAACATGACAGTTCAGCCGATCATTACCTCAGGTATAGGCTCGGCAACAGGAAAGGATATCCGGATCGATAATATTCTCATGGAAGGTAAACCACTCAGGATATCAGGAAATCTACACACAGATAACGTTGATGTCGGCAAGATCATAGGGAATGAGATCGTAGGCCCCGTCACCCTGTCGGTCAATGCCGAAGCTACATTCGGTGATCAGGACTCTCCGATAAAGGCATCCATAAGCGATCTGAAGATCGACCGGCTTCACTTCCATGGATATGATTATACGGGAATTTCCGGAGAAGCTGTCATCTCCGATAAATTCGTGGACGGTAAACTCACATGTGACGATCCCGCTCTGACATTCATGACGCATGGACGTTACGGTATTTCAAGAAAGAACCAGGACACCAAATATGACTTTGCAGTTCTGGTAGGGGACGCTGACCTCAACAAGCTCAACATTGACAGGAGGGGCAAATCAAAGACCAGGTTCAAAATGAGGGCAGACTTCACCCAGACTTCTTCCAATGACATTTTCGGTACAATTTCCGTAAACGGTCTGATGCTGGAAAACGAACATGGGTCGTATGATATCGGAGATATCAGTCTGAATTCCATCAACAGGGCCAATACAACCTATAAGATGGAGCTCACTTCATCTTTTGCTCATGGCAATCTGACAGGAACAGCTCCAGTGACTGATTTTATCAAGGACCTCCTTGGGGTGACGCTCAAGAGGGAACTTCCTGCATTGTTCAACGACAATACTTACACTTGGAACGGCAACAGATACAAACTGGACTTTGACTTCAAGAACACCCAGGATATTCTGGCATGGGCGCTGCCCGGACTTTACATAGCGGATGGGACAAAACTTAATGCCGAGATCAATGACAGGGGACGTTTCAATATGGTCCTCAACTCACAGCGCATTGCCTATAACGGAAATTACATCAAGGACCTTGAAATGAACCTGAACAATAACGATGACACATGTTCAGGTGAAGTCAGCGGTACTGAGCTCAAGATATCCACATTGAAACTGATGGACAACAATGTCAAGGTACTTGCAGATAACGATCATATAGGCATGGCGTACAGATACGAGAACAGCAGTGAACTGGAGAACAGAGGAGAATTCATCCTCCACGGTGACTTGAGCAGGGACGAACAGGGCCTTGCAATAGACGTCAAACTGCTGCCTTCTACACTCTATCTGAATTCACGGGAATGGAGGATCAGGGAATCATGGCTGACATTGCATAGAGACGGCATCAAATCGTCTGATATTGAACTGTTCAGCGATGATCAGAAGATCAGGCTGCACGGAGGAACGTCGCAGGCAAAGATTGATACATTGAGCCTCGACATGGAAAAATTCGACATGTCAGTCATAAATCCTCTGTTCAAGACCGATCTTGGCATCAAGGGTTATACATCGGGAACAGTGCATCTGACCTCCCCGATGACCGATAAAGGTATACTTGTGGACGTCGTTTGCGACTCAGCATATTTCGCCGACTGCAGGATAGGGCGCATGAGTGCAAGCAGCGTATGGGACGAGGAATTCAAAAGGTTCAACATCAATGCTGAAACGGAGATAGATGGAAGAAAGTCTATAGAGTTGACAGTCAAGTTCACTCCTATGACAAAAGGAGTGCTCGCTCACGCCAAGCTCAACAGGCTTCATGTAGGATATCTGCAACCGCTGATGACTGATGTATTCAGCGACCTTCAGGGATATGTCACAGGAGAACTCATGGCAGAGGGTCCTATCGACAATCTGACATGGGACAGCAGGAACGCCCGTCTTGAGGATGGAAGTCTCAGGGTAGACTTTACCAACGTACCGTATTTCGTAGACGGTGCATTCAGATTCTGCTCGGAAGGACTGTTTTTTGAAAATGCCAAAGGCCGCGACAGATACGATGGAACGGCAGATATTACAGGAGGTATAACATGGAACAACAAATTCCAGAATATCTACTATGATGTTACCATCAATTGCGAACAGATGGAAGGCATTGACCTGAACAGCAAACAGAACGAATATTTCTTTGGCAATGTCTTCGGAACTGGCACGGTGACCTTTACCGGACCGGACAGTGACATGCTGATGAATGTAGAAGGGACAACAGCCAAGAAAGGAACATTCCACGTTCCGATAATATACACATCAGTTTCAGGACGTTCAAATCTTTTGAAATTCACAGAGATAAAGGAAGAGAAATATATTGATCCTTATGATCTGATCCTCGAGAAGTTCGAAAGCAAGAACACTACAGAGAGCAAATTCACAGCCAAGATGAAGATTGACGCCCAGCCGGACGTCGATGCCACAATATGGTTCGACCAGACGTCAGGCCATATGCTTTCAGGAAACGGAAGCGGAACCCTACAGATGTATGTAGATGAAGAGGTCTTTGACATAACCGGAGACTACAACATCACAAACGGTAAGTACAAGTTCGTCGCATATGGTATAGTGAACAGGGATTTTGAGATCCAGAACGGAAGTTCGATCACCTTCGTAGGAGACATCTATGATACCGATCTGGATATCGATGCCATATATAAGACAAAAGCCACTTTGGGAACTCTGATCGGTGACTCTACAGCCGTATCGAGCAGACGAACTGTAGAATGCAAGATCAAGATTACTGACAAGATGATGAACCCTCGGCTTCAGTTCGGAATCGAGATTCCTGAAATCGATCCGATCATCAAGTCACGCGTCGAAAGCGCCTTGAGTACTGAAGACAAGGTGCAGAAACAGTTCCTTTCACTGCTTATATCAAACAACTTCCTGCCGGACGAGCAATCAGGTATTGTCAACAACTCGACTATGTTGTACTCGAATGTATCTGAAGTGATGGCCAGCCAGCTGAACAATATATTGGAAAAGCTTGACATACCGGTCGATGTCGGTCTTAACTACCAGCCGAATGACAAGGGAAATGACGTATTTGACGTCGCAGTCTCCACACAGATGTTCAACAACCGTGTGGTAGTCAACGGAAGCGTAGGAAACAAGCAGTATACGGAAAATGCCCAGACTGACGTTGTGGGTGACCTTGACATAGAGATCAAGCTCAACAAGTCAGGTGCACTTCGTCTGAATCTGTTCTCACATTCGGCAGATTCATATACCAACTATCTGGACAATTCACAGAGAAACGGTGTCGGACTCACTTACCAGACCGAGTTCAGCACCTTGAAGCAGTTCATCAAAAACATCTTCTCCAGCAAGAAGAAACGACAGGAAGCTCAGATAGCAGAAGAAGATGCAAAGGCTGACGAAGAAAGAACGGTACTGAAAATTGAATGACAAGATGGAGAATAATAAAGGAAAACTATATCTCATACCATCACCGCTCGGTGATGCTGATCCGGCAGAGGTAATACCGATGCCGGTCCTGAAATCTCTTGCGGGTTTCAGGACTTTTGTAGTGGAGGAAGTGCGCACTGCCAGGAGATATCTTTCACGTGCCGGGCTCAAAGGCCATATCGGAGAGCTTGAGTTCTTTGAGCTGAACGAGCATACAGACCAGGCAACAGTTGAAGGGTATCTCAAGCTATTCGAAAAAGGAAACGACGTGGCATTGATCTCGGAAGCCGGTCTTCCGGCTGTAGCCGATCCTGGTGCCCAGCTTGTGGCATTGGCCCACAGACACGGGATCGAGGTAGTTCCATGCGTAGGCCCGTCATCGCTCATGCTTGCGCTGATGGCTTCCGGACTGAACGGACAGTCATTCGCATTCTGCGGATACATCCCGGCAAAGACCGAAGAACGCCGCAGCAGACTGCGCACGTTGGAAAAGGTCTCGGCCCAATTGAAACAGACGCAGATCCTGATTGAAACGCCATACAGGAACGATGCCCTGTTTGCCGACATATTGAATGTATGCAGCGCTTCGACGAAAGTCTGCGTTGCAGCAAACATAACAATGCCTGACGCATATATCAGGACCATGAAGGTTGCAGAATGGAAGAAGGAAGGGCTTGTCATCGGCAAACGCCCATGTGTATTCCTTATACTCGCCTGAACCGAAACATTACACTGTCATTTGACTGACGATAACTTACACAGTCATTTCGACTGACGATAACTTACACTGTCATTCGACTGACGATAACTTACACTGTCATTTCGACTGAGCGAAGCGAATGGAGAAATCTAAAACCACCGGAACCCTGGAACTCGAAGGAATGGAGTTCCGCGCATATCACGGATGCCTGGAACATGAAAAGATTGCCGGCAACGACTTTGTCGTGGACTTCCGTGGAGAACTGGACATGTCGGCGGCGGCTGAAAGCGACCGCCTTGAAGACGCAGTGAACTACGCACTGATCTACGATGTTGTCGCAGAAGAGATGTCAAAGCCGTCAGACCTGCTCGAACATGTGGCCGGGCGTATCGTCAAGGCGTTGGAAGCCAGATTCCCGCAGTTCGAAAGTTTTTCGGTGCGGGTATCAAAGAAGAGACCTCCTGTAAACGGAGTGGTCCAATGGTCAAGAATCACTTTATACAGATGAACAAGAAGATAGCATATATAACACTTGGATGCAAGCTGAATTACGCCGAGACTTCCACCTACGAACGCGAGCTGGCCAAAGCCGGATTCGAGGCTGTGCCGTGGAGCAAGGGAGCGGATGTATTCCTGGTGAACACCTGCACTGTGACAGAGCATTCCGACAAGAAGAGCCGCAATATAATAAGGAAGCTGCACAGACAGAATCCTGATGCAAAGATATTCGTGACCGGATGCTCGGCACAGCTCAGACGTGCAGACTATGAGGCTATAGAAGGAGTTGAGCGCGTGTTCGGAGCCACAGAAAAGAGCATGGTGGTACCGGCCATAATAGACAAGGTATGCCAATCAGGAGGATGCGGTCATGACCTCGGCACATTCTTCCCGGCATATTCCAGCGGCGAAAGGACACGATCGTTCCTGAAGGTCCAGGACGGGTGCGACTACAAATGTCACTACTGCACAGTGCCTTACGCACGTGGAGAGAGCCGTAACATCCCGATTGCAGACATAATCCCTCAGGCTGAAGCCATAGCTGCAGAAGGGATCAGGGAGATTGTCCTTACAGGAGTCAATACCGGAGACTTCGGAAAGTCCACCGGAGAGACATTCTTCGAACTCATAAAGCAGCTGGACAAGGTGGAAGGCATCGAAAGGTACAGGATATCTTCTATCGAGCCCAATCTGCTTACGGAAGAAATGATCGACTGGATCGTCTCGGGCACAAAGTTCCTCCCCCACTATCACATTCCGCTTCAGTCGGGATGTGACACGATTCTGAAGGAGATGGGGCGCAGGTACGACACAGCAGCATTTGCCCGCAAGATACAGTATATCAGGGAGAAGACCGAGGTTCCGGGCGGGCCGAAGGTGTTTTTCGGAATAGATGTGATCGTAGGTTTCCCGGGAGAGACTGACGAGCTGTTCATGGAAACCTACAATTTCCTGAAAGATGTGGTCAGGCCGTCATTCATCCATATATTCCCCTATTCCCGTCGTGCAGGCACCCCTGCTGCAGAGAGAAAAGATCAGGTGCAGGACAGCATCAAGACCCGCAGAGTCCAGATGCTGGAGGAACTTTCGGCTCAACTGCACGAAGAATTTCTTGAGGCCAACAAGGGCGTCGCAGAAAAGGTCCTGTTCGAAAGTACTGACCGTCAGGGAATGATGGAAGGCTACACCGGAAACTACATCAGGATCTCAAGACCATACAATCCTGAACTTATCGGTAAAATTGTAGATATCATCATATGACGAACAAGACCAGACTGACATTCCTGGGTACAGGAACATCCCAAGGCGTACCGATGATAGGATGCTGCTGCGAAGTATGCAGCAGCGTCGACCCTCGTGACAAAAGGCTGAGGGCAAGTGTTTTCGTCGAGCATGAGGGACTGAAGATCCTTGTTGATGCAGGCCCTGACTTCAGACAGCAGATGCTTCGCGAAGGCATATCACATGTGGATGCCATCCTCCTGACACACAATCATAAGGACCATACGGGAGGTCTGGACGACATCAGAGCCTTCAACTATCTCGAAAAGAGGGCAACCGATATATATTGCGAGAAATATGTAGAGGATTCCCTCCGCATGGAATACTCATATGCATTTGCTGAGAACAAGTATCCGGGAGCTCCTGAATGGAGAGTGCACATGATCGATGAGAATCCGTTTGAAATCAACGGAGTAAAGATCATCCCTATACGAGGGAGGCACTACAAGCTGCCGGTGCTGGGATTCAGATTCGGAAACATCGCATACTGCACGGATATGAATCATATTCCGGAGGAGGAGTTCGAGAAACTGAAGGGACTTGAGCACTTCGTGATCAACTGCGTACGTCGAGGGCACCACATATCCCACTTCGCACTTGAAGGTGCGCTCAAGGTTGCTGAAAAGGTCGGAGCCAGACACACCTGGCTCACCCATCTGTCACACCAGCTTCCACGTCATGTAGATCTGACGGAAGAACTGCCGGAAGGCGTGCTTCCGGCCTATGACGGACTCGTCATCAAGGCCTAGCCCTGAAAGGGCGACGGCACCAGGCCTTCGTCGACAAGACGACGCAGAGTGCTTATGCACTCGTCCTGAGAACTGCCGTCAGGCAATGAAAAACGGCGCAGGACGTCGTCGACAGAATAGTTGCCCGCAAGCTCTTCATTGATGTATCTTACCATTGCCATATCCATAGCAGACCTTGACTTCCCTGCCCTGCAGACATCACATGTACCGCAGTCAGAGCTTTCAGTCTGCCCGAAATACTCCAACAGATAACGGCTACGGCATATATCTTCCTCACTGACATAGTCAATCATCTTCTGCATCCTGCCGTTGAACGAGTCCTTGAGCATTGCATGACGCTCAGGATCCAGATTAACGTTCTTCGGGCGCAGACGGTCATGATGCAGGAAAATGACCGTTGCATGGTCTGAAGGGATGTATTTTATCACATGTTCCAGCGACAGATTGTAAAGCAGCTGGCGGAGCACCGGCACCTGAACACCGATCTGGGATGCAATATAATCCTCATCTATCGGCACAGGATAGGAGAACAGACCGGTATACTTTCTCATCAGCATTTCAAGAAGAGAGGCCATCCTCCGGTCGGAAAAATCCAGGTCATAAAGATCATTTCTGTCAGCCACGATCTGCACTTTAGTAGATATGTCTATATCCTCGGACATGGTCCAATGTCCGGTACGCTCTATGTAAACTATTGCATAATAGGCAGATGAACGTTGAAGTCTGAACCGCTTGCAGAAATCTTCAAGATCGAACTTGAGCTGACGTCCGGCACCGGCATCATATGGGATGTCATAGAAGATATGGACCTTATGATATATGTCTTCGATGAATTCCAAAGACGGGAAGGATACTGTCGCCAGCTGGCGCAGACGCTTTGTGTCCGAGCTGTTCCAGAGAAGCACGGCATAACTGCGTTTTCCGTCACGTCCTCCCCTGCCGGCTTCCTGGAAATATGCCTCCGGGCTGTCAGGGACATCAAAATGCACAACAAAACGCACATCAGGCTTGTCGATGCCCATTCCGAAGGCATTTGTACATACCATCACGCGTATCTCGTCCGATTTCCACCGTTCCTGCCTGTCTGCACGGGACTGCGCTCCCAGACCGGCATGATAGAAAGAGGACGATATGCCGTTGGAGGCAAGAAATGCGGCAAGTTCCTCGGTCTTCTTCCGGCTGCGGACATACACGATGCCTGTGCCCTCCACACCAGTGCAGATGTTCAGAAGCTGCCCTAGCTTGTCCTCACACGGACGGACTATATAGGAAAGGTTCGGTCTTTCGAAACCGCTCTTGATCAGGCATCTGTCTTCAAACCGAAGTTTGTCCATGATGTCTTCCGCAACCTTCGGTGTAGCGGTTGCTGTCAGTGCGATGACAGGAGCATCCACCAGTTCGCGGAGCTTGCCTATCTGAAGATAATCGGGGCGGAAATCATAGCCCCATTGAGAAATACAGTGTGCCTCATCGACCACGATATAGCTCACCTTCATCTCTCTTACATAGCCCTGGAAAAGTCTTGTACCCAACCGCTCAGGGGACACATACAGAAACTTGAAATCTCCGTACAGAGCATTGTTCAGGGCTGTATCAACCTCACGGCGGCTCATACCGGCATTGATGCAGATGGCCCGTATACCCTTGCCGGTCAGGTTCTGGACCTGATCCTTCATCAGAGCTATGAGCGGCGTGACAACTATGGCTATGCCCTCACGGATCATTCCCGGCACCTGGAAGCATACGGACTTTCCTCCTCCGGTCGGAAGGATGGCAAGCACATCCCTTCCGTCCAAGGCAGTACGGACAATGTCCTCCTGCATCGGACGGAAGGAGTCATAGCCCCAATATTCCTTCAGCACCTCCAGAGGCTGAACCATACTCTCTCCGCTCATGTATATATATTGTTATTTAAGCACAGGACGCACACAGAACATCTTTCCGACCGTCTCTTCCACAGGAAGAATGGCCATATCGCACAGATAGTCTCCGTCCGTAGTCACCCTGTCGCCATATGAATAGACAAAGGCACTGCCACCTACAAGCCAGAATCCCATCTGTTCGCCTGGAGCAGACGGCATCGGCATTTCGAATGATCCGTTTTCATTACCCAGAATCACATAGCCTTCACCGTCTGACGATTTCGTTGCCAGACAGAAGCAGTTGTCAATCAGTTTCTGAGCCTGTCCCACTGTAGGCATAGTATATTCAAGTCCATAATAGATTTCTCCCAGATTCAGTTTCAGCAAAGGGAAGAGCTTGTCATTATCGACATTCTTATAAGCCCACGACGCGCCACCTTCGATACCCAGATCCAAAGGCCTATATGATGTACCGTAGATGCAGTCTATCTCATACAGCTTCTCGTTCTGACGCTCATCCATCGGGGCCATTGTCATGCGCCATTCTCCCTTATTGATGTCAACCTTCTGCCAGTCGTCTACAGAGGCGTCGAAAAACGCAATATGGTCGGCACCCAGGATCTGGTCCTGGAGGAAGTGGCATTCATATATGTCCTCTCCGCCGAAATTGCGTGTACCGTAGATCAGCGGCTTGTCAAACTTCATCAGTCCGCTCTTCTCGTCGTATGTGAATGTCGTGGTCCTCCATCCTCCGCCAGGGAATACTAAAGTAACTGAATTACCCTCGAATATGACATCGGTTACCGCAGACTCGTTCAGGTCCTCACCTTCGGCAAGAACGACATGAAAATCATTCATTTCCTGATACTCCTTCGGTATCACGAAACCGGCTGTTCCCCAATAATTTGATTCAAGGATCTCCTGAACCTTTTCATCTGTAGGATCTGTAGAGGTGTCACCATTGAGCAGGCTGCCTAGAAGGTCTGAACATGAGGTCAGTGCAATTGCCAACGGAATAATAAAAAATTTCTTCATGACTGTATGTTTTAGGTTCTGCAAACTTACACAAAAACTTTCGGTTTCAAGCGGCAAAAGCACATAAATTGTTAGCGTCAATGCTTGCCAAATGATAAAAAAAGTTTAATTTTGCACGGATATAGGAATTAGAGTTAAACCTTAATATATTTTGAAAAAAAATTATGAGCACAATTGATTTGACCAAGTACGGTATTACCGACGTGAAGGAAGTCCTTCACAACCCATCTTACGAGGTTCTCTTTGCTGAGGAGACTGATCCAAGCCTCGAGGGATACGAGAAAGGCCAGCTTACAGAGCTTGATACCATCAACGTGATGACAGGTATCTACACAGGACGTTCTCCTAAGGACAAGTTCTTTGTAATGAACGAAGCAAGCAAGGACACTGTATGGTGGACTTCAGAGGAGTACAAGAACGACAACAAGCCATGCTCTGAGGAAGCTTGGGCCGACCTCCGCGCAAAGGCTATCAAGCAGCTCAACACAGCTAAGAAGCTATATGTTGTTGACACATTCTGCGGTACTAACGAGGCTACACGCCTTAAGGTACGTTTCATCATGGAGGTTGCATGGCAGGCACATTTCGTAAAGAACATGTTCATCCGTCCTACAGAGGAGGAACTTGCAAACTATGGCGAGCCTGATTTCGTATCGTTCAACGCTGCAAAGGCAAAGGTTGACAACTACAAGGAGCTCGGCCTCAACTCTGAGACCGCTACCGTATTCAACCTCAAGAGCAACGAGCAGGTAATCCTCAACACATGGTACGGTGGTGAGATGAAGAAGGGTATCTTCTCACTCATGAACTACTACAACCCGCTCAGAGGCATCGCTTCAATGCACTGCTCTGCAAATACAAACATGGAAGGTACCAGCACAGCTATCTTCTTCGGTCTTTCAGGTACAGGTAAGACTACCCTTTCAACAGACCCTAAGCGTCTCCTCATCGGTGATGACGAGCATGGTTGGGATGACGAGGGAGTATTCAACTACGAGGGTGGATGCTATGCAAAGGTAATCAACCTCGACCCAGTATCTGAGCCAGACATCTACAAGGCTATCCGCCGCAACGCTCTCCTCGAGAACGTAACCGTAGACGCAAACGGCAAGATCGACTTCGCTGACAAGAGCGTGACTGAGAACACTCGCGTTTCTTACCCTATCAACCACATCGACAACATCGCTGTTCCTTCAAAGGGTCCTCACGCACAGCAGGTAATCTTCCTTTCAGCTGACGCATTCGGAGTTCTCCCTCCAGTATCTATCCTCACTCCAGAGCAGACTCAGTACTACTTCCTTTCAGGATTTACTGCAAAGCTCGCAGGTACAGAGCGCGGCATCACTGAGCCTACTCCTACATTCTCAGCTTGCTTCGGTGCAGCATTCCTTTCACTCCACCCAACCAAGTATGGTGAGGAGCTCGTTAAGAGAATGGAGAAGGTCGGTGCCAAGGCATACCTCGTGAACACAGGATGGAACGGTACAGGAAAGCGTATCTCTATCAAGGATACAAGAGGAATCATCGACGCTATCCTCGACGGTTCTATTGACAAGGCTCCTACAAAGCAGATCCCTTACTTCAACTTCACAGTTCCTACAGAACTCCCTGGTGTTGATCCAGCTATCCTCGACCCACGCGACACTTACGCTTGCGCATGCGAGTGGGAGGAGAAGGCAAAGGACCTCGCAGCCCGTTTCATCAAGAACTTCAACAAGTTCACTGGAAACGACCTCGGCAAGGCTCTCGTAGCAGCTGGTCCAAAGCTCTAATCTGAACAGATACAGATTACAATAAAGGCAGTCACCTCGCGGTGGCTGCCTTGACTTTTTATTGTTTCAGGAACTATTTCAGCTGAGAAACCTCATCGATGGCGTAAAGCATCAGTTTATAGGCATCCATCACCTCCTCGAGCACTGAATATTCATATACAGTATGAGGCACATGCTGACCAGAAAAGACGAGCATGCCTCCTCTAAGTCCTTTAGCAACCATCATCGAAGCGGTTGTACCACCTCTGTTAGATTTAAGATCCAAAACCTTGTCAAACCTCGCAGCGGCCTTCTTAAGGGTGTTTATACATTCAGGATGCATTGTAAGCGCGACATTATCATACCTGATCTCATCTGTGGTGATCTCGATACCTACATTAGGATGATCCCTTCTCACATCAGCCAAAGCCTGCTGCACTATAGCATCATACTTCTCACCATCAGCCTTGTCAAAATATCGGATACGCAACTTTACAGCCCAATCAATTTTAGACAACTTATCAAAACCGTACGCCTGCATATATCCCTGTTCTCCCTCAGAATGTTCCGGGCGGCAATCTATCGGAATAGCTGCTACAAACTCTGCAGCAGCTGCAAGAGCATCACCCATCTGCAAGGCCTTTGCATCTGACGGATGGGCATCCTTTCCATGAAAGGTCAGGTAAAATTCCCGTGCTGTGAAATTGGATATCGAAGCCTCGCTTCCACCCTCGCCATCTATATCATAATAGATTTCCGGACAGAATCGCTTATTATCAATTCTTTCGGCAGAGAGTCCGATATCCTCATTAGGACACCACACAAACTGAACTTCTCCATGTTTCATGTCAGAGGTCATCAAGGTCTCGAGAACTGACATTGCAACAGCACATCCATTCTTGCAGTCGCCACCGAGAAGGGTAGTTCCGTCAGAATGTATCAGTGTCTTTCCGATCAATCCATTCAGGTCCTTTCCATAATCAGATGACGGACTGAGCACTATGTCCTCGCTCAGTTTCAGATCCCCTCCTTTATATTCAGTAACAGAGGGCTTGATTCCCTGATATGGGGCCTCACAACTGTAATCCAGATGACAGCTGATGCCGACAACCGGCACATCGTAATCAAGATTTGACGGAACGGTCACATAGACATAATTATCAGGCGATACATAAACTTCAGCACCGAGAGCCTTTGCATCTTCTGCAAGCATTGCAGCCATCTGCACCTGGCCGTCAGTCATCGTCCATACCTTTCCATCCCCCTCTGCATAAATAGACCAGCTCTCCACAGAAATATACTTCAGCAGACGTTCCAGCATCTTCTTCTTTGAAACAGAGTGTCTGGCAATCTGTTTCTCGTTATCAGTCGTACTGGCATATGTATCTACTGAGACTGAACCAGCACATACGCATACAAGCGCTAAAAGAAGTGAAAATCTTTTCATAGTGAGAAAATATTGGTTTTCACAAATTTAACCAATATTTTGACAAATCAATGATTATCTGCAAATTATTGTGCATCAACCGAGTCTGAGTACAGAGTCGCAGTAGTCGATGATCTTTTCACGGTGGGTGATGAATATCATCGTATGATCCGGGAGTTCATTGCACAGCCGTTCCATCAGAAGGATCTCCGTTTCGGCATCAAGGGCCGAGCTGAATTCATCCAGAAGAAGGATGCTGCCTGGGCGGAGAAGTGCACGGGCTATGGCGATTCTTTGCGCCTGTCCTTCAGACATCCCGCCTCCAGCCTCAAAGCAAGGCATATCAAGAGCTCCCGGCTTCTCGAGAACAAAATCCGCCGCAGCAGTGTGCAGCGCAGCGATCATCATATCGTCCGTTGCCTCAGGATTACCCATAAGAAGATTCTCACGCACTGTGCCGCTGAAAAGGCTGTTCCCTTGCGGAACATATACCAGATTGCATCTGGTCGCTGGAGAAACCGGCACAGAATCATCTCCTGAATATACCGATATACGACCCTCCTGTGGTCTCAACAAGGCCAGCAGCAGACGTATCATCGTACTTTTACCGACTCCTGTCGGTCCTGTTATTGCCGTACGGGAACCAGGTCTGAAGTCATATGAAAAGTCTTTGAGGACAGGTCTGACAGAGTCCGGAAATGCAAATGTCACATCTTCAAGACGGATGCCGGCAGTGCCCTCGAGCATCTCCGGATCGGCTTCTTCCTCACAAGGAAGGGCTTCAAGTTCCATTATCCTGTCAATTGATGCCGTAGCATGAATGACAGACGGTACCTGGGAAGTCAGGTCCGCCAAAGGACGCTGGATCTGTCCTACCAGCTGCAGGAATGCCGTCATCATTCCGTAAGTCACAGTTCCCTTACTGATGCCGAATATCGCCCAGAGGAAAGCTACCGTATGGGCAGCCTGGAAGGCGACAGCCATTATCACACGGGACAGAATGCTGAACTTGGCCCTGCGTAGCTCGTTTCCATACAGGCCTCCCTGGAGTTCTCCAAGGGAAGATGCACTGGCATCTGTATATTCCATGGATTGGATCAGGGTGATGTGCTGGACACTTTCCTGAAGATGAGACTGGACCTTTGCATCGCTTTCACGGATATCGTGGGTCAGACGTCTGATGCGTCCGGCAACATATTTTCCGGCAAGGATCCCTATCGGAGCTATTATGACAACTATAAGTCCCAGTCCCGGTTCGAGAATCATCAGAAAGACAAAGGCTGCCGTAAACTGAAGAAGTGTTCCGAAAATATTCGGCAGTATTGCTGCACATACATTTGAAACTACCCTTACATCTTCCTGCAACCTGTTGAGGATATCACCTGTGTGGCGTCGGTCTCCTCCGTCACTCTGCATATGAAGCAGGATGTCGAACATACGACGACGCATACGGTTCTTGAGCCTTATCTCTGTCTTTATCTGAAGGTAGCTCTTGAGAGCATTCAGTCCTATGCGGGACAGAATGATACCGACCATGACAAAGCCCAATGTCACAAGGGTTTCACGAGATTCCGCCCCCTGAAGCATGGATACAGCGCAGTCAACAAGCCTTTTGCTGACATAGACGAAACCGACAGCACAGCATGTAAGCAGGACATGGCACAACATCATCACTGCCACTGCCCCGCGCTGCTGGCGTAAAGCCCCGTATATCCACTTCAGGTACTTCATTATCCTTATGGTTTTACCGTCGAGTTACACAACACGGCCGCCTCCCTGTCAGGCAGACATTCCAGATGCCAGCATGGCACGACTCCTATTACATTCTCGACTGTCTTATGAAGATCTGATACAGACCGGCTGTCCCAACGCATGCAGGAACATGCAGGCATCAACGACGCAAAGGACTGCAGCGGAGCCAGACGTGCTATCTTGTTGTATGGAGCCTGAGAAAGACGGACGACGGACTTGAGCGGCATGGATTCATTTCTGTAGCATGGAGTCTTGCCGCTCCAAGGGGTACCATACACATAAGCATTGCCATTGATTATTCTGATCACAGGATTGTCATCGTTCAGAAGATATGTATCTTCTATATGACTGAGCCACAGGCGGCTGTGCGTACTCTTTCCAGTGCCGCTACGTCCGAGGAACATATATCCGCCGCCATCATGGGCAATTACAGATGCATGCACCATCAGTGTCTGAAATGGAGAAGTCCGGAACGTATACAGCAGCATGAGAGCATTGCTCAAGGCAAATTCAACAAAACGGCCAGCATTCCGCTCTCCGACATATACGACATTGGAAGAAAAGTCATCCGAGGTATGCAGGATGCAGTCAGGATGGGCTTTGGTATATGAGAATCCGAATGAGAACTTACCGTCTCCGTCCTCAAATATCCAGAAATAAGGAGCTTCGTCATTGAGACATTCACGAACCTTGCCACATACCTTTTCCCGCAATGACGGCACGATCCTGAGTTCAAGTTCAAATAAAGGCGCAATGTCCCCTGTTTCAACAAAAGGGGCATATGGCTCCATATATTCATCCGATGAAAAGCCATCAGGAAGAGACACCGCAAACGTATGTCCCGCCACTGTATATTTAAATATATTCTTCATTTGTTCCATAAATCTTTCAAAGATAGGAATTTTTGTCATTATACAGACAAATTTTGCTTATCTTTGACCCTGTATGGGTACAATTATCAAAGATCAGCAGGTCATGATGGAGGAAATCAGGAAACTGGTTTCTGAAGGCAGGACCGTATCCATATGCGCAAAGGGCTACAGCATGAACCCTTTCATCATGCATATGCGCGACCAGATAACATTGGGCCCATGGACGGATGAGCAGATAAAGAAGGGTGCAGTCGTATTGGTAAAGGATCTGAGAGGCAATTTTCTGATACACCGGATCATAAGAAGAGACGGCGATGTGCTGATACTCATGGGCGACGGCAACATAGGCATCAAGGAAAAAGCCTATGTCAAAGACGTTATAGCCCTTATGCACGGCGTCATAAGAAAAGGGCGCACATACACAGTCAGAAGCTGTGCATGGCGCCTATATTCATGGTTCTGGAAACTGCTTACTCCCGTACGCCGCTATCCGCTGGCTTTGTGGCGTCGCATGAACCCTCAGCAGCCGCTTCGGTAGCCCTCTGCTCCTCAAGACGCTTCCTGTAAGCGTCCATCCTCTTCTTCCATGCGATCTGCCTTGCGCGCTGCTCCTTGGCCTTACGAGCCTGCAAGGCTTCCATCTTCTTCTCCAGATAATTATCAGCCATCGTCTATCTGTTGTTATACGCCTCCAGAGCCTTCTCCAGGACAAGAATCGCCCTCTGAAGGTCATCCTTCTTCAATACATAAGCGATACGGACCTCATCACGGCCAAGTCCGGGAGTCGAATAGAATCCGCTTGCCGGAGCCATCATGATAGTCTCACCCTCGTAATTGAAATCAGTAAGACACCACTCGCAGAACTTCTCTGCATCATCTACCGGAAGACGTGCCACTGTGTAGAATGCACCCATAGGAATAGGAGAATACACACCCGGGATCCTGTTAAGTCCGTCGACAAGGCACTTCCTTCTCTCAACATACTCCTCATATACTTCAGAAGAATATTCCTCGGTTCCGTCAATAGAGGCCTCAGCAACGATCTGTCCTACAAGAGGCGGACTCAGACGTGCCTGACAGAACTTCATCACGGCATTACGCACAGCCTTGTTCTTGGTAACAAGAGCGCCGATGCGGATACCGCACTCAGAATAACGCTTGGATACGGAATCGATGAGAACCACGTTCTCCTCTATTCCGTCAAGATGACAGGCAGAAATGTATGGTGATCCGGTATAGATGAACTCCCTGTACACCTCATCCGAGAAAAGATACAGGTCATACTTCTGCACAAGATCACGTATCCTGTTCATCTCCGCACGGGTATAGAGATAGCCCGTCGGATTATTGGGATTACAGATCAGGATAGCTTTTGTGCGTTCGGTTATAAGCTCCTCGAATTTCTCTACCGGAGGCAGGGCAAATCCCGTCTCGATGGTGGATGTCACCGTCTTGATCACAGCACCGGCAGACACGGCAAAAGCCATGTAGTTCGCATAGGCCGGCTCGGGAACGATGATCTCATCTCCCGGATTAAGACATGCCAGGAAAGCAAACAGCACGGCCTCCGATCCGCCTGATGTAACTATCACATCATCCGGATTGAGCATGATATTGTACCGTGCATAATAGTCAGTCAGTTTTTCCCTCAGACTGAGGAAACCCTGGCTGGGACTATATTCCAGAATCTGCCTTCCTACATTCTGAAGGGCGTCAAGGGCCTTCTGAGGAGTCGGCAGGTCAGGCTGGCCGATATTGAGGTGATACACTTTCACTCCCCTTGCCTTCGCATCGTTGGCAAGAGGAGTAAGCTTACGGATTGGTGACGAGGGCATCTCCTCGCCTCTGTGAGAAATCTTAGGCATTTACTTAGTCTTTATTTGGAGTATCCCAGACCTTGGTTTCAGTACACTTGATGTTTATCTCCTGATCACCGCAAGAAAGGATGAAATCACCCTCCTCAAGAGTCCATACGCCGTAATAGTTCACGAATGCCAGATCGTCTGCAGGCAATGTGAACTTGACTGTCTTTGTCTCACCAGGTGCAAGTTCCACCTTGTCAAATGCACGGAGACGGCGGATATCAGGTGTTGAGCTTGCATAGACATCGCTTGAGAAAAGGAGCACGCTTTCCTTTCCGGTCACATCTCCGGTGTTGGTTACATCGATGGTGACATCAATATCATCTCCGGAAGTGAACTCAGTATCGGAAACCGTCATGTTGGAATACTTGAATGTCGTATAGCTGAGGCCATGTCCGAAAGGCCACTGCACATCCATGACTGCATTATAATTGTATGAGCCACCCATGGTAGTCTGGTTTTCAGCAGGTTTGTAGTCATATACGGCAAACTTGTTAGTATATTTAGGATATGTAAACGGAAGCTTTGCACTGAAATTCTCCTCTCCGCAAAGAAGAGCTGCCAATGCATCACCGCCATAGTTACCAGGAAGGAGAACATCAACCACTGCTGAAGCAAGCGGCTCAATGTCATTGATTATTCGAGGGCGTCCCTCATTGAGTACAAGAACCACTGGCTTTCCTGTAGCGGCAAGAGCCTTTACAAGAGCTTTCTGGTTGGCAGACAGATTGAGATCCACATCATTGCCAGGAGTCTCGCAATAGGTATTCTCTCCGACACATGCCACAATGACATCTGACTTGCGGGCCTGAGCTACAGCCTCATCAATGCCGGTAGCCTCGTCAAACTGCCAGTCTGTGCCATCAAGATGATATTCGACACCCGGCACATAAGACACATTGTCAAACTTCTTTGAAAGGGCCTCATATATGGTATTGTACTTCTCCGTGAATTCAGGTATTGAAGCACCATGTCCCTGCCATGTATATGACCATCCGCCGTTAAGCGTGCGCATTGAATTGGCATTCGGACCAGTCAGCAGAATCTTTGCATCCCGGGATAGAGGAAGGATGTTTCCTTCGTTCTTGAGAAGGACTTCCGACTCAAGTGCGGCCTCATATGCCAGTTCGGCATGTTTCTCACCTCCGAATTCAGGATAGTCTTCGAATCTTGTGTTCGGGGTATCGAAGAGACCCAGACGCAGTTTCAGGCGAATGATTCGGCGGACAGCGTCATCAACTCTTGATATCGGCACTTCTCCTTCGTTTACAAGATCGATAAGGTCAAGGGCGAACTGACAGTCATATGGAACCATAGCCATGTCAATACCTGCATTTATAGCCAGTTTCACAGCTTCCTTTGGAGTGGAAGCCACGCGTTCGCGGGTATAGAGATTATTGATATCCGCCCAGTCCGTAACGATCATACCGTCCCACTTGAGATCCTCCTTGACCCATGTGGTAAGAAGTTCGGTATTGCAGTGGAATGGAAGTCCGTTGTTGCTGCCGGAATTGACCATGATTGAGAGCGCACCGGCAAGCATCGCCTGCCTGAACGGCTCGAAATGCTTTTCCCTCAGCTCTGAAGCAGCAATGGAAGAAGGTGTTCTGTCCTGTCCTGTAACCGGCACTCCATAGCCCATGAAATGCTTCGCGCAAGCTGCAATATTGTATGGCCCGACATGATTTGGATCGTCACCTTGCATTCCCTTGACTTCAGCCACTGCCATCTGCGCATTAACATATGTATCTTCTCCGAAGCTTTCCCACATACGTGGCCATTCAGGATTGCGTCCGAGGTCCATTGTAGGAGAGAATGTCCAAGGTACATTTGCAGCGCGGCTTTCATATGCTGTCACCTTACCCATATTATAGGCATGGTCTCTGTTGAATGTCGCTGCAATATTTATTTCTTGTGGAAAGAGCGTACCGCCGGCAACATATGTCACACCATGGATATGGTCAAGTCCATAGAGACATGGGATTGTGGTTGCCTCCATCGAGATCTCGTTCAGTTCTGTGATGAACTTCTCATATGCCTGTGGAGTCTGGGCAATGTCACCAGGAGTATTGAGAACCGATCCGATCTTATGTACCCTTAGAATGGAATCACCGGCAGCGGTGATTTCGGTTCCATGAGCTATGGCGGTTGCCGTGATCTGTGTCATCTGCCCTACCTTTTCCTCCAGAGTCATTCCTTTGAGTATCTCATCAACCCTGCTTTCGATTTTCGGATCACGAGGTATAGCAGTCTCCTCAGCCGGCTCTGTGCAGGCAGCCAGGACAGCGGCTGTCACAGCAGCAAAAAATAATCTGTAGTTAAGTTGCATAAAGTATAGGTTATTAGTTTCTAATCGAAAAGCATATTCGTACAAAAGTAATCAAAGAACGCGAGATTAGCAAAATTTGACTAACTTTGGCGTCGAAAACACTAAAAAACATATGAAATGAAGATAAAGAAAGGATTTGTACTCCGCGAAATGTGCGGAGAAAACATAGTAACCGGAGAAGGCATGGAGCATATCAACTTCAACAAGCTCATATCTCTAAACTCGACGGCAGCCTTCCTTTGGAAGAAGCTGGCAGACAAGGACGAGTTCACAGCTGAAGACATGGCCCAGCTTCTCGTCGAGGAATATGAGATAGAAATGGAGCTGGCATTGACAGACTCAAAGAATCTGTGCCAGGCATGGATAGATGCAGGAGTAGCGGAATAAGCTACTCCTGCTCAAAATAACAACGTGTGCTTGAAGTCTCCGCTTCAAGCACACGTTATTGTTATTATCAGGTTGATCTGACCTATTTGAGTTCCACGACTCTGATTCCCGAACCTGGAACGTTTCCGGCAAGATATACCTTTCCGCCTATGACACGGAAAGCGGCATCTCCTGCGGCATTGCCGTTACTTGCTCCTACGACCGAAGCGTCATCACCGGCAAGGTAGAAGTTCCATGGATGGGTGATTCCGGACATGCTCGCTGCGAGCGTCTCTCCCTTAAGCTCCGCCACCTTGATGCGTCCTGAAGTCCTGCTGTCATACAATCCTACATGGGCCATATACTTCTTGCCTCCGACAACAAAGAAACTGATGCCGTGTATATCATTAGAGAAAGTGCCTCCATCAGTCACATCCAGAGTACGTGTTGCGTTCAATCCTGACACGCTGAACACATCCATCCTGCCGCCTGCGCCTCCATACATATACTCCGAGTCATTGAACGGATACTTATACATGGCTCCGATATTTCCACCTGGTTTTGTGGCCAATGTCATGAATTCAGGAGAAGCCGATACATTGCCGTCCGTAATCGTAAACATAGCTACATTTCCTGTCTGGTTGTAATCATAGAAAAGCAGACGGCCGTTCTCCCATGTACCTTCAACAGTGAAATGGTCTCCGAACCTGTATGCTTCAGGCAGAGTGTAAGTCAGAAGAACTGCAGGATCAGAGTCAATTGAATCATAAGAATAAAGTTTAAGGATTCCGCCCTTTCCTGATGCAAGATTGCAAACCAGCAGCCTTGTGCCGTCTTCACCGTCGATCACATTGGCATCCGAGGTCAGATGGGTACCGTTAGCTATGCCGGCAGTCGATAAAGACTTGACAAAAGAACCGTCCATAAGATTGACCGCATGTATTCCAAGCCCTCCGGCATGCACCATATAAACATAATTGTCATCCATGGCAATGTTTCTTATATTACCGCTGGAAGTGAACTCAGAGTACCATGAACTGTTGAATTTGCTCCACACTGTCCTCGAGGCTGTTATGCCGGTCACCTTGATTTCACCGAGGCTTACGATGTCAGAACGTTTCAGTACGAGCGGCTTTGACGTAGACTTCTGGAATGTAAGCCCGTCAGAAGTGGTCATTGTAAGCGTAAAGCCCTTCTCGAAGGTCTGAGGAGCAACCAGAAGTTGATATGCAAGAGGGGTGCCTTCATACTCCGCCTTGAAAGCTTTATTGTCGGAGGTAATCATAGTGACTTCCTTCTGTCCATCGGTCATGCTTGCTATGGTTCCGTCAGGAGCTATCACATATGTTCCGGCAACATCTTCGTTATCATTGCCCTTGAAGCTGACGGACATGATGTCATTTGACGGGAAAGTGAATCTGACCGCAGCAAAGACATTTTTGAAGCTTAGAGTCGATCCACCACCTGCAACTACCGCCTGCGCATCACCCGCATCAGCTATGGCAGCTGCAAGAGGCTGATAAGTGCCGATACGTTTAGGAAGGCCGTTGCCTGCAGCAAGCTGCTTGGCATCAAGGGTGAACTTTACGCCCTGTTCTGTTATCGAAGCACCCTGTGAAGGGAAAAAGACCAACATCCCGTCGCCTTCTGACGGAGCTGTTATGTCAGCTGTAAAATAAGCTTTCTTGGTATTCTCCCCATCGATGGTGATAGCCAGGTCAGCATAAGAGTCCTCAGCACCGACAAACATCGCCAGCTTATCGCTTGTTTCCCAAACCACAGGAAACTTGTTGTCATCCATAGGACCGAATGTAGTCTTTGTATCTTCATCCAATGAAGCGGTAAAATCAAGAGTGACGACTTCACCCTTTGGAGCATCAGTACCAGGATTCACCTGATCAGCAGGCTGGTTTTCCTTTACGCAACCAGCGAACGCAATAACTGCAAGAGCAGCTGCAAATAATCTGTTTGATTTCATGTGTCCGTAGTTTAAAAGGTTACCATTCAAATTCCCAGTAGTTATAGTCTTCGCTCTCTCCACTATGGCAGAGAACGCCTTCGTTCATGACCTCAACGGTCGTTACTTCAGGAGTAACATACTCCCTCCCTTTCAGGATCTCAAAGTTGTTTCTGAATTTCATAGTACGTTTTTAAATATTTGGTTTAAACTATTTCAAAGTGATGGCAACAAATGAAAGGACGGCTCTTTCCACGCCGTCAGACGGTTTGTTCAGCACAGTGGCTGAAGGAGTTGCACACATGACTGTCGATCCGCCTCCGTCAAGATTCAGAGCATCTGTACAGCCAACACCCTTCATCAGCATTGCCAGTTCGTCAAGGGTGACACCTTTGCTTCCTCCGGAGTCACGACCGTCAACTACCATTATCACGATCTTTCCGTCGGCAGTATGTCCGATTGCCGTTCTTGGAGGGCGGACTGACGGGCCGAATATGTCGTCATCGAGAAGTTCCGGATTGCCCACATAACGGCCTCCGTTTCCTTTATCGCGGGTGACGAGATAGTCAAAACAAATCCGTCCTTCCCTGAGAAGCATCGGGCCTCCTCCGATTGCCGAATATACATTCCATACATGCCTATTATCAGGAAAGTCCGCATCAGGATTCATGGATGGGCCACTGTTGTATGCAGGGAGAGGAGTATCATAAGCCCATTGATTAGAGCCAAAGAGCCACTTGACTGACGGCTTCTGGTCCTTGTCAACACCGAATGCCCCTCTGGTCACATTATATGACCTGGTCACATTGTTCTTATTCTCATCCCAGAACTTTCTAGTCACACTCTTCACTCCGCCAGCCTCTTCCTTTCCTCTATTCATCACATAGCTATAGGACTGTCCGGAGCCGAAGAAACCGCCGTTTACGATGATCTGGACATCACCTGACACCAGACCGGACCTGGCAGCGACGGAAGGCTTCATAGCAGAGGAAGATGTAAACGTCCTCATTTCGAGATTTCCTGCCGACATATCTGCAATGGCATACCACGCATTGACTGTCCGTCCAGTAACCGAAGTGGTGGTTTTATATAGTCGGATCGATGACGGCATAGAATATTGAGCAGATATGTCTGTCCACTGTGCGGTAAGAGCATCAGGCTCATCGGCCAGTCCGGATGAGATCTCAGTGAAATATTCAACTTTTCCATCATAACGCACCCAAGGACGGATCCTGTAGGTCTTCCGATAGTCCAGCCCTGTAGCACTTCCGAAGCATGCATCACCGGTATGCAGTATCTCCTGGAACTCATAACAGCAGTCCTCGACTGTCGCTCCCGACGAACCGTCTTCCTTCCAGCAGATTCCTGCCTCACAATCATATCCGCCATCAGATGTCAGCGTCATAGGTACATAAACCATATACCATGATGTCTGCGCTGCACCGACCTGAAGTATAGGTTTGGAGAAGCTTTCGTAACGTACCGCAGCAGGTGCAGAACGATCTTCCCCTGCCACGGCACAGATCTCATATTCATAGCTTCCTGACGAAACATCAGTGTCGGTAACTGTTTCCGAATTCGGTTCCAGAAGCTTCCAGTCAACGAATGAAGACTTACCCACCTTTCGTCTTACCAGATATCCTTCCTCACCGGTACAGTTATCTGTCCATGTAAGCACAAGTCCGTCAGAAGTCATCTCACACTTTGCATCTGTAGGCATAGGCAGTCTGCTGTATGTATATGTCACCTCAGCATATTCGCTCTGGTCCGAGCCGAGACAGGTCCTCAGACGATAATGATAGGTCGCATTTCCATCATGGTTCTTGTCATTGTAAATGAGCACACCATATCCCGGACGCGCAATCTCAACGAATTCAAGCCCGGTCTCTTCTGCGGCCCTTTCTATGATTACACCATCATATTCAGCACTGGCATTATTCCATGTAAGACGTATGGTCGACAGCCCCGTCTGTTCCACTTTGATATCAGATGGAGCAGACAGCATTTCCCTGTTTTCAATAGGATTGCATGCCGCTAGAACAAGGACTAAAGAAACAAATAATCTGTACATCTTCATTTCATTCAAATATTAGAATTCAGGAAAGGCAGCCTTATCGGAGTAGAACTTACGGAAGACTTCCTGTACATAATCAGTGTATATTCCGTCGAACCAGAACTGAGCCTCTCCATTGGTACCCATGCGTCGGTTGAACTGCAACTGCTCTATCAGCACATCCTTGTCCATAATCTTGCTTCCGTTCTTCAGGATCATGGCAGGATTCAGAAGATTCTTCTCTGAATTTTCCGACACATACCCTAGAGCAGCCGTAACATCCGCCTCATATGTAGGCAGGACATAGAACTGAACTGTCAGAAGGTCAACGACTCCATCCCTTATCCATGCCGGCCACTCCTGCATCAGGACACCCTCGCACCATGGATACTTATTTGGAGCAAAGCATACGCACAGTTCAGGTTTGACAGCCTTGAGGCGGGCATACATCGTACGGGCAAAGGCATTAAGATTGTCAAGCCTCCAGCGGACCCATCCGGCGTCATTAAAATCTGCCGGCGGCTCCACACCCTTGTCCGCCATGTATGCGGCCCTGGTCCTGGCATCATATCCGGAATTGCGAGGCATGGCAGGAAGACGGTCGTCACCCTGGATTCCATCGACTTCCGGATATTTCTTAAGAGCTTCTTCCATCAATGAAAGCATGAACTCCTGAACCTCTGGATCGTACGAATTGAGATAGAAGTCGTTGCTGTTATAGTTAGACGGCTTTCCGTCATTTCCGATTCCTATCCACTCAGGATGCTTGGCAAGGACCGGATCATTGTAATTGACCCCACCGATCCTATGCATGAATCCGTATTCAAACCAGAAGATAACCTTGATATCCTTTGCATGCGCAAGGTCTATCATATCCTTCAGGGCATCCCCGGAGCCTCCTGTATAACCAGCATACATATTGGCGTCTGACGCCGAGGAGTATGTGGAATTAGCCAGCAGGACCTCGCTGTCCCATGCTATCTTGGAATTTGCCCAGACACACACGAAGAGGCAGTTGAAATTGAGTTCTGCCATCAGGTCGATTGACTTCCGGGCATTATCATATGAACTGAAGGATGCACTGTGATGCGGAGCAGGAAGGTAAAGGCCACGGACTGCGGTCTCGATTTCTGCAGTTTCCGCTTTCAAGCTATAGTCCTTTACTGTGACACCGTCTGCTGCTGTAATCCGGACCTTGACCGGCGAGGTAAGATCGGTCGGCTGAGAAAAATCCACTGACGCAGAAGCACCGGCGGACAGCTCGGCATCAAAGGTAAGACTCGTCATATCAGCACCATAGGGAAGTTCAAAAGACACCTCGTCATCTGTAACCGTGCCCTCCACAAGATACTCTATATTAGTCATCTTCCGGATATTGGCGCTCGAAGACTTGCCGACACTTACCTTGAGCACATACTTTGAAGCATCTCCTTCTGAATTCTTCAGGAAGATATCAACATCCTTAGTTATGTCGACCATGGAGCCACTCTCGGGAGAGCCGGTCACACCCTCCGAGGTTTCATATATGATTGTGGCCTTGCCGGGCTTGGCTCCGAACGGCAAGGTCATATATATTGACTTTGATGGATTGTCGATTTCAGATTCGACCCCTGGGTATTCCTTCAACGACATAGAGGTTATAGTCATTTCAGGCTTTTCCGGCTCCCTGTTGTCTATCGGGGTCTTGGAGCAGGAAAGATGGCAGGAAACTGCCAGAAACAGCATTGCTGCTATCGGAAAAAATTTATACATTTGTTCAAATCAAAAGAACCCGGGGACTGTGCGCCCCCTGGTTCATATTAAGAATCAATAGATTACTGAAGCTGGAACATAGAGAGACCTGCACCTGTAACGAAACCTACAACATATGTTGTTCCGTCAGCGGCCTGGTATACGTCGCATGCACCGCAACCGTTACCGTTCTTGTCTGCAGTCACCTGAGGCTCAGTAGGGTCACCGAGAGCTACCTGCTTGTCTGTAGTAGTGTCAGCGTTATTCATCGCATCTACAAGACTGTCTGCATTGATTTCCTGGAAACGGACAGCACCGTCCTGATAACCGTTGAGGAGACGTGCATAAACGAGATACTGCTGCTCGTTGTAAGTGATGAAATGAGCATCATGCATCGGCTGTGAGAAGCGGCCGCCGTCTACGCACTGGGTATTCTGAGTGAAGGTGTCGCCAGAAACAGTGTATGTTGCCCAAAGGTCACCTGTTCCCATCCAGATGTACTCTGTATCGCTGTACCTGTAGAGACCGCTGATAGAGTTACCGGACTTTGCTACATTACCGATCTTTACGAGTGTCGGCTCTGCACTGATCACACCATTGTTGATATCAAAGATAGCAGCAGTACGGTCAGCAGCTCCGGCATAGCTTACAAAGATAAGACGGCCCTTCTGCCAGTCACCTTCGAGCTGGAACTTGTCACCAAAACGATATGCCTCAGGAAGTACATAATCAAGAGCTACAGTCGGAGCAGAGTCAAGATCAGTCCATGCATAGATCTTGAGATGAGAATCCTTTGCATTTACAAGTGGAGCGACAAGAACAACTGATGAACCGTTGTTGTCAGCTACCTGAATTGAAGAAGTCAAATGAACACCACCGGAAATACCGTCACAGTTAAGCTGCTTTACAAACTCACCTGTCTTTGCATCGATGACGTTGACCTCAGGGCCGCCAGCCTTCACGAGGTAAACGTAATTTGCATCCATTGCCACGTTTCTGTAGTTTCCTGCTCCACCGATACCTGTTGTTGCGAGATCATACCAGTTCGCGTCAGTTGATGTCGGCTTGACATATCTTCCCCATACTCTCTTGATTGATGAGAAACCTGTAGTAACGACCTTGACATTCTCGGTAACTTCTACATCCTCACACTTGAGCGTGAAAGTCACACCGTTAACCTTGTCAGAGAAGTCAAGTATAGCACCTGTAGCGATCTCCTCTCCGTCAACGAGAACCTTTGTGTTAGCTGGAGTAACAGTGTAGTTGAATGCTACAGAAGCAAGGTTTGCAGAGCCCTTGAGCTTTGCAACACCACCTGCCACAGCGACCTCGTCACCGAGAACAGGATCCTCACCCTCAACCACCTTTGCAGGCTGAAGTGAAGCGGTCATGAACTTAGGCTGAGGGGCTGCTGCTGTTGCAGAGAACACATAAGTGTCTGTTGCGCCGTTCTGTGAAACAGCTACGTCCTTGGTTGCTCCTGTAGAGAAATCAAACGTGAAGTTCTCCACAGTCACGTCAGATGGAAGTCCGACGAAATTCACCTGAAGTGCCTTGAGCTGATCCTTGTCAGCATAAGCAACTTCGATTGCAGCGGTATAATTTGCAGCATCTACCACCACAAGATAATCTGAAGTGAGACCAGCCACTTCAACATTGTCATTTGTCAGCATGAATGAAACCTTTGGATCCTCCTTCTGACATGAAGAGAAGAAAACAAGAGCCGCTGACAAAACAGCAAAAATCTTTTTCATAAATGTTTTAAAATAAAGGTTAATAAAAAGTATTTTTATTTATTGAATTGAAATTGCACCTGATATTTCTTTTCCGAACCGTCTGCAGCCACAACTTTGAAATAGACAGTCGTCTTGGAAGCAGAGAGATCACGCATTCCGCCTATTCCGCTACCTGTTTCGTTACCTGCAGCATCGGTCTCAACCAGTTTGGCAGTAGACGGAATGGTTGCCTCGAGACGGCAGTTCTTCAAGGTCTCTGACGTGCATTTCTCATGATTGAACGTATAGGTAACCGCGCCCATCTGCTGGTTGAAGGTTCCACCATTCAGCACATCAAGTTCCTGATATGACCGGAGGTTTTCGGAATCATAGTACACAAAGCATTTTAGAGAGCTGATGGTATTGGAAGAATCAGCTTCAGGATAGTCCAGCTTCTGGCAGGAAAGTACTGCCATGCAGACCATGATCATCATGTAAATATATCTTTTCATAATTTTCATTTTTTGCACTACCACCCAGGGTTTTGTATTGCCTTAGTATTATTGCTTATCTCAGACTGCGGAATAGGGAAGGCATCGAACTTCGAAGGATACTTTCTTGCACCCATATCACATGAGACAGCTGTAGGTATGAACGAACCATCAGCAGCCTTCTTCCAGAGAACGCCGGTATATCTCTTACCGCTCAGCACCTCAGCAGCACGACCTGTGCGTCGGAGATCCCAGAAACGGTGTCCTTCAAAGCAGAGTTCTGTAGCCCTTTCCTTAAGAATCAGATCGATTGCGCTTTCAAGATCAGATACAGCGGGAGTCGCGACATCCTCACGGCCAAAACGTACCTTGCGAAGTTCTGCAACCACATTTCTGGCATCTGCAAATTTTCCTTCATGTGCAAGACACTCTGCATATATCAGCATCATTTCCGCAAAACGGAATTCAATCCACGGCTGATAGGATCCGTTAACGAGAAAATCAAGGTTAGACTCATCCATCATCTTGCGCATGTAATATCCTGTCACGGTATTTCCAGGATTGTTGACAGTACCATATGGCATATATTTCTGGTCTATACCACCTTCATAACACTCCAGAGTACGCCCCTTCCAAAGGGAACCGTTCCACATGACGGATGCAGCAAGACGCGGATCACGTGCAGATGCATTCTCATTGGTAATGTATCTGTTTTCCGTATCGGTGATATCGAACGGAGTACCGTCTGCATAGTCATATGAGTCAACAAACTCCTGGGTAGGACCAGCATAGCCGCTTCCCTTTCCGTCGTTCGTACATATGTCACCTGGCTGTGAGTACTTCTGATCGAATGAATGCGTCAACAGACCAGATGTATAGGCGCAGCCCCATATAACTTCCTTATTGTCAAGGCTCTTGAAAATAGCTGCATAGTCATCCGAATAGCCATACCTACCGCTGTCGATGATAGTCTGAACTGCTGATTTCGCATCGTCATAGCGCTCTGCATAAAGCATTGCGCGTGCATAGAGAGCATTTGCAACATAACAGTTAAGTCTGCCTCTAGATGATGCCGGATCTGGCAAGTGTTCCATTGCAAACTCAAGGTCGGCAGCGATCTGATCCCAGGTCTGGGCAACAGTAGCGCGCGCCTGTGTCTTGTTCTTGTCATTCTGGGTATTGATATCCAGATGAAGGATTGCACCTAGGTCTGCGGTTTCAGCTACCTTTGAAGGCATGATTCCATGAGAGCGCATGATAAGGAAATATGCATATGCTCTATAGTATAGAGCTTCGGCCTTGAAACGTGCAACCTGCCCGTCCGAGAAGTTAGATTTGTTCTGCTCAAGGCCGTCAAGGAACTCATTGATGCGACGTATCCATCCATAACATGTGGTCCATGCATCAAAGTAGTTGTTGTTGATGCCCTGCTGACCGTCAACGGTCATGATAAGGTTGCAGTCACCTGCACCAGCTACCATTGCACCATACTTAAGAATGTCGGTCAGTCCATCTGACATGCTTGAATTGCTTCCACCAAGAGCATTGGAGCCGAACTGGCCGAAATTTGCTGTCATCGGATAGAAAGAATTGAGATACAGCTCGACATTCTCCTGATTCTTGAATCCGAATGAAGAGTCATACTTATTGTTTGGATCCAGATCGGTCACATTACATGATACAAGTCCACCCAAAAGGATGCCAGATATGATAAGGTATATTGCTTTTTTCATCTTTAACATGTTTTAGAATGTAAGACTGAGACCGAAACTGAATACCCTCTGCTGAGGATAGTATCCGTTGTTCACGCTCGGTGCCTCGGGATCGATTCCGAGTTTCGAGAGTGCAGACAAGGTAAATACGTTACTTGCGCTGAAATACACACGCAGATTCTCAACATAGAATTTCCTTGTGACATCTGACGGAAGAGTATATCCGAGCTGGAGATTCTTGAGACGCAGATATGTGGCGTCGCGTTTCCAGAAATCACTAGGAAGGACATTATTTGTAGAAGACTGCGTACTTAGACGAGGATACTGCGCATTGGTATTATCAGGCCTCCAGCTACCTTCAACAAGGTATTTAGGAGGGTTACTGCCCCATTTGAACGCCTGGGTATAATATGTACCGTCAGAGAATCCTAGCGCGCCATATGTACCGCAGAGCATGATGTCCGTATTGGTTGCACCCTGGAAGAACATCGAGAAATCAATACCTTTCCACTCAAAGTCGAAATTCAGTCCGAACATCACTTCCGGCATCTGACTTCCAGCTATCCATGTACGGTCCTCAGCTGTGATCTTACCGTCACCATTGAGGTCCTTGTACTTGATGTCGCCGACACGTACGCCACTGTTATACAACGGAGAGGCTGCAATCTCTTCCTCGCTCTGATAGAGACCGTCAGAAACATAACCGAGGACTCCGCCAAGAGGCTGCCCTATCTTACTCTGATACATAGGGATGTTGTCGCTGTCATTTGTGCTCACATATCTGTTACGTGCAAAGGACGCATTTGCAGAAAGATTGTAGCTGAACTCTCCCACACGGTTGGAGTGTCCGAGAACCACTTCAAATCCCCTGACGTCAACGATACCTCCATTTATTATCTGAGAGTAGTTTCCTCCGATTGAAGGCGGCATCTGGCCGGCCTGACTCTGAAGAATATCTGTAGTCACCTTATAGAATGCATCAGCTTCGATAGAGAGCATCCGGTTCCAAAGTGAAGCATCCAGACCGATATTGTATGTAGTCGTAGTCTCCCATGTAATATCCTTATTAGGGACAGACGATGTCGAGAGGCTCTGGCTAGGTACACCACCGATCACAGCAGTCGGTTTAGAACTGAGCGACAGTCCCTGAAGGAAGAGGAAGTCCGAGATAGCGTCATTACCTAGGATACCATAGGATGCACGGAGCTTGAGGTTGTCAAGCACTCCACGTGTACTCTCCATGAATCCTTCCTCAGAAATCTTCCAACCGATCGATACGGCAGGGAATACTCCTAAACGGTTACCCTTGGCGAATTTGGCTGACCAGTCACCACGAACAGATGCCTGTACCATGTACTTATTGTCGTAGGCATAGTTTCCTCTGAAAAGAAGTCCCTGACGTCCTGTATCAGAATGATAACCGGTTACTGAGTTCGGAGTGACCTCTGAACTGAAATTGAGATCAGGAATTTCGGTGATAGGGAAATTCTGCTTCGAAGCACTGAATGTGCGGGCATTGGTTCCGCTCTGTTCCCATACGAGATCGGCTCCGACTTCATGCTTGCCGAAATTGTTGGCATAATTGAGTTGAAGCGTATAAGTGAAGCGGCTGAAAAGAGTATGAGACTCTGTGAGCTGGTTGATACCTGACGCTGAGTGCGGTGAGTTACCTGGAGTCATAGTCATGTAACCATCCTTACGCGTACCATACTGAGGTGTAGTCTGAAGATATGGAGTCGTAAGCTTCTTCTGGAGAGTATTCTGGAAGTCATAACTGAAGAGACCCTTGGCTGTAAGACCTTCCACTCCTGGAATCTTATATGATATGGTGGCAGAGGTCTGGATATAGCTGTTGTTCTTCTTGTTGAAACCTGAATGATCGCGCGCTATCAAAGGATTCTGATATCCGATATATGTTCCGTCCGGCATCTGAGGATTGACTGTAGGACGTGCGGAGATCGCATAGAAGATTATGTTCTTGTAGCCATACTCGGCACCTCCGTTATCCAAAGAGGCTGTCGGATCGCTGCTGCCGGCTGACACTCCCGGCTGATGACGGTTCTCTATACGGCCTGAGACATCCAGCTTGATGCTGAGACGGTCGGTAAGGTCTATATCGATGTTGGAACGAAGATTATAACGGCGGAACCATACGTCGCTGATGATACCGTCCTGATCAAGAACACTTCCACCCAGGAAGTATCGCACCTTGTCCGTACCACCCGTAACGCTGACATTGTGGTTATGTCCTACGGCCACCTTCTTGAAGATGAGATCAAGCCAATTAGTATTGCCCATCACACCCTGCGGATCATTTCCGTTCACGATATATCCGATTTCTTCATCAGAATACTGCCTGTCAATACCATCAAGGTCAGAAGCCAGGTTGTGCCAGTAGGCAAAACCTGGACCATCAAGAAGATCGATCATATCAGCATTCTGTGAAAGAGTCACTGCACCATTGTACGTCACCGTGGTCTTTGCTGCATCTCCACGCTTTGTAGTCACGAGGATTACACCATTGGCACCCTTGACACCATACACGGCTGCCGATGCAGCATCCTTGAGGATTGTGATATTGGCGATTTCCGAAGGATCGAGATTGGAGAAGTCTCTTTCCACACCGTCCACAAGGACCAGAGGTGCAGATGAACCGGTCGTCGAGACACCACGGATATAGATCTCTGCCTGATTTTCACCAGGAAGACCGGTTGTCTGTCTTGAAACCAGACCAGGAAGTTTTCCTCCCAACATATTGGATACATTATCGGTCGGAGCCTTGGTCAATGCTTCAGAATTAACAGAAGCGACAGAACCGGTCATCGTTCCTTTCTTCTGAACGCCATATCCGACTACGACAACCTCTTCCAGAGTCTGCGTATCATCCTGTAGAGTAGCGTTGATGATACTTCTTCCGGCGACGTTCTCGGTAAGTTCAAGATAACCCATCAACGAGAACGAAATTGTCGCATTGTCTGAAGACACGGTAAGTTCGTAATTTCCGTCTATGTCAGTCATAGTACCGTTAGAAGTACCCGGTTCATAGACCATAGCACCTATCAACGGATATCCGGTGGCATCGGTTACCACTCCCTTTACCGGCGTACCCGCAAATACTGCCACAGGAAGAAACAATGCCAAAGACACCATCAGGGCCTTCAATAAAATTTTATTCTTCATCATATTATCTGATTATTCAATTATCATTTCAGCAAAAGGGCGAGATCGGGTAGAAGAGCCGAAATCCGACGGTTCATCCCCCATCTCAAATACCAGCTCACCACCCTTCATCAGGTCTTCATGCGAGATCCATGACCTATCATAAGGCTTCCCGTTGAGGGTCACAGACTGTATGTAGATGTTCTCATCGCTGTTGTTTCGTGCTACGATCTTGAAATCTGTTCCATCAACAGTATGAATCACAGCTTCATGACACAATGGAGAACCAAACACGTAGACTCCTGCTGTCGGATGGACAGGGTAGAATCCTAGAGTCGTAAAGACATACCATGCGGACATCTGGCCGCAGTCCTCATTACCGATCAGACCGTCAGGCTCTGTCGTATAGAATTCTCTGCATACTTCACGAACCTTTTCGGCTGTCTTATACTGCTGTCCCGCATATGCATAAAGATATAGTGTATGATGACTGGGCTCATTGCCATGAGCATACTGACCGATCATTCCTGTAATATCAGCTGATGCCCCCTCATTCAGGGTTTCATCAGCAAGGAAAAGCGCATCAAGCTGTCTGAGGAATGGTTCTTCTCCACCGAAGAGCGAGATAAGACCGTGTGGATCATGAGGAACAAGCCATGTATACTGCCATCCGTTACCCTCCACATAATCAGCCTCTTCGTGCAGCGAGAAAGACGGATCATATGGCTCTCGGAATGTGCCGTCCGAAAGTTTTCCCCTCATATATCCTGTAACAGGATCGAAATAGTGGCGATAGTTCTTCGAACGGTCAAAATAATAATCTGCAGTTTCCGTATCTCCGAGTGCCTGTGCAAGACGTGCAACAGCATCATCATCAATACAATACTCCAAAGCTCTGGACACAGACCAGTTCACCTTGTCTGCCGGAAGATATCCTATCTTATCGATAAACTCCAGTCCGCCGTCAGGTACCTGCTGCTGAGCAAATTTTCTTACCTGGGTAAAGGCACGCTCTGCGTCGACACCCTCTACCCCCTTGAGCGCAGCATCTACAATGATCGGAACCGAATGAACGCCTACCATACAGTCTGTCTCATATCCGGCAAGGTGCCATACCGGCAGCCTCCCCGACTCTTCAGAAATCCTGATAAGGGAATTCACGTAATCACCCGCCCTCTCATCTATTATATTATATAAAGGATGAGCCGCTCTATATGTGTCCCATGTAGAAAATATCGTATATTCATCCGGCTGGCCGGCATCAGAAAAAAGCTGAGGAGCAAAAGCGGTATGATAGAGCGAGGTATAGAATATGGTATCTATCTTTGCATCAAGACCTTTGAATTCGATCTTGGAGAGTTCCGTAATCCATTTCTCTTCAGCTGTAGCAAGAGCATCCTCAAAGGATTGCTCCCTTTCAGTTTTCAGATTTGCAAGGGCACCCTCAACAGAATCATATGATACCGACACACGTGCCTCAACAATCTCTTCGTTACCGAAACTGATAGCGTAAACCGGGTTTTCACCAGATACAGATACTATGGGCTGACTGAAACGGGCAGCATAATAGACCATATGATCCCTTGCCCACTCATCTGACTTTCTATAACCTACAACCGTATTCTGATCCAGCTGTCTGAATTCCGCCTCCTGAAGACCTTGTCTGAAAAGAAGCGAACGTGCAGATGACTTGAGGTCCAGGATCAGACCCAGGTCCTTATCCGCAGCGGCACTGCTTTTCTGATATCGGTGATACGCCACACGCTCACTGGCGGTAAGCATGACAGAAAGCGTATCATTCATTAGGGTGACTTCATAATAGCCCGGACGTACGATCTCGTCATTCTTGTCAAAAGCCACTGCAAATCCATCCGAACCGGCTGTACCTTTTACAAATGAAGGTTGACCTATATAAGGCATCAGCACAATCTCACCGAGATCGGTAACTCCTGTACCGCTCAGATGAGTTTGTGCAAAACCCGCAATCGTATGTTCTGAATCATGATAGCCGGAGCACCAGTCCCAGCCTTCTGAAATATTGTTCGGACCGACCGAAATCATGCCGTGTGGCACATTGGCACCGACAAAGACATGTCCGTGTCCACCAGATCCAATGAGGGGATCAACTGTTAAATGATTATACCCCCCCCTACTGGATTTTCAGCGCAAGAAATCAGCGCAAGAAGAAGTGCTGACGAAAGAAACCTGTTCATTTATCTTATATAGTTTCCGTTATAATCAACTTTAAGCATATTGAACGGATCGAATGCCGAGTCTATGACCACAGCAGCCTCCAGTCTCGTTGCAACTCTTTCCGGATCATATGAATCCAGACCGAGTGATTTCCAGCATTCGCTGTCGGATGCAGATGAGAGACGTCCGCCGAGATTTCTGACAGCTGTCATCATCTCACCCACTGTCACAGCTCCTTCATCCAAGCCGATATCACCATGGAGGAATTCCTCCATATAGAGGTCTTCTGCAAGCAGAGGATCTTCAGCGCGGAACCATGTCTGGTTCGCCCAACCCACATTACGTCCTTCACCACGTAGTATTCCAGTAACACCTATCCGCTGGAGAACTTTGAAATGAGGGTGATCGGAAGGGAGATCAAGATATGGCATTATATAACATCCTGACGCAAGCAGGACTTCCTGAACCTTACGGATATCTACTTCTTTGACAGGAATATCATTCAACTGAGAAAGCGCTGCCAAGGCTCCTGCAGCTTGACCGAGTTGCAGGACAACCGGCTGAAGCCTCGTTGTTCCATTGACCAGATTTGAAACGGAAACCGATTTTTCCGCCACAATCAGACCCTCAGTATTCTTAGGCAGCATTACACCCATCGGCACATTATACGATGGGATAGGATAGAAATGCAGATCAGGGAGATTTCTCCACTGCGGATGACGGAAATGATGGTGATCCACCGCATAATCTCCGACTGCTATGCCTGTCCTATAATAATTGAAATCATAAGGTCTGGCTGCTGCATCTACAGTAAAGAACGCCTCTCCGACAATACGCCTTGACTCCCTATGGTATGGGAAGAAAGGCAATTTATCTTCTGTAGGGAATTCATCGTCAGCAAGTCCGAGATTCTTCATGCCAAGTTCAGTCTGGATGAAATAGAGAAAAGAAAGCGTAAAGTTCTTGGCTGCCTTATACGCCTCATTTCTCTCTTCCGGAGTCATTTCAATGGAATTTACATAATAGTCATTGCCATATATCGGCCAATTTATCATATATTTTCCATTCGGAATAGCCCCATATGTGATCATGTTCTCAGCTGGCCATATGGTCTGGCCAGTCTCTGACAATGTGTTATGCGGATTGACTGCACTATTGTAAAAAGGAGCAGGATCGTAGCCTTCAGGTTTTGCTATGGTCATGTCAGCATCAGGACCATAATCCTTCAGTATAGCGACATATGTAAGATCCTGAATGATATCATTTGCTTTTTCCGGTGCTATCGATTCTCCTGTCTGAGAGGCAGATTCCATGCCTATCCTATATTCTACACCGCACGCCTTGGCGACATCGCCAAGCTCGGTACCGTCAATCAATACGTCAGCCGTGACCTTATATTCATTTCCATCCTTGTCCATGATAAGAACTTCCCATGAATCTCCGACTTTTTTTACATCCCTGACACTCGTCTGACGTCTGACATCAAGATACTCTCCGCAAGAGGTAGCCATATCAGTCAGAACTTCCTGCCCGACATGAGGTTCAAAATTGATATGACTCACCCAGCCTGTCTTGAGTTCTTCCCAACCGCCATATCTCTTTGCCAGTGAGTCAGCAAATTCACCAAAGATACCGCTTCGAAGATTATAATTGCCATCTACACAACTGACACCTGCTGATGTAAGCATTCCACCTATCCAAGGAGTTTCTTCGACAACCATGGTCGGAACCTCCATCCTGGCAGACTGAATACCGGCAGCTATGCCACTGGCTCCTCCACCGATCACAAGCACATCAATATGCTCTACATAAGGCTCATCTTTGGGAGTACATTGTGCAATACAAAGGACACAGAGAAGAGCACACAGACAGACTTTCATCGTATTAAACATCATTGACACTTGAAACCTTTTTATTAAATCGCGCAAAAATATTAAATAATTTTAAAAATATTGCTATCTATTGGATAATTTTTTGTCTATTTAAGATCTTTTTTCAAGACAGTTAAGAGATAATCCTATATTTGAACCAAATCCGACGGGCATACAACAATAAAAACAGCCATAAGTGTGCATGTCAGAATTTTCTTCATATTTTAAAAATTACAAGGCGCAAAATTAAAATATTTTAATAATTATAACTATCTTTGGACGCTTTAAAAGAAAATTAATATTTAAAATAATCAATATGCGCAAATCATTAAGCATCATCATGGCAGTCCTGGGACTGACATTCACAGTCGACCTCTCGGCTAAGAAAACAAGGGAAATCATCGAGACACCTGCATCTGACAGCCGCATCGAGTACACAGGCAGGACACTTGTCAACGGCGACGAAGTTTCATATGACTGGAGCGGAGTCTATTTCAGAGTGAAATTCGACGGTCCGTACCTCGCAATGAAATGTTCGGACACAAAGAACTGCTGGTTCAACCTATGGGTTGACAAGGAGATGTCTCCAGTGGCAGACAAGGTGTTCATGGTGGGAGCGCAGGATACTGTAGTCGTACTTGCAGAAGGACTCGGCAAGGGAGAACATGAAGTGATCCTGCAGAAGAGAACCGAGGGCGAGCAGGGACGTTTCACAGTCCACTCATTCCTTACTGAAGGCAAGATCCTTCAGGCTGACGGAAGGAAGGAAAGACATATCGAGTTCATCGGGGACTCATACACATGCGGATACGGCACAGAGAGCGGTGACAAGAACGACCCGTTCCTCGCCGAGACAGAGAACTGCAACCTGACATACGCTGCCATCACTGCGCGTTATTTCGGAGCTGATTTCAATCTCGTGAGCCATTCAGGCCAGGGTATCGCGAGAAACTATGATGATTACCGCCCGGGATATAACATGCCGGACCGCTACAGTCAGACATTTGACGAATCGCAGGAGTACAGCTGGACTCCTGACATGGCGCCATATCGTCCGGACGTCGTAGTCATATATCTGTGCACTAACGACTTCTCAACGGCAAGACAGCCGCACGAAACCATATTTGCAGGACGCTACATAGAACTTCTCAAGAAGATCAAGGCAAACTATGGCGAGGATATCCCTGTCTTATGCATGGCTTCCAACGTGACTCCGTTCAGCTTTGACTACATCCGCAATGCATGCATGATGAGCGGATTGAAGAACGTGTCATACATGGGATTGACAAAGGATGCTCACAACTCTGAGGACGACCTCGGAGCCAGCTGGCATCCTAACTATCAGGGACATATCAAGGTGGCGAGCTGCATGATACCATATATTTCCACCCTTACCGGTTGGAAGATGGAAGAGAAAGCTTATAAGTAACAGATCTCTCGACTTCGCTCGAGATGACAGTTGTCATTTCGACCGAGCTGCACACTGTCATTTCGACCGAGTGTTTAACCTGTCATTTCGACCGAGCGTTTAACCTGTCATTTCGACCGAGCGAAGCGAGTGGAGAAATCTACACAATAAAATGTTAAGGAATACACTTACAACAGTCATTCTGGCAACAATGGCCACATCCGGCCTCAACGCCAAGGACATCAAGGGAACAGTACGTGACACTGAAGGCAACGCAGTAGCCGGCGTTGTAGTTTCCGACGGACTCAACACGGTAGTAACCGATGCAAAAGGACGTTTTGAAATGGAAGCCGATCAGGACAGCAGATTTGTATTTATCAGCACTCCTGCCGGATACATCTCGTCCACCCTTGAAGGCAGCAACCTGTTCTACAAGGAATTGCGCAAAGGGATAAAGAGCTACGACTTCGTGCTCGAGAAGAACAGCAAGGACGATACAAACCACAATGTGATCGTGATCGCCGACCCTCAGATCAGCGAGAGAAGCGAGCTTGCAGACCTTTCTAAGCAGGCTGACGACATGGCTGAATTTGTCAAGGGGATGGACGGCGACTACACCTTCGGCATCTGCCTCGGCGACATCGTCGGATGGGACCACAGCATCTATCCCGAGTACAACGAAATAATGGCCAAGGCGGGCATCGACTACAGATATGTGATCGGAAACCACGACATGACCAACTGGGGACGATCCTATGAGACTTCGATGAAGAACTACGAAGATATGTACGGTCCTGCATGGTACTCGTTCAATGTAGGAAAGGTCCACTACATTGTCCTCAACGACAACTTCTATGTAGGACGTGACTATTTCTACATCGGATATCTCGACGAAAGACAGCTGCAGTGGCTGGAGAGAGACCTTTCGTATGTCCCTGAGGGATCAAGAGTTGTCGTTTCACTTCACATCCAGACTACCAACGACAAGTCGGACCGCGATGCATTCCAGTACGGCATCATCGGAGACAATCTCTGCAACAAGCCGGCCCTCTACAGCATGCTGGAGCCATATAAGGCGACCATCCTTTCCGGCCATAGCCACACTGCCGACTTCGAGCAGATCAGCGATAATGTATTCGAAATCAATGTAGCCGGATTCTGCGGAGCATGGTGGTGCGGCGAAGTCTGCATCGACGGAGCACCGGCCGGATACAAGATCTTCGATATGGATGCAGACGACATGAAATGGATATACAAGGGCTGCGGACATCCTCTGGACTATCAGATGAAGGTCTACACCGGTCTTGAAGAGTATCCGGGACAGATCGTAGCGAACATCTGGGACTTCGATCCGGCATGGAAGGTCGAATACTTCGAGGATGGCGTCAAGGTATGCGACATGGAGAGATTCAAAGCGCAGGATCCTCTGGCAAAGGAACTTTACAAGGATCCTTCAAGCCTCAAGAGGACATGGGTATATGCAGCACCTACCGAAAACATGTTCAAGGCAGCTGTTTCCGAAAATGCAAAGAAACTGGAAGTCCGCGTGACCGACCGTTTCGGAAGAGTATACACTAAATTCATAGAAAGATAGCCATGATCCCATCTGCCAACAAACGAATAGTTACAATCGACATACTGCGAGGCATCACGATCTTCGCTATGATCCTGTGTGCAAACATATATTTTCCGAACCTCCCTGCATGGATGTTCCACGGACAGACCCCGCCACCGGATTACGGATTCGATCCTTCCGTGAAAGGCATCACATGGGTGGACCTGGTGTTCCCGTTCTTCCTGTTCACCATGGGAGCGGCATTTCCTCTTGCCATGCGCAAGAAACTTGAGAACGGAGTCAGCAGATGGAATATTGCCGGAAGCCTTTTCCGAAGATGGATCACTCTGACTGTATTCGCCATCGCACTTGGCAATGCATACATGATAGGAGCAAGCAACCGTCCCGAGATTGCAAAAGGAATATTCAGCATTGTCCTCTGGGGCGTGATGTTCATGACTCTGGTAAGGCTCAAGGATGAGAAAAAGACGAGACTGGTCAATAACATCGGAATGTTCCTTACAGTTGTGATGGCAGTGCTGTTCGTAGACTATCTCGGCCTCCCTCTCAGCAGATGGAACACAGACGTCATCATAATGATTCTGGCCAACATAGCCATCTTCGGAGGTCTCATCTGGATGTTTACAAAAGACAGCCTGCGTCTCAGGTGGCTTGTGCTGATATTCATCATCGCTCTGAAAGCATTAAGTTCATACGCTCCCCAGGCTCTGGCATGGGTTCCCGGCTTGGAATGTATAGGCTGGTTCTTCAGCTGGGGATACCTTCAGTATCTTGTGATCGCGATTGCCGGTTCGATTGTCGGAGACAAACTTCTTGATTATTCAAGATCGGAATACAAGGCCGACATTGACAGCCGTCATCTGACAGCCGCAATCGTGGCTCTGGCAGCAATGATAGTTCAGCTCTGGGGTCTTTTCACCAGAAATGTACTGGCAGACTTCATCATCTCGCTCGTATTGGCAGGAGTATTTGTAGCCCTGACATATAAGCGCCGCAACATAATGACATGGCTCGGCTACTTCGGTTTTGCATTCATGCTGGTCGGCATCGCCTTCGACCCTATCGACGGAGGCATCACTAAAGACCACTGCAACCTTGCCTACATGCTCACTACAACCGGTATGACCGCACTTACCGGAGCATTTGTCCTCGCACTTGAGATAAAGTGGAACATCAAGGGACGCGGCCTGAGCGGATGTGGTCAGAATCCTATGCTGGCATATACGGTGACCAATTTCTTCACCATGCCGATCCTTACAATGTGCGGAATAGGTCCATGGCTTGCGACACAAGGCTTCAGTTCACCTTTATGGGCTATGATAAACGGCCTCACCTACACCCTGATCATGGTGGGGATCACATGCTTCTTCTCAAAGAAAAAACTATTCTGGCGCAGCTAGACCCGCCAGCTGATATATTTCTGACATGACAACGCTCAGCATCATTGCCTGCATAGCCTCATTGGCGGCAGGATCTCCCGACATACTCGTCGTCGACAAGGTTGACAAAGAGACGACACAACGAAAACTGGAGCAGCAGCTATGGTACACCTCTCCGGCTCAGGCCTGGGAGGAAATGCTGCCGCTTGGCAACGGACGCCTCGGCATGATGGTGGACGGAAACATTGAGGAAGAGCACATCATCCTCAACGAGATATCCATGTGGAGCGGATGCGAAGCGGACTATGCCAATCCCGATGCTGCAGAAAGTCTATCTGAAATACGTCAGCTGCTGCTTGAAGGCGACAATGTCAAAGCCCAGAAGGTGATGTATGAAAGATTCGTTCCACATAAGCCGACCGGAGGTGGAACATACGGAAGCTACGAGGTACTGGGACAGGCTGTCATAAGGCATAAGATGCCTCAGCTGGGAAAGACAGCCAGCTACGGCAGGACACTGGACCTGCCTACAGCAACGGTTTCCGTCGATTTCCGGGATGAGGCATCGAAGACATCGTATTATAGAAAATACTTCGTTTCCCGCGAAGATGACGTCATGGTCATTGAGATAGGAAGTTCGCACAAAGGAAACACCAGCTTCGACTTCCTTCTTGACCGCGCAGGAAGATGCTCTTTGGAACACACTGAAGACGGAATGCTGCACATGTACGGCACGCTTGACAGCGGAATACCGGGAGTAGCTGGGATGAAGTACGCCGCTTACGCCAAGGTCGTCACAAAGGGCAGGGATGCCTGCGTAAGGGCAATGACGACAGAAGACGGAACACCGGCAATGGAGGTGACCGGTGCCGACAAGGCGTGGATAATAATCTCGGCTGCAACAGACTATCTGGCAGGAGAAGATTATGAGGATATCGCCCATGAGCTTGTACGCGATGTCAACATGCGCAATCTTCACAAAAGGGCTGTGGAGGCACATCAGGAACTATATGGCCGTGCCGGACTAAGCATAAAGTCAGACATCGGATATATCGAGCCGACAGACGAGAGGCTGACCGGATATGAATGGTATGGAGAGGACGGGGCAGCGATCGACCACAATCTGGCTGCGCTGTACTACAATTTCGGAAGATACCTGCTTATTTCCAGCACCCGTCCCGGAAGCCTTCCACCTAATCTGCAGGGACTGTGGGCAAACACCTTCAGCACCCCATGGAACGGAGACTATCACACCAACATCAACGTGCAGATGAACCATTGGATCGCCGAGCAGGGCAACCTCAGCGAGCTTCACCTTCCGCTTACAGAGCTGGTCCTCAGACTTATTCCTAGCGGAGAGAAGACAGCCAAGGACTTCTATGGTCCTGAAGCCGAAGGATGGGTCCAGCACATGATGACAAATGTATGGAACTACACGGCACCTGGAGAGCACCCTTCATGGGGTGCGACCAACACAGGCGGTGCATGGCTGTGCGCCCATCTTTGGGAGCATTATGCCTACACCGGAGACATCGAATATCTGAAGAGGGTCTACCCTGCCCTTGAGGGCGCATCGAAATTCTTCCTTTCGACTATGATCACAGATCCTGAAACAGGATATCTTGTGACTGCTCCGACATCTTCTCCGGAGAATGAATTCGTCATGGACGGGCAGAAGGTGAGCATATGCATGGGCCCGACTATGGACAATCAGCTGGTGCGCGAATTGTTCACCAACACTCTTGAGGCAGCGAGATCTCTCGACTCGGCCTGCGGCCTCGCTCGAGATGACAGGAAACTGGATGTGGCCGGCCTCGCTCGAGATGACAGGGAACTGGATGTGGCCGGACTCGCTCGAGATGACAGGGAACGGAATGACGACGAGTCTGTTCCGGTCGACAGGGAGCTGCTTGACAGAATCAGGGAGGCGATTGACAAGCTGGCACCGAACAAGATCAGCGAAGAAGGTTATCTGATGGAATGGCTTGAAGACTATCAGGAGGCTGACATCCACCACAGACATGTCTCCCACCTTTATGGCCTTCATCCCGGTAACCAGATCACCCCGACCAAGACTCCTGAACTTGCCGAGGCATGCCGCGTGACACTGAACCGTCGCGGAGATGAGGCTACCGGCTGGAGTCGTGCATGGAAACAGAATTTCTGGGCACGCCTTGGTGACGGAGACCGTGCCCTCAAGCTGTTCCGCAGCCTGCTGCAGCCTACCGAACCGGGGCCAGGACACGTCAGCGGCACATATCCGAACCTGTCCTGCTCACACCCGCCGTTCCAGATTGACGGCAACTTCGGAGGAGCTGCAGCTATCGGAGAGATGCTGGTGCAGAGCCATGAAGGATTCATCAACCTGCTGCCGGCATTGCCTGCAGATTGGAAAGAGGGCTCGCTCAAAGGTTTCAAGACCAGAGGCGGGCACACTGTGGACATGGAGTGGAAGGACGGAAAGCCGACCAGAGTCGTCATCACCGGAGGATGGCAGAAGGAAATCAGACTAAAAGGGCCGGACGGCATCATGACCATCCCGACAAGGCCGGGGCAGAAGCACCGTATTCAGATGTAGAGATCCTTCGCTCCGCTCAGGATGACAGGGGGGGAGGTCAGGATGACAGGTGAGAGGTCAGGATGACAGGCGGGAGGTCAGGATGAATGTGTAAACACCGAGCACGTCAGAGGGTAAACATCGGGGATGGATACTGGCGAGGGAGGCATCTGAGGGCGACCTCGACTTTCTTCACACCCAGTTCCTCGAGGGCCTTAAGCGAGCAGCTGTATGCCAGTTCATGGGTGTTGTTGTTTTCACTGAGGTGACACAGGAAGATATTTCGAAGACGCGGATGCCAGAAACGACGTATTGCAGAGGCGCACTCGTCATTGCTCAGATGACCGCAGCCCTGAACTATACGCATCTTGAGTTCATAGGTATATGGGCCGCCCATCAGCATATCCATGTCGTAGTTTGACTCGACAACGACAGTGTCAGCCTCACGGGCATATGCAACAGCCTCGTCAGTCATACGGCCGATATCAGTCATTATCACAAACTTATGCCCCTCCACCTCAATTGCATAGCCAACAGTCTGGGTAGCATCATGAGGAACAACGAAATAACGGACCTTCATGCCGGCAATCTCAACCCACTCCCCTTCCGGCAGGACTCTTCTGCACGCTGCTATAGTTGGAGCGGTAAAGGTATGTCTGGCAAGAGCATTATGGATCATGCGCGAAGTATATACAGGCTTTCCGACACGTTTGCAGAAAGAACCAAGATGGCGGATATGATCCAGATGATCGTGGGTCACAAGGACAGCCGAAAATGAATCCATCGACAGTTCATACTCCTGAAATGCCTTCTTCAGACGACGAAGGCTGACACCGGCATCGATGACTATGCCGCCGTTTTCCGTACCGAGATAATAGCAGTTGCCGCAGCTTCCGCTTGAAAGACTCATGAACTTCACCATCAGCAGACACCCTCCATCCTCAACGATTCATCACCCAGCACATCGGCAAGCAAAGCTGAAAGGTCAGTTCCCGGTTCATAATAGACAGCCGGCATACCGGCTGCTATCGCACCGTCCACATTCTTCTGCGAATCATCTATGAAAAGCACCTCATCCGAAGGTCTCCCCAAATCTGCCAGAACAGCTTTATAAAATGTCTCTGAAGGTTTCAGAGCCTTCATTTCAAAAGACATATAGCACTTACGGAAAATCTTCTCCAATGGAATCCCTGCATCTTCAAACATCTTCTTCGAATATGGCAGACAGATAGCGTTGTTGTTGCTCAGCATGCACAGATCATACTTTTCTGCCATGCGCTTCAGAAGCTCCACTTTATATGGTGCAATCCCCACAAGGATATGCGACATTGCACGGTCGACCTCAGCCGCGGGAGTTCCCGGACGAGACTCGGCAAGGACTATGTGGCGGAATTCATCAGGCGAAAGCTTTCCCTCTTCCAGGTCTCCATATATTCCTTTCTGATGACAAGCATCAATTATCCTGTCGATCCCTTCATAACCCAGTTCATTTCTGAACACCTTCTTGCAGCCCTCTATGTCCAGATCGACAAGAACGCCTCCCATATCAAATATGACTGTCTTACTCATTCTGTTTCTCACAATATTTCTTTATCACTCCATATGCATCCTGCACGCCAAGCTCTCCTGCTCTCGACAGATCGACGCATCCCTTATCCTTATCCTTCAGGTAGATAAGCAGCAATCCACGGTTAAAATAAGCATCTCCCATATATGGATAGATTTCTATGGCTTTAGTATAGTTTTCAATTGACTTTATATGCTCTTTCGAAAGACAGTAAAGGTTGCCCAGATTGAAATAGATATATGGGCTGTCGGTCAATATTGCTGCAGCTGCCTCCATATCCCTTACGGCATCGCCATAGTCATAGCTTGTGCTGACCTGGTCCTTCACTCTTGCCCTCGTATTGCCGGTATCATCCAGACTCAGCACCTGTACATTGCTCTCAATCGATGCCAGGAACTCAATCATGTCTGCTCGAAGCACACCTCTGTTCATAAGATAATAGGCTTTATAATAATCATCGAACTGCATAAGAGTTCTTCCGGAGGCAAGTCCTTCAGTCTTTTCAATTGCATCATTATAGTTATTGAGGGATGCGTTGAAGCGTTTGAGATATAACTCATATAGAGCTCTTACAAAAGAGGCTGATGGAGAATCACCAGAGGCAATGGCAGCCTCTGTCCGCGATAATGTCCGTGCAGAAACCTCATCCTGACGCTGTGCCACGGCAACAGGTACCGGAAGCCCTGAGAGGAATCTGGTCAGCAAAGGATTTTCATAGCCTCTGGCCAGTGCATATTTCGTATCATCTCTCCCGTCCACAAGCACAAATCGGTACAAAGGCCTGAGTCTCACATCTATATCCCTGTTCTGCAGCAGTTCGTCATTGAAATCCTTCTTTGCAAAATCTGCATCGAGGGATAAGAGCGAATTGTACTTCCTTGTAGTATCCGCAAGTGAAAGTGCGCCTGAAGATGCTCCCTCGCGATATTCCTGCATCTTTTTCCGGGCTGTGTCATAATCATTTTTGGAAGACGCCTTGCGACCCAGCATCAGATTGACATAGGAACGGTTCATATATGCCTGTACAAAATCAGGATACAGTTCAATTGCCTTGTCATAATCATCCAAGGCATTTGCATACTGCCCCATCTCCACAAAGATCGACGCACGGTTGAAATACGCAAGGACATTTTCCGGATTGATGTTAAGCACCCTGTACAGATCATCCAGAGCCTTTTCGTACGCTTCCAGCTGAACATAGATCAACGCTCTGTTATACAGGGTCAGAGCATTGCCCGGCTCCTCTTCCAGGACCTTGTTCAGATCTGCCATTGCCCCACGATAATTCTGCTTCTCGTAACGCATCAGTGCGCGGTTGAAGTAAGCAAATGTATTCGCCGTATCCAGTTCAATGGCCTTGTCCATATCTGCAATGGCCTTGTCGTACTCCTTCTTCTCTGCATGAAGACGCCCGCGCCGGATATATCCCTCGGGATCGAAACGGTCAAGACGTATAGCCTTGTTGTAATCACTGAACGCCTTCAAAGTGTCACCAAGGAAGAGATGACTTGCACCTCTGTTCAGATATGCAGACGGATCCTTAGGCTGTTTACGGATATAGTAATCAAAATCATCGACAGCATTTTCAAACTGCTGGGACAGGAAATATGTGACTCCCCTGCTGAAATAAAGCCCTTCCGCACCAGGACGGAGTTCTATAGCTCTCTGCAGATCTTCCAGGGCGTTGTCGTAATTACCGAAACGGCTTTCGGTAATTCCCCTGTAATGGTATCCGGATGTGAAGACAGGATTGATTTCTACTGCCTTGTCAAAATCCCTTCTGGCTCCACGAAGGTCCCCTAGATTATATTTCGCTATGCCTCGGTAAAAATATGTCCAATAGTCAGAAGAGTCAAGTCCGAGAAGAATGTTGAAGTGTTCGATAGCTTGGGCATACTTACCGTCAGCCAATGCCTGACGGCCACGGAAGGAAAAGACATCCTTGTCATATTGAGCACGAAGGACAGTCATTCCTGACATCAGTAACATCAGGACTGCTGCAATATATCTCAAGGATCTGCTCATATATAAAATAAATTATCCGTATTTGGGCTATTTTTTCTAATTTTGGGGCCGGAAGTGCGAGACACCCAAACACCAATCTACAAATATAGTCATTTATTGCGCGCATGCTGACAAAAAAAGCAAAAAAACATACAAATAATGTCGTCATATTAATGATGGCTGTTATCTTGCTCCTCATCCCGGCCTACGATGCATGCGCCCAGAATGCAATGTCACGCGAACATCAGCCCGCCAAGAAATGCGTAACAGCCGAAAAGCTGTACTATCAGATGTCATTCCTTACCGACTCACTATGTCAGGGAAGAGGATTTGCCACACAAGGAGGCTACGAAGCAGGATTTTGGATCCAGAGAGAATTCGAAAGGATCGGACTGCTGAAGCTCGGGAAGTCATATGGAAAGAAGGTGTACTTAGGTAAGAATGAACTGGGGCGCAACATCGCAGGCATGCTGCCGGGATCAAAGCATTTTACACGTGACAGATATATAATCGTCGGAGCTCATTACGACAATCTGGGCATACTAGCAGGCAAGATGTATCCTGGAGCAGATTCCAACGCTTCAGGTACGGTAGCTCTGATCAATCTGGCTGAAATGCTGACTGCGCTTAGAGATTACGGAAAAAGTCACAATCACAATGTGATTTTCGTCGCTTTTGACGGCAAGGAGCAGGACATGGCCGGTTCCAAGGCATTCTGGCGACTGATCGAATACGGCGAGCTGAAGGATCCGCAGACAGGGAGACCTATCACAAAGGACAAGATATCCCTGATGGTCAACATCGATCAGATAGGCAGCACATTATCTCCGCTGAAATCCGGCCGCAAGGATTATATGATCATGCTTGGAACCGAATCATTGAAACCGATAAAGAGAGACATGCTGTCAATCTGCAACCGGATGTATGCCATTGACATGGACATAGACCTGACATATTACGGCAGCAGAGACTTCACAAAGATGTTCTATCGTCTCTCTGACCAGCGCATATTCATCGACAACGGCATTTCTGCCGTGCTCTTCACATCCGGCATCACCATGAACAACAACAAGACGTGGGACACCGTGGATACCATTGACTTAGACATACTGAAAAAGCGTATTTTCCTGATTTACCACTGGCTGGAAAAGATGATGCAGTGATCAGTTGGTGGAGACAAAAAAAATGTCTATCTTTGAGGGTTAAAATAAAAGAATATTAGAAATGAGAGAATTCTTCCGGATACTCCGAACCTACGTCTCCCCCTACAAAAAGAACCTTATATGGTCAATAATCCTGACCATATTTTCGGCAATATTCAATATATTTTCATTTGCACTGATCATTCCGATTCTCCAGATCCTTTTCGGGATGGACAACACCGTCTATGAATTCATGCCATGGGACGGTCCTGGTGAGATGAAGGACATCGTCATGAACAACATGTACTTCTATGTCACCCAGCTGATCGATACTGTCGGCGGATCGATGACGCTCATGTACCTCGGATTGTTCATGTTGACCATCACCGTATTGAAGACCGCTTGTTACTTCGGTTCTTCTGCCGTAATGGTACCTATGAGGAGCGGTATCATCCGAGATATCAGAATCCAGATGTACAACAAGCTGATGGGGCTTCCTCTGAAGTTCTTCTCACATCAGAAGAAAGGAGACATCATAGCAAGGATGACCGGAGACGTTTCGCAGATCGAGAGCTCAATTACAAGTTCGCTTGATATGCTCATAAAGAATCCGATCCTCATAATGTTCTATTTTGGAACACTCATCTACACCAGCTGGCAGCTTGCCCTCTTTACAATTTCAGTTGTGCCGCTGATGGCATGGGTGATGAGTGCCATTGGAAAGAAACTGAAGGCCAGATCACTGGAAGCCCAGAGCAGATGGAGCGAAATACTCTCACAATTCGACGAAACATTGGGCGGTCTGCGAATCATCAAGGCATTCATTGCCGAGGACAAGATGAAGGAAAGATTCAAGAACACCGCCAACATATACAGGAATGCAGTGAACAGAGTGGAGATCCGTCAGGCATCTGCACATCCTGTAAGTGAGCTGCTCGGAACAGCAATGATCATGATTGTACTCTGGTTCGGAGGAACACTGATTCTCAGTAACTCATCACCTATCGACGCTCCTACATTCATATTCTTCATGGTGATTCTGTACAGCGTGCTGCAGCCGCTGAAGGAACTGTCTAAAGCGGGATACGCAATTCCGAAGGGTATCGCATCCATCGAAAGAGTCAACACCATCATGGAAGCTGTAAATGACATCACGGAGATTGACGATCCGGTCAGCATCAACGGATTCAATGATAAGATCGAAATCAAGGGTCTGCATTTCAGCTACGATGACAGCCATGAGGTACTGAAAGACATAAACATAACCATACCTAAAGGCAAGATGATCGCCCTTGTCGGTCAGTCCGGCTCTGGAAAATCAACGCTTGTCGACCTCATTCCGAGATACTATGACATCCAGAAGGGCAGCATCACCATCGACGGAGTGGATATCCGCAATATGAGGATAAAGGAGCTCCGGGGATATATAGGCAACGTCAATCAGGAAGCTATCCTGTTCAACGATACGATATTCAACAACATCACCTTCGGAGTGGAAAATGCTACAATGGAACAGGTCATCGAGGCCGCGAAGATAGCAAATGCCCATGACTTCATCATGGAGAAGGAAGAAGGATATATGACCAATATCGGCGACAGAGGAATGAAACTCTCCGGAGGTCAGAGACAGCGCATCAGTATTGCACGCGCGATTCTCAAGAATCCTGATATCCTCATCCTGGACGAGGCGACATCTGCTCTGGACACGGAATCCGAGAAACTTGTGCAGGAAGCCCTTGACCGTCTCACAGGAACAAGAACGACGATCGCCATTGCCCACAGGCTTTCTACGATAAAGAATGCAGATGAAATCTGTGTAATGCATGAAGGTAGGATCGTTGAAAGAGGCAGACATGAAGAACTCATAGCCCTGAATGGCTACTACAAGAGACTGAATGACATGCAGGCACTCTAGAGCCTAATGAAAACAAGAATAAATATAATGGCCGTAGTCTTCTGCCTGTACCTGGCAGCAGTCGCTGTCTTGTGCTTTGCTCACGCAGACAAAGTCCCGGACATGTCGGATAAATGGTGGGGCATCCCATCCGACAAGGCGGCACATTTCCTTATGTTTCTTCCATTTACTCCCCTTTCCTACATGACCTTCAGAAGAAAGAACGGATCATTCTGGAGAAAGATGCTTGTTCTTACAACCATGCTGCTTATAGGAGCCATGATTGCTTTCCTTACAGAAATAGTGCAGGACCGGCTTAGCTCCCGTTCATATGAAACGAAGGATCTGCTGGCTGATGGAATAGGTCTCATTACCGGCTATGCAGCCATAGCATCAGGTTTACTCATAAAGAAATCAAGAAAAGCATACTGATATGAAAAGACTCTTCGCCGTTTCATTATTGTTCATCTTATTTTTGACATCAAATGCACAGACTTCGATTGTAAAGGACTTCAAACCAGCATGCGACTCACTCAGAAATCTGATGATTGAGAAGACATCGGTCAGAGGTGGTCTAAAGATCAAAAGCATTCTCAAAAGAGACGGCAAACTTGATTTCTATTTCGATGAAAGCCTTGGAGATTTCCCATTCAGACGTGGAGACGCACAATGGTTCAGAAACAATCTGCAATGCCTGTTCCCATCTAAGTACAGCAGTTTCAAAGTAGGAAAGGTCTACACAAAAAATGTCGACATCAGCACAATCGAAGTAGCTTCATTGAGCTTCAAGGGAAGTTCATTCAAGTCGCACAACCGAACACAGCAGCCGCAAAACCGTGAGGATTTTGTCAAAGGATATAAAGCTCAGGAATACAGCAAAGGCCTGAGTGGCAGAAATATAGCACTCTGGCAAAGTCACGGGTACATATACGACAGCGGAGCCAGAAGATGGAACTGGCAGAGGCCTTGCCTGTTCCAGACGGTTGAAGACATGTACACACAAAGCTACGTACTTCCGTTTCTTGTTCCTATGCTGGAAAATGCAGGCGCCTATATTATGATGCCACGCGAAAGGGACATACAGACCAATGAAGTCATCGCCGACAATGATGAATGCCTAGGAGGCAGAGGCAGTGCAGTGTATGAAGAGACCGGCAGATGGAAAGATGTCGGAGACGGATTCGCAGATATTCAGGAGACATACCTCAATTTTGAATCTCCCTTCGGAATGGGCACCGCAAGAAGGGCAGAATGTACCAGACCGGATTCGAAAGACAAGCATGCCACTGCGCTATGGAGGCCCGATATACCGGAAAGAGGACATTATTCAGTATACATTTCATATAAGTCACTCCATAACAGCACAAGAGCAGCCCACTACCAGGTAAACCATATGGGTGGCACCAGTGAATTCATTGTCAACCAACAGCTGGGAGGAGGCACATGGGTATACCTAGGGACATTCGAATTTGACAAAGGTTCCGAAGGATATGTAACGCTAAGTTCAATGACCCCGGATGGATATGAACATGAAAAGGGGGCCATTGTGACGGCTGATGCTGTAAGATTCGGAGGAGGCATGGGCAATATTGCAAGAGCTCCTGAAGGTTCCGAAGACGACGCTGAGATATCCGGTATGCCGAGATCGGTAGAAGGCGCCAGATATTGGCTGCAATATTCCGGTGTTGACCAAAGCATCTACAATGCAAGTGAAGAGGACAACGACTACACAGATGACTACATGTGCCGTGGCGACTGGGTAAACTGGATCAGCGGCGGTTCATGCATGAACCCTAAGGCAGAAGGTCTTGGAATCCCTGTTGACCTGACACTTGGTTTTCATAGTGATGCCGGTGTCACTCCTGATGATTCGATCATAGGCACGCTTACGATCTACACATACGAATCCGAAGGCAAGTTCGAGCTTCCTAGCGGAGAAAGCAGAATGACAAGCCGTGAGTTTGCTGATGTAGTGCAGACCCAGATCGTACATGATATCAGAAAGCAATACAATCCTGAATGGAGCAGAAGACAGATCCGGAATCGGGGATACAGAGAATCACGTACACCATCATCTCCGTCAATGCTTCTGGAGATACTCTCCCACCAGAACTTTGGAGACATGAAATACGGTCTGGATCCCGCATTCCGCTTTTCAGTAAGCAGAGCCGTTTACAAAGGAATGCTGAAATATCTCAGCAACAGATATGGTATTCCATATACTGTCCAGCCCCTTCCTGTAACACATATGAAAGTGGAATTTGCGAAAAATTCGGAAGCTAGAATCAGTTGGCAGGACAGAGTCGACGAGCTTGAACCTACAGCAGTTCCTACCGGATATATTCTATACACCAGAATTGACGACGGCGCATTTGACACGGGAAAAATAATTGAAGCTGCAGAGAACGGCAAGACACTGTCATACAATGTCGAGATTGAAGATGGTCATATCTACAGCTTCAAAGTCGAGGCATTCAATGACGGAGGTAAAAGTTTCCCATCTGAAACAGTCTGCATCGGAAGACCGGATTCAAAAAGGAACCAGAAAAATAATGTGCTGATTGTCAACAACTTTGACAGAGTCAGCGGTCCGGCATTCTTCGATACACCGGAATATGCAGGATTTGATAACTCGTTAGATAGTGGAGTACCATTCATACGAGACATATCATTCATAGGTGAAATGTATATGAACCACCGCAATGAGGAGTGGCAGACCAACGACAATCCGGGATTCGGAGGTTCACATCAGCACTATGCCGGGAAAACTGTAGCAGGCAACACATTTGATTTTGCATATGTTCACGGAAAGGCCATAATGAAAGCCGGATATCCGTTCTGCACAAGCAGCAATGAAGCATTCTGTAAAGAAACTGATTTCGATGCATGGTGTGTGGACATGATCTGCGGAAAAGAGGTAAGTACAGTAATAGGTTCGGCAGATAATCCTGTCAGATATACAGTCTTCACCGAAGATATGCAGGAAGCCATCACTGCCTTCACATCCGAAGGAGGCCATATTCTGATAAGCGGTGCAAATATAGCGACAGACATCTGGGGAGGAGTATACCAGTATGACAAAGACGAGGAATTCAAGAAAGCATCTATAAAATTCGCCGAAGAAATACTGGGATACAGACTGGTTTCCGGGCACGGAAGCAGGACTGGTGAAGTCTATTACACGAACTGTGAGAGATTCAATACCAGCAAAGGTGAATCCATTACATTCCACAACAGTATAAACGAAAAATGCTATAGCGTTGAATCGCCTGACGGTATTTCTCCAAGGGGTAAGGCAAGTACCTTCCTCAAATACTCCGACACAGATATCCCAGCAGGAATCTGCAAGGAAGGCAAAGGATATAAAAGCGTATGCCTTGGCTTTCCTATAGAGACCTTGAAGGAAGAAAGTCAGATTGAAAGAATCATATCATTGACACTCGAATATTTCAACAGATGACAAACAGACAATCCGAGATCATCGAACTTATCCGAAAGGAGGTCAAACCGGCATTAGGTTGCACAGAACCTATAGCCGTTGCTCTTGCCGTGGCAAAAGCGATGGAGACCATTGAAGAGAACTGTCCATGCGCCTGTGGATGGAGATCGACTGACAGCTATCATATAATGGTAGAAGTCAGTGGAAATATCCTCAAGAACGGAATGGGAGTCGGCATACCGGGCACAGGTATGGTCGGACTGCATATTGCTGCAGCCCTAGGGGGCGTCTGCGGAAAATCATGCTATGGTCTCGAAGTGCTGCACGACTTGAATGAAAGTTCCATCGCAGCAGCAAAACAGATGGTGGAAAAGGAAAGAGTGGATATAAGACTGGCAGATACGAACCGCAAACTATACGTCAAGGCCACAGTGACAGCCGGATCGGAAAAAGCAGCTGCAACAATCCAGGACGATCATGACAACATTGTTGAAATCAGTTTCGGAGACAAGGTCCTTACCTCCGGTAAATCCATCACCGAAAACTGCAATGAAACAAGTAAATCCACATTGGAATATAAGCTTTCTGTCAAAGAAATCTTCGACTTCGCATGTTCAGTACCATATGAAGACATCGCCTTCATCCTCGAATCACGCACGCTGAATCTGGCACTGGCTTATGAGGGTCTGAAGGGCAATTACGGACTAAGGGTAGGTCAGGCGATAAGATCCAGCGCAAACCGAGAAGTGTTCGGGGACGATTTCCTAAGCTTTGCAATGTCTCTCACAGCTGCGGCATCTGACGCACGTATGGCAGGATGCACACTAGCAGCAATGAGCAATTCCGGCAGCGGAAACCAGGGCATTACAGTAACAATGCCTGTGATCGCCTACTCTATTAAATATGGAACCGATGACGAACGTCTGGCGCGAGCTCTCGTTCTGAGCCACCTTATTGCAATTCATATCAAAGGATATCTCGGCAAACTTTCAGCTCTTTGCGGATGCGTGATAGCATCTACCGGATCAGCCTGCGGACTTGTATATCTTCGTGGAGGTGATTACGGACAGATCTGCTCGGCAATCAAGAACATGATAGGAAACATCACCGGCATGGTCTGCGACGGTGCCAAGGTAGGGTGCGCGATGAAAGTAGCCTCAGGCGTATCCAGCGCGCTCCAGTCAGCAGTTCTTGCCCGCGAAGGAATGTGCATCTCAGAGCACGACGGCATCATTGAGAAAGATATCGAAAAGACCATTCAGAATCTCGGACGCATCGGATCGGTTGGCATGCAGAATACCGACAACATGATCCTCGACATCATGGTCTGCAAATAATCCCCCACCCCACACACAACAGCCTGGCGCGCAAACCACTACAAATCAACAACTTACTAAAACCGCGTGCTCCCCAAGGGGAGCACGCGGTTTTAGTATCTCACTGATAGACAACGAGTTATGCGCCAGCCGATTTAGCGGATGGAGCGGCGGTAGCGGCTGTAGAAGAGGAGGCCGGCAGTGGTAAGGCCGAGCGGGAAGGAGAACCAGATGCCGACAAGCCCCCAGTTGAAGATGAAGCCCATGATGTAGGCTGCCGGAAGGGATACGAGGAAGTAGGCTATGAATGCATAACGAGTGACCTTCTTCACGTCTGAAATTCCGCGAAGGGCATTGGAATAGTTGCACTGCATTCCATCGCCGAACTGATAGACAACGAACGGTATGACAAGCTGAGCTACAAGGGCAGCGACACCGGCATTGTCAGTGAAAAGAAAACCGATCTGCGACCTGAATATGAACAGAGGGATGCACACCATCGCCGCCATGACAAGAATGATCCGGAATCCGGCACTCACATTATCGGAAACGCCCTGCAGTTCTCCCCTGCCATGATGATAACCGGCCTTGACGGCCACTGCGGCTGCCATTCCGTAATACATCATGAAACCAAGCTGTCCTACAGTAATCATGACCTGATGAGCCTCCAGCGCCATGGTGCCAAGCCATCCGACCATTATGGTGCTTAGGCTGAAGGATGCCGTTTCCATCCCCATCTGCAAACCGACAGGCATTCCCATCTTGTACAGGGCACGGGAATCCTCCGTATTGATACGGGAAGACATGAACCCTTCCTTATATGGCCGGTACCTACGTGCTGACATGAACAGCAGAACGAACACCAGAAGCATTGCTATCCTGGATACCAGCGTAGAGATACCCGCTCCAAGAAGTCCCATTTCAGGAAATCCCAAGTTTCCGTATATAAGAAGCCAGTTCCCGAAAATGTTAAGAAGATTACCCCCGAGCAGAATATACATCGGAGTGAGGGTGTCCGTTATTCCGTCCGAAAACTGCTTGAATGCATTGAAAAGAAGCACGAAGAGCAGAGAGACAAGCAGGACGAGATAGTACGGACGTATGAGCGGAAGAAGTTCCACAGGCTGTCCAAGCCTGTCCACGAAAAGATAGAGGACAAACATGATCAGCATCAAGGCAAGGGCAGCCAGGGCATTGACAACCAATGAATTGCGCAGCATGCGTCCGACTCCTGACGCATCCCCTCTTCCGAAATGGTTGCTTATTATGGGAGTCAGTCCATATGAAAAGCCTGTAGAGAATACGATGACAAGGTTGAACATGTTATTCACAAAGCTGGCCGCTCCCAGTGCGCCACCTCCGTAGCGCCCGACCATCATCGTATCGGCAAAACTCAATATAATGACGCCGAGCTGCCCAATCATTATGGGCAGCCCGAGCTTCAACAGATCTCTATAAACGTTCAGTCGCAAGATCTTTATTTTACAGGGATGTTCGCAAGAACAGCCTTCAGGAACTCCCAGCACTTGGACACAGAAGGGATGTTCGCACGCTCATCAGGAGAGTGAGGGCTCATGAGGGTAGGACCGCATGATACCATATCCCAGTGTGGATATGCACCGCTGAGGATACCACACTCAAGACCTGCATGGATAGCCATGACAGCTGGCTCTTTGCCATAGAGGTCATTGTATACCTTCTTCATTGTTGCGAGGATAGCTGAGTCTGGGTTTGGTGCCCATCCTGAATATCCGCCCGCAAAAGAAGACTCGATGCCTGCAAGTGCAAAGATGGCCTCGAACTTCTGAGCAAGAGCATCCTTCGCTGTGTCTACAGAACTTCTCATGAGTGTCTTCACGCTGAACTCACCTGCCTCGATCTTGACCATTGCAAGGTTGTTTGAAGTCTCGACGAGACCTGGCATCTCGCTGCTCATGCGCTCGACTCCGTCAGGGCAAGCGATGATAGCGCGGATGAAGCGGATTGCGTCAGCCTCCGGAACATACTTGCACTCGTCGCCATGGCAGCACTCGCCTTCTGCACACTCATAAGGCTTGAAGACGAACTCAGAATCAGGGTCAGTACCGGCGTACTCAGCCTTGATTGCAGCTGAAACCTCAGCAAATACCTTCTCTGCCTCAGCCACCTTAGCCTCAGGGATATAAACTGTCGCAAAAGCCTCGCGAGGGATTGCATTGCGGAGTGTACCTCCCTCAAGATCAAGAAGCTTTACGTCAGCCTTTGTCATGAGAGCGTAAAGGATACGTGCAGCTACCTTGTTTGCGTTACCTCTGCAAAGGATGATGTCCATACCTGAGTGACCTCCCTTGAAGCCCTTCACGGCAAGTGACCAGCACTGATGAGCCTCGGGAGCCTCAGCTGGAACGTATGTAGCTGATGCTGACGCATCAAGACCACCTGCGCAACCTACATAAAGCTCACCCTCAGTCTCTGAATCAAGGTTGATGAGGATATCACCCTGGAGAAGGCCTGGTTTGAGAGCGTTTGCTCCGGTCATACCTGTCTCTTCGTCTACAGTGATGAGGAGCTCGATCGGGCCATGCTTGAGGTCTGTCGACTCGAGGACTGCCATACCCATGGCAACACCAAGTCCGTTGTCGGCACCGAGGGTCGTTCCCTTGGCCTTCACCCACTCGCCGTCGATCCATGTATGGATAGGGTCCTTCTCGAAATCATGAACGGTGTCGTTGTTCTTCTGAGGCACCATGTCAATATGGCCCTGAAGGATAACACCCTTCATGTTCTCACATCCTGGAGTTGCAGGCTTGCGGATGATGATGTTTCCGATCTCGTCCTTGATGGTCTCGAGACCATGCTCCTTACCCCAGTTGTACATATATTCCACTGCAAGCTCCTCGTGCTTTGAAGGACGTGGAATCTGTGTCAGTGCATAAAAGTTTTTCCACACTACCTGTGGATCCAGTTCTTTGATTGTCATAGTATTATATATTAGTTATTAGATTTCTCGACTCGCTTTGCTCGCTCGAAATGACAGTCAGACAAGCCTATTCGAAATGACAGTCAGACAAGTTCGCTCGAAATGACAGTCAGACAAGCCTATTCGAAATGACAGTCAGACAAGCTCGCTCGAAATGACAGCCAGACAAACCAGTTTGAAATGAAATGTCACTTCGGGGCGATGGCATATCACTTCAGGATGACATTTACAGGAAGCGAGCTTTCCTGACCGAGCTGATAGATCGGAAGGCGGCTCTGAAGCAGGAGATTTGCTCCATCCATCAGTTTCACTACACATATTGCCGGAATACGATAATATGCGAGAACTTCCTTCTTGTTCTTGACCTCCTCTGCAGGAACTTCAGGCTGGGCAAACTCCTGAGGAACAATCTGCATGATTACAGGCTTGCCTGAGAGATTGTCGGCAGGCACAAGACCTTCAGTATCAGAAAGTCTGAAAGCGACATACATATGATCTTCACTGTCAGCGGACGGAAGCACCTCGAAGTTCATCTTCTGAGTCTGGAATTCAGAGTAACCGACAAAAAGTGTCAGATATTCCTCCTCAAGGCGGGTAAGTTCGGCAATTGCAGCACCCATAGCTTCCCCACTATATGTCGCATCAGTGTCACCCGTAACGATCTGAAGACGTTGCTCTCTCAGTTCCAGAATCATATCAGCTGCTTCAGCAGCCTTCTGCTCAGTTGTCTTGCCTACAAGCATGTTTTGCTTTACGGTTCCCTTGCTACCTGAATTATTTCCACTCCTGTGCAGAGTGGCGGCCTCTGACGTGATGTTTGAGGAAACTCCCTTTCCAGAGAAATCACCCTGTCCCTCAGTCGTGAAACGCCATACGGAGCCATCACTATATCTGGCATCAGAAAATGATATCAGGCCCACTGATGCAAGTTTCAGGAACGCTCCATCCAGCTGTCCTTTCTTTACATTCAACGAATAACGCCTGTTCTGATCTGCCTCTACAAGCGGTACCATCCTTACCTCAGTCAGCTGCAAAGATGTCTCATCCTTCTGGCGAGCGTTGATTCCGAGATATTTCTCAGCATATCTGGCATATGGGCCAGCGTAAAATCTTTCCTGCAAAGCCTCAACCTCAAGCATGATTGTGGTTGATGGCAAGGAATAGGTCAGATATCCCTCAGGATCCGACTTTTTCTGAGCCGATGCTGCAAGTGGGAACATCAGCATCATGGCAACTGAAAATCTTATAAAAGTTCTCATAACTGTAAGTATTATTTCCATCTTTTATGCGACCAAAGCCAGTTTGAAGGAGTTTCGCGGATCTCCTCCTCAAGCAGGTCATAATATTTTCTTATCAATTCCTCCGGTGTGAATTCAGATGCATCTTCACATATCGGAATCAAGGTCATATCATATCTTCCACGCTCCACTCTTCTCATCTTCAGATACATGACTGAGTGAGAAAGTTTGCATGCCAGTCCGACACTTCCCTGCATCGTGTTTGTCGGCTGGTTCATGAACTGCCCGACAAAGTGCTTTCCTACACGGTAGTACGGCGCCTGATCAGTCGGATAGACATAGATCTTTTTCTGATTCCTGTGAGCTACTATGTATCTCAGTATATTGGATGACTCTATCGTACACTGCTCGCGTCCCTCTCCAATAGGATATACCCTGTTTCTCTTGAACACTTCATCAGCCACATCACTGGACAACTTTTTGTAAACGACCCTCATGTGTTCCGGAGTGAAAGGATAGGTACATCCTGATTTTTTGAGATATGCAAAGATTCCGCCCAGCAGCTCCCAGTTTCCGCAATGAGTACTCAATACGGTCATGCTAGGGCTCTTCTCGAAATATTCGGCCAGAAGTTCCGGATTGGTAAAGTTAACGATTCCGCTTTTGCACAAGCGCTCTGGCTTGCTGCCGCTGAACCATATCGTCTCAGCTATAAGTTCACCAAGGTGGGCATAGAATCCGTCTGCAATTCTGGCGACCTGCTTATAACTCTTCTCAGGAAACGAACGCGCGACATTCGTCAGCACTACCGAATAACGATATCGGAATATTTTCCGCATCATCCATGCCAAAATCCGTCCCATGAAATAATGAAATTTCAAAGGGAGCCACGACAACATCACCAGAAAGCCTCGTGATATATTTACAAGCAACTTCTTCATTATCTGCTCATTAAGCTAAAAGTACACAATCTCTCGCCACTCGCCAGACAGCGATAGGCACATTAAATCAAGCAAAGATACCAAATTTCCTCTTGATTTCAGGTATTTTGGCTATAAATTAATTTTATTATCTTTGTCGGTTGTCATGAAGAATAACTCTTCCAAGCATAAAGACAGACAAACAATTTTAAATCAAATAAAACTTCAAAACTATGTTTAAAGGACATCCAAAAGGTCTCTTTGTCTTGGCCCTGGCCAACACAGGTGAACGTTTCGGATACTACACGATGCTGGCAGTATTCGCACTCTTCCTGCGCGCAAACTTCAATCTCGAACCCGGAACAGCAGGAGCTATTTATTCTACATTCCTCGGTCTGGTATATTTCATGCCGCTGATCGGAGGTATCATGGCCGACAAGTACGGATTCGGCAAGATGGTAACCATCGGTATCACTGTAATGTTCCTCGGCTACCTGCTTCTGTCCGTCCCTCTGGGAGGCGATCTGATCGCAATGATTGCAATGATTGCAGCACTTCTGCTCATCAGTGTCGGAACAGGACTCTTCAAAGGTAACCTCCAGGTGATGGTCGGAAACCTTTACGACGATCCTAAATATTCCGACAGAAGAGACTCTGCATTCTCTCTGTTCTACATGGCGATCAACCTGGGTTCCCTCTTCGCTCCTTCAGCTGCACTCGGCATCAAGGGATGGGCTGAGAACTCTCTAGGCTTCTCAGGAAATGATGCATACCACTTCTCATTTGCAGTAGCATGCGTTTCCCTCATAGCTTCAATGGCGATATACTATGCATTCCGTTCTACATTCAAGCATGTAGAAGGCGGAGAAAGAAAGAAGGGAGAGGTTCAGATCGAAGACAACCTCACACCGGCCGAGACAAAGTCACGTATCACTGCACTCGTCCTCGTATTTGCCGTTGTGATCTTCTTCTGGATGGCATTCCATCAGAACGGTCTCACCCTCACATACTTTGCTGATGAATTTACAGAGACTTCAGTTACCGGAGCCACCACAATGCTCTTTGACGTATGGAACCTGGCCCTCATCATCGTTGCGGTATATGCAGCATTCGGTATAGCCCAAAGCACAACCACCAAGGAAAAACTTCTTTCAGGTTCATTGTCTACACTCATTCTGGCATACCTTGTATACCGTATAACAGGTTCATCCAACGCGACTAAGGGCATTGATGCTCCTATCTTCCAGCAGTTCAACCCATTCTACGTTGTTGCCCTCACTCCAGTATCGATGGCAATCTTCGGAGCTCTTGCTAAGAAAGGCAAGGAGCCTTCAGCACCTCGCAAGATCGCATACGGTATGCTCGTTGCAGCTATCGGATTCGCAATCATGGCTGTCGGCTCAAAAGACCTCAACACGCCTGATCAGCAGAGTAAGGCAATCGCTGTTACAAACGGTATCAAGTTTGCTGAACAGCAGAACAGCATCATCAAGGGACACACTCTTGACATAAGCAACATCAAGCTTGACGACCTCACAGTAGGAGACTCTGTCAAAGTAACTACAACAGGAAACATTGTCAAGAAAGATTGGCAGGAGAATGACTCAGTAAAGGTTGCAGCCAACATTCTCTACACCAAGAATATTCAAAAGACAATCAAGACTCAGCAGGAGTATCTTGAGAAACTGAAGAAAGAAAAGAATACCAAGAAAACGTCTCTTTACACCCAGGCTTTTGATGCAAAGATGGAAATCCTTGCAAACACAGATGCAGCCGGCGACGTAAATACTGCAATTCCTGAAGTGGCAGAGGCAGAAACCACTATCAAGAGTCTCACTGAAAAGCACAAGGAGACACGCACATCATCTTATTGGCTCATCTTCACATACCTCATCCTTACTTTTGCAGAGCTTCTTCTCTCTCCAATGGGTATCTCATTCGTATCGAAGGTTGCCCCTCCTAAGTATAAGGGTATGATGATGGGTGGCTGGTTCGTTGCTACCGCAATCGGAAACTTCCTCGTTGCAGTAGGAGGATTCCTCTGGGGAGGTCTCCCGCTCTGGTCTGTATGGGCAGTGTTCGTCGGACTCTGTCTCCTCTCGGCACTCTTCATGTTTGTCATGATGAAGAAGCTCGAGGATGCTACCAAGTAAATCAATCACTTATTGATATTTATGACCGGTCACAGCATTGTGTACCGGTCATTTTTTGTATATTTGTAAGTTATTATGGACAATGCTCTCAAAGAGACCCTCGTCGGGTGGGCTCAAGAATACAATGACCCGAAGTATTTTGAGGAGGATCCCATCATCTTCCCCAGGCATTTCGCTGGAAAGTATGCGATGAATGAAGCATCTGTCCAGGATGTGGAAGTGGCGGCACTTCTGGCATCACACCTGGCATGGGGCAGACGCGCGATGATCGTAAGAGATTGTGGCAGAATGCTGGACGAGATGGACTGGAAGCCGTACGCATATGTGATGAACGGAGAGTACAGAGATGAGGAGGTCAGTCTTCACAGGACGATCAAATGGAGCGAGTTTGCAGGGATATGCCGCAGACTCAAGGAAACATACATGACCAGGGACACTCTGGAAGGCATGACTGACATGGAATTGAGATGCATGGTCTTCGGGCAGAAGGAAGACAGGAAAGCACCCAACAAAAAGATCAGCATGATGCGCAGATGGCTTGTCCGGGATGACGGGAAGGTTGATCTTGGGATATGGAAGAGTTCCGACAAGAAGTCACTTATAATCCCGCTGGACGTGCATGTCTATGCTCAGGCAACTGAATTAGGACTCACTTCCCGCAGGCAGAAGGACATTGTCACCGCCAGAGAAATAACGGACGTTTTCAAGGAAATATGGCCGGACGACCCATGCATGGGAGACTTTGCATTATTCGGATACGGAGTAAACAATAAGTGATATGCCAAGACTCTATATAATATCAGGTTGCAACGGAGCGGGAAAGACCACCGCTTCATATTCGCTGCTGCCGGAGATGCTGGAATGCAGCGAATTTGTAAACTCGGATGAATTCGCTAAAGGACTTTCACCCTTCGATCCGTCCAAGGCATCCATCCAGGCCAGCCGCTATATGCTGCTCAAGATACGTTATCTGCTCAAGAGGCAGCAGGACTTTGCTGTAGAGACAACCCTTGCCACCAGGACCCTGATGAGAACTGTAGAAATGGCACAGGCAGTCGGATATACGGTCACATTGCTTTATTTCTGGCTGAAGAGTCCTGAAATGGCAGTGGAAAGGGTCAAGGCACGAGTGGAGGCCGGCGGTCACGACATCCCTGAGGACACAATCAGAAGAAGATACAGAGTAGGAATCAACTATTTCTTCAACTACTACGCGCCTAAATGCGAAAGATGGATCCTGGCAGACAATTCGCAGATCCCTTTCAGGGTCATCGCAGAAGGATCAAGGGATGAGGTCATAAACATAAGGGATAAAGAGACCTATGCAAGGATAAAGGAACTTGGAGAAATTGAAGAACCCATAGAATGAATACAGCAGAATACTACCATAACCTGTTCAGAACAAGCAGCACCGGGCTCCAAAAGCTCATAGACACTGCCCTTGCAAAGGGCGGTGACTACGCGGACCTCTATTTTGAACATACCACATTCTTCAATCTCAACCTGAAGGACGGCATCGTTTCATCCGGAGGGTTCCACACAGACTGCGGAGTGGGCATCAGGGTCCTCAAAGGAGAACGTACCGGATATGCATATTCGGAGAATCTGGCAATGGACCAGATGATCAAGGCGGCTCAAGCCGCATCTGTCATAGCACAAAGCGACGGCCTGCCCCGGACATACTCCCCTGCCACTCCCACAAAGCAGGAGTACTATAGTATGGAAAAGAACTGGAGGGAAGCCGGCGCCGACGGATTTCTTCCGTTCCTGCAGCAGCTTGAACAAGCCATCATCTCCAGAGACAACCGAGTGGTCAAGGTGATCGCAAGGCTCTCCAATTCCGTATCAGACATAATGATGTTCAACTCATTAGGAGAGCTTACATATGACACCAGACCGATGGGAAGCGTAAGTGTCACTGCTGTATTCCAGGAGCAGGGAAAGACAGAGAACAAGAGTTCGTCCAGAAGTTTCCGCACAGGAGCCGAACTTATCTCACCGGCATTGGCAGAAGAGCTTGCAGAGGAAGTCACCACAGGCATTGACGAAAGGTTTGAAGCCATCCGCCCAAAAGGAGGGCAGATGAGCGTGGTAATGGGTGCAGGGGCATCCGGCATACTGCTTCACGAAGCCATGGGACATGCATTTGAGGCCGACTTCAACAGGAAAGGCCAATCCATTTTTGCAGACATGATGGGCAAGCAGGTATGCCCCAAAGGCGTGAATGTTGTCGATGACGGCACAATATACAGTAGCCGCGGGGCATGCAGCTACGACGACGAGGGCATACCCGGACAGAAGACCTACATGGTCACAGACGGTGTTCTGACATCATTCCTGCACGACAGGATAAGCGCGGCATGGTACGGAGTCGCACCTACAGGAAACGGGCGCAGAGAGAATTTCCGATACAACCCGATTCCGAGAATGAGGGCGACATATATGGAAAGCGGAGACAGCAATCCATCCGACATCATAGCATCCGTAAAGGAAGGAATCTATGTCGATGAATTTTCCAACGGACAGGTGAAGATCGGCGAAGGCGACTTCACATTCTTCGTAAAGAGCGGCCACCTCATCGAAAACGGACGTCTCACCGCACCGGTAAAGGACATCAACATCATCGGAAACGGTCCTCAGGCGCTGGCGGACATTCTCGCAGTCGGAAACGATCTCAAGATAGACAACGGCACATGGACCTGCGGCAAGGAGCAGAGCGTGGCAGTATCATGCGGCATGCCTACAGTGCTCATCGGTAACCTTACAGTTGGAGGAGAATAATGATAACCGGACACGAAATAGACATAGCGCGCCACTGCATATCCCATGCAATGGCTTGTGGAGCGGATGCAGTGCGCGTTTCAATCAACGACAGCACGATGGACAGCTGCTCGGTACTGAACGGCGTATTGGACAAGGTCACACATGCTGCTGACAGATCGGTATACTTATATATATTTGCTGACAGCAGATATGGTGCGTTCTCCACAAACAGGATGGAGACGGAAGAACTGGACAGATTCATCGAACAGGCCATAGCAATGGTCCGTATGCTTGAAAAGGATGAATGCCGCACTCTACCATCACCGGAAAGGACTGCAAAAGACGCAAAGACAGGTCGCGAACTGGGTCTTTACGATGCCGGATATGAAACTTCAGACAGCGACACCAGGCTTGCACGTGCAATGGCCATGGCCATGTATCCGGGAGTGCCTGCTGAAGGATACTCCCTGATATCGGAAGAATGCGAGTACAGCGAATCATGCGAGGACAATTTCGTTGCGGATTCACAGGGCTTCGAGGGAAGACACACGGAAACATGCTTCAGTGTATTCTCCGAAGTGACGGTTGAAGATCCTGAAGGGGGAAAATTCAGCGGATTCTGGTGGGAAAGTTCATTCTGCAAGGACGGAATAGACATCAAAGGATGTTCAGCAAAGGCTCTGGACCGGGCTGTAGGGCAGATCGGCCCACAGAAACATCCGGGAGGAAAGTACAGGATGGTAGTGGACACCAATGTAGCCACAAGACTTGTATCTCCACTGCTCACAGCTCTGAATGCATCATCGATCCAGCAGAAGATGTCATTTCTTGAGGATTCGCTTGGGGAACAGGTGTTCCCAACAGGGATGACGCTGATGGATCTGGCCCGTACACCCCAGAAGAACGGATCTAGGCTTTTCGACACTGAAGGAACTGCCACGACAGATGCACCGATCATTGAGGACGGAGTCGTAAAACAATATTTTGTAAACACATACATGGCGGCAAAGACCGGTCTGGCTCCTACCATAGAGGATATCTCCCGTCCGTGCCTGATGCCATTTGTCAAGGACAAGACATTGTCATACAAGGAAAAAGAATTATCTTTGAAGGATTTACTTGAGATGAACGGAAGCGGCATCCTTGTAACAGGGTTCAACGGTGGCAACTGCAACCCGGTGACAGGAGATTTTTCGTTCGGCATAGAAGGTTTTGCATTCAAGGATGGCAAGGTCACGCATCCGGTACGTGAGATGCTTATAACCGGGAACATGATCCAGTTGTGGAGCAGCCTCACGGCAGTGGCGGCAGACGCCCGGGCGAGCGTCCGCTGGCAGATTGGTTCCCTTGCCTTCGACAATGTATCCTTCTCCGCCTGACTCCCGCTGTCATCCTGAGATCCCACTGTCATCCTGAGCATCTCACTGTCATCCTGAGCGCAGCGAAGGATCTTTAAAACAAAAGGAAGACGGCAAGCAAAACAAGAGAAAAAGAAACAGAATAGAAAAATTAACATTTGAGCGAAGCGATGGTAAGTCCTTTCCCCGAGGGAAAGGATTTAGGATAGGGGTAACGTAGATATATTTTCATATTTACTGCACAACCTCAGCTAGCACAACAAGAGTAAAAGAAACAGAATAGAATAATAAACATTTGAGCGAAGCGATGGTAAGTCCTTTCCCCGAGGGAAAGGATTTAGGATAGGGGTAACGTAGATATATTTTCATATTTACTGCACAACCTCAGCTAGCACAACAAGAGAAAAAGAGATAGAATAGAAAAATTAACGATAGAAAATATGAAAATCGCACCAAACACAGTAGTGGAATTCAGCTACGAACTCGAGGTTGACGGACAGGTAGTCGACCAGTGTCCAAAGGAGCGTCCTCTGGACTATATCCACGGAACAGGCAGCCTTCTGCCAAAACTCGAAGCAGCAATCGAAGGGATGGAGCCAGGCGGCACATTCGATGTAACCCTCTCTCCTGCTGACGGTTACGGAGAAGTAGACCCGTCAAGGATCATCGACCTTCCAAAGACAGCCTTCGAGGTGAACGGAGAAATCCGCGAAGACCTCCTCGTCCCTGGCAACACGATCCCTATGATGAACAACATGGGCGGAGTCATTCCGGGAGTAGTTGTCGAGGTCACTGAGGACAGCGTAAAGATGGACCTCAACCACCAGATGGCAGGAAAGACCCTTCATTTCAAAGGTGAGGTCGTATCGGTAAGGGAAGCAACAGAAAAAGAACTTACAGAAGGCCTTCACGGCGAATATGTGCATTCATGCGGATGCGGCGGATGCCACGGACATGACGGCGACTGCGGCGGATGCGAAGGCGGACACTGCTCTGACGACGGCGACTGCGGCTGCGGATGTCACTAGGATGAAGACGGCCGTTGTCATACTTAACTGGAACACAGAGGGATTCCTAAAGGAATTCCTCCCTTCTCTTGTGCAGTCGGCTGCAAAGGTTGAAGGAGCTGAAGTCGTTGTAGCAGACAATGCCTCCACTGACGGTTCCATGAAAGTAATGACAGAAATGTTCCCTGACGTCAGGACAATAATACTGGACAGGAACTACGGATTCACAGGTGGCTACAACAAAGCATTCGACGCTCTGGCGGAAGCGGGAGCCCCCGAATACTTTGTGCTCATCAACTCTGACATAGAAGTCACCGAGGACTGGCTGGGCCCTCTCGAGCAATGGATGGACAGCCATCCTGACTGCGGTGCGTGTGCTCCGAAACTCCATAGTTTCCAGGAAAGGGACAAGTTTGAGTATGCCGGAGCTGCCGGAGGATATATCGACAGATATGGTTACCCTTTCTGTCGCGGAAGGGTGATGAAACGGCTGGAGGAAGACAATGGTCAGTACGATTCCCCTGCCGACGTGATGTGGGCGACAGGAGCATGCCTGATGGTAAGAAGCTCGGTCTACAGGGCATTGGGCGGCCTGGACGAAAGATTCTTCGCACATATGGAAGAAATAGACCTTTGCTGGAGGATGCAGCTTGCAGGGTGGAAAGTAACTGTCGTCCCTCAGTCAATCGTATATCATGTAGGAGGAGGCACGTTGCCAGCCACGTCCCCGTTCAAGCTTCAGCTGAACTACAGGAACAACCTGCTGATGCTGGAGAATAATCTTGCAAAGACTTTTGCCCTTCAGTTATACAAGCATGGAGCCGATGTGGAAAAAGCGACGGAAAAGGGAATGAAGAAAGCCCGACGCAGGATCAGGCAGAGAAAGTTTCTGGACATCCTGTCGGCTGCCGCTTATCTGGTGACATTCAAAGTATCATGTTTCAAGGCAGTCAGGAAGGCTCATAAGGAATACGGCAGGCTACGTCATATCTCAGGAAGCGAAGAAATTGCAGCATATCTTATCAGGTACGGCAACAAAGTTTCTGTAAAGGGAATATATAACAAAAGTATCATCTTCAGATCCCTGCTTGCAGGCAAGCACATCTTCAAGAAGATAAAACTAGAAGATTTCTATAAAATATAAGATTATGAAAATCGTCATTGCGGGCGCAGGTGAAGTCGGTTCGCACCTTGCCAAGATGCTCAATAACGAGAGCAACGAGATAACAGTCATTGACTTCCGTCAGGAAAGACTGGATGCATTGTCAGCAATCAGCGACGTAATCACAGTCGAAGGGAACCCTTCAGATCTGCAGGTACTGAAAAAAGCAGGAGCAGACCATGCCGATCTTTTCATTGCGGTAAACCCTTCAGAGTCACAAGACGTCAACATCGTCAGCGCGATGCTGGCAAAGAAGATGGGAAGCAAGAAAGCAACTGCCCGCATCAACAACGAAGAATATCTTACATACGAGAATAAATACATCTTCACTGAGATGGGCATCGACCTGATGTTCTATCCGGAAAAGATTGCAGCAAACGAAATAGTTGACCTTCTTAAACGTACAGCTACTACGGAGTCACTTGAATTTGCACGTGGAAAGCTCCAGGTAGTCGTATTCAAACTGGAAGAAGACTCTCAGCTTCTTGGAATGAACATGGCGGAATTCAGCGCAGTTGCTGCAGCGGAAGGCCTGGCATTCCGCGTTGTCGCCATCGCCCGCAAGGACACCACCATAATCCCGTCATTCGACACCAGATTCAAATACCACGACCTGGTATTCATCATTTCTACAAGAGAGGGTATGAACATGCTGATGCGATATGTCGGGAAACAGGAAATCAAAGTGAACAATCTCATGATTCTTGGTGGAAGCCCTATAGGTGAAATGCTTGCCATGCAGCTGAGCAGTGAGATGGACTCGATAAAGCTCATCGAGATGAACAAGGAAAAGTGCATGGATCTTTCCGAGAAATTCCCTTCTAATGTGATTGTCGTAAACGGTGACGGACGAAACTCAGACTTTCTCATCGAGGAGTCCATAAGGGATTACGAAGCATTTGTTGCAGTTACAAACAATTCCGAGACAAATATACTTGCATGCGTCTCGGCCAAGAACCTCGGAGTGGAGAGAACAATAGCTGAAGTGGAGAATCTTGAATATATCAAGCTTGCAGAAAGGATGGGTGTGGATGCAGTAGTCAACAAAAAGCTCATCACTGCAGGCAGGATATTCAAGTTCACCCTCAGCAACAAGGTCCGCTTCATCAAATACATGAGCGGAACCAATGCTGTAGTTTTGGAATACATCGTTGGGCCAGACACACCGATTACCCGAAAGGTCCTTAAGGAAATGAATTTCCCAAGAAATGCCATCATCGGAGGTATCATACGCGGAAACGAGTCCTTCATCGCCGTGGGAGACACACTGATTCAGGCATATGACCGGGTGGCGGTATTCGCCCTTCCAGAGACAGTAAAGGAAGTGGACATGTTCTTCAAATAACCGACTGTCATCCTGAGGAGCAAAGCGACGTGAGGATCTATACATTATGGCAAGTTATCTTCAGATCGAAAACATATCAAAGAGCTACGGACCAAAGGTCCTGTTCGAAAAGATCGGATTCAACATCAATGAGGGCGACAAGATCGCTCTCATTGCCCCTAACGGCACCGGCAAGACCTCGCTGATGAGGATCCTTGCTGGCAAGGACAAGTCTGATTCCGGCGGAAAGATCATGTTCCTTAAAGACATCCAGATCGCCTTTCTGGAGCAGGAATACACTTTTGACCCGGAAAAGAGCATCTTCGACCAGATCATGTCTTCCAGTACAGACTTTACAGCAGGACTGGATCAGGAGCACCTTTGGGAGTACGAGCACCGTGTGGTGAAGTTCCTGACAAGCTTCAGTCTTAGCAATCCGGACCAGAAGATGAAGGAACTCTCGGGAGGTGAGGTAAAGCGAGTTGCATTGACACAGATGCTGGCATCTGAGGCTGAGTTCTTCATCATGGACGAGCCTACCAACCACCTGGACATCGATGCCATAGAGTTCCTTGAGGGCTATCTGAGCCGTTCCCGCTGTACATTGCTGATGGTTACACACGACCGGTATTTCCTCGACAGGGTATGCAACACGGTGATGGAGATGGACCATGGGGCCATATACACATATAAAGGTAATTACCAGAATTTCCTGGAAAAGAGGGAGGAAAGGATAGCAAACTACAATGCTGAGACCGACAAGGTCCGCAACATCCTCCGACGTGAACTTGAATGGATAAGAAGCACACCATGTGCCCGCACAGGAAAGGCCAGATACAGGATCAACGCGTTCTACGACCTTAAGGACAGGGCTTCACAGGTATACACCCAGAAGCAGGTAAGCATGGAGGCGATGAAGGGATCAACAAGGCTTGGAACCAAGATCATCAACTGCAAGGACCTCAGTTTCCATTATGGTGAAGCATGCTATCTGGACGGATTTACATATAATTTCCAAAGGTACGAGAAAGTCGGGATCGTCGGACGAAACGGAGCCGGCAAATCGACATTTCTCAACATTCTGACAGGACGGATGTTCGAAGATGACCCTGGAGTTCTCACCGGATCGATCGAGCGCGGAGAGTCGCTGAAGATAGGTTACTACCACCAGAGCGGAATGTCATTCGATCCTGACGATACGGTGCTGGACATCGTCAATGACACATGGCTTCTTAACAGGTTCCTGTTCCCTCACGAGATGCTTAACAACAAGATAGAAAAGCTCAGCGGAGGAGAGAAACGCAGGCTATATCTCCTGACAATCCTGATGCAACAGCCTAACCTGCTGATTCTTGACGAACCTACCAACGACCTGGATATAGTGACATTGAATATTCTCGAGGACTACCTGAAGGAATTCAGCGGATCACTGATCATCGTTTCACACGACCGTCATTTTCTGGACAAGCTTGTCGACCATCTTTTCATCTTCTGCGGCAACGGAGTCGTGAAGGATTTTGTGGGAAGCTACAGCGAATATCGGGAATATATAAAGGAATATGAGGCTGAGCAGCGCTCTAAAGCACGTGCAGAGGAGAAAGCAGCAAAAGAGAAGGCAGCAAAGGTAGTTGCCGCCACAGTTCCCGAGGCTCCGGCAAGGAAGCGCAAGCTGACATACAAGGAGCAGAAGGAACTTGAGCAGCTGGAGATGGACCTCGAGTCCTTGGCAGCAGAGAAAGCCGAACTTGAGACCGCGCTCAACAGCGGCACCCTCCCCTACGACAGACTTCAGCAGGCCTCAGAGCGCATCGGAGCCATACTGGAGGAGACAGACGAAAAAGAGCTCCGTCTTCTGGAGCTCTATGAATTGCAGTGATTTTTGATAAATCCTTATGTTCTAATAGATTACCGCATCTGGGGCAAGACTCTTGATGCGGTCTTTCTCTTCTTGTGATTCCATTCCCCATACCGCCACATATACCCCCTTATCATGCCACTCGCTGATCAAATCCTCTGTTACAAGAGATGCGTGAGCAGAAACCCATTTAGGAGTGAACTTCAGTCTTTTCATTACCTCCTTGACATCAGTGTCCTCCGGATACAGTCTGAATGCAAGGTCCACCTCGGGATATTTTTCATGAAGATGGTTGAGAGAACGATAGTCCGATCCGGTAATCATCAGGCGATCTCCCAAATATCTCTGCCATAATCCAGCCATCACATAGTCCGCATGATCATGGTAGTATGGGATAGTCTTGCCTTCCTGAGCCTTGTCTGCCGTATATATTTCAAGGTTATATCCTACTGTCGAGCGTCCTGCTCCGGCCACATGCTCCTCGACCTTGTCCAGCACATCTGTCAGAGTCAGACCGTTTCCTCCGGCAATTGTAACCTCTCCATCCAAAGAGACTGAAAGATCCATTGACAGGAAGCTTGCTCCGGCATCAATCTGTCTGATCATATTCTCAAGAGATGCAGCCTCACCTTTGCATGCTGCATGAGTCTCCACAAATCCAGTCAGATCTATTGTCTGCGTCCATTTCTGGCCGAATCTGCTTTCCACCACTACAGTAACTCTTTCTGCATAACGTGACGGAGTTGCAGCGAAGTAATGCGAACTCAGATGTCCCCGTTTCCAACCTGGTATTTCCTGTCCGTAGGCTTTGTAAGCCTCCTCTATCTGAGATGTATACGATGGAGAAATTTCCCTGACCTGGTCCATATCTCCCATTTCGGTCCCATCTTCATACCACCTTACCTTCCACTCCGGATCCCAGTCCCATACATTCACAACCACGGAATTAGGATGCATCGGCATCTGTCCCAGACCGAAAGCCTCGGCGATATGTTTCTTACTTTGGCCGACAGGCTTGTAATACCAGGACAACCTGCCTCCGAACTTACTGAATACCTTATATCCTTTTGGAGTGCCGTCGGTGCAGAGTTCAGTATCCCACCATGCACCACAGATTGCAGCCACATTATGCTCGACGACATTCCTCTCGATGGTGAAGTTGTTATTCACATGGGTATGTCCGGAGATGAAATTGACCTTGTGTCCACGTACGAGTTCCAGAAGTCTGTTTGCCTGAAAGATCTTCTTTGCATGATGGCATGTAGGCGCATGCTGAGCTATATATATGTCAGCACCGGCAGGGACATGATGCATCAGGCCTCTCACCCACTCAAGCACATGGTCTGCATATCCTACCTTATGCTTGAAGTTTGTATCATATATTATATTGTCCAGAACGATTACAATGTCTTCGCCGATAAAGAATGCATAGTTTTCCGGTCCCATCATTGTTCTATATAGAGAAGAGCCTTCGATATCGCCCTGACACCAAGCGGAATTATCATGGTTTCCGACTACCGGATAAAACGGAATGCCGGTACGAACGATCTCCTTTTTATAATCATCCAGACGTGCCAGTTCATCCCAACAGATGTCTCCTAGAGCCAGTCCGACAGATACTCCGTTCAGGCCCTTGACTGTATTTATGATATCTTCCAAAGGTTTTCCCGAAAATTTGGCAAAATGCTCTTCACTGTTTGTCTGAGGGTCTGCTACTGCAATTATGTTATAGTCTTTCCCACCAGCTGTCTTTTGCAGGTCAAAATGGAACTTCTTCTTTCCTGCCGCCGCCTGATAGAATGCAGGGACTCCGGAACTCCAGTCTGCAACATATCCTGCAGGAGTCACGATGTAGAGATATTCAGCATCGTCATTGATTTCAAATGCAAATTTTCCCTTGAAATTGGTGGTAGTGAAATTCGAACCGTCAGTGACGATCACCCCCTCTAGCAGTTCCAGCCCGCAAGTCACTGTTCCTGTAACCTTTCTGGCATGAACTGCCCCGATGAACATACCCGAAACAAGCAGTATTGCAAATATCTTTCTGATCATAATCTTTTGGTTTATCAACGCAAATGTACATAAAATATCTCTAGTGTCATCTTTTTATGACATAATGTCAGTATTTTTAAGATGGCAGATTATTTGTTATCTTTGCGCCGGCTTGATCATAAAGGTAATCATCCGAAAAGATAACTTATAAAGAAATTAAAGCAATATGTCAGAAGATATACAGAAAAATCCTGAAGTTCCTGCCGAAGAGGTGAAGGAGAAGAAGGAAACAAAGAAGAAGAGCTTCCTGAAGAGGGACGCTAAGAAAGAAAAGATAGAAGAACTTGAGAACAAGGTAGCGGAACTTGAGAACAAGACAGCCAAGGACAAGGATGACTATATCAGGCTGATGGCTGAGTTTGACAACTACCGCAGACGCACATCTCAGGAAAAGCTGGAACTGGTCAGCATGGCATCTACAGACACAATCAAGGGGCTGCTTCCGGTTCTGGATGACTGTGAAAGAGCTCTCAAGGTGCTCATGGAATCTGACGACAGTGAGGCCGCAAAGGAAGGTACTGAACTCATTTACAATAAACTCATGGGGTATCTCAAGTCCAAGGGACTAGCTGTAATAGAAGCCATGGGTGAGGCGTTCGATACCGACCTGCACGAGGCTGTTGCCCAGTTCCCTGTTCAGGAAGAAGACAAAAAGGGCAAGGTCTTCGATGTCGTGCAGACAGGATATACCCTCAACGGCAAGGTAATACGTTTTGCAAAGGTTGTTGTTGGCATCTGATAACGATAGATTATGGCAAGCAAGAGAGACTACTACGAAGTGCTGGGCGTCGGAAAGAATGCCTCAGCAGATGAAATAAAGAAGGCATACAGAAAACTGGCCGTCAAGTACCACCCCGACAAGAATCCTGGCGATAAGGCTGCCGAGGAGAAGTTCAAGGAGGCAGCTGAAGCATATTCCGTGTTGAGCGATCCTGACAAGAAGGCCAGGTATGACCAGTTCGGTCATGCCGGCGTAGAGGGTGCAGGCCCTGACTTCAGCGGCGGATTTGGTAACCTCAACGACATCCTCAATGACCTTTTCGGAGGGGGATTCGGTGGATTCAGCGGATTCAGCGGATTCGGAGGTGGACGCGGTCAGAGACAGCAGAGAGTTCAGCGTGGCCGCGACATCAGAGTACGCGTAAAGCTGACTTTGGAAGAGATAGCCAAAGGAGTTGAAAAAGAGATAAGCATCGAAAAAAGTGTTCCATGCACGGATTGCGGCGGACGTGGTGCGAAGAACAGCGCAGACATCAAGACATGTCCTGCATGTAACGGCACTGGCCAGGTGCAGAGAGTAGTGAACACATTCCTCGGGCAGACGGTAACTTACTCTACATGCCAGCAGTGCGGCGGAGAAGGAAAGGTCATCAGCAATCCATGCCGTTCATGCGGAGGAAGCGGACTTGTGCGCAAGAGAGAGACCGTCAGAGTCAACATCCCGGCAGGCGTCGAAGCCGGCATGCAGCTTACCATACAGGGAGGCGGCCATGCTGCAAAGAACAACGGCATAAACGGCGATCTGCTCGTCGTCATCGAAGAACAGGAACATCCGGAATTCCAGAGAGAAGGCAACAATCTTTATCATACACATGTAATATCACTCCCTGACGCCATACTTGGAGGTGAGATCGAAGTGCCTTGCCTTGACGGGACATATAAGATAAAGGTAGATGCCGGGACTCAGTCCGGAACAATAGTCAGACTCAAAGGAAAGGGTCTTCCGACAGTCAACGGCTATGGCGGGAAAGGAGATCTATATGTAAAACTGGCAGTCTGGATACCAAAGAGACTAAATAAGGAAGAGAAGGCTCTGATAGAGTCATTGAGAGGGAAAGAGTCATTCGATCCTAACCCGAGCAAGGAAGAAAAAGGATTTTTCGACCGTCTTAAAGGGCTTTTTGACTAAACGAACTGATTTTTGAGTTTTTTTTTGCAAAAAAGTTTGGAGGTTTGAAATTTATTCCTACCTTTGCAATCCCAAAATCAAAGCAACCTCTCGCGCAGGGTGAAAAGAAACGTGATGTTGCCACAAAACTTAATTGAAACAGAAATGGATCTTATTAAAGTAGTAGAGCAGGCATTCGCAAATGAGAAAGTAGCCAGCTACCCAAAATTCAAAGCCGGTGACACAATCACCGTTACATACAGAATCAAGGAGGGTGATAAGGAAAGACTTCAGAAGTTCAGAGGAACTGTAATCCAGCTTCGCGGAGCTTCAGCAAACACAAGAACATTCACAGTCCGCAAGGTTGCAAGCGGTGTAGGTGTTGAGAGAATCTTCCCAATGGAGTCACCATTCATCGAGTCTATCGAGCTCAACAAGGTAGGTAAAGTTCGTCGCGCACGTATCTTCTATCTCCGTGAACTCTCAGGTAAGAAGGCTCGTATCAAGGAGAAGAAAGTCGGTATCGCTAAGGATAACGAATAACAAGACAGCAGCTTAGCTGCATAACGGCTCCGTAGCTCAACTGAATAGAGCATCTGACTACGGATCAGAAGGTTACAGGTTTGAATCCTGTCGGAGTCACTTTTTCAAGAACGCAAATCATTGATTTGCGTTCTTCTTTTTTTTGCCAAATTGCACAACTTGCACTGGGGATGCCCGGTCGTAGCCGGGCATGACGATGAGGGTGAGGTCGCCGGGACCACAACCGGGGTCGGGATTGATACAATCTTCACGGAAAAAGAGAAAAAATCCATATGAAAATCCGCCAAGTCTCATAACTTTGCAGAGCACTCAAACTAAAGGCCGCATATGAAAAAACTAATCCTGCTTCTGACCATACTGGTCCCGCTTTCATTTGTGTCATGCGAAGACGACCCTCTGACTCCGCCTGAACAGGTGGAGAAACCGGACGATTCATCAAAGCCAGAAAACCCGGAAGGCTCCGAGAATCCTGATAATCCGGAAACACCTGCTGACCCTGAGAATCCTGCTGACCCCGAGAATCCGGAAAATCCAGAGGAGCCGGAAAATCCGGATGCCCCTGAGCCTCCTGTGACTGGAACCGTGGAACTGGACAGACTGTATGGATATGCAGAGGGAACGACAGGAGGCGAAGGCGGCAAGGTGCATCATTTCAATGACGGCAAGAAATTCTGCGAGTGGCTGAAGCTGCGCGAGAAGAACAAGAGCACCGAGCCTGCTGTGGTATGGCTCAGCGGTACGTTCACCAAGGACGACGGAAGAGATTCCGGCAGCCCGTGGTTCGACATAAAGCGTACGCACAATCTGACCATACTAGGCACAGACGGCTTCAAGATGCAGAACGTAGGATTCTTCCTCAACGAGGCATCCAACATCATCATACGCAACATCCACATCGTCCAGCCTAAGGCAGACAACGGCGCAGACGGAATATCCATGCAGGAGAGCCACAATGTCTGGGTGGACCACTGCACATTCGAATCTGTCAACCAGGAAAAGGACTATGAAGACGGATCATGTGACGTCACCCATCAGACATATGACGTGACTGTCTCATGGTGTCATTTCATCAAGACGCAGAAATCCTGCCTTGTAGGGCACTCTAACAGTGCATCGGATGATGAGAAGATAACAGTCACCTTCCATCACAACTATTTCGACATGTCAAATTCACGTCATCCGAGAGTCCGTTTCGGTCGCGCGCACGTCTACAACAACTTCTTCAACCAGTGCTCGACATACGGCGTTGGCAGCGCCTACGGAGCACGCGTACTTGTAGAATATAACCTTTTCGACGGTGTCCGCCTGCCTATAGACATCTGCACCTATCCGGCAAAGAAGAGCGGCAGCAGCTGGGTATCCAACCTGACAGGAAGCGTAGCCGGCTATGTATATGAAAGGGATAACGAGTTCCTCAACCGCCCCGCAGACGCTACTGACCCATATCCTTTCACCAACCTTGAATACACTTCATACAACGGCAGCAAGCTCGCTTCAGCGCTTACATTCGAAGATTTCAGACCGGCATATGAGTACATTGTGGATCCGGCAGCAGACCTTGCACTCATAGTTCCTTCCGCTTCCGGAGTCGGCAAGCTGCCCGGATATGCATCAGCTCCGGTAGAGGTGGACAACGGTGGCCTGGGCACATCAGAAGGTGGCTCGGGATCGGGAGACGACTCTGGTGACGGAGGCTCAGGCGACGGCTCCAGCAGCGGGACTACCCCACCTGCCGAGGATCTCGGCAACGGATGGAGCGCGACAGCATGCGGTGACAAGACAGCCGCAGCATCCGTTTCTGACGGAAAGTTGACCGTCACTGCAAACGGCAAGTTCGAGAGCGGTGCTCAGTCGTTCGGGTATGTATATAGAGAAGTAACGGGAGATTTTACCGCTACCGTCAAGGTGGACTCATTCACAGCTGCGAAAGAAAGCAATCAGGGACTCGCAGGCATACTTATGACTCCGGACATCAGCAAGACAGGAACTGACTTCATCCATGCCATGTCCGGCAGAAGCCAGGAAGCATACTATTATTCATTCCGTCTTGCAGCCGGCGGAAAAGCATCAAAGGGTGCAATGCCGGAGACAACCGGCACCGGCAACGTTGTCCTGAAACTCCGCAGGGAAGGCTCGATTTGCTATGTCTCATATTCACTTGACGGAGGAGCGACCTTCGGCAACGAAAAGAAGAACGAGATAGCAGGACTTCCGGACAAGGTCTATGTAGGACTTGCAGCAAACAGTGCCAACAACGAGACTACCGGCACAGCAGTGTTCTCATCATTCATGATTGATGGATCAGAAGTCACCTTCTAGGCAAGCGTCAGTTTAGCCAGGTAGTCATAATGCTCCCCTTCTGCGACAAGTTCTGCGGAGAATCCGTTCTGTTCAGCGTAGAAAGCAAGGGTATCGAAATCGACGTATAGCCAGTCAAACGGCTCACCAAGCACTGTCACAGGCGAATTTGAGGGAACATATTCCATCTGATAGTCCAGCAGGCCGTAGTACTCGTCTGCAAGATCGATCTCAAACGATCCATCCTCATCTTCATAGAGATAGCGGAGGTCGCTTGAATCCATCAGTACACACCCGCCGGGAGCAAGAATCTGTTTCATCCTGCCGAAGAAGTCTGACATATTCTCCAGACGGCCGATAATACCGGAACCGTTCATGAGCATCAGAATGGTATCGAACTGTCCTGCAAAGTTCTCGTCATACAGGTTGACCAGACGCGCATCAATACCCATCTCCTTCATCACCGCAACAGACAACGGAGATATGTCTATCGCCACAGGCTTCTTCCCCATTGCCCGCAATGCGAGGCTGTGGCAGCCGCTCCCGGCTCCCACATCAAGGACACGCCCTTCCGCCATCCTCAATGCTGCCTGTTCCAGAGCAGGCATCCGGTCAAAGGTACGGAAGAGATCCTCAACAGGGATCTCATCATCATCAAAGATGGAAGAATGAACCACCAGCCTGCCGCCTGCCGCACCGTTCTTATGGAAATCATATATGGCGGCACCCATCGGATCTCCGCCATGCGGTAACAGTTCTGAATTCATACTATTCGCTCAACAAGGATGCAACAGCTGACATATCACATTTTTCGTGCGTGTAAGCCTGCGGGAAAGGCAGTCCGTCCCCGAGGACATCGAAATTCATTGCCTCCGCACGTTCATTAAGCAGACGTACGCTTGCTGCGGCCCATGTATAAGAGCCGAATGCATAGAAACGCTTACCCTTGATCAAGCGGGCCTGAAGCGCAGACATAAACGCTTCCACCGGCGGAAATATGCCGTTGTTGTAGGTCGGCGACCCGACGGCTATCGTATCATATTTGAAGACATCCCTCAAAGCACCTGACAATCCGAGGCTGTCGGAATTATTGCATGCAAGATCATGCAGTGCATATGGTATTCCGCGTCTTTCCAGTTCCATCGCAAGGTCTTCGGCAGCTGCTGCTGTATTTCCATACATCGACCCATACACAATGCACACTCCCCTGTCCGCATCATAACGGCTCATTCTGTCATATAGCGACACCACATCGGAAATACAGGTCTCCCATATAGGACCATGTGTGCTGCATATCCTCTTCACAGGCAATCCGGCGAGCTTCTTCAGGGCAGCCTGCACAGGTGTGCCATACTTGCCCACAATATTTGAATAGTAGCGTATCATTTCGTCACGATATTGCCCGAAGGCACCCTCGTCATCAACAGGATTCTCAGCTACAGCGCCGAATGTACCGAACGCATCGCCTGAAAACACGGTATTTTCTTCCGGAAGCCAGGTAACCATCGTCTCCGGCCAATGGACCATCGGTATCATATGGAAACTGAGAGAGCAGGATCCAAGACATATGGACTCCCCCTCGGTCATGACTATAAGTCTTTCATCTTCAACACCATGATATCCCTTTATCATCGGCACTGTCTTGGGATTGACGACAATCTTTATTTCCGGATAGAGCCCGATGATCATGGAAATCAACGAAGAATGGTCAGGCTCCATATGATTGACGACAAGGTAATCTACAGGCCTGTCTCCTACTGCAGCCCTTATTCCTGCAACATATTCTTCTTCAAATCCCGATTCAACGGTATCGATCAAGGCTACCTTCTCATCAACAACGAGATAGGAATTATAACTTACACCATATGGAAGAGGCCATAGGCCTTCAAAAAGTTCCTTATCATCATCATTCACTCCCACATAAAATATTCTTTCACTTATCTGTTTCATAAAACATGCTTTTGTTACTTTTTACTATATGAGAAAACTATACAAAATTAGCAAATTTTACTAACTTTGTCCAGATATGGATCCCTGTTTTGCAATAATAGACCGCAACACACTCAGCTACATGGCACTCAGACATGTCCTGCAGGACATGTTCAGGCACATCGATGTCTTTCCATACAATTCCATAGAAGAATTCATCCGTGACTCCAACAGGCATTTCGTACATTTCTTCGTCAGCTCCGAGATATTCTTCAGCCATGCTGATGAGTTTGAAACGCTGAAAGACCGGACGACAATTCTTTCCGCCGGACCTGCGGCAAACATCCGGATGGCTGGATGGAGGATAATGGATGTATCTGTTCCCGAGGACAAGCTCCTGAAACAGCTGGAGCATCTTCCTGACACCGGAAGATATACCAAGGAACATATTGACCGCATCGCCACGGAAAACAGTATACAGCGGCTCTCCAATCGGGAAAAAGATGTGCTCCGTCTCATCGTCAAAGGCCATATCAATAAGGAAATTGCTGATGAGCTGGGAATATCCCTGGCAACAGCGATATTTCACAGAAACAACATATGCGATAAACTTCACACACGTTCTGTGGGGAAACTGACCGTCATGGCAGTCCTTTCCGGACTCGTAGAGCTAAACGAAATATAACGGAATGAATATCAAGAACATATCCGCAAACATAGGCAAGGCATTGCTCGTCAATGCCTTATTCATGCTGATATCCGTCATCATCTCTGCAATCAATGGTTTTGACAGCGGATTTACACCGCTTTTGATAAGTTTCCTTATTACCACCATTGTAGGTGGCTTCCCTCATATATTCTCGCGTGGTTCGTCTCAGGATTCGATCCAGGACGGATACATCACAATAGTCCTGGCATGGCTGCTCTCATTCATATTCGGCATGCTTCCATATGTGCTATGGGGCGGAGAATTCACAATAATGAACGCTTGGTTCGAAAGTGTTTCGGGATATACAACGACAGGTTCGACGATACTCACTGACATCGAGGCACTTCCGCACAGTCTGCTGTTCTGGAGATCATCGACCCATTTCATCGGAGGACTGGGAGTCATAGTTTTCCTGCTCCTCATCCTCCCGGACTCCAGTTCATTCAAGTTCAAATTGTCCAACCTGGAGTTATCCTCCATCGCGAAAGATGGATACAGGTATAAAAGTTCCAAGACTGTCAAGGTAATCATCAGCATATACTTAGGGCTGACGGTGGCCGAATCATTATGTCTATGGATTGCAGGAATGTCATCGTTTGATGCGATAAATCATGCCATGAGCACTGTTGCAACCGGAGGATTCAGTACCAGGAATCTCTCCATCATGCACTATGACTCTGTTGCCATAGACATTATAATAATGGTGTTTATGGTGCTGGCATCCATGCATTTCGGAATAATATTCGCAATTTTTGCCCAAAAGTCCCTCAGGCCTCTCACAAACCCGGTAACAAAATACTACCTTGGAGTCATCCTCGTCCTGTCGCTGATGGTCACAGCGTCTCTGATGCATACAGGGGGTCACGGTGGATTTGGAGAAGCGTTGCTGGAGGGATCATTCCAGACCATCAGTTTCATCTCGACCACAGGATTCGGTCAGAGTGACACTGCCATGTGGCCGGCATTGGCGACCGCACTCCTGATCTTTGCGAGTATTCATTGCGGCTGCGCCGGATCAACTACAGGAGGAATCAAGTCTGACAGAATGCTCATTGCGGGAAAAGGTCTTACAGCCGAATTTCGGCGCAAACTTTCTCCGTATTCTGTCTTCAAGGTCAGATTGGGAAACACGGTTATTGAAGACGAGGACATTTCAAGCGTATTTCTGTTCATTGTCCTCTACATCATTCTCATTTTCACCACATTTGTTGCAGTAATGATGTGCGGTGTAGAGTTAGGAGAGGCCTTTTCTGGCACGGTTTCCTCCATAGGAAATGTCGGTCCCGGAATAGGCGAGCTAGGCACCATGGGAAATTTTGCCAGTCAGCCAGAACCGGCCAAATTCATATACACGATAGCAATGTTCATGGGACGTCTTGAGATATTCCCGGTGCTGATAGTTTTATCGCTCATGTTCAAAAGAAACAGATAAAGAATATATATGCTTAAGCTACAGACCCCCGTGAATGATGCCGTCTGCAGGACCGGCATATCATACAATGACAGAATTCTGATGATCGGAAGCTGCTTTTCGGAAAACATCGGAACCATGCTGAAGAATTACGGATTTGACGTATGCGTAAATCCGTTCGGGACTCTTTACAATCCGGCATCTGTAGCTCAAAGCATACAAAGACTAATAACCCGGGATAAATATACTGCGGATGACTGCGTTGAAATAGGGGCCGGTGACAGCAGGATATGCTCATTTCACCATCACACATCATTTGCAAGGCCTTCGGTCGGAGAGTTTCTTGAGAATGCAAACGCAAGACTTGAAGAGGCCGGCAATTTCTTCAAGGATTGCAACAAGGTCATAATAACCCTAGGCACAAGCTGGTGCTTCAGGCATTCAGACAGGAATATGATTGTGTCCAATTGTCTTAAACGCAACCCCAAGGAGTTCAGGAGGGAGTTCCTTCCTTCTTCAGAAACCGCATCTTTGCTGAAGGGCATCATGAACTCATGCCCTGACAAGGAATTCATATTCACCGTCAGTCCGATACGTCATCTCAAGGACGGCGCACACGGCAACCAGCTCAGCAAGGCTTCGCTTCTGCTCGGGATCGATGAGACCGGAGCAGAGTACTTCCCAGCGTATGAAATCATGATGGACGAACTGCGTGACTACCGGTTTTATGCCGACGACATGTGTCACCCTTCACAACTGGCAGCCAACTATATCGGAGAGCGTTTTCTCGAATGGGCTCTGCCTGAGAGCGAACGCGGGAGACTGAACGAAAACATCCGCGCCTGGCGGCACGGATGTCATATCACAAAGCAGTAAAGACGTTAAAAGCTGTATCCGACTCCGACATAAAGCATTCCGGTGTGGATCTTCGATTTATAGTTCTCCATCTGCTCTCCGGTATACCGGTTAAGAAGTCCGAAGTCATATCCGACCTTCACGTTGAATTTGTCCATCAGGGTAGCTCCGACTCCGATTCCGAGCTTCAGATCGAATCTTCCGTAATCGGTAGATGCTTCAGGTTGATTTCCTACTGACGAATCTCCTTTGATGACAGTCTTACCTGAATACATATGCACTTTTGCGAGATAGTCTATATTATCTCCGGTAACATGTGTCTTGAGGACAGACGAAAGTCCAAGCGAGAAGACAGGACCAGCAAATGCAGAAAGTTTTACCTTACCTAACGGATAAGAATACTTGACATATACAGGAACATCTACATAAGTCTCATTCCATGACACTTTGGCACGATATCCCATCTCTTCCTCTGTCTCTGATTCTCCTACATAGGCAAAACGAAGTCCTGGCTGAAGTCCGAGCATTCCCCATCCGCGGGTCAGGAAGTTCCAGTCATAAGTCGCTTCAAGATAAAAACCGTCAAAGCCGTCAGATTCCGAATCATCCCCTATCCTGCTGGTCATGGTTTCATGTGAATAGCCGGCACCGACAGATACCTGGGCATCTGCTTCAGCAGCAAATATCATTGCTGCAATTACAGCAAAAATAAAACTGATCTTTTTCATACTAGTAAAGTTTTAAAAGTACCATACAAATTTAGCACATTTTGCAGTTTTTCCAAAATATGCTAAATTTGCCGGCACTGAACCTGAACCGGAGTTGCAGACACCGGAATATGAAAAGAACCATCCTACATATCTTGCTTATGCTGTTGGCAGCAACAGCTGTATCGTCGTGCAGCAAGGGAGACTTTGAGGTAGCCCTTGATGGTGCGCCTTCCAACGACAGGAGCATTGTCATTACAGGAAGCGCCACAGACAGTCAGAGCGGCGAAGCCATTGAAAACATCAGCATCTCATTCATGGCATATCCTTATGACGATGAGTCGGCAGAGCCATTGTTTTCCGAGGAGGTTTATACCAACAGTGAAGGTATCTTTACAATTCATGCTCAAGGTTCCCATCAGAAACTTCTGTGCATAATCATAGCGCAAGACAAGGAAGGCATATACGAAAGTCAGACGAAACAAGTCATCGTGACATGGGAAGGAACGTCGTTCGACAGGTATAACAACATGTTCGTGGTCAATGACTGCGCATTCAATCTTAAAAAGGCCAAGTAACATGAAAAAGACGTTCCGATTCATATTGACAGCGGCTTGGCTATCCGTAATAACCTCATGCGCTTCAATGTTCGATGCATTCCAGCCGGCAGAAGCAGGAAACATTCAAGGTGTAGTGACAGACACAGAAGGCAATCCGATAAACCATATCAAGATTACCTTGCAATGGGAGGGTGACGACAATCAGCTCAGCGTATATTCGTCTTCGAAAGGAGAATTCATCGCAGATCTGGAATGGGATGGAAAGGGACAGCCCAAGTCCCTGAATGTAACTCTGGAAGACATTGACGGAGAAGACAACGGAGGTTTCTTTGAAAGTCTCCGGGACAAGGTCATGCTTCTTGAGGAAAACGGTCAGGAATGGTCTGAAGTCATCACTTTAGATTACCGGATGACTCTCGCCACTGCCTTGGAGAGCAACCGACAATCCTGGTAAACTGACGGTGAAAATTGGATCTGTCGCTGAAACCGGCCATCTCCCCGACGAGATGTATAGACAATTCTCTCTTTTCCAGAAGCAGGTTCTTTGCATCCTCTATACGATGGGTCGTCCTCCATGTCTTGAAATCAACCTTCAATACCGAAACAAAATAAAGATGAAGGAGTTCCTTTGATGTATTCAGGTCCGCTGCAATCTGATCACGGCTCCTGTCATAATCCCGATATCGTTTTTCATCAACCCACCTGGTGAGCGCCTTCTCCAGCCTCTTGAATTCAGCACCACGCATATTTTCCGGCATGTTTTCCAGTCTGGCTTTTTCAAGTTTCTTTTGTTCGCGTCTATCCTTCATGTCCTGAAAGGTAAGGGCACGGTAGGCAAAAGCATCAAGCAGAAGTTTATGGCTGCCAAGGAACGATATGAAATTCGCTGTAAAATAGACGAGAAAAAGGACATACCACAATGCATATATCTTGATCAGACTATGCGGAAGAATCAGATATACGAGTATGAACATCTGCGTCAACATCATTATGATATAACAGAATCTGATCCATCTTATCTTGTGGTCTTCCTCCTCATCATAATACTGTTCTACTTTTGACACGCTTTTTACATAGGCTCTATTGAAATGTATTATATGGATAATACATTGTATGATGAACAGAACAATATATGTAAGCAGGGCAACTATGGTCATGGTCCGGTCACCGGACAGATATACTCTCATCAGCCCCCAACTCATTAATATAACTGCTGCAAGGTTCAGATAGAACTTATCGTTGTCGCGTTCCTCCAGCAGATTCATCAGAGAGAATGACAGCACGACAGACGACATCGCAGTCACCACAAGCATCATCAAAGTCGAGAAAGTCTCATAATTTCCGAGATGGGAATTCCTGATGCACATAAACAACAGGATTGAACATACAAAAAAGCAGACTGCAATTGAATTCTTGGTCTTGACAAGCTTGCGGGAATACTCTGTAGACGGCACTTTGATGAACCAAAGCAGAAAAGAGAGGACAAAAGAAGTGACCATCACAATGATCTGTGACAGTTCGAGAGTGAATTTAAGATTGGAAACGTCGGTCATGACCAGGCGTAAAAGTCAGGTTAAGTCTTATTCAAAATCCGGCACTCATGATCTGAGTGCCGGATATAATTGCTGATATGTCCTTACCAGCCGAGTACATAAGAGAAGATGAGCGGAGCTACGATTGTAGCATCGGACTCGACGATGAAACGTGGAGTGTCGATGTCGAGCTTGCCCCATGTGATCTTCTCGTTTGGAACTGCTCCTGAGTAAGAACCGTATGAAGTAGTACAGTCTGAGATCTGGCAGAAGTATGCCCAGAGCGGAACGTCTGGCCAAGCAAGGTCCTGAGCCATCATAGGAACGACGCAGATCGGGAAGTCACCTGCTGTACCACCGCCGATCTGGAAGAAGCCTACGCCCTGTCCGCCGCAGTTCTCACGATACCACTCTGTGAGGAAGATCATTGTCTCGATACCGTTCTTGATCATGTTAGGCTCGAACTCGCCGCTGATACAGTGTGCAGTGTAGATGTTTGCTGTAGTACAGTCTTCCCATGCAGGAACTACGATAGGAATGTTCTTCTCGCATGCTGCAAGCACCCAGCTATCCTTTGGGTCGATCTCGTAGTACTGCTCGAGAACGCCGCTGCGAAGGAGCTTGTAGATCACTTCCCATGGGAAGAGTCTCTCGCCTGTAGCCTTCATCTCGTTCCATACGTCGAGGAGATGGTCCTCAAGGCGGCGGAACGCTTCCTCCTCAGGAATACATGTATCGGTAACACGGTTCATGTGCTTCTCGAGAAGCTCTTTCTCCTGCTCAGGAGTGAGGTCACGATAGTTTGGAACTCTGTAGTAGTGGTTGTGAGCCACGAGGTTCATGATATCCTCCTCGAGGTTGTTTGCAGAGCATGACACGATCTGGATCTTGTCCTGACGGATCATCTCAGCGAGTGAGAGTCCGAGCTCAGCTGTAGACATTGCACCTGCCATGGCAAGCATCATCTTGCCGCCCTTGTTCATGTGCTCGTCATATGCCTTTGCCGCATCTACGAGAGCAGCAGAGTTGAAATGACGATAATGATGTGTAATGAACTGTGAAATAGGTCCTTTCATTTTGCTATATTTTTATTACGTTAGTATTTGCTTAGATTTCTCCACTCCCTTCGGTCGGAATGACAGCATAGCCTCACTTTGTCATTCCGAGCGCAGTCGAGGAATCTCCATATATTCTGCGAAATTACGGATTTTTTCGCTATTTTTGCAATCGTTTTCGGGGTATTTTCCCAAAACTGAAGACCAAATATCGAAGTATCAAAGATAATATGCTGGATATCAAAACAATAGACAAACTTGACAAGATCGCGACTCCATTCTACTACTATGACATGTCACTGCTGGAAAAGACAGTAGAACATGCTGCATCAATGGCGGAGAAGTATGGGATCAAGATCCATTACGCTGTCAAGGCCAACGTTGAAAGAAGGGTTCTTGAACATATCAGCAGCAAGGGATTCGGAGCAGATTGTGTGAGCGGAAATGAAGTGCTGCACGCATATGACTGCGGATTCCCGGCAGACAAGATCGTATATGCCGGAGTCGGAAAGAGCGACAAGGAGATCTATCATGCCTTGAAGCTTGGCATCGAGGCCTTCAACTGCGAATCTCTCCAGGAAATATATGTCATCAACGAAATGGCGCGTGTACATGGACTGAAGGCCAATGTATCCGTGCGAATCAATCCTGATATCGATGCACACACCCACAAGTATGTGACCACCGGTCTTTATGAGAACAAGTTCGGCATCTCGCAGCATGAGTTCGACAAGCTGATAGATATCCTGAAGCAGAGCGAGCATATAAACTTCATAGGTCTGCATTTCCACATCGGATCGCAGATTACCCGCGTGGAGGAAGTGTTCGGACTGGAATGTCAAAGGGTAAACGATATAGTGGCATACTTCGAACGCAAAGGCTTGAAAGTAAACAACATAAACCTCGGAGGAGGACTTGGAGTCGACTATGACGATCCTGACGAGAATGCGATACCAGACTTCGAGACATGGTTCAGGACCATCGCCGGTAACATCAGCCGCAGAGACGACCAGACAGTCCATGTGGAACCGGGACGTTCGCTTGTAGCACAGTGCGCAACGCTTATTTCACGCGTACTTTTCGTCAAGAGCGGAGAGACGAAGAACTTCCTGATCATGGATGCCGGTATGAACGACCTGATCAGACCTGCCCTTTACGGAGCATACCACAAGATCGAGAACCTTTCGGCTGCACAGAGGACGTTCTACCCTACCCACCAGGCATACGACATCGTGGGCCCTGTCTGCGAATCGAGCGACGTATGGGGAGCAGGCAGACTTCTTCCTTTGAGTGTGCGAGGAGACATGATGGCGATACGCAGCACAGGAGCATACGGACAGGTGATGGCCAGCCGCTACAACATGAAGGACCTGGCGCCGTCAGTCTTCAGCGACGAACTCGACAACGGCCCGGCAGTAGTCGACTACTTCGCCTAGCCGCCCGACAGTAGGCCCGTGATGACTCCCCTGTCATCCTGAGCGCAGCGAAGGATCTTGAACACAGAGCGCCACTGTCATCCTAAGCGCCTCACTGTCATCCTGAGCGCAGCGAAGGATCTTTAACACAGAGCGCCTCACTGTCATCCTGAGCGCAGCGAAGGATCTTTACACGGAGATGTTTCTCTGTCATCCTGAGGAGCGCAGCGACGTGAGGATCTTAAACACAGAGCGCCACTGTCATCCTAAGCGCCTCACTGTCATCCTGAGCGCAGCGAAGGATCTTTACACGGAGATGTTTCTCTGTCATCTTGAGGAGCGCAGCGAAGGATCTGAAATATGAAAATGTAAAAAAGAAACATATATGTTTGAAAATTTAAGCGAAAGACTTGAGAGATCGTTCAAGATCCTCAAAGGCGAAGGAAAGATCACCGAGATCAACATCTCGGAAGCTATGAAGGACATCCGCCGCGCCCTCCTGGACGCCGACGTGAGCTACAAGATCGCCAAGCAGTTCTGCGATGACGTAAAGAAGAAAGCCATCGGACAGAACGTCCTCACAGCAGTAAAGCCTCAGCAGATGATCGTCAAGATCGTCCACGACGAGCTTGCATCGCTGATGGGAAGCGAATACTCCGACATCAACATCAAGGGCTCCCCTGCTGTAGTGCTCGTAGCCGGTCTCAACGGTTCCGGTAAGACCACATTCTCCGGCAAGCTCGCCCTCAACATCAAGAGCAAGAGAGGCATGAAGGTCCTCCTCGCAGCCTGCGACTACTTCCGCCCTGCAGCTATCGACCAGTTGAAGGTGCTCGGAGAGCAGATCGGAGTAGAAGTATACTCTGAGCCGGGCGTGATGGATCCGATCCAGATCGCTCAGAATGCCATCAAGAAAGCCAAGTCAGAAGGTTACTCTGTTGTGATCGTCGATACAGCCGGACGTCTTGCAGTTGACCAGGAGCTCATGGACGAGATCTCAGCGCTCCACACTGCTGTAAGACCGACAGAAACCCTCTTCGTAGTCGACGCGATGACCGGTCAGGATGCCGTCGAGACTGCCAAGGCATTCAACGACAGACTCGACTTCGACGGAGTCGTACTCACCAAGATGGACGGTGACACCCGTGGTGGTGCCGCACTCTCTATCAGAGCGGTAGTCGGAAAGCCTATCAAGTTCGTCAGCACCGGTGAGAAGATGGAAGCGCTCGACGTGTTCCACCCTACCCGTATCGCTGACCGAATCCTCGGCATGGGTGACGTAGTTTCCCTCGTGGAGAAGGCTCAGGAGCAGTTTGACGAGAAGCAGGCACGCGAACTCAAGAAGAAACTCGCAAAGGACCAGTTCACCCTCTGGGACTTCTACCAGCAGATCCAGCAGATCAAGAAGATGGGTAACATCAAGGATCTTGCATCAATGATACCGGGCATGGGCAAGGCCCTCAAGGATGTCGAGATGGACAACGACGCATTCAAGGGAGTCGAGGCAATAATCCTCTCTATGACTCCATACGAACGCGAACATCCTGAATGCATCAACGGCAGCCGTCGCAAGAGAATCGCAGACGGTTCCGGCACCTCCCTCCAGGAAGTGAACAAGCTCCTCAAGCAGTTCGAAGGCACACGCAAGATGATGAAGGGTGTCATGGGAGCAGGCCCGATGGGCAACATGATGCGCGGCATGGGCCGCCGCCGCTAACCGGCCGACTCTTCGTGCACGAAAGGCCTCCCCATCGGGACATCCTGCACAAAAGACATAACAATCGAAACCAAGTGTGCGTAAAGGGCAAATCCACCAACCCTTTACGCACACTCTCAATTTACATATCGTTGTAATTTACACTGCACATCTAGAGGGTCCACAAACGACCATTCGCAATGCGCGCATGGTCACGCAACACATTGACGTTCATCGAAATAACCATCAAGACGGTGGGTCAAAATGCCCCACCGTGTTGATAGTTAAACAATTAATAGACAGCACAGTACGTATCCATAAGAACAGTTAGATCTCGGACAACATAATTGTCATCCTGAACGCCACTCTGTCATCCTGAGGAGCAAAGCGACGTGAGGATCTTGAACACTGACCGCCCACTGTCATCCTGAGCGCCCCTCTGTCATCCTGAGCGCTAGCGAAGGATCTTTACGGATAACCCGCAGAACTCCGAGTAAGCAAAGTGAAACCGCTTGGACGAGTTTCAAGCGATTCAGGCACAAGCGGTACTACAAAGTAGCTTTTTCCGCATAAAATCCACACCGCTTGGACGAGTTTGAGGCATTTCATGGCCAAGCACTCCGGTTCCCATTAAAGGGCAACCAAAACCGTCCTTCGAGCACGTACCTATACATAATAGGGTGCTAAAAGGCAACAGCCAGGCGCGAGGAGAGCCCTTCAGGATCGAGCTCCCCGCAGCGCCTGCGCTGTAGTCGTCGGAGACCGTATATTCCGACGACGGTGCCACGCACAACATACAGATTTCTCCACTCGCTCCGCTCGGTCGAAATGACAGTGAGAGAAATAGTGTGAAAGATGTTTCGCTTCGCTCAACATGACAACTTGAGCATCTCGAATAACATGTAATACGGAGCATCCAAAGGTCATACAGAATGACACACTGTCATCCTGAGCGCATATCTGTCATCCTGAGCGTCCCACTGTCATCCTGAGCGCCAACGAAGGATCTTTACATAAATATTGTCAACCCGCTGCACAGACACGATTGTATTCAACAAAACGTGCTGCCTTAAATGCAGCACGTAAATAAATCAATGAACAGGCTCCCGACTGTTTCTAATCTTCTAGGACCGGGCGGACACTGTGCCCGCGGCTACGGCCGTCCCAATTCACGTAGTGGTAGCCCTTGCCGAAGTAGAGGTAGTACGCGCAGTAGGTATAGCTCTCGTTAGGCGTAGAGCTCCAGTAGCGGCCGCTCGAACCAACGTGTTCCTCACCAGCACCGAGGCGCCTGCCCGCAGCAGGGAGGAAGATGCTCTGGCCGTTTGGACCCGTCACCTTGCGACCGTTGTGACCGTTCTGGGTTGTCCATTCCCAGGTACATTCACGAATCAGTTCCTGGAATTCTGTCTTAGTCGGCATGCGCCAGTCGCCGCCCCAGTAGGCTGTCGCAGCGTCACGGCTGGAGCTTCCACCGGTGTCACCCCAGGCATAATAGTTTCCATAATCTCCTGGACGGGAAGCACCTACGTTGCACGTAGCCCATTTGACGCTCAAACCCAAGTCTACCCATGCGTGACCATTATGCTTGCCGGTCAGGGAAACAGACTTCGCTGCTGCTTGAACATCGGACAAACGTTTCTCAGCACGGCCGGCAGAAGTGGAAGCAGCACGATTGAATCGGTCTGAATACTCTGAATGCTCATATCTTGACTCAATTTCCGCTGCGGATTTATATTTCTCGATTGCTGTCTTAAGAGAAGACTCGTCTCCCTTATCACATAGTTTATCTGCGTCAGATATCAGTTGGTTATATTTCTTAAAGTCGTCATTGAATTTCTTTTCTGCTGCTTTCGCTTTCGATTCTGCTTCCTCCAATTCCTTAAGTTTATTTTCCACTCGTTTCAATGCTCCAGAGGCATCCTTAGAGAACAACGAACCGTAATCCTTAGAGTGTGACCATTTCTCTTCTAATTCTTTTGCTGAGTTATACTTCTCTTTGGCCTTCTGCAAGGTCGCATCGTTCTCTTCATACTCCGCTCCCATCTCCATCAAACTGGAATACGACTGAGCGTCACTTCTTGCTTGATCGGCTTCTGACAATGTTTGCCTGAGTTTTTCCTTGGCAGTCTCTAGTTCATCTATCTTCGACTGCGAATTTCCGGAAAACGAGGACGCATGTTCTGTTTTATTATAGCTTTCCTCATAACCCTTCGCCTGCCCATACAATCCAATCGCTTTATCATAAGAAGCAAGATCAGAAAGGGACACCTTGGATGCCGCATTCAGAAGACTGTCATATTTTTCTTTGTCCAGCTCATGCTGAGGACGAGTTGGCTGATCAACAGAGTTGCCAGGCACCTCTCTGGGAGCCTCGGATGACCCAGCTGATTTTGTTTGCGATGAAGGAGTCTCGGAAGATCCAGCAGGCTGAGCATCTTTACCCATGAACAGCACTGCAGCTGCACAGGTGATAGCCGCAAGCAGAGCAACCAACCACCACAGCCATTTGCGGGATGGCTTCTTCGGAGACTGGCGAGACTCATGAAACGGGGTAGGAACCGGTTCCGAATCGTCGACTGCAACCGCTTCAACAATCTCGATCTCAGTCGATTCGTCCGGATCTTCAGCCGGAACGGGAACGGCTAGAGCGGCATCAAGAAGACCGAGGAACTCCTCGATGCTCTGAGGACGGTCCTTGCGTTTTGATTGCATGGACTTATCGATCAGCGAGATGATGCCAGATGGGACAAAAGTTGGGAACGGAGGTAATCCATTCTCGTTTACTTCATTCTGATGAGGAGGTGTCAGACCGGTGATAATCTTGTAGAATGTTGCACCTAGCGCATAGATGTCTGTGGTAGGACTGAAAGAAAGGACATTCTGCTGGTACTGCTCGCCGGGCGCATAGCCGTGACTGATGCCTACCGGAGTCGAGCTCGTCTGATTACCTGTCTGGTCGTAGTGCTTCGAGACGCCGAAATCGATCAGCACAGCATTGCCGCTCTCATCCAGAAGAATATTTGACGGCTTGACGTCCAGATGCATCGTATTACGCTTATGGAGATAAGAGAGGGCTGATGCTATCTGACGGATGTAGCCGGAGGCTTCGTCAACAGACAAAGGAAGGTCAAGTGAAGACAATGAGCCGCCGTCATGGTACTCCATCACATAGTAGGCAGTACCGTTCTCCTCGAAGACATCGTGGATATTGACGATGTTGGGGTGTCTGAGCGAAGCTATGGTCTTTGCCTCACGGATGAACTTTTCCTTGAAGCGGATGACCGTCTGGCGGCTGCCGCTGGTGCCAAGGGTGACAGAAGATGTGTCGGCATCACGCTCACAGAGATCCTTCATGAAGAACTCCTTGATCGCCACCTTGCGGTCAAGGCCGGACTGGACAGCAAGATATGTGATGCCGAAGCCGCCCTGACCGAGCAGTTTCTCTATCCCGTATTCGCCGCGCTTAAGGACGGCACCGTTTTTCAGATGCATGATGATTTCGGGTTGTCTATTGAATTGCAGCCCAAAGGTAGCATTTTATTGAATGTCAAGCAAACCTGCAGCACTTATTGTACGAAATGGTGGGATTTCCGAATGAAATGACGAGTAGCAGGTCTGGTGAGTAGATTTCTCCACTCGCTCCGCTCGGTCGAAATGACAGTGGGGCAGAATAGTGTGAAAGATGTTTCGCTCCGCTCAACATGACAACTTGAGCAGCTCATACAACATGTCATCCTGAGCGCATCTCTGTCATCCTGAGCGAAGCGAAGGATCTTTACATAAAGATTTTCGACCCGCTGCACAGACACAATTGTATTCAACAAAACGTGCTGTCTTAAATGCAGCACGTAAATAAATCAAATGAATCAAATAAATCAATGAACAGGCTCCCGCCTGTTTCTTCTATTCTAGGACTGGGCGGACACTGCGGCCGAGGTCACGGTCGTACCAATTCACGCTGTGGTAGTCCTCGATGAAGTAGAGGCCGAACGCGTCGTAGGCATTGCCCTCGTAAGGCGTAGAGCTCCAGTAGTCGCCGTACGAACCAACGCTGCCCTCACCAGCATCACCGCCGCGATAACCCGCAGCAGGGAGGAAGATGCTCTGGCCGTTCTGCTTGCTCGTCACCTTGTAACCGTTGTGACCGTTCAGAGTTGTCCACTCCCAGGTACAGTGTTCACGCAGTTCCTCAAAGTCTTCCTTAGTCGGCAGGCGCCAGTCACCGCCCCAGTTGGCGGTCGCTGCGTCACGGCTGGAGTTTCCACCGATGTCTCCCCATGACTTGCCCCATGACGCACATTCGCCATAATTATATTCCTTCATGGTTGTAGTCTCGCCCCAGGCATAATAGTTTCCATATTCTCCTGGATTTGATGCACCTACATTGCATGTTGCCCATTTAACGCTCAAGCCCAGGTCTACCCATTCATGACTCTTATGAGTGCCGGTCAGGGAAGCAGACCCTGCTGCCTTCTTCTTGGTTGCCTCTTCGGCTTTCTTCTTTGCCGCTGCTTGTTCTTTTGCTTGCTTCAGTGCTGCTTGAACATCGGACAAACGTTTCTCGGCACGGCCGGCAGAAGTGGAAGCCGCACGATTGAATCGGTCTGAATACTCTGTTCGCTTATATCTCGACTCTATTTCCGCTGCGGATTTATATTTCTCGATTGCTGTCTTAAGAGAAGACTCGTCTCCTTTATCACATAGTTTATCTGCGGAGGATATCAAATCGTTATATGTCGCAAGGTCAGATTTGAATTGATTTTCAAATGCTTTCTTCTTCGATTCTGCTTTCTCCAATTCTTTAAGTTTATCTTCAACTCTTCTCAATGCCCCGGCGGCATCCTTAGAGAACAAAGATCCGTAATCCTTGGACTGTGACCATTTCTCTTCTAATTCTTTTGCTGAGGTATACTTCTCTTTGGCCTTATTCAAGGTCGCATCGTTCTCTTCATACTCCGCTCCCATCTCCATCAAACTTGCATACTGCTGAGCGTCACTTCTTGCTTGATCGGCTTCTGTCTGGGATGAAGGGTTTTCTGATGACCTAACGGTTTCTGTTGTGGATGAAGGAGTCTCGGAAGATCCAGCAGGCTGAGCATCCTTACCCATGAACAACACTGCAGCTGCACCGACAACGGCAACAAGCAGAGCAACCAACCACCACAGCCATTTGCGGGATGGCTTCTTCGTAGACTGACGAGACTCATGAGACGGGGTAGGAACCGGTTCCGAATCGTCGACTGCAACCGCTTCAACAATCTCGATCTCAGTCGATTCGTCTGGATCTTCAGCCGGAACGGGAACGGCCAGAGCGGCATCAAGAAGACCGAGGAACTCCTCGATGCTCTGTGGACGGTCCTTACGGCGGGGCTGCATGGCTTTATCTATCACGGAAGCGACACTTGCAGGAACTGATGACGGGAAGACGGGAAGACCGTTTTCTGCAACCTCGTTCTGATGAGGAGGGGTCAAGCCTGTCAGAAGTTTGTAAAATGTTGCACCTAGAGCATAGATGTCTGTGGTAGGACTGAAAGAAAGGACATTCTGCTGGTATTGTTCACCTGGCGCATAGCCGTGGCTGATGCCCACCGGAGTAGAGCTCGTCTGATGACCGGCCTGGTCGTAGTGCTTCGAGACGCCGAAATCGATCAGCACAGCATTGCCGCTCTCATCCAGAAGGATATTTGACGGCTTGACGTCCAGATGCATCGTATTACGCTTGTGGAGATAAGAGAGGGCTGATGCGATCTGGCGGATATAGCCGGAGGCTTGTTCAACAGACAGAGGGAGATCAAGAGACGACAGAGAACCGCCATCATGGTATTCCATCACATAGTAGGCAGTACCGTTCTCCTCGAAGACATCGTGGATATTGACGATGTTGGGATGTCTGAGCGACGCGATGGTCTTTGCCTCACGTATGAACTTCTCCTTGAAGCGGATGACCGTCTGGCGGCTGCCGCTGGTGCCAAGGGTGACAGAAGATGTGTCGGCATCACGCTCACAGAGATCCTTCATGAAGAACTCCTTGATCGCCACCTTGCGGTCTAGACCTGACTGGACAGCCAGATATGTGATGCCGAAGCCGCCCTGACCGAGCAGTTTCTCAATCCTGTATTCGCCGCGCTTAAGGACGGCACCGTTTTTCAGATGCATGATGATTTCGGTTTGTCTATTGAATTGCAGCCCAAAGGTAGCATTTTATTGACTGACAAGCAAACCGGCAGCACTTATTGTAAGAAATGGTGGGATTTCCGTATGAAATGACGGGTACAGGTCGGGTGGGTAGATTTCTCCACTCGCTCCGCTCGGTCGAAATGACAGAATAAGTCGCTCGGTCGTAATAGGTAAAGTCGCTTGGGCGCCAGCGAAAGGAATGACAGCAAAACCCTTGGGAGGACCGAGATGGCACACAGCGCACAAAATGCAGATTCAAACTCCCAAGGGTGCAGAACCAGGCACCAGTAGGAATCGCAACATGCCATAGAACGCACCAGAGCACGATCTCCCATGCCAAGGGTTTTGCAAAAGAGATACACAATGACTTGCATGCACCGCAGTCGGCGAAACGCCAACTGCTCCACACAATAGTAATTCGCAACAGATAGAAAAGACCACAAAGGCACCCCGCAGCCCTGCGAAGATGGTCACGTAACGTCCTCACTCTCAGCGACATAACCATCAACACGGTGGGTCAAAAATACCCACCGTGTTGATAGTCAAACCATTCATAGACAGGGCATTACGTGTCCATAAAACTGTAACTTTCGGGGTCACCTGAACATTCGGGGTGACGGATTTCTCTGAAAAAGCTCCACCTGAACATTTGGGGTGATATTCGGGCAACAGCCAGGCGCGAGGAGAGCCCTTCAGGGTCGAGCTCCCCGCAGCGCCTGGGCTGTAGTCGTCGGAGACCGTATATTCCGACGATGGTGCCGCGCATAACTAGCACAACAGATTTCTCCACTCGCTCCGCTCGGTCGAAATGACAGTGGGAGTCGCTCGGTCGAAATGACAGTAGGAGAAATAGTGTGAAAGATGTTTCGCTTCGCTCGGTCGAAATGACAATGGGCGGCTCGGTCGAAATGACAGTAGGCAGAATGGTCGAAATGACAGTTGGAGAAATAGTGTGAAAGATGTTTCGCTTCGCTCAACATGACAATGGGGCGCGCTCGGTCGAAATGACAGGAGAGGCTCACAAGTAAAGGACCGGTCGGAATGATGGGGCGGGTCTGGTGAGCAGATTTCTCCACTCGCTCCGCTCGGTCGAAATGACAGTGAGGCGCACAAGTGGACCGCCCGGTCGAAATTACAGTAGGGCGCTCGGTCGAAATGACAGTGGGCGGAATGGTGTGAAAGATGTTTCGCTTCGCTCAACATGACAATGGGGCGGCTCGGTCGCAATCGGCTTGCCGCTTGAGCAAAGCGAAAGAAATGACAGTAGGCGGAATGCCGTTCTATGTCACTTCAGCTCTTTTAGTATATATAGGCTCAATTTTGAGAATAATTTCGGAGAGAATTTGATATTAATTATTAAATTTAGCCTCAAACATTTAAATGTAACATCTAATCACACGAGCTATGGCAGATAAGTTTAGAATGTTGGGAGAGTCAGGATTATGGGAAGATGAAGAGGGGAACATGTACAGTCCTTCTGAACTGGAAGGCTACAAGCCTGCAGATCCAGCCATTGGGAAATGGGCTTCTGAAAAATTGAAGAATGTCGGTGTTCAGAAAGCACTCAATGACAAGACCAATCCCGATTACTGGTTTTTCGACTACGATCCGCGCTACTGCGGTCCCGATCGTGAAGCCTGGATGGAATGGATGGCAGCAAGAGCCAGAGCGGATAAGGAACAGAAGGAGATTCTCCTTCAGGGAATACATCCAGCCTTTGAACCTGGAGCATCTAAAGCATTCAGAGGTGTTGCAGATGGTACAGGAAGAATGATAATCAGAAATGAGAAATACCTGTTTGTCGATCAGTTCTGCAACGGACTGGCCAGAGCTCAGGACAAGGTGACCAGAAAGTGGGGATTCATTGACAGGCATGGAAACGAGGTAATACCCTGCATCTGGAACAGTGCCGGAAACTTCAGCGGGTATCTTGCTTGCGTCCAGGACAACCATACGCGTCTCTGTGGATATTTCGATGTACAAGGCAAGTTGGTGATACCTTGCATATGGGAAGACGGTTGGGAATTCAAGGATGGCCAGGCCAGAGTCATGGCAGATGGAAGGCTGGGGATGATAGACACATGCGGCAGACAGGTGATTCCATGCGTCTGGAAGGGGCTGGGTGAGTACAGAGAACACCTGATGGGAGCCCGAAATGAAGAAGACAGGTGTGGATACATCAATTCCAAAGGGGAGATCGTGATTCCTTGCCAATGGAAAGAAGTGTGGCCATTCCATGAAGGCATGGCAATAGTCCAGGACTTCAACAATCTGTTTGGATACGTCAACAAAAAAGGAGAAGTCATCATTCCTCCTATCTGGAAAAAGGCCATGAATTTCGAGAACGGAATCGCGATTGTGTCAAACTCCAAACGGTTCCTTTTATGGGACAAATGGGTTCGCATCAATACAAAGGGTGAAATAGTCAAAGGATAAAAAGGAGGTAAATATGACAATACTCTGCTTTATAGCGTTTATAGTTGCTGTTGTGATTGTTTGTGTGGGCATATCAAAGATCCAGCAATCCAAATTCATCACAAAAGTCCAGGCCTACTCAGACAGGCATGTCCACAAAGTCCTTGTAAACCATGTTTACAACTTCATAGCAATTGACATCAACTCACAGGAACTCACATACATAACTCCCAAAAAGCAGATAGAGTTCACACGTGATCAGATAGCAGAAGTAAAGATTGTCGAAAAGGAAACTCCTGGCACTTCCGACCCTGGAGGGCCTGAGGAGTATAAAGTTGACGTATTGATAGTCCTCCGAGAGCATCAGGTCAGAACAATCGAGATCAATTGCGTGCATTCGGCCCCTCGTGGCAGCCTCCTCTACGATTCCGGATGCAATGTTGCCCGAGCAATTGATGATGCAATAACAAAAGTCAAGAACGGAATCATATAAAAAGGACTCTCGCTATGTCAATAGAAAAGAAAGATTACTCATTCACAGGACTGGGAGTATCCGGAATATATATTGATGAAGATGGAAACATGGTCTATCCTTTTCTGATGGAAGACCAGGACGTTCAGACTGAGATCACAGACAAGACCGATCCTTTATATTGGCGTGACCATTACGAACCGGGCTACTGCGGGCCGGATCGGGAAGATTATATGGAGAGGATGGCTGCAAGGGCCAAGGCCGACAAAGAGCAGAAGGAAATTGACTACCAAGGACTTCATCCGCAATTCAGCCCTCTTGTCAAAGGGGGAGGTCATGTATTCCAGGGCATAGTAGACCATTATGGTCACATGGTGATCACTAATGAAAAGTACTCTCACATCAGCCACTTCAGACATGGACTGGCCATGGCTCAAGACAAGGCGACAAAAAAGTGGGGATTCGTTGACAGACGTGGAAACGAAGTGATTCCATGCATATGGCGTAATGTCGGAATACTGACTGAATATCTAGTCGCCGTCGTTGATGACACGACCGGTCTTGTCGGCTACATGGACATAAGAGGCAAGATGATCTCACCATGCATATGGGAAGACGGATGGCAATTCAACGAAGGTCTGGCCAAGGTCAAGTCAAATGGAAGACACGGTATGATCAATGAGTTGGGAAAGCTCGTCATTCCATGCGAATGGAAGGCAATGGGATTCTGCAGCGAATCACTGATTGCAGTAAAGAATGACGAAGGCAAGTGCGGGTTCATGAACCGATGGACAAAAAACATCGACATCGGTTTTCAATGGAAGGAAGCAAGCATGTTCAGCGAAGGTCTGGCAGCTGTACAAAGTTTTGAGAACAAGAAGCTGGGCTACATCAACAAACAAGGCGATGTCGTGATTCCGTTTGTCTGGAAGAAGGCCAGGGACTTTCAGAACGGTCTGGCTCTTGTCACCAGATCTAAAAAGTTCCTCTGGTGGGACAAATGGGTATACATCAACAAAAAGGGCGAGATTGTCAGAAACTACTGATGGTTTGCGAATTCCGCTGTGATGGCGAGGATCTCTTCGCCATATTTCTTGAAGCTGAGTTCGCCGAAGCCTTTGATGGAGAGGAGTTCCTTTTTGGTGTGCGGGATGTGGGAGGCGATGGCAGATAAGGTGGCAAGCTGCATGACCATGTAGGCCGGAACATTGTCCTGCTTGAAACGCTGGGAGCGCCATTCCATAAGGCGTTCACGGAGTTCTTCATTTACAGCTCCCTGAACAGCCGTCAGTTTCGCCTTACGTGACGAGGTACGGGACGAACGGTCTTCCAGATTGCATTCGGTCCTGATGCGGGCATACTCATCCACTGTAAATTTCCCTTCCTTCACACATGCCATCGCACGGCACTTTATGTCGAGACTAATGAGAAGCTGCTCGGCAAGTTCCTTGGCCTTTGCTTTGACTTCCTTGTTGTCGACAGGCAGCGAACTGCACCTGCGCACAAACTCAAATATATCCACCATGACCGGAAGGAAATATTCCGATGCCTTCAACAGCCTTTCATTCAGATAGTCCGCATCCGAGCTGCGAGACTGCTGGATATATCTCAACTGACGCTCAAACCTGACTGCCACTCCCCTGGCATCCTCCAGAGTCTGTGTCCGGCTCATCAGGCCTTCATACTCGGAACCGTACACCTTCTCGACAGTTCCTGCCCACGACCTCCTATATCTGTCAAGCTGGCTCAGGACATCACCCAGACCGAACAGTTCACATAGGGTATCATACAGATACCTGTCCATCTCCGGACCAAGATTATCGGACACTGCCTCCGCAGAAGGAATGGAACTGTTGAATGACGACACATACATATCCGAACATATCCCGGAAAGACGTACCGGAGACTCAAGAGAAATTCCCTCGAGAGACCTGCAACGCGACAAGGCAACATATACCTGACCGAATGCAAAGGCAGCTGAAGCATCTATTATGACCCTGTCGAATGTAAGTCCCTGGCTCTTGTGGATGGTGATGGCCCAGGCGATCCTGAGAGGATACTGCTTGAAACGTCCCACCACATTGGGCTCGATCTCGCCGTCCTCGCCAAGTCCGTACTGCACGTTTTCCCACTCTACCGGGCTCACCCATACAGACTCACCGTCAGCACATTCCACCTCTATGGTTCCATTGACATTGATGGAACGCACCTTGCCAAGCTTGCCATTATAGTACTGCCCCTCGGAATCATTCCTGATGAACATGACCTGTGCACCCTCCTTGAGAGAAAGCACATGATCGGCCGGATAGATATTCTCCGGGAATTCACCGTCCACATCAGCCTCAAACATATGGAGTTCATCCGGCAGTTCGTCCAGCTTCATGGCATTCACACCGTCAGCCTGGGCATTGTGCGTAGTCAGACGGATGGTCCGGCCATCATCCTGATAGGCATGAAGTCGAGAATTCAAGGCATCCAGCATAGACTGGGTCACCCTGTTGTCCCTGACGGCATTAAGGATCTCAAGAAAATCCGCATCCTTCTGACGATAGACCTTCTGCAGCTCGATAGTCACATAACGCAGCTGCTGTAGAGCCTTCGAATGGAAGAAATACGGAGAAGGATATACCTGATTCATATATTGCCGCTCACTCTCCTTCAAGACCGGAGACAACTGCTGGGCATCCCCTATCATCAGGAGCTGCACACCTCCGAAAGGTCTGTCATTATGACGATAACGTCTTAGAGTCATGTCTACCGCATCAAGCAGATCGGCACGCACCATGGATATCTCATCGATGATCAGAAGATCCAGGGTACGGATTATCTTCTGTCGCTCCTTGCGGAGACTTCTGTAACGCTCCGGAGTCTGATATTCCGTGATAAGTTCCTTGACATCAGGAAGATAAGGACACAGCGGCAATTGAAAAAAGGAATGTATGGTGCTGCCGCCCGCATTGATTGCCGCAACACCTGTAGGTGCGAGAATGACAAAACGCTTCCTGGAAGTCCGGGCTATGTACCGCAGAAACGTAGTCTTTCCGGTACCGGCCTTTCCAGTAAGAAAGACCGAGCAGCCTGTGTGATTCACATAGCGCTCGGCCATTTCAAATATTTTGTCTTTCTCTATTTCCATTATCTTCTCAAGAGGGTCCTGAGGGCACTTTCAGCATCGTAACGCGAGTTGAAGTTCGGCTGAACGACAATACGATTGGTACGGTCGATCGCGCCCCACATGTCATCCATGAACTGCACTATGGCAAAACCGTCATCTGACATCCCGCATGCATACTTGTACTGTGGCTGGATGTACCAGTTTCCGTAATAGTCCAGATAGCCCCAGAGTCCCGACCCGCTGTCCTCTTCTTCCCAAAGGTCAATTCCCTTGTATCTGCCGTTGATCATGCTCCTCATAGCGGACGCCACATCATATCGGTTGGTAAAGTTGAACAGTATCACTGTGTTGCCATACACATCAATCGCGCCCCATCTGCCACCTCTGTATGGCTGCACTATAGCGATTCCAAGATCTTCATCAAAATCCACGGCATAAGCGAATGTAGGAGCAATTGCCCATGCGCCATACTCATTCAGATAGCCATACAGTCCGGTGCCACGGTCTTCTACAGCCTGGAGGTTATTAGGGTTCGGAGCCACTGCAGCCAGAGTAGAAGCGACAGGATTGACAACGGTACCATGAGGAGTGGCAACCACACCACCCTGATTCATCAAAGAGTTGATCAGACCACATGATGTCAGCGTCGTGCACACAGCAATCAGGAGAAGAAACTTTTTCATTGTATATCAATTATTTGGTTTAACGAATTGACGACAGAGCAAATGTATGAATTAAATCCGTCATTTACAACACTTTCACTATCTACCCACAAGATACTTGAGCCAGAACTCCCTGTTGGCCTCGAGGAAATGAGTGCCTTGATATCCATAATAGCCGTGCATACCGTCCGGGTAGATCATGAAATCGAACTTCTTGCCTTTCCGGTGGAGGGCATCGAGGAGCTGAAGTGTGTTCTGGTGGTGGACGTTGTCGTCACCGGTGCCGTGGGTCAGCTTGAGCATGACGGGGTCTACAGATTTCTCGACTCGCTCCGCTCGCTCGAAATGACAATCGGGCTCCTCGCTCATAATCGCGGAAGGGGCTGGAGCGGAGGTAGAATACTCTGTCGGATAACCGGAAACGTAGTTCAGCACCTTCGATACTTCGTATCCGTCAGGGTTGTTCTGAGGGGTGTCCATATAGCGCTCGGTATAGTGGGAATCATAAAGAGCCCAGTCATAGACTCCGCCGCCTGCGATGCCGTAGTGGAACTTGTCAGGTGCCTGCATCAGGAGCATCGATGTCATCGTGCCTCCGAATGAGAAGCCCTCCACACCGATCTTGTCACCGTCCACATATGGAAGGGCCTTGAGCCAGTCAGCCCATGCGCAGAAGTCCTTCACTTCCCACACGGTAAGCTGCCGGTAGATCATATCCAGACCGGCACGGCCGTTATGACCTGCGGCACGCGGGTCGACTGTTATCTGGATGATGCCATTCTCCGAATACCACTGGTTATTGTCATTTGGCATAACCCATCTGTCACGCACCATAGGAGTGTTCGGACCTCCGTAAATGTCAACATGTACAGGATATTTTTTAGAAGAGTCAAAATTCTTTGGATATACAATCATTCCAGGAAGCCTGAATCCGTCTTCCGTGGTCATGAACACGAGTTCGCCCAATGCATACTTTGACGCATCATATTCAGGCCCCTGCATGTCCGCCACAACTTCACCCTGGCGGATCTTCTTGCCGGAAGTCGGGAACAAGGCAATCTTTGTCGGCGTTGTAAAATTGGAATATGAAGCGACAAAATACTTTCCGTCAGGAGAAAATGACACGCCTGTGGCATTGTAAGCAGGATCGGTCAATGCTGTGATGGCACCTTCCCTATCCACTTTGTAAAGAGCCTGCTTTGCGACTGCATCACGCTTTGCCGTGAAGTATACATCTCCTTTCTTCTCATCTACCCTTACGATTGCGACATTCCAGTTAGTACCGTCTGTGAGGCGGCGGAACTCCTTGCCATCATATGAAAGGAAGTAGATCTGCTGCCAGCCTGTCTCGAATTCGCGTGCCATGTAAAGACCTCTGTCAGTGAATACTACGCCATCGAACCAGTTGAGCCAGGTCTTATATGTCTCGTTATATACATGACGCTTCGAGCCATCCGCCACATCCACAGCATAAAGATCTATGGTGTTCTGCAGACGAGGCATGCGGGCAATGAAGAATTCCTTGCTGTCGGGACTCCAGAACGGGATGCCGAAGTACTGGTCGAGGGTCGGGTCGAAGTCGGCCCATGTAATAGATTTCTCGACTCGCTCCGCTCGCTCGAAATGACAATCGGACGTCTCAGCAGCCGTAATGGTACCGACGTCAGGACGGGCAGCAGTGGCATCCGGAGCGAGAGCATCTAGATCCACGATGCCGATGCGGACCTGAGGATTGGTCTGGCCGGCCTTCGGATAGCGGGTCTCGCTCAGAGAGCCGCCGAGGGCCAGGTCTGTCACGCGAGGGCTCTGCGACTGCGAAGCAGCAGCGGCAGGATTGGCGAATGCCGAATAGATCGGGAACATAGGGACCTGGCTGTTGTCGAAACGGTAAAAACCGATCTTCCTGCTGTCAGGAGACCACCAGAATGCCTTGTAGCGCGACGGACGGCCGAAAATCTCCTCATAATACACCCATGAGGCATAGCCGTTCAGGATCACATCAGAACCGTCATGGGTCAGACGTGTCTCTGCTCCGCTGGCAATATCGACGACGTAAAGATCATTGTCACGAGTGAATGCTATCCTGGTCGAGTCCGGCGAATAAGTCATATTGACGGCACCCTCAGGCTTAATCGGGAACTCCGAATATTTTGCTGGAGAAGTACCCCCCTCTGTACGCTTTCCAGTGCGGGCATTCACTGCAAACGCAGTGGAATCCGCATATGTCCCGTCATAAGTAAAGATGACTTCGTCCTTGTCAATCCATTTCCACGCACGCGGGACTGGATTGAACTCCTGGGCAACAGCACTCAGGCATGCAGCCGCCAGAATCGTCATTATAACCAGTTTCTTATTCATAACAATATTAATTTTTTCATTCTATTATTTAGATATCTCGACTCCCTTCGGTCGCTCGATATGACAGTGGGGGCGGCACAGTAAGCTGTCGGTCGCTCGATATGACAGTGGGGGCGGCACAGTAAGCTGTCGGTCGCTCGATATGACAGTGTTTCACATGTTAAACAATTCATCTTTAAAGTTTACGAGGTAGACCTTTTCGGTGGCACGGGTGATGGCAGTGTAGAGCCACTTAAGGTCATCCACCGTGAGATCCTCCTGCCAGAAAGGATTGTCTATGAAGACGCATTTCCATTGTCCGCCCTGCGACTTATGACATGTGATCGCATTGGCATACTTGAGCTGAAGGGCATTGTAATACTTGTCCTCACGCACAGCCTCATACCTTTTCTTCTTGACGGTTATATGCGCATAGTCCTCATTCACACCCTGATACAGCATATTGGACTGCTCGTATGTAAGCGACGCACTCTCAGACTCAAGCGTATCAAGAATCACCTTTGCGACAATCTCCTGATCATCATAGTCCGGGAAGGAAATCCGCGCCTCGGCGAAATGAAGGCCGTATCGTTCCTCGAACTTTGAGATCTTCTGAAGCTTGGCTATGTCTCCGTTGGCAATATAGTCCATTCCCTCCACATCCTCCACAAACTGATAGCAGTTCTTCACTATCATGAGCTTGTCGTCCCTGACAAGCCTCTCTTCCTTGAACTGCACGGTCGAACGGATCCCAAGGTTGTACTTGATCGCCCTCTTGTTGGAACGGCAGAGTATGATAGTCTCATCCTCACCATATTCCGCATATGCATCTCCGATCTTCTCTATCAGTTCTCCCCCACCTATCCTCTCCACATCATCGAAAGGCTCCACTTCAAGTCCAAGATCACATATATCCATGACGCCAGGCCCATAATCCAGTTCAGAGATGAGCTGCCTGATCAGAGTAGCATTATACAATATTCCCGACTCCTGCTGCTGACGCACAACGGAGGTAAGCTCCGCAAACGTCACTCCTCCCATCATCATCATATAGTCGCGCAGCAGCGCAGGGCTGGCATCCAGCCCTACCGGAGGCAGCTGCGCCGAATCACCTATCAGAATCACCTTGCACCCTGCTCCGGCACGTACAAAGGAAACAAGGTCATCAAGAAGATTGCCCGAGCCGAACGAACTTGTCGACTGCTGCTGTCCCGCCTCGATTCCGATCAACGAGACCTCATCGACAACAAAGAGTGTATCCTTGTCTTTGTTTGGAGCCAGCGAAAACTGCCCGAAACCGTCACCACCGACGGATTTCTGGCGATAAATATGCTTATGAATGGTGAATGCAGGCTGACCTGCATATGAAGACAGCACTTTTGCAGCACGGCCGGTTGGAGCAAGAAGCACGCACTTGACCTTATATTCCTTCAAGGTAGATATTACCGAAGCAATCGCAGTCGTCTTACCTGTACCTGCATAACCGTTGACCACGAGTATGTCATCATCATCTTCAGTGACGAAATCAGCGACTTTATTGAGCAGAGCATCCTGACAGTCAGTGGGCTGATGGCGGAAATGGGACAGGAAGGATGAATATAGAAAATCTCTTCTGCCCATATCACCTGCGTTTGAATATCATGGACAGAACCACAAGAAGCGGGAATATCTCCACACGTCCCATGAACATATCTATCGAATATATGAACTTGGCCATTACTGGCTGGGTAGAATAGTTGTCAAGACATCCTAACTCCCCGAGTCCGGGGCCGACTGAACCGATCGAGGCCACGACACCAGAAACAGCGGTAGCAGGCTCAGTGCCACACAGCATCACCAATATTACAGAAACGAACATCGTGAACACATATGCGACAATGAAGAGCATTACTGCACTGACAGATCCGTCACTCAGATTCTGACCGCTGATTCGCACCTGACTGACGGATGACGGATGGAGCCGGCGTTTGATTTCATGGCCTACCGCCTTGAATGCGATAACAATTCGATCCACCTTGATACCTCCGGTAGTGGAACCTGAGCAGCCGCATTGGAAAGATACAAATATAAGGATTACGCCAGCAAGCCATGGCCATACTGCATTGTCACATATTGCAAATCCTGCAGTGGACATATAGCTGACCACCGTAAAAGTAGAATCCATGGCAGCCCTTCCCCAGGAATCATATCCACCTTGGGTCATCAATGAAATCATTATGATCACAGAGCACACAAGTATGGAACCGAAATAATACTTTACAACAGCATTATTCATAGGTTTCAATGATCCCGTGACTATCACCGAATACAACAAGCCGAAATGCATCGCACATATGACCATGAAGAACAGAACTATGCCATTGATAAGGTCTGAGTTGTAATAAGCAATTGACAGATTCTTCGTGCTGAATCCCCCTGTAGCAGCAATGCTGAAGGCATGATTCAGGGCATCAAATGCAGACATGCCGGCCGCCCATAAGGCAAAGAAAGAGGCAACAACAAATCCTATATATATGGAGACTATTATTCTGATGACCTTGCTGGACTTGTACCGGTAGCCATCCTTTGATAAGGAAGACATCTCCATATTCGTAAGTTTCATACGATATGGACTGGCCTGAGGCAGTACAAGAAGCAGGAAGACGACAACTCCCAGACCTCCGATGAAATGGGTCGATGACCGCCAGAAAAGCAGACTTTTAGGCAGAGCTTCGATGTTATTGAGGATAGTGGATCCTGTGGTGGTATAGCCTGACACGCTTTCAAACCATGCATTGATTATCGTGAATTCACCTCCCCACATGATATAGGGGAGCATTCCGAATATGAATGAAAGGAGCCATGCAAGGACTATTGTGACAAAGCCATCCTTCATGGACATTGCAGGCGCCGTCTTGACAAAGATAAACGGGAAAAGGCCTACAAGTCCGGTAAGGACAAAACTGATAAGCAGCGGCATAAAACCGGAATCCACCCCATCAATTATAGACACGACAAGGGACAACGACATAAACAAAGCACTGACCAGCAATGCCTTGCCTACATTCAAAGTTATCGCCCTTAGATTCATTACTTATCTTCCTTCAGATTCTTGACACGGTGTTTTAGCTCGATGTTTTCCTCTATGATTTCCGAAACATCAGCATTGATATCAGCAAGATGGTCGTTGCCTTCCATTATGTTGGCATAACGCTTTCCTGAAGACTTATATGCATTCAGACCGGCCGCAATCCTGTAGATCGGATTGACATAATTAGCTATGGTGAAGTACATGAGAAGGAGTACTAGAAGCAGACCGGCACAGATGCATACGATTCCAGGAACGATGCTTCGGTAGAAACTCTCATCGAAATTTATGGAATTCGCCTGAAGCTCACTATGAATCGCAGCATTGAGTTCGCTCATGTCATGGCAGAACTGATTATACGCAGGCTGCAGGGTTCCGAAGAACCACTCATGCGTATCGACAGTATCTGCAAGAAAAACCTGGTCAAATTCCTTCGATGTGGATATGAACCGGTCAAAGGAAGCCTCAATCTTGTTCAATATCGGCAATGCTTCCTCGGATCCGATGGAATTCTTCAAGACTTCTGATTGGGCCATGAAGACATTGTGCTCATCCGTATCCGGCATTATGGAGATATCATTTCTAAGCACCACCGCCAGCATCTTGTTGTTATACTCCTCGGTTATATCTGACAACTGCTGAGACAATGTGATGCTGTTGATGCTGGCAGAAATGCGCTCTGACACATAGTCACTCATCCTACGGTACTCCAGAAAAGTAATGGCACCGGACAGGACAAATATCAGCGCTAACGATCCCAATGAGAAAACTGCCTTCTTTCTGATGGAAGGCTTTCTCTCCTTTTTACGTCGAAACAAGTTTAAGGCCATAAAAATTCAATTTTACAACCTACAAAGTTAATAAAACTTTCCTTTATCCATTCACACTAAATCAATAATGACGCAAAAGCACAATTATTGAAATGGTGCAAAAAAATGTTAGAAACTGTTTAAAATTTTATCATTTGAAATATTATGAAGTATTTTCGAGTAGATTTTTTCTGTTTTCAGAGGAGGATAGCGGTGCTATCTGACGAGGAAAAGAGGGAAAATATACCGAAAAGACACATAATAGACAAATAGATTTATTCAGTTTCAACAATTAATAATTTTTAGGAGAAAAATTTAAACAGTTTCTTATATTTGCAAAAACACATAAGACATGAAACATATTTTAACTTTTACAGCAGCTATGATTCTCGCAGTGGGAACATATGCATCATGCCAGAACAGCAGCAACACCGGTTCCAAAGAAGATGGAAAAGTAACAGAACTTACCTCTGAAGACTTCAGCAAGAAAGTATATGACATCAATGCCGAGACGCTCACTTACCTGGGAGACAAACCGGCAATCATTGATTTCAACGCCACATGGTGCGGTCCATGCAGAAAGATCGCTCCTATTCTTGAAGAACTTGCTGCAGAATATGCAGGGCAGATCGTGATCTATTCGGTAGACGTAGACAAATGCGGCGATGTAGCCGCTGCATTCGGCATCAGCTCAATACCGGCTATACTTTACATACCGACAGACGGAGATCCTCAGATGACAGTCGGATCGCGAAGCAAGGACCAGTTCAAAGAAGAAATCCAGAATATACTTCTGAAGAAATAAGTAAAAGTAAAGCAGCCCTTCGAGGCTGCTTTTTCTTTGGAGCCAGCTATGGGATTCGAACCCACGACCTTCGCGTTACGAATGCGATGCTCTACCGACTAAGCTAAACTGGCAACGTATCTCCTTCTGAAGAAGGGACTGCAAATATACGGAATTTATGAATATCTTTGCAGGAAATTATTGAAAATATGAAAGTGGTTTCAGCAGATATAGTTGTGATAGGAGGCGGTGCTGCCGGTCTCATGGCCGCAGCCGGGGCAGCTCAGACACTCAACGGGGCCGGACGTGTCATCGTTCTGGAAAAGATGCCCCGTCCTGGCAGAAAGATCATGATCACTGGCAAGGGGCGCTGCAATTTCACCAATCTGAAGAGCTGGAACGAATTCAGCAGCCATATCCACCCGAAGCCTAATTTCCTCAAGCCTGCATTCTACAATCTCAGTTCGGAAAAGATGATTGACTTTCTTGCCGGTCACGGCATGGAAAGCATTGTCGAGCGAGGAGACAGGGCATTTCCTTCGTCACATCTGGCCTCGGACGTGGTCGATGCACTTGTAAGGGCGGCGGAAAGTGCCGGGGCTGAAATTTTGTGCGGGAAGGAGGTGGAGGAGATTTCTCGACTTGCTGCGCTCGCTCGAAATGACAGTGAGGAAGGATCTTTCTCACTCACATGCACTGACGGTTCCGTATTTACATGCCGGAAACTGATAATATGTACTGGTGGACTCTCCTATCCTAAGACCGGATCGACCGGGGACGGCTACAGATGGGCGGGAGAGGCAGGTCATAAGGTCAGGCCGCTTTTCCCTTCGCTTACGGCGATTGTGCCGAGGGGCTATAAAGATCTCTCGACTCGGCCTTCGGCCTCGCTCGAGATGATAGGGAAGCAGGGCGGGAAGACGGCCTCGCTCGAGATGACAGGGAGGGGGCATATTCATAGAAGCGAACCGCTGAGCGAAATAGGAGAGATGCTGTGCGGCAATCAGCTGAAAAATGTCGGGCTGAGGGTATTCATTGACGGAAACGAGGCACAGGATGAGTTCGGTGACATGGATTTCACAGACGGCGGCATCGAAGGTCCGATCGGATTCAAGGTGAGCAGGAAATGCGTGAATGCCATTGTCAACGGCTCCAAAGTCAGCGTGCTGCTTGACATGAAACCGGCCGTCGACCTGGAAGACCTTCAGGTAAGGATCCAGACACTATGGAACGAGGTGTCAAAAGACAAGAGGAACGCTCAGAAACTCTATAAGGACAGATTCCGTATCCTTCTGACCAAGGTACTCCCGATGTCACTGATCCCTGCATTCGTCAAGCTCAATCCCAATGCCGACCATAAGACCCTGGCCAAGACGCTGAAGAACTGGAAGTTCGAAATCGAAGGATATGTAGGTTACGAAAGATGCGTGATCACGGCTGGAGGAGTGTCGCTTGACGACATCACACCAAAGACTCTTGAGTCCAAGCTGGTTCCGGGACTATATTTCGCAGGAGAAGTGCTGGATCTTGATGCAGACACGGGAGGATACAATCTCCAGACCGCATTTTCGACGGGCTATCTTGCCGGCATCAGTTCCGCTAGATGACCCCGGAACCGAGCATCTCCACAGAGGTATCTTTGGCGCGGGTCTCAAGAGAAGTTTCCACAGGAGCATACCATGCTGCAAACTGACCTGGCGTAATACCACGCTGAGGCTGGTCGAAAAGGATGTACAGACCGTTCTCACGCATTATGAGAGTCGCATCCTGAAGAGGCTGGCGGTAACGTATACGCACACGATAGCGGCGGATTTCCCCGACAGTCATACGCAGATCCTCACGGATCCAATGTATCTCTTCCGGCGCCACACGCAGGCAGCTGCGCGAAAGGCCCTTATGGGTATGTCCCTCACCGACATATATCAGATTGCGCTCGATGTCGGTTTCTATGACGAAGACCGAATCCTTATGGCCGCCGATGTTCAGTCCCTTGCGCTGGCCTATCGTGTAGAACTGCGCACCGTCATGCTTGCCAAGGATCTTTCCGAACGGATTTTCCTTGTATCTGGTCTTCTTTATATGCTTCCTTCCGCTGCGGTAAGTTTCAGTTTCGAAACGGATGTCATATCTTACGGGCTGAGCCAGACGGAAAAGAGTCTCATCTGACAGTCCCTCCAGCTTGGAAAGATCAAACGGACAGCCACTCTCAACAACAGGAACCACCTTGTCCTCAGAAACATAATCAGTGATCATCCTGACCCCGGACTCACCTTCCTTGAGAACAGAAGCCAGCGTATCCTTCACAAACGCATACTGCTCATTTTCATCATAATAGGCATCATAGACCTCCACGATGTCCCCCTCGCACGGTTTCAGTTTCTGCTGAAGGAATGTAGGCAGATCGACTTTCCCGACAAAGCATATTCCTTGAGAATCCTTCTTGTCAGCCGAAGGAAGATCTGCCTCATGAGCGATCCTGCGGACCTCCGGCTTTTCAATCTCCCCTATCGGGAACATCGCTTGAGCGAGCTGCTCCTGGGTGAGCTGGCAGAGGAAATAACTCTGATCCTTATTGGGATCGGCTCCGGCAAGAATACGGTATACAGGCTGACCGGATGCGTCTGTCACAGTCTCCTTTCGGCAGTAATGACCCGTAGCCACAAAGTCAGCACCCAGCTTCTTGGCGCATTTCAAGAATGCATCAAACTTTATCTCCCGGTTGCATAACACATCTGGATTGGGAGTGCGTCCTTTCTCATATTCGTCGAACATATAGTCCACGACCCTTTTCCTGTACTCCTCACTCAGGTCCACAAAGTAAAACGGAATACCAATCTTGCGGGCAACCATCTCGGCGACAAAACGGTCTTCCTCCCACTCGCAGTCGCCATGGAGAGTAGTGGAGGCATCATGCCAGTTCTGCATGAAAAGTGCAAAGACATCATATCCCTGCTGCTTGAGAAGAAGAGCAGCGACACTCGAGTCAACACCTCCGGAAAGTCCGATACAGACCTTGATTTTACCGTTATCCGCCATAAAACAAGACTTTTTAAATAAAAAGCATTATATTTGTGAAGTTTGCAAAGATAACTTAAATAAGCAGTTATGACAAACAAAGAGATAAAAATCGCCTACCTCGAATATCAAAGCATTGATGAACTCGAGGCAAAGGATAAGGAACTGGCCCAGGCAGCTGTCGAGGCGACAGAACTCGCTTATGCCCCTTATTCGAAATTCAACGTAGGAGCAGCAGTCCTTTTCGAGGACGGAGTGATAATAAAAGGATCAAATCAGGAAAACGCAGCATATCCGTCAGGTCTTTGTGCAGAAAGGACAGCCCTCTTTTATGCCAGCGCCAGCAGGCCGGACAAGGCAATGACAGCAATTGCAATTGCAGCGAGTCAGGACGGGCAGCTCTGCGAAACTCCTGCAACGCCTTGCGGTGCATGCCGTCAGGTCATGGCACAATACCAGCTCAAGAGCGGACTTCCGATGATGGTCCTGCTTGTAGGAGCGCACAAGATCTGGAAATTCGAGAAGATCGATGACCTTCTGCCATTGATTTTTGACAGCATTTAACAGTATTTTTTGCTGATTCGCAAAAAATGTCTACATTTGCATCCGGGTAAGTCTTACACGACCAGCTCCCTCTGAATTCCCCCAGGACTTGACCGTAGCAAGGGTAGGAGGTCGTAGCGGTGCGATGTAATCAGCTTACCCTTTTTTCGTTTATTACACAGACAAATCCCAAACACACATAATCATGAAACGAACATTAGCTTTACTTGCCTTTATCGCAGGGGCATTTACCACAAACGCACAGATTCTATGGAAAATTTCAGGCAACGGACTTGAGAAACCATCATATATACTGGGTACCCATCACGCAGCCCCCGGAAACGTCTGCGACAAGATTGCCGGTTTTGATGCTGCATACAGTTCCATCGACCAGATATACGGAGAAGTCGAGACAGACGTGATGAACGCAACGTCAACTCAGATGGAAATTATGAAATACGCCATGATGCCGAAGGGCAAGACTCTTTCGTCACTATATACCGCAGATGAAATTGCAAAGATCAATGCCTTCATCACCCCTATAGTCGGAGCAGACCTGACGGCCTTCGAAAACCTGAAACCTGTAACCCTGATATCAACTCTGCAGATGCTGCTGGCCATGAAGGTCTTTCCGGAGTTCAATCCGGCAACTGCCGTAGACAGCTACATGCAGGACATGGCAAAGAAGGACAACAAGGCCACACTCGGGCTCGAAACCGTCGAGTTCCAGATGGATCTGTTATATAATGCTCCCCTGGAGGAACAGGCTGCCGATCTGCTGGAAATGGCAGAAGACGGATCCAAGACAGAAGAGACCCTCATCAAGCTCACAGAACATTATCTTGAGCAGAATATCGAAGGGCTCTGGCAGATCATGCTTGAAGACTCCGAGCCAGGAGAACTTGACGACCTTGTATACAACCGCAACAGAAACTGGATCGGACAGATGAAGCAGATCATGCCTGAAAAGCCTACAATGTTCGTAGTCGGCGCAGGTCATCTCCCTGGCGAACTCGGAGTACTGAACCTTCTGAAGAAAGAAGGATTCAAGGTAGAACCTGTATGGTAGAAACTCTTTTTTCAAATCCACATGAACACTAGACTGACATGCCTTCTGACTGCTGTAATATTCATTCTCACATCAGTCAGGTCCGAGGCACAGGACAACATTGCCTATCAGGACAATCAGGTAAGATTCACGGTTATCACTGACGGAGTTATCCGTCTGGAGTGGGAGCCGGATGGGAAATTCACAGACCTGCCTTCATTCGTCGCTTCAGAGAGATATTATCCTGAAGTTGACTTCAAGGTGAAGGATGCAGGAAAGAAAGTCGAGATCACGACCTCAAAAATAGTCCTTACCTATAAGAAAGGGACTGGAAAGTTCACAAAGAGCAACCTTGAGATCAAGGCCACAGACGGATTCTTTACATGGAAACCGGGAATGAAGCAGAAGGAGAACCTCAAGGGAACATTCCGCACCCTGGACGGACTGGACGGAGACCTTCAGACCCAGACATGGGTGTCGGACATGAAGAAAGGAGAGACCCGCCAGTTCGAGGACGGCATTCTGGCAAAGGACGGCTGGACCCTCATCGACGAGTCGGAGAACTATCTTTTTGACGACTCAGAGTGGGCTTGGGTGAAGGAAAGGGAGAGCAGGCAGTGCCAGGACTGGTATTTCATGGCCTACGGACATGACTATAAGGCTGCTCTCAAGGACTTTACCGTATTTGCGGGCAAGATGCCTCTGCCTCCACGCTTCACATTCGGTTACTGGTGGTCACGCTACTGGGCATACACAGACAAGGAAATGCGCACCCTGGTAGACAAGTTCCAGGCATACGACATCCCGCTTGACGTGCTGGTTGTAGATATGGACTGGCACTATACAGATGCAGGACGAGGAGGATGGACAGGATGGACATGGAACAAAAGCCTCTTCCCGAATCCGGAGAAATTCATGGAGCATCTCAAGAGCGAGGGTCTCAAAGTCACACTCAACCTGCACCCTGCTGATGGATTCGATCATTGGGAGGAGTGCTACCCTGCCCTTGCAAAGAGTCTCGGCAAGGATCCGGAAGGTACAAAGCGCATCGACTGGATCAACTCAGACAAGGAGTTCATGACCAATATGTTCGAGCAGGTGATGCATCCGATGCAGAAACAGGGAGTGGATTTCTGGTGGCTTGACTGGCAGCAGCATGTATATGACACGGAGCTCACAAAGCTTCACAACACATGGTGGATCAACTACTGCTATTTCAGCGACATGGAGCGTCACGGCGACAAGCGCCCTCTGCTCTACCATCGCTGGGGAGGACTCGGAAACCACCGCTACCAGGTAGGCTTCTCAGGAGATGCGACCATCACATGGAAGTCTCTCGAGTTCCAGCCATATTTCACAGCAACAGCTTCCAATGTCCTCTATGGATATTGGAGCCATGATATCGGAGGTCACCTTGGCAACAGCATCGATCCAGAGATGTATACAAGATGGCTGCAGTACGGCGGTTTCAGCCCTGTGATGCGCACCCACAGTTCAAAGAGCGGCGCCTTGAACAAGGAGCCATGGGTATTCGCAGAGGAGTATACAAATGTGATCCGCCAGACAGTGCGTCAGCGCTACGAGATGGCGCCATACATATACACAATGGCCCGCAAGGGATATGACGAAGGCATCGCGCTCTGCCGACCACTCTACTATGACTATCCTGAGTGCCAGGAGGCTTACGACTTCCGGAGCCAGTATATGTTCGGAGACGATATGCTCATTGCACCTGTGACCAAGCCTGCAGAAAACGGATTCGTGACAATGGAGGTATGGCTTCCTGAAGGAAACTGGTATGAGCTCCACACCGGGGCAATGCTTGCAGGCGGCAAGACTGTCACCAGACATTTCGCACTTGACGAGTACGGAATCTATGTAAAGGCCGGCGCAGTGCTGCCGTTCTATGGCGACGAGGTCGAGAACCTCAACGGAAACGACGAGGACATCTACGTGACAGTATTCCCAGGCGGAAACGGATGCTTCACAATGTATGAGGATGCCGGAAACGACAAGAACTACGCTACCGAGTATGCCACCACCCTGCTTTCAAACAGCTGGACCGACAATACCCAGACAGTCACAATAGCTCCGCGCAAGGGTTCATATGAAGGCATGCCAGCCCAGAGAAACTTCAAGGTGAAGGTTGTAGCATCCGCCGCACCGGCATCGGTTAGCGTCAACGGCCAGGAAATTTCATATGAATATGACGGATATGACTTCGCATTCACCATTGATATTCCTGTGACTGACTGTGCCGCAGAGAAGACAATTGTAATCACATACGATGCCGATCCCGCCCTTGCAGACGGCATCAAGGGCCTTTCAAGAAGAATGGCACGCAGTATCGAGGCACTCAAGTTCCTCACAGGAGCAGATCCGATTGACGATCTTGCAATGCTCGGCACGCTCAACGAAGCCCTGCTCTACTATCCAGAAAAGGCACATGAACTTACGGAAGCCTTCATGAAGAACTACAGCGACCTTCGTGAAATCCTCAAGAAACAGCCAAGGATCGATGACGAGGACATCGAATGGTTCCTCCGCCACTGCGGATATGATCTATAAATAAAAAAGTTCCGAGAGTTTTTCTCGGAACTTTTTTTGTCAGGTTTATTTCTTCTTCCAGAGTTTCGTCATATCTTCCAGGGTCTTGCCCTTTGTCTCAGGGACAAGCTTCCAGACGAACACTGCCGCCAGAACGCATATGACTCCGTAAAGACCATATGTGAACGCAGGACTCATGTTGTACATCGGGACAAAGGTAGAAGATACGATGAAGTTGAAGATCCATTGGAATGCAACTGCAATCGCCACTGCTGCACCTCTGATGGTATTAGGGAATATCTCTGAGATGAGCACCCAGCATATAGGGCCCCAGCTGAACATGAACGATGCGCTGTAGATCATGATGCTGACAACTGCAACAACCGGAGGAATAGCTGAAGACATGCTTGTCAGCATGACTCCTGCAGCTCCGATTGCCATACCGAGAGATCCCCATATCAGGAGAGGCTTGCGGCCCCATTTCTCTACAGTGAAGATTGCAAGGAGCGTGAACGAAATGTTCACAATACCCATGATCACAGTCTGCATCATCGGATTGCCCATTCCGAGAGACTCGAAAATACGAGGAGCATAGTAGAGAACAGCATTGATGCCTACCGCCTGCTGGAATACGCTGAGCATTATGCCGATGAAGATTACAAGCGCACCATATGTAAACAGTTTCTCTTTCTTCTCGACAACCGTAGCCTTGATCTCGCTCATGATCTCCTGAGCCTTGCTTCTTCCGTTGATCTTGGTCAGGATATTAAGAGCCTTTTCATCCTTGCCTGTCATTGCAAGATATCTAGGCGTCTCAGGGACAAAGAAAAGAAGAATCGTAAAGAGAGCTGCAGGAACAGCCTCGCTGACGAACATCAGGCGCCAGCCTGTAGTGATGCTCCAGTTGGAGTCACCTACAAGAAGGGCTGAGTTGGTGATCTTATTGACTCCGGATGCAACTTCCTCGATTTCAGGAGCAATATGGTCTCCAAGAATTATGAAGTTTACGAAATACACCACAAGCTGACCGAAGATGATCGCGAACTGGTTCCCATGAAACAAGGGTACCTCTCTTATCGCTCGGAGCGACCTCTGCGATGTACATAGGACATATTGCGGAAGCAAGACCTACTCCAATGCCACCAAGGACTCTATAGAAATTGAATGCTATCAATAACGACAGGGATGGCTCTCCCTTAGGAAAGAACAGGAATTCGGGACAGTACGAGCCAAGGGCAGACAGGAAGAAGAGCACACCCGCCATTATGAGGGATTTCTTCCTACCCATCCTGGAGGCACATATACCTGAAATCGCTGCACCGATCACACATCCGATCAATGCGCTGGATGATGTGATACCATGTATGAAGTCGGTGTATTCGAAATCCTCAGCGCCCATGAAGAACGCCTGAAGGCCTTTCTCTGCACCCGAAATCACTGCTGTATCGTATCCGAACAGCAGACCTCCGATAACGGCGACAAGGACTATCGAAAACAGATAGCCCTTGCTGCCTTTATTATTTGTATTTGTCATATACGTGTACAGATGTTTCGCTTCGCTCAACATGACACTGATGCATTGCATTCAGACAAGTTTCCTCTGTCATCCTGAGATTTTCCTCTATCATCCTGAGATTTCCCTCTGTCATCCTGAGCGCAGCGAAGGATCTTTAACAATACATATTAAGGATTGCCTCGTAAAGCTCCTGCTTGCCGGAGGTCTGCTTAGGCTCGTTTACTTCCTTACCATAAGCGTAAACGTCCTCAAGAGTAAGCTCGCCGTCCTCGAACTTCTTTCCGAGGCCTGCGTCGAAGCTTGCATAACGCTCCTTCACCATCTGGCAGAGCGGAGACTCCTCGAGGAGAGCAGCTGCGTTCTCGAGAGCGCGTGCCATTGCATCCATTGCTGCGATGTGAGCGATGAAGATGTCCTCAAGGTCGGTAGAGTTACGACGGGTCTTTGCGTCGAAGTTTGTACCACCGTTTCCGAGACCGCCGTTGCGGATGATCTGCATCATAGCCTGAGTGAGGTCGAATGAGTCGATCGGGAACTGGTCAGTATCCCATCCGTTCTGGTAGTCACCGCGGTTTGCGTCGATAGAACCTAGCATGCCTGCGTCGACTGCGCATGCGAGCTCGTGCTCGAATGTGTGGCCTGCGAGAGTTGCGTGGTTCACCTCGATGTTAACCTTGAAATCCTTGTCAAGGCCATGAGCCTTGAGGAAGCCGATTACAGTCTCGGTGTCAACATCATACTGATGCTTTGTAGGCTCCATTGGCTTAGGCTCGATGAGGAATGTTCCTGTAAAGCCCTTTGAACGTGCGTAGTCACGTGCGATGGTAAGCATCATTGCAAGGTGCTCTTTCTCACGCTTCTGGTCTGTGTTGAGAAGGCTCATGTAACCCTCACGACCACCCCAGAACACGTAGTTTGTACCGCCGAGCTCGATAGTAGCGTCGATAGCGTTCTTGATCTGTACGGCTGCGCGTGCCACAACGTCGAAATCAGGGTTTGTAGCCGCACCGTTCATATATCTCTTGTGGCCGAATACGTTTGCTGTTCCCCAAAGAAGCTTGATGCCTGTCTCAACCTGCTTCTCCTTGAGGTATGCAACAACTTCCTTCAGACGAGCCTCATATTCCTCAACGTTCGCGCCCTCGTCAACAAGGTCTACATCGTGGAAGCAATAGTACTCGATGCCCATCTTCTGCATGAACTCGAAACCAGCATCCACCTTATCCTTTGCCGCCTGAACAGGGCAAGCTGCGCCGTTCCAAGGGAAGGTCTTTGTTCCGCCACCGAACTGGTCAGCACCCTCTGCGCAGAGTGTGTGCCACCATGCCATAGAGAACTTGAGCCACTCAGCCATTGTCTTGCCGAGGACTACCTTGTTTGCATCATAGTAACGGAAAGCCATAGGGTTTCTGCTCTCCTTGCCTTCAAACCGGATCTTGCCGATTCCAGGGAAAAATTCTTTTGTTGCCATAGTTTTATGTTTATTAATTGATTGATAGATTTCTCGACTCGCTTCGCTCGCTCGAAATGACAGTATTACATACGTGATTTCCAGAGTTCGTACGCCTGAGCGTATTCGTCCTGACGTGCAGGCTCGATGACAGCAAGCTTTTCGAGGGTTGCGAACGCCTCGTTGTTGTCCTTGTAGATACCTGCTCCGATGCCTGCGCCCTTTGCCGCTCCTACAGAACCGTCGGTATCATAGAGGTCGATGACCGCTCCGGTCACACCTGCGAGGGTTTCACGGAAGATAGGGCTGAGGAACATGTTTGCATGTCCGGCATGGATCTTATTGACATTCATGCCCATCTGCTCCATCACCTCGATGCCGTACTTGAACGAGAAGACGATGCCCTCCTGGGCTGCGCGAAGCAGATGCGCCTTGCTGTGCACATTGAAGTTCACTCCGTGGATGGAGCTGCCTACTTCCCTGTTCTCCAGCATACGCTCCGCTCCGTTTCCGAACGGAAGGATGCTGACGCCGGCACTGCCTATAGGAGCAGTCGCTGCAAGGTCATTCATCTCGGCATATGAGATGCCCTCAGGAGCGACATTCCTCTTCATCCACGAGTTCAGGATACCTGTTCCGTTGATGCAGAGAAGGACGCCGAGACGTGTCTGCTCAGGAGTATGGTTTACATGTGCGAATGTGTTCACACGTGACTTAGGGTCATAGTTGACTTCTCCGAGGACACCGTAGACCACACCGGAAGTACCTGCTGTAGAAGCAATTTCGCCCGGATTGAACACATTGAGTGACAACGCGTTGTTTGGCTGGTCACCTGCACGGTATGTCACTGGGATGCCCTCCGCAAGACCGAGCTCGGCAGCTGCCTCCGCGCTCACTCTGCCCTGCTCAGCAAATGTAGGGCGAATCTCAGGAATGAGAGACTCGTCGATGCCGTAGTAGTCGAGGAGCATCTTCGCTGTCCTTCCTTCTGAGAAATCCCACATCATGCCCTCGGAGAGGCCTGATATAGTTGTGCAGATCTCGCCTGTAAGCTTCATTGCGATGAAGTCACCAGGGAGCATTATCTTATATATCTTCGAGTAGAGCTCCGGCTCGTTCTCCTTCACCCATGCAAGCTTTGAGGCTGTGAAGTTTCCCGGAGAGTTGAGAAGATGTGACAGGCACTGCTCATGGCCGAGGGCATCGAACGCCTTCTGGCCGTATGGCACGGCGCGTGAGTCACACCATATGATCGAAGGCCTTAGAGGATTCTTATCCTTGTCCACGCACACGAGTCCGTGCATCTGATAAGAAATACCGATAGCCTTTATGTCCTTAGGACAAACTGCGGAAGAAGCCAATATGTCAGCCGTCGCAAGCTTGAGGTTTTCCCACCATGAAGATGGCTCCTGTTCGGCCCAACCAGGCTTTACCGCGATGATTGCCGCCTCTGACTTTGGATAGAATGCAGATGCGATACATTTGCCGCTCTGGGCATCAACGAGACTCGCCTTGACCGACGAGCTTCCGATATCGTAACCTAAGAGATACATATTTTTGGTTTTAGCGTTATTATCTATGCAAATTTAACATAAGATTGCATTCACCCCGCCAGTTTGTACCAAAAATACGCTAAGTATCATGTTATAACATTAAGACACAATTACTTAAAAACACACAATCTGCAAGAAAAATTACTATAACCTACAGCCATGAGGCCACAAAGTTAAGTTTTGGTGCAAGCTCCTTGCGGCCGAATGCAGACTTGTTCAGAACATACAGCCGGGCCGGCTTGTGGTTGACATTACGCTCCATTTCGTCGGTTTCCTGCAGGATACCCGTCGTAAAGATCTTCTTCCTGAAGTTCCTGTTGTCTATCTCAATTCCGAAAACTGCTTCGAGAAGATTCTGCAGCTGTCTGATGGTGAACTTCTTAGGAAGCATCTGGAAGGCGATCGGCGACCACAGGATATCCTTCTGCAGAGCGGAAAGTGCATCGGACAGGATATCCATATGGTCCATTATAAGATCATGTATTTCATCTACATTGACCCAAGTCGCACCTTTACGACTTGTATAAAGAGCCAAGCCCTTGTCAAGTTTTACGAGCGCATAATATCCGACCGTCACGACACGGTCGGTATTGATGCCATGATACTCGCATATCCATTTCAATTCATCTGCATCCACCCTGTCAGGATCGGAAAAGATCGACGTCTGCTTAAGATACAGTCCGATAAGTCCCGTAGCCCCTTCCAGCACTCTGGAAGCAGCTTCAGGCAAAGTCTCGTTCTCCCGGATCATGGCGCCGGGCAGTTTCTGCTCACCTTCATCGTAGAGAGGATCGACAGTCCTGCGCCTCACAAGCAGGGCCTTGAGGTTCTTCCCGTCGAAACCGAAGATCACGCAGTCGACAGAAATCGCTGAGTTTGTCTGGACGTTTGTCATCCTTACATTGCAAATGCGTTGAAGCCGCCGTCTACGACAGCGACAGTACCTGTCACAAACTTTGATGCGTCAGACATCAGATAATGGATCGTGCCGCAGAGCTCTTCAGGATCGCCCATGCGTCCGAACGGAGTCTGACGGATGACATCCTGACCGCGCTGTGTATATGTCCCGTCCAGATTGGTCAGAAGCGAACGGTTCTGTTCAGTGATGAAGAAACCCGGAGCGATGGCGTTGACCCTGATGCCCTCACCGAACTTCATCGCGCACTCTGTCGCCATGAATGCCGTGAAGTTGGAGATGCCGGCCTTTGCTGCTGCATAACCTGCCACACGTGTCATAGGACGGAATGCCGCCATCGAAGAGAAATTGATGATCGAACCCTTGCCCTGACGCACCATCGGCTCAAGGAATACCTGCGTTGGTATCACTGTGCCTGTCAGATTGAGATTCAGGACAGTCTGGAACTGATCCACCTGAAGGTCGAAGAAGTTCTTGTCAGGCGCGATGGTCGCGCCAGGCATATTGCCACCGGCCGCATTGAGAAGAGTGTCGATGCGGCCGTATTTCGCCAATATGTCCTCGCAATTCTTCTTTACTGTCTCTGCATCCATCACATCTGTCTTCATGAACTCGCAGCAGCCGCCTGCAGCGCAGATTTCCTCCGCGATCTTCCGTCCGACATCCTCCTTGCGGCCGAGAATGATGACCTTGGCGCCCTCAAGGGCCAGATATTTTGCTATCGTACGGCCCAGCACACCTGTACCGCCGGTGATTACAGTCACGTTTCCTGTAATGTCAAAAAGCTTATTCATAGAATCCTGTGATTTTATATTTAATTCCCAATTCCTTGTCAACTGCAGCCATTATTCCCTGCACCTGCCCCATCGCGAACATTCTTCCGAGGAAGGAATATCCGGCATTATACCCTTTGGAATCATCGTCAAGCATGGTCATTCCATGATCTACGCGCATAGGAAGATCAGGGTTTGCCTGCTCGAATATGCGCACCAGCTCCACAATGTCAGCGCGTCCTCCGAGATGACTCGCCTCCGTAAAGTCTCCATTATCAAATATATGGCATGACCTCAGGTGGACGAAATGCGTCCTTGAAGCATATTTGCGGGCCATCGCCACAACATCATTCTGCGCCCCGGCAGAAAGCGATCCGGCACAGAAGGTCAGGCCGTTATGAGGATTGTCCACTGCACTAAGGAACCAGTCGATGTCCTCGTCGGACGTAACGATACGCGGAAGTCCGAGGACAGGGAAAGGAGGGTCGTCCGGATGGACGCACATGTTCATTCCGCACTCCTCGCACACCGGCATTATCGCCGAGAGGAAATATCGCATGTTTTCCCTAAGCTGGTCCTTCGTGATTCCGTCATAAAGAGACAGGAGCTGGCGGAAGAGTTCGACCGGATGTTCGTCATCTTCGCGGATATTGCCGCTTACGAAGCCCTGGGTCCTGACTATGATGTTCTCGACAAGCTTATGCTCCCCTTCCGGGGTCATCTTTGAGCGAAGAGCGTCGACTTCAGCAAGGATATCACGTTCTCCCTCAAGTCCAGGAACCTTGAACGACGCCCACTCCTCGCGGGCGCCCTCGCGTCCTACTATATATATATCAAAATATGCGAACTCGCAGTATGAGAAATACAGGTTGGTCGTACCGTTCGGATTGGGATGAGACAGGTCAGTGCGCGCCCAGTCCAGCACCGGCATGAAATTGTAACATATCGTATGGATGCCTTCGGCTGACAGGTTGCGGAGGCTCTGCTTGTAATTCTCTATCAGAGCGTCCCTGTCCGGTCCGCCGTATTTGATGCTTTCGCATACAGGAAGGCTCTCCACGACAGACCAGCGCATTCCATAGCTTTCAATGTATTCACGCAGGTCACGGATCCTTTCACGGGTCCAGACTTCTCCGTTAGGCACATCATGAAGGGCAGTAACTATGCCCTCAACTCCTATCTGCCTAAGCATGGAAAGAGTGATCTTGTCATTCTTTCCAAACCATCTCCAGGTCTTTTCCATACTATTTGAAGATCAGAGTATTAAGCACGCATATGGACTTATCCTGCACTTCAGAATCGAACTTCAGGAAGATTGCATGCTTGCCTGTGAGTTCCCCGGCTGCAGGCAGCTCGACACTAAGATCAGTCGGCACCTGAGGCATGTCCGACTTGATTTCGAGTGTTCCCAGAACGGTTCCTCCCTGAGATGTCCAAGGCCTGTCAGCCATGACGATGATCCTTCCGTCCACACCCTCAGGAATGAGATTGAGGACAAGCTGGAGGTCCTTGCGGCCGTGGGTAGATGTGAAGTTGAAATACTTATATCCGACAATCGAGCCGGCTGTATTGTTCACTACTGGGTTTGTATTGTTCCTGATTGCATATGGTGCATCAAACTTGTCGTCGGTGCCATATCCGGATGCCACATATGATCCGAAGAACGTCTTGTTCGGCCATGCATGCTGCTGAGGCTTGGTACCGGTGTACCAGCATGCAAGACCTGCAGAATGCACTTCCAGTGGGTTCAGGCCGTCAACTGAAAAGCCCTGGGAATTGTACTCACCCTCCGAGATCTCGACCTTGCCGCCCTTTCCTTCCTGGACATTCACCGTAATCGGAGCTACCATTGCCTGACGCGCGAACTCATCAAGTCCGGTTTGTCTGTGATAGAATACGTACCACTGACCTTCGATCTCGCAGATGCCGCCATGGGTATTTCCTGTCGCAGTTGCAGAAGGTATCGGATTGCCGTTTTCATCGATTTCACGTGCCCTGCCGTCTATGATGGTTCCTCCATAAGTCCATGGGCCGAGCGGAGCATCACTGTAGGCGTAAGCAAGAGTATAGTTTGTTACCGGCAGTCCAAACTCGCCGTCATTGGTCCAGCGGCTGTACACGAATACATATTTATCCTTGACCTTGCGGATGGACGAAGCCTCGAAGAAGCGGAAAAGGTCGTCTTCCTGTCCTCCCGGAACCATACCCTCAATGATCTGAGTACCAGGTTTCACCGTACACATGGTCTCCGGATCCAGCTCGGCTGCATATGAGCGCTGGAATCCCCAATATCCATATACCCTGCCGTCATCATCAACAAAGACCGCAGGATCAAATCCAAGCACTCCCTCCGTCATATTCGGATTATCCTTGCTCCAGTTGCAGACTTCAAACGGGCCGTCAGGTCTAGGGCTTCTTGAAATCAGGTTCTGACGCCCGCCCACCTGGTCATTGGGATACAGATAATACATCCTGGTTCCGTCTGGTTCTGTCTTCACTGCCACATCAGGTGCGAAAAGCACATCTGACAATCCCTCCGGATCGACAGGCTGTCCCTCCGCATTAAGGCTTACACGCAGGATCTCACCGTCATATCGCCATTCGTTCAGATTGTCCACAGCAGCGGACCACACTACCAGTTCGCGTCCGCAGTAATCCGTAATGCGTGTATCGTGTGAACCATATATGTAGACTCTGTATTTTCCAGGATTGTCCGGATCCTCGAACACATAAGGTTCACCGTCAGGGATATGCTCCCAAAGAGGGAGATATGGGTTTCCGACTGTAGTCAGCATATCTTCACTGGAAGCGGGAGATGATGCCGCCCCGCAGGAAATGGCTACAGCAGCCATACATGCCGCACAATTGAATGCAAAAAAACTTCTCTTCATATCTGATATGTTTTTATTTATATTCATATAACTTGACGTGCAGGACCTTGTAGTCTCCCACGGAGATACGCACATGGCGGCCCTGATGGTCCTGATCGCCGTTGAGGCGACGTATATAGCGGAATGTACCGTCAGGAAGCACTTCGACTTCATCGACGGAGCCGATGCCGCAACGTATGTAGGAGGCGGGAGATGACTCGACCCAGCCTCCGACCTCGCTCGTAATGACAGCAAAGCCATCCTCTCCGAGGGCCTGCGGCCCAGCTGACAACTGCTTTTCAACGGCAGTTGCAAACTCCACCACGATACCGTTTCCGGCCACTACATATTCATCGCTGTCAAGACGGATTATGATGCCACCTCCTTCAGGCCAAGGAGTTCCGTCGGTCGCACGCGGATCCCACGGAAGCGTAAAGTTGTGACGGCATGTCAGCACAAGATCACCGTCCTTTATTACCCTCTCCTTATCCTGCTGATCGAACAGCAGGCCCCACATACGGTCCTGCCCCTGCCACCTGGTGACAAGAGGCATCATCTCACGCAGTTTCTCATACCCTTCCACGAAAGGAGTCCCCTGCTCAGCAGAACCGTCCTCAATTGCAAACGGACTGATGCCTATAGCATCATGTTCTCCCAAAACATAGAACGCACGAACGCCGTTATCCTGAGTATGACGGGTTTCCGGAATGAAAAGAGGGTTGTTATGAAGATGATACTTCGCCACCCAGTCCTTGAATCCGCTGTCATATATATCCGGCGAAATGAAGTCTATCGAAGGTGCGCCGGCATGCCATATATCGATAAGATGAGCAAGAGGACCGGCAGAAGGATATTCGCCAGGCTTGCGCCCGCGGCTGTTCATCGCGGCATTTACGAAAAGAGGGACATCATAGATTTCACGCGCAGACTGAGCCATCCTTTCCACGTACCTTGCATAGAACCATGCCATGAAGATTTCATCAGTGTAAATGTCATCCCCGAACACGTCGGTCCATGAACCTTTTACCTTCTTTCCGTTTGCAGTCCATTTCTCAGACATGTATGGATGCAATGTCTCTTCATTGGCTTGAAGATGAGATATAAGTTCTTCCGGCACTGGAGACCTGAAATGTCTTTCTGCAGAATCCGAATGGTCCCTGGCATCCTCCAGCATACCGATTTCGTTCTCTATCTGGACCATGATCACTGTACCATGGTCCTTGTCAGCCTTGGCGACATGTCCCAGCCAGGCCCTGAATGCAGCATTGTCAGCCTTGAACACATTTTCGGAAAAGGCGCTGGCAATCTCCAGCGGCTTTCCTTCGCTTGTATATGCCCTCGGATATTTCCTGTAATCCTGCTTGAACCATAGCGGTGCATAACAGCTCATGGAGTTCTTCCATGCACCGAACCAAAGGAAGATGACCTTGAGTTCATTCTTCCGGGCCTCCTCCAGCACCTTGTCGGTAAGCGTGAAGTCAAACTGTCCCCGGACAGGTTCGATAAGATCCCAATATGCAGGCACCAGCACCGTATTGAGCCCCATTTTCCTGAGCTTGGCTAGATTGGCCTCAATATCCTCCGGGCATGCGGCCGATGAGTTTCCCAGTTCGCCTCCAAGCACGATGAAAGGCTTTCCATCTACAACCAGCTGGACAGCATCACCATATTTCCGAAGCGAACTCTGCTGTGCACCGAGCGATACGGTCCACAGCAGAATGATCATTGACAGGATGACTTTCCTCATTTGTCCTGAAGATTATTTCAAACTTACTTCGACAGCCTCGCCCGTATATCTGACTGACTGCGCAGCTCCCTTGCCGGCCTTTGAGACAGGGATCACGTTGAATGTCCTTTCCTTGAGCATGCCAGGGAATTCGCCCTGACGCTCCCCGATCTTCAGAGTCTTCGAAGCCTCGTCATAGTAGAAATCGATCATCGCATATGCTCCCTTCTCGTAGTTATAGTTCACGTTCTCGTCCTCATAGAGAGTGAACGAGCCGTCTGCGCCCTGGTATACATAGAGGTCGATGACCTCGGCAGGCTTCTCGTCAGACCACTGCATTTCCGGTCCGAACGGAACGACAGAACCAGCACGTACATATAGAGGCATCCTGTCATATGGAGCGTCGACTGTCTTGCGGACGCCACCTTCCAGATAGCTGCCGGTGTAGAAGTCATACCATCCCTCGCATTCAGGGAAATATATCTCACGTGTGCGGGCGCCATATTCATATACAGGGGCAACCATGAAAGCCGGGCCGAACATATATGTATCGCTGACATTCAGCACATTGGCGTCAGCCATGAAGTCCATCACAAGCGGACGCATGATCGTGTAGTCCTCGAAATATGTCATTCCTGCGAGAGAATAGATATACGGCATCAGGCGATAGCGGAGCTTGCTGTAATATACGATAGATTCATATGCCGGATGTCCTTCAGGAGCGATCTCCCATGGCTCGCGGAACGGGAACTGACCGTGCGCACGATAGAGCGGACAGAATGCTCCGAACTGGAACCAGCGGGTGTTGAGTTCGCGCCACTCCTTGTAGTCGGCGTTCTCCTTGCCGGTCTTCTCCCACTCCTGCTGAGCTGCCACATAACGGTTCTCCACGCAGAAGCCTCCGATGTCCATTGTCCAGTATGGGATACCGCTTATAGCGAAGTTCAGACCGGCAGAGATCTGCGCCTTCATATCCTCCCAACGGGTAGCGATATCGCCGCTCCATGTTGCTGTAGAATATCTCTGAAGACCTGCAAAACCGCTTCTGGTGAGCAGGAACACACGTTTGTCAGGGTCAACTCCTCTCTGTCCGTTATAGATTGCATCAGCATTCACGAGCGCATATGCATTGAAGAACTCGGTCGACGAACCGAGGGCTGTCGGGCCGCAGAGAGCCTTGCGATATTCCATATTCGTACAATCACGGATATTAGGCTCGGAAGCGTCCATCCACCATGCGTCTATGCCGAGAGGATAGTAATGCTCATACATCTGGTTCCAGAAGAGTTCTCGCGCCTCAGGTGCATACGCATCATAGAATCCGTAGAGATAGCCGGTGCCGATCCAGTCACGGACGCCGTCTTCGTATGCCTTCGTATACATCCAGCCCTTTTCGTCGAACTCCTTGTAGTGCTCGGTCTCGACATAGAACTTAGGCCATACTGAAATCATCATGCGGCCGTTCAGGTCGTGGATCGAGTCTACCATCGCCTTAGGATCAGGGAAACGCTCCGGATCGAACTCATGTCCGCCCCAGTCATCCTCTCTCCAGTGGCTCCAGTCCATCACGATGTTGTCGATAGGGATGTTCCTCTTGCGGAAGCCCTCGAGAGCCTCGATCATCTCGGTCGATGTCTTGTAGCGCTCACGACTCTGCCAGTATCCCATAGCCCATTTCGGCATGATCGGAGCCTTTCCCGTCAGGGTCCTGTATCCGCTGATCACCTCGTCCATATCGTCACCCGCAATGAAATACCAGTCCATCTGTTTTGTCATCTCGCTCCACCACTGATGCTTAGCCTGCTGCACAGGATCAACGACATCATAGACACGGAGGCCGCAGTATGACACCCATCCGTCAGGCTGCCACTCCACCTTTATCGGAGTCTTTACGCCTGCCTCGAGATGAACTGTAAACTTGTATGCATTCGGATTCCATGCCGTACGCCATCTTTCAGGCACGACGGTCTCGCCGCCGACCTTGACTGTAGTATATCCGGCATAGTAGAGAATGAACTGATAATCTCCGGTCTCGGCAGCCTCTATGGCGCCCTCATATGTAACTTTTGAATTATAGAATACGAAATCCTCAGGAAGATTCACCACCTTCTCCATCTTCGGCTCGATGAGATACTCGAAATAGAGCTTTGGCTCGTCACGGACTATGGTCTCGCCGTGTTCCGGAACATATGTGCCTGTAAGGCAGCCTTCATTGCCCTGAGCGTCATAGAGCTTGAACACCTCTCCAAGCTGCTTGTAATCGGCAGGATTTCCGAAACGCATCATCGAATAGCTGTCCATCAGGACGCCATAGCCCTTGTTCGACACGATGAACGGCACCGACACCTTTGTATTGTACTGGAAGAGCTCCTCGTTCTTTCCCTTGTAGTTGAACTCATCAGCCTGATGCTGTCCGAGGCCATAGAAAGCCTCATCTTCAGGAGACTCGAACACCTGACGGAAAGAATAGCCGTGGGTACCATCGACTTCGACAGGCTGGAATGACTTTCCGCCTCCCACCTGCTCGCGGAGCAGCATCTTTCCCTCCTTGTCGGTGAACCATACCTCACCGGTAGAAGACAGCACATATGCCTTGATCGCAGAGGTCTCCACTATCGTAGTGTCACCGTTTTCATGGACATCATATTCGACATCAGCCTGACCGGGCACGATGATAAGGCTTTCCGGATCCTTGAAAGCGTCTTCCGGAGTCGCGCTCACATGAATTATCTTGTCGCCGAGAACCTCAAGTCTGACAAGTCTGGGACTGTCCTCTGAAGTGCTGCTGACCTCTACTGTAACTCCGTTTTCCGGTTGTTTTTCTTCATTGCTGCCGCACGATACTGCAACAACGCCTGCAATAAGAGCTGGAATGAATCTGTTAAATTTCATATGTGGTTATTATAGTGTTAATCGGGTTATCCTCACAAATATAATTAAAAGAAAGAAACAATTTCATTATAAGTTTCTATATTTACCAAAGAAATACAATAAGACATGAAAAACATCATCACTACCATTCTCGCAGCGGTCGCTCTTCCGCTCATCGCTTCAGCTCAGCTCAAGGTCAACGTAAGCATTGACACTACGCCAGACGAGCAGAATATGATTCCTAAGGAAATCTACGGTCAGTTTGCCGAGCATCTCGGCTCATGCATCTACGGCGGACTTTGGGTAGGTCCGGACTCCGACATTCCGAACACGGACGGATACAGGACTGACGTTCTGGAAGCGCTCAAAGAGCTGAAAGTCCCTGTAATGAGATGGCCTGGAGGATGTTTTGCAGACGAGTACCACTGGAGAGACGGCATCGGACCTAGAGAAAGCCGTCCGAGAATGGTGAACAGCAACTGGGGAGGCACAGTAGAGGACAACTCATTCGGAACACATGAGTTCCTGAATCTTTGCGAAATCCTCGGATGCGAGCCGTACATCAGCGGAAACGTAGGCTCGGGAACCGTTGAGGAGCTCGCGAAATGGGTTGAATACATGACAGCCGCAGACGGCCCTATGGCAAAGCTCAGGGCTGAGAACGGACGCAAGGAACCTTGGAAGGTGAAGTACCTCGGAGTAGGAAACGAAAGCTGGGGCTGCGGCGGAAACATGGTTCCGGAATATTACTCCCACCTTTACAACCGCTACCAGACCTACTGCCGCGACTTCAGCGGAAACAGGCTCTACAAGGTGGCAAGCGGCGCTTCAGACTATGACTACAACTGGACTGAAGTGCTCATGAAGTATATCGGAAAGCGCATGCACGGAGTCTCGCTTCATTACTACACCGTAAAAGGATGGGACGGCAGCAAGGGATCCGCTACGGTTTTCAATGAAGAGGAATACTACAATACCCTCGGCAAGGCAGTAGGAGTAGAACCTGTCATCGTAAAGCATATCTCGATCATGGATCAGTACGATCCGGACAACTCCATCGACCTGCTGCTTGATGAGTGGGGAACATGGTTCGACGTGGAGCCGGGCACAAATCCGGGACATCTTTACCAGCAGAACACAATGCGCGACGCAATGGTTGCAGCACTCAGCTTCAACATCTTCCATAAATATACAAGAAGACTGAAGATGGCGAACATAGCCCAGATCGCAAACGTGCTGCAGTCCATGGTACTCACACGTGGCGACAAGATGGTTCTCACCCCTACCTACCACACATTCAGGATGTATAACGTCCACCAGGATGCCATGTATCTGCCTTCGGTATGCGATTCTCCTAAATTCAAGGACTCCCATGACAGGGAATGCCCATACGTTGACGTCACCGCATCGAAGAATGCAGAAGGCAAGATAAACATCACCCTGACAAACACAAGCCTCGATCAGAAGGCAGATGTTTCGATCGAGATCCCGTCTCTCGGCAAGGCAGAACTGTCAGGAGAGATACTCACATCAAAGAACGTACAGGACCATAACGAATTCGACAGACCTGACACTGTCAGACCTGTCGAATTCGATGATTTCAAGATCAAGGACGGAAAGATCATCGTCAAGATGCCGCCGATGTCGATAATCTCTTTGTCAGCAGCACTTTAACAATCATCATTCCCCTCCTGCCAGGCCGTTTGCAAAACCGGCGTAGGCACATTTTCTATTGTAGTTGAGGTCCCACAGACCGACCGGCTCACCGGCTCTCCAGAAGCTGTTGTCCGGACTGTCGAGCGGACACCACTGCGTGATTCCATACTGCTGGGCAGGAGGCACTATCTCAAAATACTTTCTGACGATGAACTCATAGTAATCAGCCATAGCCCTGTGCTGTCTGGCTGTAAGCTGTGAAGTCTTTAGGGTCTCGCCCGCATTATTTACATATCCCATGTCAAGTTCCGAGATCTTGACAAGCTTGCCTGTATCCGCCATCAGCTGGAGCATCTTCACGACATGCTCCTTCTTGCTGGCCTGAGTGGTAGGATTCTCATAATATGAGATATGCATCTGAGTGCCGATACCGTCAACCTTGGTCACGCCGTCAGACTCCCAGACCTCGATCCAGTGGATAAGACTCCTGAGTTTCTTATTGTCGTCCCAGTCGGACTCAAGGTTGTAGTCGTTGATGAAGAGCTTCAACGGCTTGGTCCCGCCGTACTGCTCATAGTACTTGCGAGCCAGTGCTATTGCAATGCGCACATAGTCCTCTGAGCCGAGGTAGTCCTGCCAGTAGAAGCAGTTTGCTTCTCCCCACTTGGCTGACTGAAGGTCATAGTAACCGTCACGGTCATAATCCGATCCGGAAATAGCTTCGTTGACGACATCCCATGCAGACACCTTCGTTGCTGTGACTTCCATCATTCCGGCGATCCATCTTTCCATTGCAGCAGTAAGAACGGACTTCTTCTCTTCCGGAGTCATCGAGATCACTTCATAACTTGCATCAGGCTGGATGAATGAAAAATCATCCATATAGACATCCCCGGCAAATGCTCCATAGCTGAAAACAAGCCTTGTAGCCCCTGCTGCATTGCATCTGCATGTGATTTCCACGTCCTTCCAGTCCGTACCGAACTGGACCTCCGGGAAGTCTCCCGCTGACTTATAACCGTCTACTATCTGGAATCCCGCACCCAGTTTTCCACTGCCTGATCCCTTGATACGGAACTTGAGCTTATATTCCTCGCCATTTAGGAACGCACGTGAAAAATCATGCGCGAACTGCACTTCCCACTGCTGTTTCTCCGATGGATTTGTCGCCTTGAACGCCCCGTCTGAAACTGTGAGGGCCGAGCCGTTTCCCCAGCCGCTGAAAGGATGCTTCCCATCATTGAAGTCAGCCTCGAGCAGCACTGTCTCTCCGGTTGACTCCGGAAGTTCGACCATCTTGTCCTGGATAAGACCGTTCAGATAGGTATTCTGCTGCTGTGAGTGCCATGCGAGGGTGTGACCGTATACGGTTATTCCTCTTGCATGGGCGGCTGCCAGGAAATTCCGGACTCCGGAGAAATCCATCGTTCCGTCACTTTTGACCACGGAAGAATGCTTCATGGCATTGCCGGCAGTCATCTCATCGAAGTTCTGTCCGGCAAGGTCGTACAGTTTCGACCCGCCGTCAATGGCAACTCCGAGGATAAAGGACGGATAGGCCTCACGGTCCACATACGATTTCAGAGGTCCATATTTGCTTAAGTCGGCATAAGGATCTCCTGAAGTATTTCCCGTGCCGGTACCTGTGCCGGTACCGGGATTGACAGGCTTCTTGTTGCCGCCTCCGGTAACATCCTCCTTCTCACATGCAGCCAGAAGGCAGGAGGCAGCAGCAAGTCCTATATATAATATGTGTCTGACCTTCATGTTAAAGCATAGCCTTTACCTGATTGTAGACATTCTGAGCTGTGAAGCCGAGTTTCTCGTCAAGCACCTTGTATGGAGCAGAGAAACCGAAGCTTTCAAGGCCGAACACCTTGCCGTTACAGCCGACAAGACCCTGAAGATTTACAGGAAGACCTGCTGTAAGGCCGAACACCTTTGCTCCTGCCGGAAGAATGCTTTCCTGATAGTCCTTGCTCTGGCTGCGGAAGAGGCCCTCTGAAGGACAGCTTACGATGCGGATCTTCACGCCGTCCTCTCGGAGAAGCTTTGCTCCTGCTGCAAGAGTAGAGACCTCGGAACCTGAAGCCACGAGGATCACATCTGGATTTTCCTCTGCACCACCTACAATATAAGCACCCTTTTCAGCCTGGGTGTAATCTGTTCCCTCAGGAAGCATCTCGATGTTCTGACGTGAGAAGATGAGGCCTGTAGGAGAATCCACGTTCTCCATAGCCATCTTCCAGCATACTGTAGTCTCCTCTGCATCTGCCGGACGGAGAACCAGCATCGAGTTCTTTCCGCTGTGGTTCTTCAGCTTCTCCATAAGGCGGATCTGAGCCTCATGCTCTACAGGCTCATGGGTAGGTCCGTCCTCTCCCACTCTGAATGCATCATGCGTCCAGATGAACTTGACAGGAAGCTCCATGAGGGCAGCCATGCGCACTGCCGGCTTCATATAGTCTGAGAACACGAAGAATGTTCCGCAGGCAGCGATCACGCCGCCATGGAGTGTAGCACCGATGCACACGCACGCCATTGTAAGCTCTGCTACACCTGCCTGGAAGAATGCGCCGCTGAAGTCACCCTTCACGAAAGCTGTTGTCTTCTTGAGGAAGCCGTCAGTCTTGTCTGAGTTTGAAAGGTCTGCAGATGCGCATATCATGTTCGGAACCTGCTCAGCAAGCTGTCCGAGAACCGCAGCTGATGCGTTTCTTGTTGCATCGCCCGGTTTCTGCTGCACCTTGCTCCAGTCTACCTTCGGAGCCTTGCCGCTGAACCAGTCAGCCTGCTGCGCAGCCTTCTCAGGATTGGCAGCAGCCCAGGCTGCTTCCTCTGCATGACGCTCGGCAGCGATCGCCTTAAGCTCAGCCTCGCGCTTCGCATAGAGTTCCTTGACTTCTGCATGGATAGCAAACGGCTCGTCCGGATTTCCACCGAGGTTGATGATGGTATTTCTGAATGCATCACCGCCGAGAGGCGCTCCGTGAGTCTTGCAGTTGCGCTCATATGATGAATTGTCCGCCTGTCTTGCGCCCTTGCCCATCACGCACTTTCCGATGATGAGTACAGGACGGTCTGTTACAGTCTTAGCCTCGTCGAGGGCCTGACGGATCTGGCAGCAGTCGTTTCCGTTGATGGTGATGACATGCCATCCCCATGAGCGGTATTTCATGGCTGTATCCTCATCGATCACATCCGAGCATTCTGTCGAAAGCTGGATGTCGTTCGAGTCATAGAACATCACGAGGTTGCCGAGTCCGAGAGTACCTGCCACACGGCCGGCTCCCTGCGAGATCTCCTCCTGGATACCGCCGTCAGAAATATATGCATAGATGGTCTCTTTCGCGAACGTAGGGTTTCCTGTACGCTCAGCAAGGAATTTTGCTGCGATTGCTGCTCCTACTGCGAATACATGTCCCTGGCCGAGAGGGCCTGACGTATTCTCAATACCACGCATCACATCCACTTCAGGATGGCCCGGAGTCGGCGATCCCCATTGACGGAGCTGCTGAAGCTCCTCAAGAGTGAACTTTCCTGTCAGAGCAAGCTGCGAATAGAGCATAGGTGCCATGTGTCCCGGATCGAGGAAGAAGCGGTCGCGTCCCTCCCACTTAGGGTTTTCCGGATCATACTGAAGATATTCCGAATAGAGGACATTGATGAAGTCAGCACCACCCATCGCTCCGCCCGGGTGACCTGATTTCGCCTTTTCAACCATAGAAGCTGCCAGAATTCTGATATTGTCAGCAGCAAGATTCATTACCTTAGTGTCATTCATAATATAGAGTGTTATCAATTTCTAAAATCTTGCGAATATAATAATTTCTCCGCTAATATAACCAATTAAACAACACGAAGAACAGTCAGAAAAGTTAATGTAACAAAATGCCATAAAACATGAAACATAACCCGATTAGGAAGAAACATAATAATTTATAACTTTGTAGTATGAAAAAATTTGCAATCATATCATTGCTGGCACTTCTATGCATTCAGGCAGCAGGGGCTGTCCGTCTGCCGTCAGTTCTGTGCGACGGAATGGTGATTCAGCGAAATAAACCTATATGCATATGGGGCTGGGCTGACAGCCATGAGAGTTTCAGTTTATGCTGGCAGGGCGCAAGTCATCAGGTCGCAGCAGATGAAAACGGAAGATGGGAGATCACACTGCCGGCAGCAGAGGCAGGTGGTCCATATACAATGACCGTTGGCGACGTCCAGATCAACGACATCCTCGTCGGAGACGTCTTTCTTTGCTCAGGCCAGTCAAATATGGAACTTCCCGTAAGACGTGTCACCGACATGTTTGCTGATGAAATTGCCAGTTATGAAAACAATGCCATCAGGCATTACATAGTACCTAAAGTCTTCGATTTCAACAATCCTCAGGATGACACTCCGGCTGCTTCATGGAAGCTATGCACACAGAATAATGTAATGGAATTCTCTGCCCTGGCCTATTTCTTTGCAAAGGAGATATACAGCCACACAGGCGTTCCTGTCGGACTTGTCAATGCCAGCTGGGGCGGCACTCCGGTCGAGGCATGGATGAGCGAAGAGGCTCTCAAGCCATTCCCGAAGCACCTTAACGAAAAACGCATTTACGAAGACGAGGCCTATCGTGAAATGATAAAGAAGCTGGAAGGGCAGGCATTTCACAGATGGAACACAACTCTTGACAACGGAGATCCGGGACTTTCAGGCTCGATCAGATGGTATTCCCCACTGTTGGACGACAGCGATTGGACGGAGGTGGGATTATTCTCAAAGAATTGGGGCAATGACGGTCTGAACCCTGTCGGAGGCTCGCATTGGTTCAGAAAGGAAGTCGAGGTTCCGGCGGAATGGGAGGGAAAGGAAGCCATCATACGGATGGGCTGCATAGTGGACGCAGACTCGGTATATGTAAACGGTCATCTTGTCGGCAACACGACCTACCAGTATCCTCCTAGAAAATATAACATTCCGGCAGGAGTGTTAAAGGCCGGAAAGAACAATATCACAGTCAGAGTCATAAGCAACGGAGGGCAGCCGTCATTCGTACCGGAGAAGCCATACAAGCTGATATGTGGGAATAAAGAGATATCTTTGGAAGGGACATGGAAATACAGACAGGGAGCACCTATGCCGCCTGCTCCGTCCATGATGTTCTTCTGCTACAAGCCTGTATGCCTGTACAACGCGATGATACATCCTCTCAAGAATCTCAGCTTCAGCGGAGCCATATGGTATCAGGGCGAATCCAATGTTGAAAGGCGCAACGAATATGCAGACCTGCTTTGCGGAATGATAGACGACTGGAGAAGGACATTCGATGACCCGGACCTTCCATTCTACATTGTCGAGCTTGCGGATTTCCTTCATGAAGACGACATTCAGGGAAGACGGGCATGGGAAGAGATGAGAGCGGAGCAGAAGAAGGCTGCTGAAAGGAGCACGGATGCCATACTGATCCCGAACAAGGACCTTGGCGAATGGAATGACATACATCCTCTGGACAAGAAGACACTCGGCAGAAGGGTGGCGGAAGAAGTGCTGAAGAAGAATAAAAGAAACTAAAAACCAATAACAATGACACTAAACACTAATGAAGCTAAAGGATTCTACAAGCTGTCATGGCTCCAGAGAATCGGATTCGGTGCTGGAGATATGGCCCAGAACCTTATCTACCAGACAGTCAGTATCTGGCTGCTGTTCTTTTACACCAATGTATACGGTCTCAGTCCTGGAGCAGCAGCACTGATGTTCCTCATTGTAAGACTGGTCGATGTGCTGTGGGATCCCCTTGTCGGAGCATTCGTCGACAAGAGCAATCCAAGATGGGGTAAATATCGTTCCTGGCTGATCATTGGAGGTATTCCTCTCGTCGGATTGGCAATCTTATGTTTCTGGAACGGTTTCAGCGGATCGCTCATCTATGCATACATCACTTACGTAGGTATGAGTATGTGCTACACTTTGGTCAACGTACCTTACGGAGCACTCAACTCATCACTGACACGTGACACCGAAGAGATCACTGTCCTGACATCTACCCGAATGTTCATGGCCAACCTCGGAGCTCTTGTAGTCAAGTCCCTGCCGCTTGTAATTGCATTGTTTGCACCAAAGGTATATGTGGAGGCAGATCCTGACCACAGCGGCCATGTAATTGCCGAAGTGCCTTATACAAGCACAGGACAGCAAAAGTCAGATGACGGAGTGATCGAACTGACGGCATTGTGCTTTGATGCAGACAGCAAGGTCATCACAGCCACACCTGCTGACCTGTCAGATGCCGGCAAGCTTAAAGTAAATGTTCCGGACTCGACGGAAAGCATCCTCACGGTAGGTACGGAATTCTACAAAGACAGCTACCTGGGCCTTAAGAAGGAAGCTGTCATGGATTCTCTGAAGAAAGCTCCGGGAATCAGGACATACTCGATAGAAAACGGTGCAGCGATCACAGACCAGCCGGAATCAGCCAATGCATGGTTCGTGACAATGAGCATCTTTGCAATCGCAGGACTTGCCCTTCTGATATTCTCGTTCACCCAATGCAAGGAGCGTGTAGTAATGGACAGCAAGGAAGCTGAAAAGGTGAAGGTAAGCGATCTGTGGATGGAATTTCTGCGTAACCGCCCTCTGAGAGTACTGGCATTCTTCTTTATCACCGCATTTGCAATGATGAGCATAGGAAACGCAGCAGATGCATATTTCATGACATATAATGTCAATGCCACACCTGTGATGACCACAGCATTCATGTGGTTGGGAACAATTCCTGCATTCATCTTCATGCCTCTGGTTCCTGCAATCAAACGTAAGATCGGAAAGAAAGGAATGTTCTATCTGTTCCTTGGAACAGCTGTGGTAGGTATGGCAATGATGTACACCTTCGTTTCCGTACCTTCGCTCAAGCAGTTCTGGCTTCTGTGCATAGCTCAGTTCGTGAAGAGCACCGGAATCATCGTGGCTACCGGATATATGTGGGCTCTTGTCCCTGAAGTCGTATCATACGGCGAATATACTTCCGGAAAACGTATCGCAGGCATCGTCAATGCCCTCACAGGCATATTCTTCAAGGCCGGAATGGCTCTTGGAGGAGTCGTTCCGGGTATCGTGCTTTCGATGGTGGATTTCAACGCCAAACTCTCAGAACAGAGTGCGCTTGCAGAACAAGGAATCCTCTGGCTTGTATGCGTGATTCCAGCAGTCCTCCTGCTCCTGGCAATGTGGATCATCTCGAAGTACGAACTTGAGGATGACGTAATTGACAAGATAAACAAAGAAATAGAAGAAAGAGCTAAGAACTAATAACTATGAAAAATTTTATTATCTGCGCAGCTGCAATTCTGGCTGCAATCAGCTGCTCATCAAAAGCAGATGAGCCAAAGGGCGTGAAAGATGCATTTGGAGGCAAATTCTACATCGGAACTGCCCTCAACGAGGCAGAGATCAGAGGTCTGGACACTGCCGGCGTGGAAGTCATAAAGAAACACTTCAATTCCATCGTTGCGGAAAACTGCATGAAGAGCATGGAGATCCATCCTCAGGAAGACGTATGGAACTTCGAGCTTGCAGACAAGTTCGTCGAGTTCGGAGAAGAGAACGACATGTTCATCATCGGACACTGCCTGATATGGCACTCCCAGCTTTCAGCATGGTTTCCATATGACGAGAACGGAAATTATGTAAGTGCTGAAGTGCTCAAGCAGAGGATGAAAGACCACATCACCACAATCATGACCCGCTACAAAGGACGCATACATGGTTATGATGTAGTCAACGAAGCCATCATTGAGGACGGATCATACAGAAAGAGTCCGTTCTATGAGATCCTCGGAGAGGAGTTCATCCCTTGGGCTTTCGAGTGTGCACATGCAGCCGACCCGGATGCAGAACTATATCTGAATGACTACGGCATGAACGTACCAGGACGTCGTGATGCTTACGTAAAGCTCATCAAGCAGCTTCAGGAAAGAGGTCTGCGCATAGACGCCATCGGAATGCAGGGACACATGGGTATGGACTACCCTACCGTCGAGGAGTTTGAGACAAGCCTCCTCGCATTCGCAGGCACAGGAGTGAAGGTCATGATCACGGAATGGGACATGTCAGCACTTCCTACAGTAAACATGGGAGCAAACGTTGCTGATGTAGAGGAATACAGGGCTTCACTCAACCCTTATGCAGACGGTCTTCCAGAAGAGGTGGCTGCAAAATGGAACGAGAGGATGAAGAGCTTCATGGATCTCTTCCTCAAGCACGAAGACAAGATCACAAGAGTCACCGCATGGGGCGTGAGTGATCAGGATTCATGGAAGAACGGATGGCCTATACCAGGACGTACCGACTACCCTCTCCTCTTTGACCGCGACCTCCAGCCAAAGGCATTCCTTAACGAATATCTAAAATAACCACAATATGAAGACACCTAAAAGATATCTGGTCCCTGCCGACTATATGGCAGACCCATCCGTACACGTATGGGACGGAAAGCTATACATCTACCCTTCACATGACTGGGAGTCAGGAATAGCTGAAAACGACAACGGCGACCACTTCAACATGAAGGACTACCATGTGTTCAGCCTCAACGGCAACGACCCTATGACTTCCGAGGTAGTCGACCACGGAATGGTCCTCGAAGTTGCAGACATTCCATGGGCTGGACGCCAGCTCTGGGACTGCGAGGTAGCTCGTAAGGACGGAAAATACTATATGTACTTCCCTCTGAAGGACAAGAACGACATCTTCCGCATCGGTGTTGCCATAAGCGACTCGCCTACAGGTCCTTTCGTGCCTCAGCCAGACCCTATCAAGGGCAGCTACAGCATCGACCCTGCAATCCTGGAGGAGGACGGAAAGTACTATATGTACTTCGGAGGTCTCTGGGGCGGTCAGATGCAGCGATACAAGGACAACAAAGCCCTTGAGAGCGCATATCTTCCTGAAGGAAAGGAAGTTTCGATTCCTGCACGCGTTGTACGCCTCAGCGAAGACATGCTCGAGTTCGCAGAAGAGCCTAAGCCTGTAGTGATCGTAGACGAGGAAGGCAAACCTCTTACAGCAGACAATCCATACCGCTTCTTCGAGGCATCGTGGATGCATAAATACAACGGAAAATACTATTTCACATACTCTACAGGCGACACCCACTACCTCTGCTATGCGATCGGAGACAATCCATACGGACCATTCACATACAAGGGAGTGATCCTTACTCCGGTCGTAGGCTGGACAACACATCACTCTATCGTGGAGTTCGGCGGCAAATGGTGGCTCTTCCACCACGACAGCGTCCCTTCAGGCGGAAAGACATGGCTCCGCAGCCTCAAGGTATGTGAGCTCAAGTATAATGAGGACGGCACCATCCAGACAATAGAAGGACTCGATGAATAAGACAATCCTCCTCAGCATCATTTCACTTTCCATCCTCAGCTGCACAAAGCCTGCAGCAGAGGATGGAACGCTTTTATGGCTGGATGGCCCGACACCGGAAGTCCAGGCCAAAGTAGTGATAGACAGCACCTTGAACCTGCACAAGGACGGATTCATAATAAAGGACCTGCCGGAGGGCAGGACAATCATGGCCAGGACAGAAACAGGTGCAATGTACGGAAGATATGCTCTTCAAAGAATGGAAAGGACAGGAAAGGCGGCCGGGACCCTGGACATACGCGAAGAGCCTACGTTCGAGCGCCGTATCCTCAACCATTGGGACAATCTGGACAATACCATTGAACGAGGCTATGCAGGATGGTCGATATGGCATTGGGGCGAGCCTGTTCCTGAGGAAAGGATCAGGCAATACGCACAGTTGAATGCCTCTATCGGCATAAACGGAAGTGTCCTTAATAACGTCAACGCCACACCTGAAATGCTGCGCCACGACTATCTCGAAAGAGTGGCAGAGATTGCTGACATCATGAGACCTTATGGGGTGCGAGTATATCTTTCTGTGAATTTCTCCTCACCGGCAGCATTGGGCGGGCTTGAGACTTCAGACCCTCTAGACCCTAAGGTGCAGCAGTGGTGGGCAGCAAAGGCTGAAGAAATCTACAGTCTGATTCCCGACTTCGGAGGTTTTCTTGTCAAGGCCAATTCGGAAGGTCTGCCAGGGCCGCAGGACTTCGGACGCACGCATGCAGACGGAGCGAACATGCTTGCAGATGCACTGGCGCCATATGACGGAATCGTGATGTGGAGAGCCTTTGTCTACGCTCCGAACAGTCCGGACAGGGCAAATCAGGCATATGATGAATTTGTGCCCCTCGACGGCAAGTTCCGTGACAATGTGCTCGTGCAGATCAAGAACGGCCCTGTGGATTTCCAGCCTAGAGAGCCTTTCAGCCCGCTTTTCGGAGCAATGTCCGAGACTGCCATGATGGTCGAGTTCCAGATCACCCAGGAATATATGGGAGGATCCAACCACCTTGTATTTCTTTCTACTCAGTTTGAAGAGTGCCTTGACAGCGACACATATTGCGAAGGTCCCGGCTGCACTGTTGCCGATGTCACTTCAGGAAAGATCTATCCTGAGGCATACAGCACCACAGCCATCGCAGGAGTAGCAAATATCGGCCGTGACGAGAACTGGTGCGGACATGACTTTGCACAGTCGTCATGGTATGCTTTCGGTAGACTCGCATGGGATGCAGACCTGACGTCTGAAGCGATCGCAAGGGAGTGGCTCCAGCAGACCTTCACTTCCGAGCCGGAATTCGTGGAACCTGTTCTCGACATGATGATGACATCAAGGGAAACCGCTGTAGATTATATGATGCCTCTCGGACTGCATCATATCTTTGCAGGTGAGCACCATTACGGCCCGGAGCCATGGTACGAACCTCAAGGAGCAAGACTAGACTGGCTTCCTAAATACTACCATCAGGCCGGTCCTGACGGAATAGGATTTGACAGGACGCGCTCAGGCAGCGGAAACGTCGACCAGTACCACGAACCTCTCGCTTCCATGTATGACAATCTTGAAACATGTCCTGAGGAGCTACTTCTTTGGTTCCACCATATTCCTTGGGACCACAAGATGTCTACCGGAAGGACTTTCTGGGATGAGATGTGCGTAAGATATGACAGGGGAATCAGGAAGGTAAGGGAGTATCAGGCCGTCTGGGAAGCCATGAAGCCTTACGTCGACAAGGCGCGCTGGGAAGCTGTCAAGGCAAAGCTTGCCATCCAGGAAAGCGACGCCCGCTGGTGGAGAGATGCATGCGTCCAGTACTTCGGAGAGTTCTCCGGGATGCCGGTTCCGGACTATGTGGAACAGCCGGAAAGGCCTCTTGAAGAACTGAAGAAGATCAAGATCAACATGAAGCATCATAACTAAAGACAATCAGCAGGCCCGTTCGAGCCTGCTGATTGTCTTTTATGAAATTTCAAATTCTTCATGGATATGCCTCAGCTTGCTTGCAATCATGCAGAAGAGACATCCGAAGACGATAAGCCCCACACCTGCAAGCACAATCACCGTCGCAACTCCTGCTCCGAAAGGATTGATGAGCACAAGAATTGAAAGAATAAGCAGAAGTACTCCACCGAAGATGGTCATCTTGCTTCCTCTCAGCCTGAAATTCTCCATATCTCCTCCGAAAGCGATGATCATGAAACTATGATACATCATCCATATTCCCAGCATCACCGGCAACAGAATAAGGGTAACATTCGGATAGATGCACAGGAAGATTCCAAGAATAAGGTCCATTACTCCGCCAGCAAGGATATACCCTTTCATGGCAAGGTAATTAGAACTGGTAGAGGCAATGATCAGCTGGGAAGCACCGACAAACAGGATGAGTATCCCGAACATGATGCTTAAAAAGACATAACTCTGCAAAGGGAACACAAAGACGGCAATACCGGCCAATATGCACAGTACTCCGGCAATAGCCATAAGCCACCAGTGTCTGACGACACGGCTCGCTCTACTGATAAGGTTTTCAAAATGACGTTTCATAACACTGATAATTTAATCCGAAACCGGAAAATCCAACTATCGTGCTAAATGGACATCAACTGATTGTTTTTGAGTTATTCTACAGTCAGTGCCGGTTACATGGGATCAAGGTAAAAAGTCGGTTGGAATAAGTAAGTACAAAAAAATCAGGACGGCCAACCGGTCGTCCTGATCTGTCTTTATGAGTTGCAGATTACGCGTTGAGAGTATAGTACTCGCAATCCTTACCGCAACGAGTCTCCACTACAACTGCTACCTTAGCCTCACGAGCGAGCCATCCGAGAGCTGCGTAGAACTCTGCACTTGCAAGACCTGTCTCCTTCTTGAGCTTGGTCTCAGTCATCTTACCATTTGCGTTAAGCGCATTCCATATAAGGCCTGCGTTGTTTCCGATGTTGTTGATTTCCATAATAATTAATCTTTTTAAAATTGTAACCACTCCGGCACGTCCTCCGGTATAACACTAATCTAACTTGCTTTAACTCAAGCGCTGCAAAGATAATCATTTTTTCTGTAACTGCAACTGTGCTTACAATTTATAAGACGCGAGCTGATGAATAAGAGGCTTGAAATTCAAAAGTGTTTCTTAACTTTGCAGGATACGCGACTATAAAATCACAACAGATATGAAAAGAATCTTTACAGCATTTCTATGCTCTACCCTGCTGTTCAGCAGCGTTTCTGCATTTGCATGGGGACCGAAAGGCCACGATGTGGTAGCAGCCATCGCAGAACAGCACCTCACAAAGAAGGCACGCAAGGCTCTGAATGAACTTCTTGACGGAAAATCGATCGTCTATTATTCTTCTTGGATGGACAATATCCAGAACTCACCATATTGGGAGAATGGTTACAACAAGACCAAGACATGGCACTATGCCAATGTGGACAAGGGATTGACATATCAGACCATGAAGAAGAACGAGAACGGCGATGTCGTGAGCGGCCTTGAATTCCTGACCAAGGAGCTGACTGAGAACTACGACAACCTCACCGACAGCATGAGGGTCGACTATGTGAAAATGGTGGTCCATATGGTAGGTGACCTGCACTGTCCGATGCATGCCGGCAGGCTTTCTGACTTGGGCGGTAACAGAATGAAAGTGAGATGGTTCGGCCAGAACACCAATCTCCACTCGGTATGGGACAGCAAGATGATCGACTCGGCACGTAAATGGAGCTACAGCGAATGGGTCAACCACCTGGACCGCACGACTCCTAAATTCAAGAAGAGCGTGATGAGAGGCACATTCGAAGAATGGTTCACCGAGACCGTAGAAGGTGCTGCGGAGATCTATGACTACGTAGAGCGCCTTGGAGAAGACAACCCGAATCTTTCATACCAGTTCGTGTATGACTTCTCACCATTGCTTGAGGAACGTCTTCTCATCGGCGGATACAGATTGGCATACGTATTGAATACGATCTTCGACTGAAAAACTGCAAGCTATTAAAAATAAAATCGTATATTTGCGGTCTGCTTTGGACTCGGGCCGGAGTCCGGCAGACTACATTGCGGGTGTAGCTCAGTGGTAGAGCATCGGCTTCCCAAGCCGAGGGCCGCGGGTTCGACCCCCGTCACCCGCTCGAAGAAAAGCAAGTTACGACTTGCTTTTTTTAAGGACATAAAATAGTAAAAGGTTTTACTATATAATCATTTACCATTAAACGTGTACATCGTATGGAAACATTCAATATTTCGGGAATCCAGCAGCTGGGCATCGGTACGGTAGACTTCAGAAAGTCATGGAACTGGTACATCGAGATGTTCGGAGCCGACACAAAGATATTGGAAGACGACACAGTGGCGGAAAGGATGCTGCCATATACAGGCGGCGTACCTCAGCAACGCCACGCATGCATAGCCATGAACCTTCAGGGAGGAGGCGGATTCGAGATCTGGCAATACTCCAAGCGCAAGCCTCAGCCATGCGCATTCCAGCCGGCAGTCGGAGACCTCGGAGTCTTCGCTGCAAAACTCAAATGCCGCGACGTTGAGGCATTCTACAAGGAGCTCTCAGCAAAATGGAAAGACTGCACTCCTCCGGAAACTCTTCCGGACGGCACTCCATGTTTCTATGTGAACGACCTTTACGGCAACTGTTTCCAGGTAGTCGAGATGAAGGACATCTTCATCGAGCAGAAGAAGCTTACCGGAGGTATGGCAGGAGCTGTGATCGGAGTCAGCGACATGGAAGCTGCAATCAGGTTCTACGGTCAGGTGCTGGGATACAGCATCATCAAGAGTGACTCTACCGGAAAATTCAGCGAGCACAACCCTATCCCTGAGGCTGACAAACAGTGCAGACGCGTCATCCTAGGCGCTCCTAAACGCACCGGAGCTTATGCCGCACTTCTGGGAGACTCGACCATCGAGCTCGTTCAGGCTCTCGAGCACAAGCCGCGCAAGATATATGAAGGACGATATTGGGGTGACCCCGGATTCATCCAGGTATGCTTCGACGTCACCGGCATGAAGGCCCTCGGTGAGTTCTGCGCAAAGATGGGACATCCGTTCACCGTTGACAGCTGTCCGGACGGAGAGCGTTTCGACATGGGAGACGCATCAGGCCACTTCACATACATAGAAGACCCTGACGGAACCCTCATCGAATTCGTGGAGACACACAAGATCCCGGTAGTGAAGAAGCTGGGATGGTTCATAAACATGGACAAGAGAAAGAAAGACAAGCCACTCCCTAAATTCCTGTTCAGGATGATGGGACTGGTATCAAAGGAAACCATTAAATAATAAAGGATATGTACACAGACATTTTCGACAGAATCAGAAAATCTACAGGCGGTCCTCTCGGTCAGTACCGTGAAAAGGCTGAAGGCTATTTCATATTCCCGCAGCTCGAAGGCGAACTGGGACCTCATATGAAATTCAACGGACAGGAAGTTCTTTGCTGGAGCATCAACAACTATCTCGGTCTGGCAAACCATCCTGAGATCCGCAAGATCGACGCAGAGGCATCTGCACGTTGGGGTCTCGCCTACCCTATGGGAAGCCGTCTGATGACAGGACAGACCCACCTTCATGCAGAGCTTGAGCGCAGGCTCGCTGCATTCGAGAAGAAGGAAGCGGCATTCGAGTTCAACTTCGGCTATCAGGGAATCGTTTCGACAATCGACGCTCTCGTGGGCCGTCACGACGTGATCGTATATGATGCCGAAGACCATGCATGTCTGCTGGACGGTATCCGTCTGCACATCGGAAGCAAATACAAGTTCCGCCACAACGATATAGCCGACTGCGAGAGAGTCATCGCAAAGGCATGCGCCGAGGCAGAGACAAAGGGAGGCGGTGTGCTTCTCATCACCGAGGGTGTGTTCGGCATGACCGGAGCACTTGGAATCCTCGACCAGATCGCAGCCCTCAAGAAGAAATACCAGTTCCGTATCATGATCGACGATGCACACGGTTTCGGAGTGATGGGTCCTCACGGCCGCGGAACATCCGAGCACTTCGGCGTGATGGACGAGATCGACATCTACATCGGAGCATACGCAAAATCTATGGCTATCATCGGAGGTTTCGTAGCATCCGACAAGGATATCATCGACTACCTCAAGTACAACATGCGCTCACAGATCTACGCAAAGTCACTCCCTATGCCTATCGTGGAAGGATGTCTCAAGCGTCTTGACATCATCGACAGTCCGGAAGGAGACGCACTCCGTTCGCATCTCTGGAAAGTGACCAGAAGACTCCAGGAGGGCTTCCGCGAACTCGGATTCGAGATAGGACCTGCCGAGGCTTGCGTGACTCCGGTACATGTCAAGGCCGGCGTGAACCAGGCTTCAAACATCGCAGTCGCACTGCGTGAGGAATACCACATCTTCTGCTCGGTAGTGATCTACCCTGTGATCCCTCCGGGAATGGTCATATTCCGCATCATCCCTACTGCAGCACACAGCATGGAGGATGTAGAAAGGACACTCGACGCATTCCGCGACATAAAGGAGCGTCTTGACAGAGGTGAATTTGACAAGGAAATGCCAAACATGGCATTGGTGAAATAATAAATGCCACTTTATGGGTAAGCTGTTCGAGCAACTGAAGGAGGACTACCGCATCAAGGAAGGCCTGAAGACATGCATCAACTGCGGCACATGCACAGCCATATGCCCGGCAGCTGAGTTCTATCGCTACGACCCACGCAAGATAGTGGATACCGTCCAGCGAGGAAACGACGAAGAGATCGAGGCTCTTCTGAAAAGCGATGTCATCTGGTACTGCGGAGAATGCCTTTCGTGCCTGACCAGATGCCCGAAGAAGAACGGACCGGGACTTGTGATCATGGCCCTTAGGGACATGGCCGCAAGGACCGGTTATTTTGCCGAATCCGAAAAGGGGCGGCAATTGTATCCTCTCACAAAGATAATGACCGGCAATATCCTCAAGTACGGATATTGCATACATCCCGACACGTTCAGTTGGGAAGACCATGTCGAGTCCGGCCCGGTATGGAAATGGCACACAGAGCACCTTGAAGACAGCTACGCAAGACAAGGTGCCAACTTCAGAGGTACTGGTCCCGGAATATTGAGGGAGATTCCGCAAGAATCACTCGACGAACTCAAGAGCATTTTTGACGTGACCGGAGCTACCGAAAGGATAGAGACGGTAGAGAAATATTCACGTCAGAAGGCGGAGGAGATGGGTATGACTATGGAGGAATACTACAGATACACTTTCGAGCACTGCTCGGAAGGACATTTCAACGAATAAGATACTTTTTCCGGACCCATGATATACCAAGGCAAACAGAAGATATGGAGTGACTATCAGAAGGAGATTCCTGATGATCACTGGTATTATGTCCGAAGCTGCATCAGACAGAATTTCTTTCCGGCATCGGAAAAGATGTTCATGGAGATATGCAGGAATGTCCTCGGAAAGGACATTCACGAAAACGAGCACCATACCACATGCGGAGGAATCGCCTATCACTGCGATACGATTCCTCAGGAAACTGTCATGACCATCGTGGCACGTCAGTTTGCACTGATGACGGAAGCCGGTTACGAGAATTATGTGGCATCGTGCATCACCTCGTTCGGAAACTACACTGAAATTCTCGAAACGTGGCATGAATTCCCGGAACTGGAGACAAAGATCCGCGAACTCCTGTGGAAGGCATGCAGAAAGGAATTCAAGAAGCCGAAATATCTGGCCCACTCCAGCGACCTCATATATAAGTTCCGTAACGAGATAGCAGAAAAGGCGAAATTCAGACTGGTCGATAAGGAAACCGGCGAGCCGCTGCGTGTCGTGGAGCACATTGGATGTCATTATGCCAAGATGTTCCCTTCCAAAGGAATCGGAGGAGCAGAATATCCATATGTACTTGCAGGAATGATCGAATCATGGGGAGGAAACGTAATAGACTATCCGGAAAGAAGACATTGCTGCGGATACGGATTCCGGCAGTATCACGTCAAGGCAAACAGGGGCTACTCTATATCCAATACCCACAAGAAGTTCGAATCTATGGAGCCCTACAAGCCGGACATGATCATCACCAACTGTCCCGGGTGTCCATACTTCCTTGACAGATGGCAGTATGTGATTGCGGAAATGGAAGGGAAGACCTACGGTCAGAACGGATTCGGAATACCGGTTCTTACCTATGAGGAGCTTGCAGGCCTGGTGCTCGGATATGATCCGTGGGATCTTGGACTTCAGCTGCATCAGGTCGCTGTCGAGCCGCTTCTTGACAAGATCGGCATCGAGTACAACCCGGAAGACAAATACAAGGGTGTGGACAAGAAAGACCTGATGAGACCGGAACTTCCTTCAGGAATAAAATGCTTTTAGCTGAAACCTAAACCATCTGCATCTGATGAATGAAATCATAGTAATAGTCGGTGGAGGTATAGCCGGAATGGAAGCGGCATCCCAACTAATAAAGCTGGGATACTCCCCTATCATCATAGAGAAAAGCGACAGGCTTGGCGGGCATGTAGCCAAATGGAACAGACTGTTTCCGGACATGACTCCGGCAAAGGACGTCGTGGACAGCCTCATAGCGTCATGCAAGGACGCCAACATATTCCTCAACACTGAAATATATTCCGTAAACCGGCTGAAGGACCGTTACAACATAATGTTGTCCAACGGAGTCTCCATCAGTGCAAGACACATCCTCATGACGACAGGTTTCAAGCTCTTCGAAGCTTCGAAGAAAGAGGAATACGGATACGGAATCTACAACCAGGTGGTCACCAATGCCGATCTTGAGCATTGGTTCAACGGGAATGCTGACAGCAGGATGGATGGGTCTCAGATGGGAGCAGTCGGATTTGTCCACTGCGTAGGCTCGCGTGACGAAAAGGCAAGAAACTCACAGTGTTCGAAGGTCTGCTGCATCACAGCGATAAAGCAGGCCATCGAAATGAAGGAAAAGTTCCCTGACGCCGAGATCTACTGTTTCTATATGGACCTCAGACTGTTCGGAAAGAAATTCGAAGACTTCTATACCAAGGCCCAGCGCGACCACGGCATCCATTTCATCAGAGGCCGCGTGTCCGAAGTCGGGGAAAACATCGAGGGCAAGGTCATTGTCAAGGCAGAAGACACTCTTCTGGGCAAACCTATCAAGGTGACCCTCGACCTGCTCGTGCTGATGTCAGGCATGGTATGCAACAGCGAGAATGCAAAGGTCGCATCGATGCTGGCATTGCCGAACGACTCGGACGGGTTCTTCATGAGTACGGACAACATCATGAACATCAATTCCTCGCCGAAGAAGGGCATCCATTATGCCGGAGCATGCACTGGTCCCAAGACAGTACCTGAGACCCTCGCAGAAGCACGTGCAGCAGCTCTGGAAATACACACAAGCATAAAGGAGCAGCAATGAATGCATTCGGTTTCAAGCTATCTCCCAGCTCGGCCATAAATCTGGACAAGGCAGACAGGTCGAAGTTCGATGAGCTATGCAGCATCGAACCGGATGCCGTGCGCTGCATGGCCTGCGGCTCATGCAGTGCCACCTGCCCGGCTTCCGGATTCTCAGGCATGAGCGTCAGGAAGGTACTCCTCTGCCTTCAGAGAGGTAAGGAAGAAGAGGCATTCAAGATGATGTCCGCATGCATGCTGTGCGGGAAATGTACAATGGTGTGCCCTAGAGGGATCAACACAAGACATCTGATACTGTCCGTCAGCCGGATATACAATAAGGAGGAGAAGAAATGAACGAACTGCACCCGACCGGCTTTGACTACTTTGTCCTTCCGTTCACAATCGGAATGATATTCGTGCTGTTGTGGTGTCTTGGCGGCGCCATAAGGATAATTGCAGAACTTGACTCGGAAGACAGGAAGAAGTTCTTCAAGTCCCTCGTCAATCCGAAGATAATGGCGAAGAACATCAAGGAATGGTTCTGCGACTGTCTGTTCCATGTCAAGCTCTGGAAACGCAACAAGTTGCTGGGATACATGCATTCCAGCATCGCGTTCGGTTGGTTCATGATCATCCTGATCGGACACATCGAGGTTGCATTGTACATCCCTGAGCGCCTCCATCAGCCATGGTATCCGATTTTCTTCAGATATTTCGTTGCCGTTACTGACAGCACGATGAAGGGATCCTTCTTCTTTTTCCTGATGGACTTCTTCCTGCTGGTAGTGCTGAGCGGAATCGTGCTTGCCATAATAAAGCGTGCACACTCACGGATGTTCGGTATGCGCAGGACCACCAGGGCCAGCCTCACCGACCTGATCGGCCTGTATGCATTATGGTTCATATTCCCGCTACGTCTTCTTGCAGAAGGATTTACGGCCGACATCAGCGGAGGATCGTTCCTGACCCAGTCCCTCAACAATGTACTCCATTCATTCCTCAGCGACGAAGCCAACATACTGCCGACATGGTGGGCCTACTCGATAGCATTGGGGGTGTTCATGGTTATACTGCCGTTCAGCCGATATATGCACATACCGTCCGAGATACTGCTCATACCGATGCGTAATGCAGGAGTGAAGATCAGAAATCCACGCAAAGGCATATCCAAGCTGCAGGTATATTCATGTCCTGCATGCGGAGTCTGCATCGACGCATGTCCGATGAGTGCAGTCAAGGCCAATACCAGAGACACTACAGTCTACCTGAACAGGCAGATCAAGCGTCGTAATGAAAGAAGGATTGCAGAGATCAGCGAGAAATGTCTGATGTGCGGAAAATGTACTGCTGTCTGCCCGGTAGGAGTAGAAGGAGACAAGCTGAGAATAGCCCAAAGGTCGTTGACACGATACAACTTGAGCCCGGATTATTCAACCATCGACGAAAACGTATTCATCGACAGGCTTGGAGAGAAAAAGCGGATCCTCTATTTTGCCGGGTGCATGACTGCCCTGACGCCGTCGATAAAGAAAGCACTGACTTCAGTTATGGACAAGGCCGGGGATGAATATACGGTCATGGACGAGGACGGAGGCATCTGCTGCGGAAGGCCGATGCTGATGGCAGGAAGAACAGAAAGCGCCCGGGCGATGATAGAGAAGAACACAAACATCATCCGGTCGTCCGGAGCGACAGTACTGCTGCTGAGCTGTCCTATATGTTATAAGGTATTCAAGGAGAATTACGATCTTGAGGGCATCGAGATCATCCATCATACCGAATACATTGACAGGCTTATCGCACAGGGCAGGATCAGTCCGTCAAGATCAGACCTCAGCTACGTCTACCACGATCCTTGCGAGCTCGGCAGAGGCTGTGGCATCTACGATGCGCCTAGAAGAGTCGTAGCGGCAGCCGGAACGCTGGTGGAGGCCGAAAAGACCGGAAAGGAAAACATATGCTGCGGCGGAAGCCTAGGTAGCCTTACCCTGGGATTTGACAAGAGAAAAGTCCTTACCGAAAACGCACTCAAGAACCTTACTATAGCAGATCCTGATACGATAGTGACGGCATGTCCTCTATGTCGGAGCACATTCAACCGCTATGCGGACAGACCGGTACTAGACATCGCTGAGATCGTGGATCAGGCAACAGAAAAGAAATAAACATAAAACACATACGAAAATGGATTTCACACCTACAGGATATTCGCTTGTCTGTCTTGCTGACGGACATGAATTTGAAGACAAGGGATGGACTTTGGCAGACCTTGAATGCAAGACGCCAAGCCTTGTACGTGCAAGCTATGTGAGTCGTGAGTTTACTCCACGGGCTGAGCATGAAGGATTGTACAGATACTCTGACTGGCTTCCGATAAAGAGGACTCTGAAAGGCTCATGCGCTCCGAAGACATACAAGAGTGCCGCTCTTGCAAAGGAGCTCGGACTGGAGAACCTCTATATCACATTCTCAGGATACTGGCCGAAGATCGGCGCTGAAATGCAGACATGCTCGTTCAAGGAGACAGAAGCATATTCCGTTTGCGGAAGGCTCGATTCGGACAGAATACTTGTAGTAGCATCAGCCGGCAATACCGCCAGGGCGTTTGCAAAGGTATGCTCTGACAACAACATTCCTCTGCTCCTGTCGATTCCGGAAGACAATATCGACGCCCTCTGGTTCTCCAAGCCTCTGAATGACTGCGTGAAGATCATAGCTTCTCCAAAGGGATCGGACTATTTCGATGCCATCGCTCTTGCAGACAAAGTCTGCACAGACTCACGTTTCCTCGCAGAAGGCGGTGCAAAGAACATTGCACGTCGCGACGGCATGGGCACGACTCTGCTCTCTGCCGTAGAAACCATCGGAAGGATTCCTGACGCATATTTCCAGGCCATCGGCAGCGGCACAGGAACCATAGCCGTATGGGAGAACAACCTCAGACTCATCGAGGACGGCAGATGGGGTACGCACAAGATGCGTCTCTACCCATCTCAGAATGCTCCTTTCACAATAATGTATGATTCGTGGAAGCTGCGCTCACGTGAGCTGGTGCCTATGACACCGGAGCAGGCCCGCCAGGCTTCTGCTGAAATCGATGCAAAGGTTCTGTCGAACAGAAAGCCGCCATATTCTCTGGCAGGAGGTATCTTCGATGCAATGCAGGATGCAGGAGGTGAGATATTCAAGGTGACCAACGAAGAACTGCACCACTGGAAGAAGAAGTTCCTCGAACTCGAAGGAATTGACATCCACAATGCCGCAGCAGTAGCTACAGCATCACTTGCAGCAGCTGTATCCGAAGGCAAGGTCAGCAAGGACGAAGTCATTATGCTGAACATCACAGGCGGAGGCGAGGAACTTGCCAAGAAGGACCGTGAGATCTTCTATGCAAAGCCACACCTAGTACTCGACCCAGCAATGCCTGCAGAAGAAATAGTTGAAAAGACTATAGGATTGTTCTAGTCCTCGGCAGACTCGTCTATAGTCATATTGGCGTTGAGTTTGTGGAGAGTCTTGAGGAACGCTCTCAGTTCTTCCTCTTCTATTCCGTCGAGCATCTCATCAAGGATTGAAATGCCTTTCAGCTTGGCCCCCGGCTTCAGCTGATTGGCTTTTTCCGTTAATACAAGGATGTTAGCCCTGCGGTCTGTCGCACTCTGCTGGCGGACCACGAATCCTTTGCGCTCAATTGCATCTACGAGTTTGGTGACAGAGTTCTTGTCCTTGTGCATAAGGTCAGCCAGCTGCTGCTGGGACATTTCGCCATGATTCCACAGCAGATCGATCAGCATGAACTGCTCAGGAGTAAGCGGAACATCTACCTGTCTGAGTTTGGCAGCAATGAACTGTTTGAGTTTACAGCCGGTCAGATTGAGTTCGACGGCGACTTCTTTAGATAGTAACATAGTCGTACAGTAACAAATCTTTACAAAGATATGAATTAATCTGATAAAAGAAAAACGCCGTACTTGTCAGTCTTTCCATTTTCCCAAATCTACACATTTTTAAGGTAGTATATACATATTTTAGGACAATTTAGGCGTTTTATACCAAATAATAAGAAAAGTCGGCAAATTTAAACGAAATATCCGCCATACCTTTGCATCGTTGAATTAAAGAAGAGAAAAAATGAGCAGAACTATTTATCTTGTAACCGGAGCGGCCGGTTTTCTTGGAAGCAACGTATGTGCGCAGTTGCTTGAGCGTGGTGAGAAAGTAAGAGCATTTGTACTTGAAGGTGACAAGTCGGCAAAGTATATACCGTCAGAAGTGGAGATTTTCTACGGCGACCTCTGCGACAAGGAGTCACTCAAGGATTTCTTCACTGTAGAAAATGGCGATGAGACAGTCTGCATCCACGTGGCAAGCATGGTTACGGTGAATCCGAATTACAGAAAGATAGTTCTGGACGTGAACGTAGGTGGAACTGAAAACATCATAGACATGTGCCTGGAGCATCCTGAGTGCAGGAAGATGGTTTACGTCAGCTCAACAGGAGCTATTCCGGAACTGCCTCACGGACAGAAGATAAAGGAAGTGGACGAATTTGACCTTGACAAGGTGATGGGATGGTACTCCAAGAGCAAGGCTATGGCTACCAACAACGTATTCACCGCTGTGAAGAAAAGAGGACTCAAGGCAACTGTCGTATACCCTACGGGAATTTTCGGACCGAACGACCCGGCAGTAAGCGAGACCACTTCCACCATCATCAAGATCATCAAGGGCGAGATGCCTGTCGGAATCAACGGTTCATTCAACATCGTTGACGTTCGTGACCTGGCTGCCGGATGTATTGCAGCAGCAGACAAGGGCCGCATAGGAGAAGGCTACATCCTCGGAAACGAGGTGGTCAAGTTCAAGACCCTCAGCAAGATCCTCTGCGACGAGCTCGGCTGTCCTCCTGTCAAGTTCTTCCTCCCCCTTAACCTTGCAGAACGGATTGCATCAAGAATGGAGAAGAAAGCTGCCAAGACAGGAGAGATGCCTATGATGACCACATTCTCCGTATACAATCTCAAACGCAACAACAGGTTTGACTACAGCAAGGCCGAAAGGGAGCTCGGATACACCACGCGTCCCCTCGAAGAGACACTCCGTGACGAAGCCAAGTGGCTCAAGGAAAACGGACTCATATAATAATAACCGGAAAGTACTTTAACTTCCAAACATACAATATACATTCATTCAGTAATGCCTGACCGACATGGAAGCGGCCAGGCATTACACTTTTTTCGTGTCCATGGGATTTTCATGGACAGGGGATTTTCATGGACAGGGAAATGCCTGAAGTCCAGCAACTTAACCCCCAACACGGTGGGTCATTTCGCCCCACCGTGTTGATAGGTAAGCCACTGTCTACCAGGCGGTTAGATGTCCATAGCGCTTCATCCAAGCGGCAGCTTTTTCGCATTTTTCATGTCGGACGGTCTGACAGAATGCAAAACAACCGCGATTTTCCGCTGAGCCGCAAAGGACCATGGTAAAAAACCGGTATTTATGTACTACCTGCGATTTAAATATGAATAAAATTCGGATTTACCATAGTTCAACTTACTTGAACGACTTATACTTCTCATTCAATTCTTTCTGCATGATGTCGCATGTGCTTCTATTAACATCAACTCCTTCACAATATGAACGGAAATTCGAGACAACATCAAGTACTTGTGATATGATTCCTGATGGATTGTTGATGTCGTTTTCCCTTGCTATTGCAAGGAAATCCTTTTCCGTTATGTCAAGAACCTTTCCTTTGATGCTCATGAACTGACCTTTCTGGATTCCTAATGTGTTCGGATCAATGCTGTAGACCATGTCATAGGCCGGAGCAAGAGACCACCTGCCCTGCTTGTCCATAAGGAACGAGACGTTCTTGTCATGGTCATCGATGTTTCCTCCGAGCACATTGAACACCATCATTCTGAAGAGCTGTTCCTTATCAGCATAGTCGAGTCTGAGACGCCTGACTACATTGAAGGCCTCCTCATAAGAGGTTGCTCCGCCTGTCAGAGCCGCAAGGGACTGCATATGGACTTTACCTTCAGGAGTTCGGTCAAATCTTTCGGTTATGAAATGTGAGCTGTTTTCAAATCTCCTTAGCTCGGAATGCTTTATTCGTATTCCGGCATCGCAACACATATTATAATATGCATATTCAAGACGGGCATATGGGAACATGTCGGACTCATTGTCATATTTGAGGATATAGTATCTATATCCTTCCGGAAGGACTGCCTGACCTGATTTGATGCTTCCATCAGCTTCGTTTATCGCAATCAAAGCCTTCGGCCTCTTTCCACCGGGAGATGTACCTAGTTTGACCAAGTCAGCCCAAAGGAGCTCATGATTTGCCTCAAATCTCAGTTCTGCACGTTCAGATAAGACTGATTTTGCAAAAGCATATAGTTCGTTTACATTTACATCAAATATGTCGTCCTCATCAATGATATATGCGGGATCATATTCCAATGCACCCATAGCTCGTTTACCGATGAATGACAGCAAGTCAACACCAGTCACATTCTTCATACTGACCTTATGATCTTCCGCCCATTTGCGGAAGATGCTGTTTCCCCAATGATCCGGAAGAGAGTCCGCAAATACAGGATGCAAGCCGCCAAAACGGCTTTTAGGATTTGTACCTATGATACTTTGACGTGACTGGACCAGATTGGAACCTATAGACATCATCAACGGAGATATATCAAGACCTTTATCAAGAAAATCCTTTGAAAAACTGAATACCGCCGTTGTTGTACGCCAGTTGCTGGAATCCCATGTCAGATATCCGACAGTCTCACCCCACAACACAACTCTTACTGCATTTCCATTCATTTTCTACCTCCTTTCTTATTTTGTGACATCCACATCTTTTCCGGGTCGATATCGCTGACAACAGGAATCAGGTCACTTAAAGACACATCCAATCCGACAGCATCTATCAGCAGCAGGAAATGCGATAGTGACAATCCGTGTCCTTTCCCGTTCTCAAACTGGCTTATGGTAAATATTGAAATGCCTGTCATCTCATGCAGCCGTTGCTGTGAGACCTTCAGAGATTTCCTATATTTTGCAAATGCTTCTCCAAGTGAGACAATAGACTCGTATGGAGTATTTATATGATCATACATACTATTGATATATCTATAACTTTTGCACAAAAATAGGATTTATTATTGAAATATCAAAAGGCATGCTTAACATTTAACAAGCATCATAGCTTGATAAACGAAAAACGGTCAGCATTTCTGCTGACCGTTTGTGCTCCCCCAGGGGCTCGAACCCTGGACCCCAACATTAAGAGTGTCGTGCTCTACCAACTGAGCTAGGGAAGCTTGATCAATATTTTAAGGGGGCTTTCGCCTTTGTGCTCCCCCAGGGGCTCGAACCCTGGACCCCAACATTAAGAGTGTCGTGCTCTACCAACTGAGCTAGGGAAGCAGTATTTTTCCGTGATTCGCATGGGGCTCGAACCCATGACCCCAACATTAAAAGTGTTGTGCTCTACCTGCTGAGCTAGCGAATCAATCCAAGGTCATTCGTGGGCCTCATACGAGTTCCTTTCGAATTGGGACTGCAAAGGTACATCTTTTTTCTTTCCATGCAAAATTTTCTTTAACTTTTTTAATCAGTAAAACGAAAAAAGCTTTACATCCGCCGGGGCCCTGCGACTGCAAACAGTTTCCCGGCTGCGTCGAAGTCCGCTAAGGATGTAAAGCAGAATTTACTTACTGAACCCGTCAGAAGGCAAGACCCAACTTGAATCCGACGTTATTCAGGCCCTTGATGTCATAGCTGCTGTTCCTGTTGGTCGAATAACTGTAGTAGGCAGCAAGCTGGAAGCCGACATCAGTCTTATGGAACGGGAAGTATGTGAATCCGATTTCAGGTGATATATAGAATCCCCAGTTCTCATGCCTGTTGACAAAGGTCGACATGTAGGTGCTCTGGGTAGAATACTCAGCACCCATCTTGTTTTCCAGATATGGCTGGAACTCCCCTCTCATGAATCTGATTCGGGTCGTAACACCAAAAGGCACCTGATAGATAGACCTGTAGAGATCGGTCGTCACTGCAGCATTTCCTTCCAGAGGATATGTCTTCTTAGGGATATACTTGTTATTGGTTCCGAAGCTTGCAAAACCACCGACAGCGAACATTGGAGACACATAGTAACCACCTTCAAGATATGCTCCATATCCCTGGCCGGTCTTCACGAAATCATTCGCAATGGTACCGTTGAACTGCCAGCCACCGTTGATATAATATCTTTTACCCATCTGGGCATTGGCATCCCCGGCAAAGAAGATCAATGCAGCCGAGGCGACCATCATATATATGAACTTTTTCATATTTTCAAATGTTAATTTGTTAATTATCTTGTTCAAGACAAATTCGTGTCTGTTTATCTGTCCTGTTATTTTGCATCAGGATTAAGATATGGAGACTGCACGAAAGCCTGATCTATAGCTGCTTTCATCCTATGGACATCGTAAGAGGTACTGCCACTTGCAGGGCCACCGATGTAGGACGACCAGATGATCTCAAGAGACTTGCCGCTTCCCTGCTCTGCTGTAAGGTCAACCATATCTGCGAGCAGTGCATTGGTCGAGTAACTGTACACCATTGGACGTGGGTAATAGAATCCGTACCAATCGCCCCAGATGCCTGGAGACCAATATCCCGGATAGTCAAGCCACCAGTAAGGATCGTCGTAGTACTGGACAAAACGTTCTGTCTTGATCATATATGTGAGCTGGATTCCGAGATCAGCGTCAGGATTGGATGGTGTGTAGATGTATCCGAGCTTCTCCATATTGGTTCTGAAGGCCTGGATGAGGGCGAGCGCATTGTTTGACTGAGAATACTCAGGCTTTGCACTCTGACCGATGACCAGCAGGCTGTCCGCAATATCGAAAGTCTTGAACTGTGTGAAGTCAACATCTTTTGCAGGAGATGTATATACAAGATATTCATCATCGTTGTCCTGTGGATATGGCTCCTTGTGGCATGCTACTGCCAGAAGTGCCAATGCTGAAATAAATAAAAAACGTTTCATGTCTGTATTGTTTAAATTCGTATTATAATGAGCTTCCTTCTATGACATTTGAGTTATCATAAGGGACCAGATTGCCCTGGAGCCATACTGTATTGGAGTTGAAATTCGGGTATATGGTAGCTGAAGCCTGATTGGTACCTGGAGTGATGTACACCTCTACCTGGGCATTTATGCCGATACCCATGACATTGAATGAGAATGTTGCATTTCCTCGTTTACCCACTCGATATTCTGCCCCGGAAATAGTACCGTCCACAGTGACTCCGCCTACGCCATTAGGACCGGAAGCAAAATCGCTAGGAGAAATCTGGACCACAGCACGGTCACCCTTCACAGAGATGAAGTTGGTTGTGGAATTGACAAATACGGTAGCCCCATTCTTGAACTGTACAGTTTGTGCCTCAAGGACGAAGTCATGATTTTTCACTGCCGCAGCCGCCTGAACTCCAGCCAGCGAATCCGCCAGTTCATTGAGCTTGCGATCCTGCTCGGAACGGGCTCTGAACTTCGCCATATCCTCTTTCCAAGTCTGCATTGTATTCTGCTTCTTATCGGCACGACCATTGCGGTTGCCGCTCTGAGCAGATGCGTCGGGGGCAGTCATTGCAAGCCCTGCGACTAAAACCATAAAGGTCAGTAGAATTCTTTTCATATTTCTAATTTTTAATAATTCAAAACTAACCAAGGCAAAGCGCATACCAGAAAAGAATTTTCCGAAAAGAATTATTTAATGTATCTTCACACCATGATAAAGAAACACCTTATCCCATCCGAATATGACAGCCTGAATATCAGTGCTTTGGAAATATCCAGGACCGACTCGCCAAAAGCCGTGATAATGATATGTCACGGCATATGCGGTAAAAAGGAGCGATTTATACGTTTAATGGAATTCCTGTCAGAGGATGGCTATGCATGCATCGCACATGACCATCGCGGTCATGGAGAAAGCGTCATATCCCCAAAGGACCGGGGATACAGCTATGGCGGAAGAGCCAAGGCCATAGTGTCGGACATAGGTACAGTAGTAAAATGGGCAAGATGCCGATACGGCACAGCACCTCTCATCCTGGTCGGTCACAGCATGGGTTCGCTTGCCGCAAGAGGATATGTGAGACTAGATGACACTGAGATCAAAGGGCTGATAATCTGCGGAAGCCCGAGCTACAATGCTCTCTCCCCTGTCGGCCGAGCGTTTATGAGAGCTGCATGTCTGATAAACAATGGCAAGACACATGCAGACATGATACAGAAGATTATTTCTGACAGATTCAACCGTGCATTCAGAAATGAAGGTCCCCAGTCATGGACCTGCTCAGATCCAGAAATAAGGAAGGAGGTACAGAACGACCCTGACTGCAACTTCAGCCTCACTGTCGATTATTCACTGACAATATTGGAACTGATGAAGATGAGTTACAGTAACAGAGGATGGAAATGCAGCAACAGGAACATGCCTATACTGTTCCTCTCAGGAGCCGATGACCCATGCATGAGAGGTCAGGACAACCTGATGAAATCGGTCCGTCTCATGAAAGAGATAGGATATGAGAACGTGCACGCAAAGATATACCCTCATATGCGGCACGAAGTCCTCAATGAGATCGGAAAGGAAGAAGTATGGGAGGATATAAAGGCCTTCTGCAGAGGTCAGTCAAATGAAATCCAGTCGACTTCAACATGTTGACCGGATAACGATTCCACCTTGAGGTCCTGCACTCCAGTCACCTGATGCGGCATCGGAAACGAAATCTCCTTCCATTCCGGCGATGCAGGTATGTCAAACACAGCAGTCTCCCCTGCCGTCACCGCAAGCTGTCCTCCTTTCGGCGCCCTCACGCAGAAGACCACATGATCCGGAGCATCGTCACTAAAGTCCAGACTATTGAAACAAATCTGGTCCCCGGCCTTTGAGAAGATTGTCTTCCACCCCCTGAAGAGATCGGTCTGATCGACATAATCTATGGCAGCACCTTCGATGCTGCTGTAGCGGTCAATTTCCACCTTGGATGTCGCCTTTACCGGCCCGACTCCTCGAAGCGTAGGCGCAACCTCCTGAATCGTCCCGTCTTCATTGAAGAAGACCCTGTCAATACGCGCAGAACGGTTCTTGTCGAAATCTGGAGAATAGTCATTATGGTGATAGAACAGATACCACTCTCCATTATACTCTACGAGAGAATGATGATTGGTCCAGCATCCTGTAGGAGACTCCCTCATTATCAAGCCTTTATACTCAAAAGGCCCTAGCGGGTGGTCACTGATGGCATAGGCCAGCGTCTCGGTGTTGTTCCTCACCCAAGGGTAGGTAAGGTAATATATGCCGTTTCTCTTGAACACGAACGGACCTTCCTTGAATCCTTCCGGAAGCGGCGTATCCAGACGCAGGGGTTCCCCATCCAGTTCACGCATATTGTCCTGCAGCCTGCATCCGGAAAGGCCCATTCCGGACCAATATATATATGACTTGCCGTCATCATCCGTCAGGACGCAGGGATCGATTCCGAAAACGCCCTCGATGGGGGCGGCCTCCGGCACAAAAGGCCCATACGGCTTATCTGCAACCGCCACACCTATATTGAAGCCTTTGCCTTCGGCGGGCGCATCAGGAAAATAGAAATAGTACTTTCCGTCCTTGAAGACACAGTCCGGAGCCCACATTGCATACGCATCCGGCTTGCCCCAAGGCACATCCTCCTGCCTGAGAATCACCCCATGGTCGGTCCATGTCGTCAGGTCCTCTGAAGAAAACACATGATAGTCCGGCATGCTGAACCATGCAGATCCGTCATGATGGGTAATGACGCTCGGAATGTCATGGGAAGGATACATATATATCTTCCCCTCAAAGACACGGGCCGTCGGATCGGCCGTAAACTGACCGGTGATGACTGGATTTGTTCCGGTCACGATCTTCTTATCCTTTTCGTCAGCTCGAGATGAAGCAGACAAAGCCACCAAGGCAGTCAATATAAGCAGATATTTCATTTTCATATCATTTTAGAAAACTATCCATCAATTCAATTCTGTGGGCAAAGAAAGTGTCCACATACTCTACCTCCTCTTCCCATGTATCAAAACGTATAAGGCTGACGCTCACATGCCACCCCAGAGTACCCCATCTGTCAAAATTGGCTGCCTGTTCTTCACGTATATTTTCCGCTACAGCAGACATCCGGTCCTTGAATGCCGGAAGCTGCTGCTTGAGGGCCGCCCACTCCTTACGTACCACATTGACAAAATACTCGTCCTCGAACAGACGTCCGAAATATTTCCATCTGCTCCAGATCTGCTGATTCCTGTCCGGTTGTACAGGCAGCCCTGCCCAACTTGAATATTCATCCTCGCGGTAGGCCAGTCCCATGCTCCACTCGGCGTCCCATACCGGAGCTATCTGAAGTTTCGCTCCCCTGGAAGGAAGCACATAGTACATGTTAGGCTCCAGATTGGCGGTCAGTTCCATGACAAGAAACCACTTCGCAAATGTCTCCACATCTATATATTTCCTATAGCCTTTCAATGGATCCTTGAAATCATCGCCATAAAGAGCAGCCTCGAAATCGTTCATGAATCCAGTGATGTACTTAAAGTTCTCATCCCCCTGTACGATCTCGCCATCCTCAGGATCCGGATACTTGAACGTATACCAGTACTGCCGGCGGTCAGTCATGAAATTCAATGGTTCCTCCCAGAAGTAATTGTCGTTTTCAAACAGGAATCCATCATCCTTGATATCCACTCTATCCTTCTTCTTCTCCACCTGGTCGGTGAGAAGATACAGTCCCATATATTTGCCATTCATGTAAAGCTCGACATGGCGATAATGGACAGGATATGGCAGTCCGGCAACAACAGCAAGCTCACACATGTAAGGAGTCCTCATCAGCGACTTGTCGCAATACTCGGCAAGCAGGACCCAGTCCTTGTTTGCAGCAAAGCCAAGCAAGCCTTGCTTCTCATCGAACTTGATCTTGTATGGTTTCTTGTCATAACCCCACGTGGCATTGCCACGTCCCTTGATACGTCCGCTTGCAGAAAGCAGCACCTCATAGCCCCTGGTAAGTGTCAGGGTCATATCAAGATACTCATCCTTACTTTCCACAGTCCGTCCATCCTCAACATCGATGCGGATATCCGGAACAAATAGCGGCTCAGGTTCTGGTTCTGGCTTCTGTTCGCCTTGGTTTTCGTCTCTCGTATTTTCAAGGTCAAGAGGAGAACAGGACACAGCAACGGCAAAGACAGCCGAAACAAGTGCTATTATATGCTTGATTTTCATATGGCTGATGTCAGATTCATCAAATCAGTCCATAAAGTTAGAATTTTTTCATATAACTGCTGCTGCAACCATAAAATAACATACAGCATCAAATAAAGATCGGGCAGCCGTTTGGCTGCCCGATCTGCTATTAATATTCCTCTTCGTTCCAGAAGAAGTCATCCTTTGACGGATAGTCCGGCCAGATATCTTCGATGCTTTCGTAGACTTCGCCGTCATCTTCAAGTTCTTCAAGGTTCTCAACCACTTCAAGAGGGGCTCCTGAGCGGGTGGCATAGTCGATGAGTTCATCCTTGGTCGCAGGCCATGGAGCATCCTCAAGACGGTATGCAAGTTCAAGTGTCCAATACATAGTTATATAGATTTAAATTATTAATAATCAGCGATTTTGTTCAGCGCGTTATTTTTGGGGCGGCAAATATAGACAAAAAAAATCAATACTGATATTCTTTTTGCTATTTTTGCACATATTTACAAATAAAAAATTCTGCGCGTTATGACACAATATCCATACCATGCGGAATAACGGCAGTAAAAGTCCACCTTTTTGACATACAGAACAGGGTTATGGCATATACAAAAGAAGAGAGATACGACGAGGCAACCACAGCTGCAATCGCGGCACACTACAAGGAAATACTGAAACTCCTGGGCGAAGACCCCGAGCGTGAAGGACTGCTAAAGACGCCCGAGCGCGTGGCCAAGGCTTTGCAGTTCCTCACTCATGGCAGTCAGCAGGATGGGGCGGAGATACTCAAGAGCGCGATGTTCAAGGAGGAGTATCAGCAGATGGTACTTGTAAAGGACATCGAGCTTTACTCTACATGCGAGCACCATGTAATGCCTTTCATCGGCAAGGCTCATGTAGCATATATCCCCAACGGCACTATCACCGGTCTGAGCAAGATCGCCCGCGTAGTTGAAACATTCGCACGTCGTCTTCAAGTCCAGGAAAGGCTCACCACACAGATACGTGACTGCATCCAGGAGACTCTCAACCCGCTGGGCGTGGCCGTAGTCATCGAGGCGTCACATACATGCATGACGCTCAGAGGAGTACAAAAGGCCAATGCGGTGACAACCACATCGGCCTTCAGCGGTATCTTCCTCAAGGATGAGAGGACCCGTAACGAGTTCCTGAATCTGATCCGATAGATCCCCGGTCAAGCCGGGGATGACCTTATGTCCTACTTCAGATAGGCATCCTCTACGACCTTTGCACTTCTTGCAATGAAGTCGCTGAGATCCTTACCCTTAAGCATTCCATTAGCCAGAAGCGCAAGATCAGTAACCTGCTTGAGAATCTCGTTATTGTCTGCAAAAGCCTCTACATCAGCCTTATGAGCCGCGGCAGCATTCTCCTTAGCTTCAGTAACAGTTCTCTTCACATCCTCTGAGGCATCCTCAGCTGCATCTGGAACCACCTGAGCCGGAGCGACCTCAGCAGCCTTGGCAGACAGTATCTTCTCCACAAGAGGATTCTCCATATTGACCACTATATTGTACATCTCAGGCATCTCGCCGTAGAAGTTCATTCCGCCACCCATTGCAGACATCTCGCGGTAGCGGCGCATGAACTCACTCTGGGTGATGAGGATAGGAGCAGTAGCTGCTCCAAGGTTCTCGGCCTGGACATGATATTCCGCATTCTTCGGCAGTACGCTACGGAACATTACAGAAAGATCTTCCCTTTCAGCATCCGTCAGCTCCGGCTTTGACTTATCCTCCTTTGGAATCAGGTTATCAACCGTATCAGAGTCCACGCGGGCAAAACGTGAGTTCTCGATCTTGGTCTCGAGAAGCTGCACGTAATGGCTGTCAAGATGGCAGTCCATCAGAAGCACATCATAACCCTTTGCCTTGGCAGCCTCGATGAACGAGTACTGGCTGTCAACGTCAGTCGCATAAAGGAATACAACCTTCTTGTCCTTGTCTGTCTGCTCCCCTTCAATCGCCTTTCTGTAGTCATCGATGCTGAAATACTTACCGTCAGTGTTCTTGAGGAGCGAGAACTTCATCGCCCTTTCACAGAACTTCTCATCAGTAAGCATTCCGAACTCTATGAAGAGCTTGAGATTGTCCCATTTCTCCTCGAGCTGCTGACGCTCATTCCTGAAGATCTCGTCAAGACGGTCTGCGACCTTCTTTGTGATATAGGTGGATATCTTCTTTACATTGGCATCGCTCTGGAGGTAGCTTCTTGAGACATTGAGAGGGATATCCGGAGAATCGATGACTCCGTGGAGGAGCGTTAGAAACTCAGGGACAATGTTCTCGACAGAGTCAGTCACGAACATCTGGTTGCAGTAGAGCTGGATCTTGTTGCGCTGGATCTCTACGTTGCTCTTGATCTTAGGGAAGTAGAGGATACCGGTAAGGTTGAACGGATAGTCCACATTGAGGTGGATATGGAACAGAGGCTCCTCTGCCATTGGGTAAAGGGCTCTATAGAACTCATTATAATCCTCGTCCTTGAGGTCAGCTGGCTTGCGGGTCCAGAGAGGCTCCACCTTGTTGATCACGTTGTCCTTGTCTGTGTCGACATACTTGCCGTCCTTCCACTCCTGCTCCTTGCCGAAGACCACAGGCACAGGCATGAACTTGCAATACTTGTTCAGAAGGTTTGAGATGCGGCTCTTTTCTGCATATTCCTTCTCATCATCAGCGATATAGAGAGTGATGACAGTACCTCTGTCTGATTTCTTGCAAGGCTCCATAGCGTATTCCGGAGAACCGTCACAAGTCCATTTCACAGCCTTTGCACCGTCCTTCCACGAAAGAGTCTCGATGGTAACCTTCTCTGCCACCATGAAAGCGGAATAGAATCCGAGTCCGAAATGGCCGATGATGCTGCTGAGCTGATCCTTATACTTCTCAAGGAACTCCCCTGCAGACGAGAAAGCAATCTGGTTGATATACTTGTCAACCTCTTCCTCGGTCATACCTATACCATTATCTATAATCTTGAGAGTCTTCTTCTTTTCATTAAGTTCGATACGTACAGCAAGCTCTCCAAGTTCGCCCTTGAAGTCGCCTGAGGCTGCAAGTGCCTTCATCTTCTGCGTCGCGTCCACTGCGTTTGCCACGAGCTCCCTGAGAAAGATCTCGTGGTCAGAATAAAGAAACTTCTTGATCACCGGGAATATATTCTCGGTAGTTACTCCAATTTTTCCTGTTGTTGCCATAGTATATTTTCTTTTATAATTACATTTATATTCCGTAGATTCCTCGACTCACTTTGCTCGCTCGGAATGACAGTATAGACAGACTCGACCAAGCCGTGAATGCCGGACGGGTAACAAAAAGGGCCGTCCGCCAGGACGACCCCATATAGTCAAATTATGTTCCAAGTCAGATTTGCTGACATTTTGTCAGTCTACTTGTACATGAACCTCTTGATACTCATCTTAGGAGTCTTCTCGAACGGCTGGTCCATCCACTCCACCTGAGTGAGCTTGCTGTATGAAGGCATAGACTTGTTGACCTCTACCATGAGGGTCTTCTTGTATTCCTCGAGATCAGCACCTTCTGTCTTGACCTTCTCTGCATCAAGATATACAAGCGCGACAAGCTTGGTACCTCTGTCAACAACCACAGACTCTATCACATAAGGCTGATTGTTCACCGTTGCTTCGATCTCCTCTGGGTATATGTTCTGGCCGTTCGCAGAAAGGATCATGTTCTTGCTGCGACCCTTGATGAAGATGTTGCCCTTCTTGTCAAGAAGTCCGAGGTCTCCTGTACGCATCCAACCGTCAGCAGTGAATGCTGCCTTTGTAGCCTCTTCATTCTTATAATATCCGGTCATAAGGCTGATACCCTTGGCCTGGATCTCACCCACCTTATTATATGGATCCTCTGAATCGATACGGATCTCGACAGAATCCACACCCTTTCCGCAAGACTTCGGAGCAAATTCCCACCAGTCTTCATATGCCATAAGAGGAGCAGCCTCCGTCATTCCATAACCAACAGTAAACGGAAGCTTGAACTTCTTGAACCACTTCTCGACATCAGGATTGAGCGCTGCACCACCCATCACGATCTCCCTCACCTTTCCACCGAATGCCGTAAGGAGAGTGTTACGCACCTTCTTGAAGATAAGCTGGTTCACGCCAGGGATAGCGCAAAGCACCTTCATAGCAGGCTTGTTCACTACAGGAGCGACCTTGCTCTTGAAGATCTTCTCCATCACAAGCGGAACTGTGATCACGAGATATGGCTGGACCTCCTTCATCGCACCAAGGAGAAGAGCTGGAGTAGGAGTCTTGCCAAGATAGTAGATCGACGATCCTCCGCAGAGCGGATAGATGAGCTCGAACATCATACCATACATATGTGCCATAGGAAGCATTGATACTATCTTGTCCTCCGGATATGAAGGGAGTCTCTTCTGACCGAATTCCACATTAGCGGAAATGCACTCATAACGGAGCATCACGCCCTTAGGAGCACTGGTTGTTCCAGATGTATAGTTGATGATCGCAAGATTCTTGTCATTGTCTGTCGGATAATCGACATCGGCAGATGTAAAGCCGTTCGGATACTTCTGTGCAAAGAGTGAATCAATGTTGTCATTCGCTGCCTGAATCTCAGGTGTAGCTGCATAAAGAAGCGAGAAGTCGCTTGAAGATATGACTGCCTTCACAGTAGGCATCTTGGTTATATCGAGCTTTGCCCAGATGTCCGAGTCTGTGAGAAGGAGTGTGCTTTCCGAGTGATCCACAAGAGAATTGACGCTGTCAGGATGGAAATCTGCCAGGATAGGAACAAGAACAGCCTCGTATGTGTTGGCTGCAAAGAATGTCACGCCCCAGCGTGCAGAGTTCTTTGCACAGAGAGCAACTTTCTCACCCTTCTTGAGCCCTATCGCTTCAAAGAATACATGGAACTTCGCAATCTGTGTTGCAAGATCACCGAACGTGAACAGTTCGCCACGGTAGTTTCCGAGAGCCGGACGCTCCCAATTAGTCTTGACAGCTTCTTCTAGTCTTGTGAAATAATGTTTCATCGTCTTTTCGTATAGATTTAAGTATTACAGGGCGCAAAAGTAGAAAATAATGCTTGTACGCGCGTATAATTCATTATATTTGTGGCGAAACGCCTATTAGGGTGGTGATTTTAATACGAAAAACCACATTAAATTATGAGAAAGTATCCAATCGTAGCCCTTATCTATGATTTTGACGGCACCCTGTCTCCAGGCAACATGCAGGAGTTCGGATTCATCCAGGCTATCGGAAAGAAGCCACAGGAATTCTGGCAGGAAAGTGACGACATTGCAGCCGGTCAGGATGCCAGCAACATACTAAGCTACATGAAGCTGATGTTCGACGAGGCACGCAAGGCCGGCATCAAGCTCCGCCGCAAGGACTTCAAGAGATTCGGTGCATCTGTCGAACTCTTCGACGGAGTGAAGGAATGGTTCGGACTCATCAACGCATACGGAAAGCAGCATGGCGTAAGGATCGAACACTACATCAATTCTTCCGGCCTGGCAGAGATGATCGAGGGTACTGAAATCGCCCATGAGTTCAAACGCATCTTCGCATGCTCATTCATATATAACAAGGACGGAGAAGCAGAATGGCCTGGAGTCGCCGTAGACTACACAGCCAAGACTCAGTTCCTCTTCAAGATAAACAAAGGCATTCTGAGCGTAAGGGACAACAAGAAGGTCAACGAAAGCCAGGAAGAAGACATCAAGAGAATACCGTTCCCGCATATGATCTACTTTGGAGACGGTGAGACTGATGTCCCATGCATGAAGATCGTGAAGATGTTCGGAGGGAACTCGATCGGAGTATATAATCCGGAGATAAAGAAGAAGGTAAATGTCGCAAAGAAACTCCTCCGGCAGAAGAGAGTCAACTTCATCACGCCGGCAGACTACAGAAAGGACAGCAGGACATACCAGATCGTATGCACGATCATAGACAAGATCAAGGCTGAATTCGAACTGGCCAAGCTTGCCAAAGGGAAATAAAGAATGGCGTGACTTACCGGGTCACGCCATTCTGTCTATTTAATCTTTACTTCAAGCTTGTTATATGCCCTCTCAGCCTTTGCCAACGCAGCTGTAACGGAATCGTCCGTTGCCAGGATCACACCGACCCTTCGATGACCGGCGATCTCCGGTTTGCCGAAGATTCTGATCTGAAGCCCCGGTTCCTCAAGGACCTGTTCCAGGTTGCAGAACTCATATTCCTTTGTATTTCCCTCTACGACAATAGCCTTTGACGCTGACGCCCCGTAGAATTTCACATCCGGGATAGGAAGTCCAAGGATCGCACGTGCATGAAGGGCGAACTCTGACATATCCTGTGATATCATTGTCACCATACCTGTGTCGTGCGGACGAGGCGACACTTCGCTGAAGATGACTTCGTCACCCTTGACAAAAAGTTCAACTCCGAAGATTCCATATCCTCCAAGCGCATCGGTAATAGCCTTGGCAATAGCCTCTGCGAGCTCAAGAGCCTCCTGCGACATTGCCTGAGGCTGCCATGACTCGCGATAGTCTCCATTGACCTGATGGTGGCCGATTGGCTTGAGGAAAGTAGTACCGGCACTATGACGTACAGTAAGAAGAGTGATCTCATAGTCAAACTTCACAAATCCCTCAACGATTACCTTTCCACCCCCGGCACGCCCTCCTTCCTGCGACACTTGCCATGCCTCATCTATCTGATCTACAGTCCTGATTGTACTCTGGCCGTGTCCAGACGAACTCATGACAGGTTTCACCACGCATGGCAGTCCGATCTCAGCAACCGCCTTGTCAAACTCCTCGCGCGTCTCGGCAAAACGATATGGCGAAGTAGGTATTCCAAGTTCTTCAGCAGCTAGACGACGGATACCCTCACGATTCATGGTCAATCGTGTCGCATTGGCCGTCGGTATCACATTGAACCCTTCTTCTTCCAGCTTCACAAGCCTGTCAGTAGCGATTGCCTCGATCTCCGGGATGATGAAATCCGGGTTCTCCTCCCTGATGACCGTCTCGAGCGCATCGCCGTCAAGCATTGAAAGCACATGAGATCGATGGGCCACATGCATCGCAGGGGCATTTGCATACTTGTCCAGTGCAACGACCTCAACGCCGTAGCGCTGAAGCTCCAATGCAACTTCTTTTCCGAGCTCACCGGATCCGCATAGAACCGCCTTCTTGCCCGACTTTGTAAACGTAGTACCGATGTTTGCCATATTATTTACCGTAGCGTTTTAAAATAGTTTCTCCATAAGCATCTATCCTGCGGTCGCGGAAGAAAGGCCATCCGCGACGGACATATTCTGTCCTGTCAAGGTCGATTTCAACGACCTTGACTCCCTCCTCGTCGTTTCCGAACTCGGCAAGGAGTTCGCCCTGAGGACCGGTAGCGAACGAACGGCCCCAGAACTTGATGCCCTTTGTAACTCCTGTAGGATCATCCTCCTGACCTGTCCTGTTTACGGTGATGACAGGAAGTCCGTTAGCAACGGAATGTCCCCTCTGGACAAGCTGCCATGCATCGCTCTGCACTTTCTGCTCCTCTACAGGATCAGTATACACACCACCGATTGCTGTAGGATAGATCAGCAGCTGTGCACCATTCAGGGCCATACAGCGTGCTGCCTCCGGATACCACTGATCCCAGCACACAAGCACTCCGAGAGTTCCTACAGAAGTCTCTATAGGTCGGAAACCCATATCACCCGGAGTAAAATAGAACTTCTCATAATAGCAAGGGTCATCAGGAATATGCATCTTGCGATACTTGCCGGCGATGGTTCCGTCCTTTTCCATGACCACTGCCGTATTATGATATATGCCTGCAGTCCTGCGCTCGAAAAGTGAGAGAACTATCACGATACCCAGTTCCTTTGCAAGAGCGCCGTAAGTTTCTGTTGACGGGCCTGGAATCGGCTCTGCGAGGTCACAGAGAGCCGCCTCCTCATGTTTGCAGAAATACACTGAATTGTGAAGTTCCTGAAGCACCACAAGCTGTGCTCCCATCTCGGCACATTTCCTGATATTGCCTTTCAGTTTTTCGATATTTGCCTGAATGTCATCACCGCAGCTCTGCTGCACCATTCCTACTTTCAATATATTCATAGTTTACAATTTATTAATTACAGATTTCTCGACTCGCTTTGCTCGCTCGAAATGACAAGTTTCATCACGACTGGCTCGAATTGACAAGTTTCATCACGACTCGCTCGAAATGACAAGTTTCATCACGACTGGCTCGAAATGACAAGTTTCATCACGACTGGCTCGAATTGACAAGTTTCGTCACGACTGGCTCGAAATGACAGACTAACGAAGGTAACCCTCCGGGAACTGCATGGTTATACAATGGAGCGATCCGTGGCCGGAAAGAAGTGCCCGGCAGTCGATCACGATGACTTCCCTGTCCGGGAATGCCTCCTGAAGTCTCTTACGAGCGACTTCATCAAGCGGTGAACCTGCACCCGGAAGAAGCACGGCACCATTGATGATCAGGAAGTTTGCGTATGAGGCAGGAAGCCTGTAGTCGTCAAGATACAAAGGCTCCGGGAGCGGGAGCGGAATAAGATTATACGGCTTGCCGTCCAGAGTCCTGAAGCCACGCAGCTGCTTTTCCATCGCTGCGAGTGGCTCGTAATGAGGGTCATCCGGATCTGTACACTGCATATATGCAATAGTATCAGGCGAGCAGAAACGCGCCAGGATATCCACATGGCTGTCAGTGTCGTCACCGATAATGGTTCCATGGTCAAGCCACAGAATACGCTCCAGACCGAACGCTCCGCAAAGTTCCTCCTCGATCTCCTCCTGACTGAGATATTCATTGCGGTTTACCGAGCAGAGACACTCCGTCGTTGTCAACATCGTTCCGCAGCCGTCGCTGTCAATACTGCCGCCTTCCAGAACATAAGGACGCATGTCCACGCAAAGCACGTCTTCCTGAAATGCATTCTGGAAAAATATGTTCTTTGTGATCTGATTGTCAAGGTCCGAGCCGAACTTGAGTCCCCATCCGTTGAAGACAAAGTCATAGAGATATTTCTGATTATCCTCTCCTAGAACGCTTATTCCGCCATGATCGCGTGCCCAGGTGTCATTGAGCGGGCATTCATAAAACCTGATCGCATCAACATCAATTTCAATCCCCTTTCGGGCAGCAATACCGGTTATATCATTCTTGCACTCCTCTATATCTCTGGTAACGACCATAAGAGGCTCAAAACGAAGGATAGTAGCCGCTATCTCGACATAGCATTCAAGCACTTTATCCAACTCATACCATTCGGTCTCACAATGAGGCCATGTCAACTGCACACCACTCTGGTGCTCCCATTCTGCAGGCAATCTGCTCATAATCAAGAATACTTTAATTTACAGACGCAAATATAACAATAAAAAGAAGACGTCCCAAACTGAGACGTCTTCCTGTATGATTTATTTACATTCGATTACTCGAAAGAAACAACAACTGCTCTGCTGAGAGATGCATCGCCTTCAGTTGCGATAACTGTTCTAACAGCGAAGTCGCTTGCATCGATGCCATACTTCTCTACCATAAGGTTCTTGAGATACTCAGCACGCTTCTCGCAGAGGTACTGGTTACGCTTAGCTGTACCAGTCTTCTTGTCAGCGCTACCAGTGATAACTGTAACGGTCTTACCCTTTACGAAAGGAAGAACGTTCTTGAGGTAGAAGTCAAGGTGCTCGAGCTCCTTCTTATCGAGAGTAGTCTTACCGATCTCGAAGTAGAATGCTGCAGGACCTACTTCCTTAAGGCCTGAATTAGCCTGAGCCTCTGCAAGAGCCTTCTCAAGGTCATTGTTCTTAGCCTCGAGAGCCTCGTTTGCCTTCTGAAGCTCAGCCTTCTCAGCTGCGAGAGCTGCGTTAGCTGCTGCAAGAGCTGCTGCTGAAGCAGCTGCTGCGTCAAGAGCCTCTACATCCTCAGGATTATGCCAGTTAGCTGCGCGTGTCCAGTTTGTCTTGCCAAGGTTTACAGAGAGACCGATAGTAGTCTGGATAAGACCAGCTACACCGCCGTTACCTGCATGATGGTTTCCGTTCATAAGAAGACCGCGAACATCGAAAGTGAGGTCGAGTCTCTGGCAGAGACGGATGTTGTTCAAGAGACCGAGACCCATAGCGAATTCGTTGTCACCGAACTCAGCGCCTGCACGGCCATAAGTTCTGAGGAATCCTGCGTGAGCATAAGGAACAAAGTTCCAGAGACGAGTCTCCTTGTATCCGCCGATAGCGTGTGAGATGTTCCACATCACGTCAGCGTGAATGTAAGCGAATCCGAACTTCTGCTTGTACATATCCTTGTCAGCATTGAGTTCTGTACCAAGAACTGTAGGATTCTTTGACCACTCAGCGCCTGTGAGTCCAGTATAGCCGGCTCTAAGTCCGATAGCTGGAGTAATCCACTTACCGAAGTTTACATCAAGAGCACCACCAACTGCTGGCTTGTAACCGCCATCACCAAAGAAGTTCATACCACCGGCTACACCGATGAACCAATTGTCACCGAACTGGTTAGTCAAGTAAGGGCCACGTACGATCTTGCCATTCTCGTCTCTGTTTCCGTTCTCCTGCGCATTTACAGAAGGAGCAACGATCATTGAAACAGCAGCAAGAGCAAGGGCTCCCAAAAAGAATTTTACTGTTTTCATATAAGTTAATTTAAGATTGATTCCACAACAATTGCACAAAGATAAGTATTTTATTTCAAACAAACATCCTTTTTCATGTTTTTTCACCAACTAATTTACATTAAAAAGCCGTGAGCCCCTATCGGAGCCCACGGCTACATGACGATTTGCCTCACCTTTAGAATTTTATGACCACCGCCCTGGTCAGTTCAGGATCAGCCGGTGATTGAACGACTTCTGACTCAACTACCAGTCTGTCAGGAGAAATACCATATTTTTCAACCAGCAGATTGTAGATATATTCTCCTCTGGCCTTGCTGAGATATTCATTTCGTTTCGGAGTACCGGTGGAGCTGTCAGCAGTGCCAAGAATTGTAATCTGGATCATTGTCTCCTGATCAGCTTTTGAAATGATGTTTGAAGCGATGAAGTCCATGTGCTGCATTTCTTTTTCACAAAGGACCGCCTTGCCTATATTGAAATAGACAGTAGCTGGACCGATTTCACTAAAGAATGCCTCTGCACTGTACACAGGCCTGTTCTTAAGAGACTTGTTTTCCTTCTTCAGCTTCTTGTTTACAGCCACAAGTTCATCATTCTGCTCCTTGAGCGAAACATTCGCCAGTTCAAGAGCCAGGGCAGCAGCCTCGACAGCAGCCATCTGATCCACCATGACTGCCTCATACTCATCAAGAATAGTAGAAGTACGGATAAAGTTCGGCCACCCGAGATCCACACCCAATCCCATTGTGACAGAAGGGATTACAGACACTCCGTCAGAAGCACGCACCCGTCCGTTTACAGCTGTCGCCCTCATATCAATCACGAGGTCCAATCTGTTAGAGAGCCTCAGATTGTGGAGCAGGCCGACACCGGCAGCAAGTTCATTGTCAGCGAAATCCACCCCGTCAACTCCATATGAGCGATAGTATCCTGCATGGAGATATGGAATGAGATTCCAGAAACGGGTTTCCTTATATCCGCTGAATGCATTTGAGGCATTCCACAGGAAGTCCCCGTGAACATACATGTATCCGAACTTCTGCAGATACATGTCTTTGTCATTGTCCAAGGTTGGCCCAAGGACAGTTGCAGTCTCTGACCACACCTGTGAGTTGATTCCCTGATAACCGACCCTCATTCCGACCGAAGGAGTGAACCATTTTCCGAAGTTCGCATCGATACTTGGAGCGATGCGCATATTGTCCACAGTCAATCCTTCGTTCCAGAACGCATTGATACCGCCTCCGACTGTAATGAACCAGTTGTCACCGAAGCGGTTGGTCTCATAAGGACCGCGTACGATCTTACCGTATTCGTCCCTGTTTCCGTTCTCCTGAGCCATCACGGCAGGAGATGCTGTCAAAGAGACAGCGATAAGAGCCGCAGCTCCTAAAATTAAATTCAGACGTTTCATAACCACTAAAATTAAATGTGTCATGAAACGCCCTATACAAATTTGGTGTAAAAACGTGATTTTTGATAAGATTTTTTTAATTTTACACGTTATGAGTAAACTGATGACCAACATATCAGCCGTAATAGAGCAATGTTCAGATGACATCGCCGGCTTGAATACAATAAATTTAGATGCCCAGATAAGGGCATATGACCTGCTTGATGCGATGCTTCAGGATGAGGTTGGAATGTATCGTTCAGAGCCGGGTTTTTCTCCGGCAAAAGAAAGGTTCATGAAAGCATTCAGGCACGGCGTGCCGGCTTATGATGAAGAAAGGCTGCAAGAGGAACTGGCAGAAATCCTTCAGCCCCTTGATGAGAACCTGAAGGAAGAGAAATTCAAGGCGGCGGCTGCAGCTTCACTCCACGAATTCGCCAAAGAGACATTCGAAGTCTGGCAGAACTCCGGCATCTTTGCCCGTCGAAGAGCCCTGAAGGAACTGCGTGCAAGGGCCGGCTTCAGGTTGGAATCCCACCGGATCGGCAACTATGTGGCGAAGACTTTCGACCTGATGAACGAAGCCCACACGCGTTTCGCCAAGGCCCAGCAGGCAAGATTTGCAGCAGATGTCTCATATAAGATCAAGCCGGACCTATATGAAAAGATCGCTGTGACACTTGAAACGGAGCCATCATGAAACAGTCTGAAATAGAGAATTATATATGGAACAGCATAGTGCCACGCTATGCCGGATTCGACGATGCCCACAAGGAAGACCATGCCCGGACGGTGATCTCACAGGCAATGATGCTGCTTGACGGGAAAGATGCATGGGTAGCATCGCAGGACGATCCCGAAGGATTCTGGCTCACGCCGGTTGACCGCAATGTGCTGATGATGGCGGCGGCCTGCCATGACCTCGGTCTTGAAAACGGCCGGGAGCACCATCACACCGACTCAGGCAAGATCATCCGCGCCGACGTCACATTGCGACAATGGTTCAGCGAAGAACAGATCGAGACCATCGCCCAGGCCGCCGAAGACCACAGGGCGTCCGGCAGGAACGCCCCCAGAAGCATCTACGGTATGATTGTGGCCGAGGCTGACAGGGTCATCGATGCCGAGACCATCATCCGACGCACGATCCAGTTCGGATTCAGGCACTACCCCGACCTCGGACGCGAAGGGCACCTCAAAAGAGCCGTCTCACACCTGAAGGAAAAATACGGCCACGGAGGCTATCTGAAGCTCTGGATACCGTGGAGCGACAACGCGCCCCGTCTCCATGCTCTTCAGGAGATGATAGCCGACGACGAGGCCATAATGAAGGAAACTGAAAGAATCTACGCAAAATGTACTACATTTGCGGAACAAACAAAATGAATATGAGCAGTACAGGAAAATATCTGAAGGAAATAGACAACTACTCAGCAGAGGATGCAAAGTTCATGGAGATGGCCATCAGGCTGTCTGAAGAAAACATCGACACAGGCGGAGGACCGTTCGGAGCCGTGATCGTACGCGACGGCGAGATAATAGCGACCGGCACCAACCGCGTCGTACCGAATGCCGACCCTACTGCGCACGCAGAAGTGATGGCAATACGCAATGCCTGCGCCAAGCTGGGTACATTCCAGCTCACAGGCTGCACGGTATACAGCTCATGCGAACCATGCCCGATGTGTCTCAGCGCACTCTATTGGGCCGGAGTCAGCAGAATATGCTATGGAAACACAAAGGACGACGCCAAAGCGATCAACTTCGACGACTCGTTCATCTATGACCAGCTGGAGCTCAGATACGAAGAGCGCTCGATCAGATGCGAGCACTTCATGCGTTCTGACGCCCTGCGCGCATTCCGCAAATGGGCGGAAAAGGAAGACAAGATCGAATACTGAGTCTGACTACGCTATTTCCTTATACCGTACAGATAGGCCAACAGGGCCATCTTACCACGCATTGTCTCACGTGGAGTAAACTCGCCGTTTACCCACATGTAGCGGATGTTGAAGAATGATTCCTGGTGAGGCCAGCCGGCGGTGTACCAGTCAGGATAACATCTGCCGAGGATGATTCTTGCATCACCGCCATTTCCAGGAGACCATGTTTCGGTGCCGTTGAACGGCGTCTGTCCCGGATGCGAACCAGGGACTCCGTCATTGCGTCCTGTAGTGTAGCAGTCGATGATATGACGCTCACCAAGTCCGGTCATCTCCACAGTGTTGGACGGATTTCTGCCAAGACACCATCCGGCATCCATATACATCGCCTGCTCAAGCAGTTCGCGTCTTTGGTCTGAGTCAGCAATATAATGAGCCAACATGACCATCTGAAGATTTTCCGAAGTCTGCCAGCGAGGGTCGTTGGCCGTCCTGCGCGAAGGCCGGGTCGACATATGGCATACATTGTTCTCGTCAGCCTGCTTGTTCACACTCTTTACAAGATTGTCATAATATTCAGGATAATGTCTTTCCTGAGGACAGGCAAGGTACGCTGCGGCGCCCCAGATCTGGTAGTAATTGCTGCGGCGTTCTTTCGAGAAAAGAGGAGCGACGCCATCCTTGACCACGCTTTCCTCGACCATGATGTCCTCCCACTGTCTGTCACCAGTGAGGTTATATATGAATGCTGCCGCCATCTGCTTGAAATCGCGCCCGCGCATGCTTGAAGTGCCGATGTTCTGCCAATCGTCAAGCTGGCTCACCTCCTGCTTCTCAGCAAAGCGGAAAGCCTTGATGGCCTCTGACGTATAATACTCACAAAGCTCCTTGTCACCATGAATCCTGAAGGCTTCGGCGAGCATTGCACAATTTGCCGAATTGGCCCAAGCCGCCATCGTAGTGCAACCTGCCTGAAACATCACCGTCCAGTCGGATGAAGGGTTAGTCACACCCTGCGAATATGCTTCCCCATCCCTGATGCTCAGGAAGAAATCCACTTCGTTGCGAGCCTCATCCAGCAGATCCGGAATACCGTTTCCGCTTTCCCTGATGCTGAGGTTATCCTCAGAAAGGCGTCCTCCTGTAAGGATATACGGAAGGAGAAGATCATATATGTTGCTGACATGGGCCAGATGACGGTCCCAGTCCATCGCGTCGGAATGTCCTCCGCGTACGATTTCATTTACCGGATTGCCCGGGAGCCTGTGTTTCCAGAATTCAGACTGCTCCGGGCGCTTGAAATGAGGCTCATCCCAGACGTCACCCCTGAGTTTTCTCCAGTCCGGGTGCCAAGGATGCATATCGGTCTTGTATACCACAAATCCTTTCGGGTTCTCTCCAGGGATGAACTGCGGCTGACGCGGAACAGGAGTGATGCGGGGATCTATCGGCTCGCCAAGACGCATGTAATAGTAGCCTCTCAGCGAATAATGGTATGGCTGGAAATAGACTTCATTGCTGATGTCAAAGTCCATGCTGCAGCCCACATCTTCCACTACAAGACGGTAACGTCCCGGCTCTGCAGCCTTGAAATCTATGTTCCACACATCCGAACCCGTCATATTCTTCTTGCCCGCTTCATTCTCATGCTCTGAAGCACTCATCCAGAATGCCACATTTCCGACCTTCTGCTTCCTGCCGGTCCTGGTGTTGTACAGCCACACCTTCTTGCCCTCGAAAGATGTATAGTCTCTCTGGCCGCCGTCGCCCAGCCACAGATACAGGTCTGCCGCCTTGGTCTCTTCTTCAGGAGAATAACCTATTATATTTACATGGACAGCTTCAGATACTGACGACCATATGTCAAAGGTCACTTCTGCCTCAGTCGCGTCAGCGCCAAGGGCCTCAGGGATGCTCACCGTGTAGGTGGTTCCCTGCTTCATGGACTTCGGAAGCTGGAGGAAGATCCAGTGATCAAGTTCGGATGTCAGGGTGTTGTCCGTATTCATCGGCTTGGACTTTCTCCATGCGGCAACCGCTGTCTGCATGCCGAAGGATCTGTCGTCCTTTGATGAGATGGTCCAGTTTGCAGCTTTTGCAGCAACTTCCGGGTCAAGCCTCTGTCCAAAGACAAAAAGAGTGTCATCGCCTTCGACAAAGGTGTGACCAAGGTATGCGCTCGGACCTGTGGCGTCATCACGGTATCTCACTTCCCCGTCACGGAAATGGACCATGATATAATCCTTGTCGATTGTCCTGACACCGATAAGTTTTGTGGCATTGAGAGTCTGCGGGCAGATGAATGCCGCCAGCACAACTGCAACAGTCAGAAGTCGTTTCATAATGTCAGTATCGGTTATTGGTTTCAAATATCTTTCTGATATGCCTCACGCGGCTCCCCGTTGGCCAGAAGTATCCTTCCGCAATGGATGAATCCGTATCTTGACAGCACATGATGCATTATCACATTGTCCTTGTGCGTGTCGATGCGTATGGACTTTGTACGTTCAAATCCCCAGTCCAGCATTGCCTTGGCCGCATTATGGCCGGGTTCGGCGACAGCGATCCGATGGATCACATGATAGGGATTGTCGTTCTGCCAGCTGCCATCATATATTTCAGCATATGTCGGGTCCGGTCCGGGGATGAACGCCATGGTGGCCAGTATTTCTTCCCCAGCTTCAGGGCAGGCATCGAAGTTCCTTCCACCTGCGGTCAGCACGAAACAATGACCCGCACTGATGTCCTTTCTGACGACATCTTCCGACGGATACCCGTCATTCCACTGATGCAGGTTTCCGCTCTCACGCATGATGCCCCGCGCCTTCCGGAAAATCTCCATCAGCGCCGGCACATCATCATATGTCGCCTTTCTTATCATCCCCTACTGCAGGATCTGTGATGCGTGGTTCTTCGTGTCCACTTTCTCTATTATCCTTTCAAGGATGCCGTCCGCATCGAAGATGAATGTCCTTCTGATGGTGCCCATGACAGTCTTTCCATACATCTTCTTCTCGCCCCATGCCCCGAAAGCCTGAAGCATCTGAGTGGACGTATCCGACAGAAGGGTGAACGGCAGTTCATACTTGTCGGCGAACTTCCTGTGCGACGCCGCGCTGTCCTTGCTCACTCCTATGACATTATAGCCCTGAGCCGTCAACGCATCATAATTGTCACGCAGATTACAAGCCTCAGCTGTGCATCCGCTTGTATTGTCTTTCGGATAGAAATATACGATTGTCCTTTTGCCTATGAGGTCCTTTGACGAGACCTTGTTGCCATCCTGATCCACAACTTCGAAATCAGGCATCCTGTCACCTATCTTCAACATGATATAACAATTAATTTTTCCAAATATACTGATTTATTGTTAGATTTGGGACTGCTAAACTGAAATATGATGAAAGCATTCCTGAAATCCGCAGCCACAGCCGGCATCATGGCATTCATGAGCATCAGCTCTTATGCTCAGAATTTCACCCCGGTAGTATCCCCTGTCGTTCACGACGACAACACAGTCACATTCAACTATCTGGCCCCGGAGGCTGAAAACGTAAGGATCAGCGCTCAGTTTGCCCCCAAGGCAGATATGGTGAAGGACAGCAGCGGCATCTGGAGCATCACGCTAGGACCAGTGACCCCCGACATATATCCATACTGCTTCGAAGTGGACGGAGTCGGAGTGATGGATCCTCAGTGCGCAGAGTGGTTCCCTAACGAGGGTTTCAAGAATTCGCTTGTGGACATAAGGGGCAAGCAGCCGCTTGACCATGAGCTCAGGTCGGTCCCTCACGGGAAGGTGGACTATGTCAACTACCGGTCCGGGACTCTTGGGGCCTTCGGCAACGCGATAGTATACACTCCTCCGACATATGACAAGGACCTGGACAGGAAATATCCCGTATTCTATCTTATCAGCGGCACAACCGACACCGAGGAGGTATATTTCAAGGTGGGAAGAATGAACCTGATCCTTGACAACCTCATCGCAGAAGGAAAGGCAAAGGAGATGATCATAGTGCTGCCATACGGCAATCCTGCCGGATATGACCCTGCAGGCACGCTCGACTTCAGCGAAGGTGATCCGTTCATCCGGGATCTTCTTGGCGATCTCATGCCATATGTAGAGTCCAATTACAGGACCCTGAACGACAGGGACAGCAGGGCGATAGGAGGTTTCTCACGCGGTGGAAACCAGGCACTTACAGCCGGGCTGAACAATCTCGACAAGTTCTCTTATCTCTGCTCATACAGTTCGTTCACCAGCATGGATTTCCCTAAGGTGTATGACCAGGCACGCAAGACAAACAGGAAGATCAACCTGCTTTGGCTCGGAGTAGGCACGGACGATTTTCTCTATGGCAATGCACGGGAGTATACGGACTTTCTGGAAAGCAAGGGCATCGAACATATAGCTTACTATACGTCGGACAAGCTTGGGCATACATGGATGAATGCGCGCCATTTCCTCAGCCAGACCTTCCCTCTGCTCTTCGACAAAGAGGCTTCGGCGAAGGCGATGAGAGCTGCAGCGGAAGCGGAGGCCAGGCCTGCGGCACCAGCCCCTATGCCTGGGCTGCAGCAGCTTACGCCGGAGAAGATGGCAAAGCTGTTCCCTCCGAAATTGATTTCGCCGGATTACGGCGAGGACGGAAGCGTGACGTTCCGTCTGCGCGCTCCGGAAGCCGGAAAAGTGGAATTGGAAGGACAGATGATTGCAGGCAGGATGCCTATGACGAAGGACGAAGACGGGGTCTGGTCCGTAACACTTACCGATGTGGTTCCTGACATCTATCCATACTCATTCATAGTTGACGGAACTACGATAGCCGACCCGGAAAACATGCACATCTTCCCTAACGAAGGATACAAGGCCAGCCTGGCCGACATCAAGGGACCTCAGCCTGACTGGCAGGACCTCCAGGATGTGCCGCATGGAAAGATGACATACACATATTACACTTCAGCTGCCGTCGGATTCGACAGACCGGTATGCATCTATACACCAGCGGGATACGATCCTGCAAGCAGTGAGAAATATCCTGTACTGTATCTTATCCATGGAATGACCGACACGCAGGAGACCTGGTTCAAGGTCGGAAAGGTGAACAATATCCTGGACAACCTGATCGCATCCGGACTTGCAGAGAAGATGATCGTGGTGATGCCGTACGCCAATCCATATCCGGAGATGATCCGCAGGGACCATACTGTCGTGTACAATCCTCTGGACACCGGACTGATCACCAAGGAATTCATGGAATCCGTCATTCCGTTCATAGAGGCGAACTACAATGTCAGGACGGATGCCGACAGCAGAGCGATTGCAGGATTCTCGCTCGGAGGCAGACAGACGCTGGCCTGCGGCCTGGGCAATCCTGATACATTCCATTACGTCTGCGCATTCGCTCCGGCAGTCTTCGGACCTGAGATCTCAGAGAATTTCGTCAACGGCACATATGCCGACGCATCGGTCCTCAACCAGAACCTCAAGCTCCTCTGGCTCAGCTGCGGAACATCAGACTTCCTCTATGAGTCATCACTTGAGCTTGAACGCAACTTCAAGGACAGGGGCATCAGGCACACCACCATGTACCCCGGCGGCGGCCACACCTGGATGAACTGCAGGGACTACATCACCGAGGTGTTCAAGCTGCTGTTTTAATCTGCTTACTCTCTGGAGAAACAGTCGTTGAAATAAAGCACCTGGTATTTGATGGCATTCAGCCAATACTTCCAGTTGTGGTGGCCTGGTCTTGTATAGAACTCATGAGGAATCTTCGCCTCGAGCAGTTTCTCATGCAATGAACAGTTTACCGCGAAGAAGAAATCTTCAGTTCCGCAATCTATGATTATATTCATGGAACCCGGCTCCAGCAGATGAGTCAGGTTTATGACTGTGTTATCTTCCCAGTTCTGCGGATACTCTTCCATTGAGCCGAGTCTAGTGGCGATATTCCATCTTGTAGGGAACGGCCTGATATCCACACCTCCGGACAAAGAGCCCATGGAGCCATATACATCCTGATGTCTGATACCAAGGTACAGAGCTCCGTGACCACCCATGGAAAGTCCCGCTATGGCTCTACCCTTCCTGTCTGCAATGGTCTTGTAGTGGCTGTCGACATAACTGACGAGCTCTGATGACACGAAAGTCTCATATTGATATTCAGGTGTGATCACGCTATCGAAATACCAGCTGTCATATCCTCCGTCAGGCATGACGAAGATGATTCCATACTGATCGGAAAGTCCTCCTACAACTCCGTCCTTGGACCATGATGTATAGTTGTCACTGTAACCATGAAGGAGATATACCACCGGGTACGCCTCTTTCTCCCCATACCCGTCAGGAGTAATCACAGTTACCGGAACATCCTTGTCCATCTTTTCGCTCCTGACATTGACAGCCTCCTGTCTGAAGGCATGCGAGGTCGTACAGAATATCAGCAGTCCTGCTGCCAGACTCAAGATTCGTTTCATTTCTTCGTATTTTTAAAATAACCGGTCAAAGATAGCAATAATATACTTGGACCCGACTGCCTCCTTGATAAATTTGCATGACACAGAATATTAATCTCGCAGAAATATTGGAATATTATATGATTATGACAAAAAAGAGACACCCTCGAAAGGATGTCTCTGTATCTGGCGTTGAGCAGGGAGTGACGGTTGAAAAACCGTGGCCGCCCGTGGCCTCGTGAACGGGAGGGGCCCAACGCAGTTGGGAGGGATTTAGTTTTTCAACCGTCCCTCCCTGCGATTACTTGTTAAGCGCAGTAGCAACGTCAACAGCGCAAGCAACTGTACAACCTACCATAGGGTTGTTACCGATGCCGAGGAATCCCATCATCTCAACGTGTGCTGGAACTGATGATGATCCAGCGAACTGTGCGTCAGAGTGCATACGGCCCATGGTGTCGGTCATATATCCAATGGCTACCGTCCGTACGCGGTACGTCCGTGTGTAAGTCATTGGACGTCAATGCCGTATGAAGCAATACTTTGCCAAAATACGGGTCGCAATTTACCTGAGAGACGTCACACGGTCGTACTGGGAGTCTTAGAGAAGTGCCTTTCTACGTCCATCTTCTCGTGTAGGATACGGATAACCATAACATCGTCATTGTCCATAATCTTGTAAAATACCAGATGATGTCCTGCTTTGATTCCCAGAAGGCCACTCGCAATCTCATCATATGACCGATTAGAGATGATAGATGGATATAAAAGCCGATTGCAGGCTGATATGAGCATTTCATAATACTCGTCAGCCTGACTTTCTGACCATTCTGAGAATGTATATTCCCATATTGATGACAGGTCCTCTACTGCTTTGTTCGAATAACGGACCTTAGGCATTGCGTCTAGATGCTTTAAGCGATTTCAAATGTGTTGCCGGATCGAAGTCTACTGCCTCTCCGCTGTTCATACCTTCCTCAATCGCGCTCTTAAGCGCGGCAATCCTGGTATCGTTATCCTCAAGCATACGCAGGCCGGCCCGAATCACTTCACTGGCGTTGTTGTATCTGCCTTGTGAAATCTGAGCCTTGATGAAGTCCTCGAAATATGGGCCAAGTGCAACAGATGTTGTTTTCATATCATAATATTTTTTACAAAGTTACCAATATTTGGTAATATTACAAATATTATACGAAATTCTTCCCTCCACCAGCATTCTTCAGAAGGCTGTCATTCATAACATATCCCCATTCTACATTACGAGTACAACCTCAATCGCAGTCTGCCCATCAGCAGTCTGATACATCGACAGTCTGATACATCAGAATATTACCTCTTTCTTCCATAATTCATTCACCTGATTCTGATTACTCAGGCTCAAAGCAAAGACACGAATTTCTTATCTACATCCGATGTATCAACAATAATTATAATCTCACTCAGACACGATACCCCGGTGAGTGTTGTTTATCCGAAAAAATCTTCCGACATTTGGAAAGTCATTCGGCGTAAGCCGTCTGGCGTTACATATTGTGAAAGTGTTTTTCGCAGTCTTTTAATGAAAATGTGGAAGTTTTCTTTATAGGAAAGACGGGGCGGAACAACACTCACTTTCGTATAGATACATGTGGTTGGGTGCATTCTGCATCCCGATATCCCATATCTATCCGAGTGTGGGGTATTGTGTCGCCTATCTCCTATAGGGGCTTTCCACAACCTTCATTAAGATAAACGGAAGTCAGCTCCACACTTTCTTTATATTATACACTAATCATCTTTGGAGTTGAAGAGGCAGGCAATAGTTTATGTCGTCAACCTGTTGGGAAACGATTTTATGCTGGATTATTTGTGCTCTGTTATATATATCTGTCAACAGAAAGGCTTTCACGTATATTCCACGCATAATTTTTCCATCCATCCGCATGTTTGTATGCATCAACAGATTCTCTTGGCACAGAAATCCACCCTTTGTGATTAAAGTGTATCCTGCCATACAATTTAGGAGGTGTTTTAGATGTCATTATTATTCGAATTAAATTAGGCTCACCTGCAAAGTTCCGTGTTTAAGTTATCCAAAGATCTTATAGATTCTATACATGAAGAAGGTATAGTCGCTTACACCTCGTAGTTGGGATCTAAAGGTTTTGATCTTTGAGTTTAGAGAT